>NZ_JBATUH010000098.1:0-7899 GCF_049671045.1 Parvibaculum sp. | reverse complement strand
GAGCAGGCATGTCGCGTGGATGCCAGACGATGAGCCCGTCGCCATAGCGGCCCGGAGATTTCTTGCCTGCCTTGCAGGCCATCTTTGCCAATTGACGATTGGCGGCAAAGCCGATCGAGCAGGTGATGTACGGTCCAATATTGTCCCGTAACCGCTCCTTGATCTTGTGTCCGAGCGTCAGCGGATCGCCCCGTGACGAAAGGTCGAGGCGGCATGTTATCTCATCAATGCTCTTGACGGCATCAATGGGGATTATGGCTTGAATTTCGGAAAGCAACGCGTTGTGAGCCCGGCGGTACAAATCGGGCGATTGCGGCACGAAAACAATGTCGGGGCACAGGTTTCGTGCCTCGTCGAGTGGCATGACATTCCTGACACCACGAAGCTTTGCTTCGCGTGAACAGGCTATGACGCAGGTGTGCTCGGCATCGGCAAACGGCACGACCCCTACAGGACGACCGCGCAGACCGGGCCGGGCCTGTTGTTCAACGGATGCGAAAAAACCGTCGAAATCCAGATAAAGGCGTTCAGGTTCCGTGGGTTGACGCATCACTGCATACTCAGCTTGAAGTCAGATAGAATAGGAACATAAAGAGAACATTTGAGTCAACCGCCGAGACGCGAGGCGCCATCTGAGGTATAGTTCTTACCTCGGAAGGTCGCGGGTCTCTCGTGACTGGCGGCGCGATCGGCGCCCGGGCATGAGCAGTCCCCCGGCCCTTGAACCATCGGTTCGGGAGGTGCGGACATGGCCATCAGGAACCCCATCGAGTGGAGCTGGGCGCAGCTCAACAATATGGCGCTCGCGCTGGGCGCGGCGGGCCCCTCGCTCCATCACATTCAGGAGACCATGCATTCGCCCGCCCCGGCGATCCGCCGGATCAGCGTTCGGGACATTGGCGATGCGCTGGCGAAAGGTCTCGACGATTTCGGCGCCTACCGGACCGATGTCATCTTTCTCTGCGTCTTCTATCCCGTGGTCGGCCTCGTTCTCGCGCGGTTCATGTTCGGCAGCGACATGCTGCCGCTGCTCTTTCCGCTCGCATCGGGCTTCGCACTGGTCGGGCCCTTCGCCGCGATCGGCCTTTACGAGATGAGCCGGCGGCGCGAGCAGGGGCTTTCCGTTTCCTGGACGAACGCCTTCGACGTGGTGCGCCTGCCCGCATTCGCCGGGATGGTCGTTCTCGGCCTCGCGCTGGTGGTGACCTTCCTGCTCTGGCTCGTTGCGGCCTGGCTCATCTATCACTGGACGCTCGGGCCTGAATCGCCCGGCTCGGTTTCCTCCTTCATCCGCGACATCTTCGCAACGAGGCCCGGCTGGATGATGATCGTTGTGGGCTGCGGCGTGGGCTTTCTCTTCGCGCTCTTCGCCATGGCCATCAGCATCGTGTCGTTTCCTTTGCTGATCGACCGCGATGTCGGCCTCGATACGGCGATCCGCACCTCGATCCGCGCCATCGCCATGAACCCCGGGCCGATGGCCGTGTGGGGCCTCGTCGTCGCGGGCGGGCTCGCGATCGGATCGATCCCGCTCTTTCTGGGGCTCGCGGTGGTCATCCCGGTGCTCGGGCATGCCACCTGGCACCTCTATCGCAAGGTGGTGGAGCGCTGACCCGCCGCTTGCCGAAGCACAGGCGCCGGCGTCGCAGGCCGCCGGCCGTCATGCCTCACATCGAACGCAATTGCCGCATAGTCTCTTGACCCGAACCCAGGCAACCACCTCACCCCTATGAGCCAGGACGAAGAGGCCGTCGATCCATCTGCGGAGCGGAGAGGCAGCGTCTTCTCCATCCTCGGCCCGGGGCTGACGACGGGGGCTTCCGACGACGACCCGAGCGGCATCGCCACCTATTCGCAGGTCGGCGCGCAATTCGGCTATGCGCTCGGATGGACGCTGGTGCTGAGCATTCCGCTCATGGTGGCGATCCAGGAAATCAGCGCGAGGATCGGCCGCGTCTCCGGACACGGCATTGCGGGCAATCTCGCCCGGCATTATCCGCGGCCGGTTCTCTATGCCATTGTCAGCCTGCTTTTCGCGGCGAACGCCATCAATATCGGCGCGGATCTCGGCGCCATGGGCGCGGCGCTCAAACTGCTGATCGGCGGGCCGGCGTTTCTCTATGTCGTGCTCTTCGGCACGGCGAGCGTGCTCGCGGAAGTCTTCATCCAGTATGCGCGCTATGAGCCCATTCTGAAGTGGCTGACGCTGTCGCTCTTTGCCTATGTGGCGACGGTTTTCATCGTCGATGTGCCCTGGGCGCAAATGCCCTATCACGTGCTGGTGCCGACGGTTTCCGTCGATCCCGCCTTCATCACATGCGTCGTCGCCGTGCTGGGCACGACGATCAGCCCCTATCTCTTCTTCTGGCAGGCGGAGGAGGAGGTCGAGAGCGCAGAAGCGAAACCGTTATACAATCCGCTGCGGGACGATCTCGCCGCCGCGCCGCGCGAGTTCAGCCGCATCCGCGTCGATACGGTCATCGGCATGGTGTTCTCGAATACCGTGTCGCTTGCGATCGTCATCACCACGGCGGCGACGCTGCACGCGCATGGCGTCACCGACATCAACACTTCCGCCGAGGCCGCGGAGGCGCTGCGGCCCATTGCCGGGCCTTATGCATTCGCGATTTTCGCGGCGGGGATCATCGGCACTGGCGCGCTCGCCGTGCCGGTGCTCGCGGGCTCGGCCGCCTATGCGGTGGGAGAGGCGATGCAGTGGCCATCCGGCCTTGCGCGCCGGCCCGGCGAGGCGAAGGCGTTTTACGGCGTCCTGGCCTTCGCGACGCTCATCGGCGTCATCATGAATTTTTCGGATGTCGATCCGGTGAAGGCGCTTTTCTGGAGCGCCGTCATCAACGGCATCGTCGCAGTGCCGGTCATGTTCATGATGATGCTGATGACGCGGCGACGCGAGATCATGGGCCCGCTCATGCTGCCGCCGGGCCTGCGCATGCTTGGCTGGCTCGCCACCGCCATCATGGGCGCGACGGCCCTCGGCCTCGTCCTCACCTGGTGAGAAAGATCAGGCGTGCGCCCTCAGAAGGGAGATCGCGTCGGCGGGAACGGACTGGTCCGCCTTGAGCGAGGCGTCGAACTTGTAGAGCGTCGAGCAATAGGGGCAGAGGATTTCGGTATCGCGGCCCATGTCGAGGAAGACATGCGGATGGTCGTTGGGCGGCAGCGCGCCCATGCATTCGAATTCGCGTACGCCGATGCGGATTTCAGACACGCCAGCGTCGTTGGAGAATTTCGGTGTGCCTTGGCCGTGCATCGCTCTTCGCCTTTCGCTGCCGGATTTCGTTGCCTGTCGGGGTGCCCCGCCGAACCGGCGCTAAATTAGTCCGGCGGCATGTGAATTCCTAGCCGGAAGTTGAGGGCTTGGCCGCGCCATGCCGCTTGTTCATACTACCCCTCCGCGAAACTTTCCCACAGCCCATAGACGGAGTTAGCGACCGAATGGCCGAAGCCCGCCTCTCTGCCTGGAAATTGTCCGCATTTTCCGGGCCCGCGATCCCCATTGCCGCGCTTGGCCTGCCCATCGGCGTCTATCTTCCGCATTTCTACGCAGGCCCCATGGAACTCGGGCTCGCCACGGTGGGCACGATCTTCATGCTGGCGCGCTTCTGGGACGTGATCACCGATCCGGCGATGGGCGTGCTGTCGGACAAGTTTCCCTCGCGCTGGGGCAGGCGTCGGCACTGGATCGTGCTTTCCGTGCCGATCACGGCGCTCGCGGCCTATTTCGTCTTCATTCCCACGGCGCCGGTGACGCCGGCCTATCTCTTCTTCTGGATGTTCATCCTTTATGTCGGCTGGACGATGCTCACCATTTCGCACATGGCCTGGGCGGCCGAGCTGAGCGACGACTACAACGAGCGCTCGCGGGTGCAGGCGTTCCGCGAAGCCTTCCAGATTCTCGGCGTGCCGCTCGTGCTGATGCTGCCCGCGATAATCGAGACGATGGGCGCGGAAAACATGGAGTCCGTCCGCGTCGAGGCGATGGGCTGGTTCATCATCGTCCTGCTGCCGCTGACCGTGTTTCTCAATCTGCGCTTCGTGGGCGAGCGCCCCTCGCGCCCCCAGCCGCATGTCTCGCTCAAGGATGCCTTCCTGCCGCTGCTGAAGAACAAGGCGCTGCGCCTCATCGTGGTGGCGGATTTCGCCAGCGGCTTTTCCGCCGCCTCGCTCGCCTCCATGTTCATCTACGAGGTCACGCATGTCTGGCAGCTCAAGAGCTTCGCCAGCCTGCTCATGCTGCTCTATTTCTTCGCCGGGCTCGGCTTCATCCCGCTCGTGCTGAGGCTGAGCTATCGCTTCGGCAAGCATCACACGCTCGTCGGCACATCGCTTTTCAACGCCTGCTTCGCGCCGGTGCTCTTCCTCATCCCACCCGGCAACATCTATGTGGCGGCCGCGGTGCTCGTCTTCCTCGGCGTCAATGTCGGCAGCGCGACGATCCTTTATCGCTCCATCATGGCGGACGTCGCCGATATCGACGAACTGGAAACGGGCCAGCGCCGCACGGGCCTCTTCTATTCGATGCTCACGCTGACCCAGAAAGTCGGCGGCGCGGTGGCGGTCGGCATCGTGTTCTGGACGCTGGCGTTGATCGGATTCAATCCGAGGGGCGACAATTCTGCACATGCGATCAACGGCCTCTCAATCGTTTTCGTCGCGGTGCCCGTCATCTGCAACTTCCTCGTTGCCGCGATCATGTGGAGATTTCCGATCGGTTTGAAGGAACAGCAGGCGCTGCGCGAGAAGCTCGAGGAGCGCTATGTCGAGGAATCCGAAATGACGGAGCGCGGCCAAGCCAACTGACGGGCCGGCGATGCCGCAAGGTAATGCTTGGCCGTTGAGCCGCGCTTCGGCATACTCCGGCCCGGCGGTGAAACGGTGGCAGCAAAGAACCCCCGTAGTCCGCCATTCCCAGGGAGGGGCCATGCCTGCCGCGGCAGGGGGCGACGCGCGATTGAGGTTTCTATTTCCCCCGTTATGCGTGTCCACGGTTTGCGCCGGTTGCAGGCGCACGCCTCGCCCTCTCATTCCATAATACGTGAGTTCAGACCGGAGCGTACCTGGCATGGCCGAGGAGAGACATTCAACCTTTCGATTGCTCGCTTATGCGATGCCCTCGATCACCATCGCCGCCCTCGGTCTTCCGCTGGCCGTGCATCTGCCGGAGTTCTACGCGACCACGATGGGGCTCGGCCTGATCGCGGTCGGCGCCGCCTTCACGCTGGCGCGCGGCTGGGACGTGATCGTCGATCCGCTTCTCGGCTATGTCTCGGACAAGTTCGAAACCCGGTGGGGCCGCCGCCGGGTATGGGTGGTGATCTCCGCGCCGCTCATCATGCTGGCGAGCTTTTTTGTCTTCATTCCGAAGCGGGGCTTGCCGGCGCTCAACTCGGCCATCGGCGCTCTGGGCTTCGCGCCGATCGAGGCCGTGACAGAGGCGTATCTCGTCGGCGGCCTGCTGGTGCTCTATCTCGGCTTCACCATGCTGCTGCTCGCCCATATGTCATGGGGCGCGGAACTGAGCGACGACTATAACGAGCGCTCCCGGATTCAGGGCTGGCGCGAGGGCCTCTCCGTGCTGGGCGTGCCGCTGGTGCTGATGCTGCCGGTGGTGATCCAGTCTCTCGGCGGCGTCGATGCCGCGCATAACAGCGTGGAAGTGATCGGCTGGTTCATCATCATCGTGACGCCGCTGGCGACGCTTCTGGCCGTGACCATGATGGGCGAGCGCGATGCGAAGCCGCAGCCGCATCTGCACTGGCGCGAAGCCTTTACCGCGCTGATGACGAATGACGGCCTTCGCCGCCTGGTGATCGCCGATCTCTTCAGCGGCATTTCCGGTTCGGCGCTCGGCGCAATGTTCATCTTCGAGGCGAAATACGTCTGGGAAGTGGGCGGCTACACCAACCAGCTTCTGCTTCTCTATTTCTTCGCCGGCGTCGGCTTCGTGCCGCTGGTGTTGAAGCTCTCCTACAGGTTCGGCAAGCACTACACGATGATCGGGGCGTCGCTCTTCAATGTGTGCTTCGTGCCGACGCTGTTCCTCATCCCGCCGGGCAATATCTGGGTCGCCTCGCTCATCCTCGTCTTCCTCGGCGTCAATGTCGGCACGCCGTCGGTGCTCTATCGCTCGATGATGGCGGATGTGGGCGATTTCGACGAGGTGAAGACAGGCCAGCGCCGCACGGGGCTCTTCTACGCGCTGCTTACGCTGACGGCCAAGGTCGGCAGCGCCATCGCCATCGGCGCCGTCTATTTCATCCTCGATCGCATCGGCTTCCAGGCCGAGGGCAACAACACGCCGGAAGCGCTGTTCAACCTCAACGTGATCTATGTGGCGGTGCCGTTCCTCTGCAACCTCTGCGTGACGATCATCATGTGGGGCTTCCCCATAGGCCTGAAGGAACAGCAGGAGCTGCGCCGGATCCTCGATGAGCGTGTGGTGGAGGAAGTCGAGGCCGTCGAGGCGCCGGTGATCTGACGGCCCTTAGTGGGCGCCGCAGCCGCAGCCGCCGATCTCGGCCTTGCCGCTGGGGTCATAGGCGGCTGCGATCGAGCGGGCTGAGCCTTCCGCCGTCGCGGCGAACTCGGCCTGGGCCTTTTCGCGCAGGCTTGCATCCGTCATGTAGTCGATGGCCGTCAGGGCGAGCGCCTTGGCGCCATCGATACAGGCCTTGTCTCCAAGATCCGATCCAGCCCAGCGCGCAAATTCCGGATTGTGGATGACGACATTGGGCGGCGCGCAGGAAATCATCGGGTGGATCGAGGGCACGCGATGGCTGACATTGCCCATATCGGTGCTGCCCGCGCTGCCGCCCGGCATTTTTTCGAGCGGGAAGAAATCGCGGCCGAGGCCACGCATATTGGCCTCATAGGAGCGGGCAAGGGGCATGTTGGTTTTGAGGTCGAGATAGTCGGCCATCGCCCATTTGACCTCGACGGTGCATCCGGTGGCGAGGGCGCCCGCCTCGAAGCAGGCCTGAACGCGCTTCTTCAGCGGGGCAAGTTCCTCTGCATTGGCGGCGCGGACATAGAAGAACCCCTCCGTCTCGTCCGGCACGATGTTCGGCGCGTTGCCGCCCCTGGTGATGATGCCGTGAATGCGCTCCGAATGCTTGATGTGCTGGCGAAGCTGCGCGATGGCCTGATAGGCGGTTACGAGCGCATCGAGCGCGTTGAGGCCCGCATGCGGCATGGCCGAAGCGTGGGAACTCTTGCCGCGATAGGTGACGACGACTTCCGAGATCGCGATGCAGGGCATGGTGATGAGGTCGATGCCGGCGGGATGCACCATCATCGCCGCGTCCACGCCTTCGAAGGCGCCCTGCCGGGCCATCAGCTCCTTGCCGCCGCCGCGCTCCTCCGCCGGCGTGCCGAGATAGCGCACGGGGCCGGGGAGCGCATCGCCGAGCGCGCCGAGAGCCAGAGCGGCGCCGAGGCCCGTCGTCGCGATGATGTTGTGCCCGCAGGCGTGCCCGATGCCGGGCAACGCGTCATATTCCGAAAGGATCGCCACTTCCGGCGCGCCCGCCGGGCCGAAGGCGGAGGCATAGGCCGTGGGCAGGCCGAAGGCGCCACGCGTGACCGGCAGGCCCGCGCTCTCCAGACGCGCAGTCAGCAGCCGCGCCGCTTCCACCTCGTGGAAGGCAAGCTCGGGGTTTGCATGGATCGCATGGCTCACATCGATGAGCATCGGGGCCATGGCGTCGATCGCATCGCAGACCTGGCGCTTGAGAACTGAAGCCGTCATTTCCTTCCTCCCGCTATTTCCGAAATCCTAGCCGGATGCGCCTGTCCTTGCCACCCTGCGAAAGATGTTAGACTGGCCGCGAACCCGGAGGAGGACGATCCGTGCAGTATTTCGAATCCGATGGTCTGACG
>NZ_JBATUH010000097.1:0-6892 GCF_049671045.1 Parvibaculum sp. | reverse complement strand
CGCCTATGTCGAGGCGGCCTTCGGCCATGGCGCGGTGGCGGCCATCGTTTCGGATGTGACGCCGGCGATGCGCGCGGGCGGACCACTCCTCGTCGTTCCCGATGCGCTGGAGGCGCTGAACGCGCTCGGCCGCGCGGCGCGGCATCGCACGGAGGCGAAGATCGTCGCGGTCACGGGTAGCGTCGGCAAGACCGGCACCAAAGAAGCGCTGCGGATGATCCTTTCGCAGCAGGGCGCGACGCATGCCTCGGCCGCGTCCTACAACAATCTCTGGGGCGTGCCGCTTTCGCTCGCGCGCATGCCGGCCAATACGCGCTTTGGCATTTTCGAGATCGGCATGAGCGCGCCGGGCGAGATCACGCCCTTGTCGAAGCTCGTCGAGCCTTTCGTCGCCCTCGTCACCACGGTCGAGGCGGTGCATATGGCCTTCTTCAACTCGGTCGAAGAGATCGCCGATGCGAAGGCCGAGGTTTTCGATGGATTGCAGAGGGGCGGCGTCGCGATCCTCAATCGCGATAACCCGCATTTTGCGCGCCTCGAGAAGCGCGCGCGCGCGGCGGGCGCGGGCCGCATCATTTCCTTCGGCGAGGACGAGAAGGCGGATGCTCGCCTCGAGAAGGTCGTGCTCAAGGACGATTGCTCCTGCGTTTCGGCGACGATCTGCGGCGAGCCTGTGACCTACAAGCTCGGCGTGCCGGGCCGGCATATCGTCATGAACAGTCTTGCCATGCTCGCCTGCGTCAAGGCGGTGGATGCGGATCTCGCGCTGGCGGCACTCGCGCTCGCCAATCTCAAGGCGCCCAGGGGGCGCGGCGAGCGCCATCACATTCTGGCGCCGGGGCGGCCGTTCCTGCTCATCGACGAAAGCTACAATGCCAATCCCGCCTCCATGCGGGCGGCCCTCGAGACGCTGGGCAGGATCGAGCCGGGAAGGCGCGCGCGCCGCATAGCGGTGCTTGGCGACATGCTCGAACTGGGTGAGGAGTCCGTCGCGCTTCATCGCGCGCTCTCGATCCCGCTCGCGCAGGCCGATATCGATCTCGTTTTTGCCAGCGGTCCGCATATGCGCGCGCTTTTCGACGCGCTGCCCGCGGACAGGCAGGGCGCTTATTCCGAAAAGTCGAGTGGATTGATCGCGCCGCTCGTCGAGGCTGTTCACGACGGCGATGTGGTGATGGTGAAGGGCTCGAACGGATCGCGCATGGGGCTTGTCGTCGAGGCGCTTCTGACGCTCGGCGAAGACGACAGCGAAAGCATTCGGCGCAACAGGGGGGAGGCCTGATGCTTTACGATCTTCTTGCGGGCTTGTCGAAGGATCTCGCGGTGCTGAACGTGTTCCGCTACATCACGTTCCGCACCGGGGGCGCGACGCTCACCGCGCTTCTCATCACATTCCTCTTCGGGCCGCGCATCATCGCGCTTCTCAAGTCGCGCCAGCGCAGGGGGCAGCCGATCCGCGAGGACGGGCCGAAGACGCATGTGATCCAGAAGCAGGGCACGCCCACCATGGGCGGCTTTCTCATTCTGGTCGGCCTGGTGCCGTCGGTCATCATCTGGGCCGATCTTTCCAACCGCTATGTCTGGATTGTGATGCTCGTCACGCTGGGCTTCGGCGCGGTCGGCTTCGCGGACGACTATCTCAAGGTCTCGAAGATTTCGCCCAAGGGCGTGCCGGGCCGGGTCAAGCTCTTCTTCGAATTCATCATCGCCGGGCTCGCCATGTGGGCGCTCGTGTCGATCGCGCGCGAGCCGCTGGCGACAGCGCTCACCATTCCCTTCTTCAAGGGCGTGCTCATCCAGATGGGTGCCTTCTTCTTTCTCTTCGGCGCGCTCGTCATCGTCGGCTCGTCCAATGCCGTCAATCTGACGGACGGGCTCGACGGGCTTGCGATCGTGCCGGTGATGATCGCGGCGGCGAGCCTTGGCCTGATCGTCTATCTCGTCGGCAACGCCGTCTTCGCCGATTATCTGCAAATCCACTTCGTACCGGGCACGGGCGAACTTGCGGTCTTCTGCGGCGCTCTTATCGGTGCAGGACTTGGTTTTCTCTGGTACAACGCGCCGCCTGCGATGGTGTTCATGGGCGACACGGGATCGCTCGCGCTTGGCGGCGCGCTCGGCGCAATTTCGGTTGCGGCCAAGCATGAGCTCGTTCTGGCGATCATCGGCGGCCTCTTCGTTCTCGAGGCGATCTCGGTGATCGTGCAGGTCGCGTCCTTCAAGTTGACGGGCAAGCGCGTCTTCCGCATGGCGCCGCTCCATCATCATTTCGAGCAGAAGGGATGGGCGGAGCCGACCGTCGTGATCCGCTTCTGGATCATTGCCGTCGTTCTCGCGATGGCGGGGCTTGCGACATTGAAGTTGAGGTGAGTTGAATGATTGCGGCGACCGGCTTCGCTGACCGTACGGTGGCTCTCTTCGGGCTCGGAAAGTCCGGACTGTCGACCGTGCGCGCGCTCGAGGCAGGTGGCGCGCGTGTCGTTGCGTGGGACGATTCGGAGGCGAAGCGCGCCGAGGCCGCGCGTGCGGGCGTCGCGGTCGAGGATCTGACGAAGCGGACATGGAGCGATGTCGCCGCCTTCGTGCTGAGCCCCGGCGTGCCGCTGACCCATCCCGAGCCTCATCCGACCGTGAAGCTCGCCCAAGCGGCGGGCGTCGAAATCATCGGCGATGTGGAGCTTTTCCAGCGCGCCGTCAGGGCGAGCGATGCGGGCGCGCGCATCGTCGCCATCACGGGGACGAACGGCAAGTCGACGACGACGGCGCTCATCGGCCATATGGTCCGGCGCTGCAGCGCCGATGCACAGGTCGGCGGCAATATCGGCAAGCCCGTGCTCGAACTCGACCCGCCGAAACCCATGACGGTCTATGTCGTCGAGGTTTCCTCCTACCAGATCGACCTCGCGCCCGGCCTTGCGCCGGATGTCGGCGTGCTCCTCAACATCACGCCCGACCATATCGACCGTCATGGCACGATCGAGAATTACGCGGCGGTCAAGGCGCGCCTCTTCGCGCACCAGCCGGCCGATGCGACCGCGATCATCGGCGTCGACGATGTCTATTCGATGGATATCTGCACCGCGGCTTCCGCGTCGCGCGGGCCGAGGGTCGTTCCGATCTCGGTCGGCAAGACGCTTGGCCGCGGCGTCTATGTGCTCGACGGCACGCTTTATGACGGCACGGGAACGCAGACGGTCAAGGCAGGCGACTTCCGGCCGCTGCGCACGCTGGCCGGCGCGCATAACTGGCAGAATGCGGCGGCGGCCTATGCGGTCGGGCGCGCGCTCGGCTTTTCGCGCGACAAGATACTCACCGCCTTCGAGAGTTTTCCCGGCCTTGCCCATCGCATGGAGATCGTCGCCGAGGAGGACGGCGTGCGCTATGTCAACGACAGCAAGGCGACCAATGCCGACGCCGCATCGAAGGCGCTCGCCACTTACGACAACATCTACTGGATCATCGGCGGCAAGCCGAAAGCGGGCGGCATCGAGACGCTCGGTGATTATTTTCCGCGCATCCGGCGCGCCTATCTGATCGGGGCGGCGTCGGACGAATTCGCGCGCACGCTCGATGGCAAGGTCGATTATGTCCGCTGCCAGACGCTCGACCGCGCGGTCGAGATGGCGGCGGAGGATGCCGAGGCTGCCGAGGGTGCGCCGCGCGTCGTTCTCCTGTCGCCTGCCTGCGCCTCGTTCGACCAGTTCGCCAATTTCGAGGAACGGGGCGAAGCGTTCCGCACGCTCGTCCTGAAGCATCTCGACGCCGAGGGGAGGGCCACGGCATGATCCGCCTCGCGCGCACCAATCGCAGCCAGCTCGCCGAATGGTGGTGGACCGTCGACAAGTGGACGCTGTTCGGGCTCTTCTGCCTCATGCTGATCGGCGGCGTGCTGACGCTGGCGGCAAGCCCGGCGGTCGCGATGCGCATTCATCTGCCGCCGTTTCATTTCGTCTATCGTCAGCTCTTCTTCCTGATGCCCACGATCATGGTCATCGTCGGCGTTTCGCTGCTCAATGTGCGTCAGGTGCGCCGTCTCGCCGCCATCACCTTTGCCTGCGCCTTCACGCTTATGGTGCTGACGATCTTCATCGGCCCGGAGGTCAAGGGCGCGCATCGCTGGCTTCAGATCGGGCCGCTCGCCATCCAGCCGTCGGAATTCGTGAAGCCCTCCTTCATCGTGCTCGCGGCGTGGATGTTCGCGGAGGCGCAGCGCACGCCAGGCTTTCCGGGCACGCTCATCGCGATCGCGCTCTATGGAATGGTGGTCGGCATACTCGCGCTCCAGCCGGATTTCGGCCAGCTCATGCTCGTCACCATGGTGTTCGGCGCGATCTTCTTCATGGCCGGTCTTTCCTGGCGCTGGATCGTATCGCTCGGCGTGGTCGCGATCGTCGGCGCGCTTGCGGCCTACACGCTGATGCCGCATGTGGCGAGCCGCGTCGACCGTTTCCTCAATCCTGAATCGGGCGATACCTACCAGATCGACCGCGCGCTCGACGCCTTCCATACGGGCGGCTTCTTCGGACGCGGCCCGGGAGAGGGCTCGGTGAAGCGCATCCTTCCCGACGCGCATACGGACTTCATCTTCGCCGTCGCGGCGGAAGAATATGGCGTGATCGTCGGGCTCCTCATCATCGGCCTCTTCTCCTTCATCGTCATGCGGACGCTGAACCGCGCCATGGACGAGCCGGACCTCTTCATCCAGTTCGCCTCCTGCGGGCTCGTCGCGCTGTTCGGGCTTCAGGCGCTCATCAACATGTCGGTGAATGTGAACCTCATTCCCGCCAAGGGCATGACGCTGCCCTTCATTTCCTATGGCGGCTCCTCGATGATCGCGCTCGGCCTCACAATGGGAATGCTGCTCGCGCTGACGCGGCGCCGCGCCGGCAGCAATGTGGCGCCGCCCAGTGGAAAGAGGGCGCACGCATGAAGCTGCATCCACAGGGCCCGATCGTCATTGCCGCCGGCGGCACGGGGGGGCACCTCTTCCCTGGCCAGTCGCTCGCACAGGAGTTGAAGCGCCGCGGCCGCCGCATCGTGCTGATGACGGATGAGCGCGTGCAGCATTTCGACCGGCTCTTCCCGGGCGCCGACATTTACGCGGTGCCCTCGGCAACGCCGACCAATCGCGGATTTGCGGGGCTCGTGCGGGCAGCGCCTGCAATCGTCTCGGGCATCGCGCAGGCCTTCGGCATACTCGGCCGCATCGAGCCTTCGGTCGTGGTCGGCTTCGGCGGTTATCCGACGCTGCCGCCGCTTGCGGCCGCGATCCTGCGCGGCATTCCCACATGCGTGCATGAGCAGAACGCGGTTCTCGGGCGGGTGAACAGGCTCGCCGCGCCCTTCGTTCAGGCCATCGCCTCGACCTTCGCGGCGCCGAAATTCCTGCGGGCACGCGACGCGGGCAAGCTCGTCGTCACCGGAAATCCCGTCCGCGATGCCGTCATCGAGCAGGCCGGCGCGCCTTATGCGCAGCCCGGCGCGCCGGAGCGGCTTCATCTTCTCGTCTTTGGCGGCAGCCAGGGCGCGCGTGTCTTCGCCGATGTGGTGCCGGGGGCGCTGGCGCTTCTGCCCGATCATCTGAAGTCGCGTCTCGAGGTCGTGCAGCAGGCGCGGCCCGAGGATCTCGCGCGGGTGCGCGCGGCCTACGAGAGCGCCGGCATCCGCGCGACGCTCGAAAGTTTCTTCGACGACATGCCCGCGCGCATCGCCCGCGCGCATTTCGTCATCGGCCGTTCCGGCGCCTCGACGGTTGCGGAGCTTTGCGTCATCGGGCGGCCGTCGATCCTCGTGCCGCTCCCCCATTCGCTCGACAACGATCAGAAAGCCAATGCCGAAAAGATGCAGGCCGCCGGCGCTGCATGGATGATCGAGCAGAAGGACCTTTCGGAAGCCCATCTCGCCGCGCGGCTGATCGCGCTTCTCGAAGACGGCGCGGCCCTTGCCCGTGCGGCGGTGGCCGCGCGCGCTCAGGGAGAGCCCGGCGCCGTGCGCCGGCTCGCCGATCTCGTCGAGGCGCTGGGGCGGGGCGAACTCCACCTGCTCGGGAGCGCCGCGCGGCAGGAAGACGACATTCAATCGCCCGGTCCACTTCTCTTTGCGCAGGGAGGCTGTTGATGCGCCCAGCGCCACTCGACATAGGTACAATTCATTTCGTCGGTATCGGCGGTATCGGCATGAGCGGCATTGCCGAAGTCATGCGCAATCTCGGCTATGAGGTGCAGGGGAGCGACGTTTCCGAAAGCGCGAACGTCAAGCGCCTGCGCACGCTCGGCATTCCGGTGAAGGTGGGCCACGCCGCGAGCAATCTGGGCGACGCGCATGTGGTCGTCGTGTCTTCGGCGATCAAGCCCGACAATCCCGAACTCGTCGAGGCGCGGGCGCGCTTCCTTCCGATCGTGCGCCGCGCGGAAATGCTTGCGGAGCTGATGCGCCTCAAATCCTGCGTCGCCATCGCCGGCACGCATGGCAAGACGACGACGACCTCGCTCGTCGCCGCACTCCTCGATGGCGCGGGGCTCGATCCCACCGTCATCAATGGCGGCATCATCAATGCCTATGGCACCAATGCGCGGCTCGGCGCGGGCGAATGGATGGTCGTCGAGGCGGATGAATCCGACGGCACTTTCGTCAAGCTGCCGGCGACGATCGCCATCGTCACCAATATCGACCCGGAGCATCTCGACTATTACGGCACATTCGAGGCGGCGAAGGATGCGTTCCTCACCTTCGTCGAGAATGTGCCGTTCTATGGCTGCGCGGTCATGTGCATCGACCATCCGGAGGTGCAGGCGCTCATCGGCCGCGTGCGCGACCGGCGCATCGTCACCTATGGCACGAGCCCGCAGGCCGACATCCGCGCGACCAATCCGCGCGTCGAGAAGGGGCTCAA
>NZ_JBATUH010000096.1:0-20454 GCF_049671045.1 Parvibaculum sp. | reverse complement strand
CCGTCAGCTTCACCGCATCGGCTTCCACGTCGCCCGTATTGACGTTGATCGTGCGCAGGCCCTGGATGTCGTCAGCGAAATCGAACTCGCTGTCGATTCCGGCAAAGACGTTCAGCGAGTCGTTGCTGTCGCCATAGATATTGCTGTGGATCGTCTTGTCGCCGAGCTCACCGCCAATCTTGCCGCCGCTCCAGTTGATGAGGTCGGACTGACCGTTCAGCATCCTGATATCGCCATAGATACCGGAGTACTCCAGCTCGCCGCCGATCTGATCGATCGTATGGCCGCTGCCCGCGCCATCGAGATCGATGGCAACCGTCGACACATTCTCGCCGGTCGCGATGGCGGCGATCACGCCCTCATTGACGATGCCGTCGTAAATATGGCTTCCGCCTGTGATCTTGATGGCGGTCGCATTGGCATTGTCGCCCTTGGCGAAGGCGGCGATGACGCCGCTATTGACGAACTCGCCATCGACCACCACGCCGTTCTCGAGCGTCAGCGCGGTCGCATTGGCCGAACCACCGTCTGCCGCCGCCGTCGCATGGACCTCGATGGTTTCAAAGTTCACGAGGTCACCCCGGTAGGTGCCGCCATTGACCACGAGACCACGCGCATTCGCGAGAAGCGGGTCGACCGCCGCCGCCCTGATGAGCCCCGCATTGCCCAGCGCGATTGAAGTCTCGCTGCCGTAAGGCAGGACCTCTCCGGTCACTTGAACATGCATGGCCGTCGCATTGGCTGTACCTACGGCGTCCGTCACAGGCGTCGCATGCACAATGGCCAGCGCCTCGACGGTGCCGAGATTGTAGATGCCGCCATCGACATCTCCATTGACATTGAGGTCGAGGCCCTTCGCCTGCGCAAATCCCCGGGCATAGCCGTCCGCAGTCGCCTCCACATTGGCGGAAGCCGCCGCCCGGATGAGGCCTTCATTGAAGATGAAGTCGCCGACACCCGAGGCATTGAGAGACACGCCAGTGGCAATCGCCGAAGCGGTCACCTCATCGATGCCCGTCGCCATGGCAAGCGCCTCGCCGACAATGTCGCCCGAATTGGAAAATCCTCCGCCGAGCGTCCCATCCACATAGAACGATACGCCGATTGCGTCCGCATAGGCTTCGGCAGTCCCGCTGCCGCCATCGGCCTTGGCCTGAGCGATGGCAAGGGCCTTGATGGACGGGGAATTGTCGCCCGCGTTTGAGAAGGAACCGTTGATCGACCCGTGACTGTTGACCCGGAGACCTGTCGCCGATGCGTCGGCGCTGGCGGAGGCATATGACGTCACGCCGATAGCAACGGCCGAAGCGAAAGCATTGGCCACAGCTTCGATGCTCGAGCTGTTCTCGATATTGCCGGCAATCCCGGCGAATCCGGTGCTGAGCGAAACGCCGATCGCGTCGGCGGATGCCGAGGCATCGGCTGTCGCATATGCAGTGCCAATGCCCGTCGCGATTGCCTCGCCGTGGCTGTAATTCTTCGCCGATGCAATGGCTTTGACGGCCGCGTCATTGATGAACGAACCGTCGAAATATCCCCCGAACTCGGCCCTGATGCCGGTGGCCTGGGCATAGCTCTCGCTGTCCCCTTCGTCGGAGCCATAGGCGCTGCTTGTCTGCCCGCTGACCTTCGCCGAGGTGTGGCCGATCGCTTCCGCCTTCACCATGACGGCGCCGCTATTCGTGAAGTCGCCTCCCATCGACGAGGCATAGAAGTCGATGCCGACCGCTTCGGCCGAGGCGGAGGCTTCAGCCGTCGCCCGCGCATAGCTGACGCCCGTCGCCGTCGCATGCGCGCTCACGCTCGCGATGGCATGAACGGAAATCGCTCCGCTGTTGTCGAAATCGCCCTCGAGCACACTCTGGATGCGAATATTGAGACCGGTAGCGGTGGCCTCGGCCGACCAAGCCCCGATATCCGCATAGGCATTGCCGGATTCGAGCGCCTTGGCCTTTGCCGTCACAGCATAGCTTGCATCGGCGACGACCGTGATATCGCCCGTATTGGTGAAGTCACCTCCGAGTGAATAGGCCCAGAAATCAACGCCCACCGCATCCGCATCCACGTCATCCGCCGAGCCGTAAGCAGAGGCATAGCCCCTGCCAGTAGCGGTAGCGGAGATGATGGCCGCCGCCGTGCTGTGAACGCTGATGTCACCCGAGTTGCTGAAGCTTCCGGCAATCGTCTCGACATCCACGCTGAGACCGGTCGCCTCTGCGCTCGCCGTATCCATATAGGCATAAGCGACCGCTGAACCCGACTGCGCGACAGCATTGGCCTTTGAGGTCGTGATGGCAGCGGCCGAAACCGTGATCGCGCCGCTGTTCGTCACGTCACCGTCGATGGAGTAGGCATCGATCTCCAGACCAACCGCCGTGGCGCTCGCGCTGGCAGAAGCGGATGCATTGGCGTCGGTGACACCCTGCGCGGTTGCTTCATTGCGGGAAACGGCATTGGCCGAGACTGTTATATCGCCCGAATTCTCGAAGTTGCCGAAGATCGTGGAGAAGTCGCCGTAAAAGCCATAAGCCGAGGCGAATGCCCTGTTATAGTCATATTCGTCATCGTCGAGCCCCGCATAGGCCCAGGCGCGGTCACCTTCGGCACTGGCGATATTGGATACCAGAGCCGTCGCGCCGACGGTGATGTCGCCCTCGTTGAGAAGATCGCCATCGACCTCGGAATAGCCGTAGCTGGAGCCGCTGGAGTAGAAACCGATGCCGTTGGCGTAGGCGTAGGCCGAACCGATGGCTACAGCCTCGGCGTCGTCGGAAGCAACCACGCTTGCCGAATTGATCGAATTGCCGATCGCGCTGACGAAGATGTCTCCGTCGTTGAAAATCGTGCCGTTGAAATTACCACCGATGATTCGGATGCCGGTGGCGGTTGCCTCAACATTCGTTCCCGATGCAGTGGCCCACGCATCGCCGCCCGATGCATTGGCATTGGCGCTATTCCGCAACTGGGCGAGCGCCGCTACATAGATGTCGCCGCTATTCGAGAAGCTGTAGTCGTAATCCGTCCCGCCGTTCACCATGGGCACATCGACGAAGATGCCCATCGCCAAGGCGTTAGCTTCTCCGCTCGCCTGCGCATAGGCGCTGCCGACGCCATTCGCTTCGGCTGAATTGCTCGCCATGACGGCGGCCATGATATTGACGTCGCCCGTATTGGCGATCGCTCCGCCAACAGAATTCAACGCAATGCGGATCCCGGTTGCGTTGGCACTGCCGCTGTAGTTGGTGGCGTCGGCCCTCGCTTCATAGCCGGATGCCAGAGCCGCGTCGTCGATCATCGCAGCGGCGATCGCGTCAATGTCCCCTTCATTGACGAAGCTATCCATGAGGATGGAGCCAGCCACATTGATGCCAAGAGCCTGAACGTCTGCACCGCCGGTCGCGGACGCTCTTGCGCTGCCATTGTATGAGGAGGCCAGCGCGATGGCGTCATTGTAGGAAAGGCCGAATGCGACCGCCTGAATATCACCGGCGTTCTCGATGCTGCCAAGGAGCGTTCCTGCACTGACGTTCAGTCCGGTTGCGCTGGCGATGGTCAGGTTCACGTCCCGCGCCTGCGCAGTGGCATTGCCGTTCGAGGTCCTCGCATCCGCACTGTTGAAGGTTCCAGCTGCCGCGAGAACTGAGATTTCGCCATTATTGCTGACGTTACCATCGAGACCTTGCTCTGAAACGATTCTCAGACCATGCCCAAAGGCGAAGGCACTGCCGCTGGCCACTGCGCTTGCGTCGACCAGCGAGAGGGTCGTGCCCGACGCGGAGGCGGAGGCCACAGCATGGTTAAGGGAGCCGGCAATGGCGGCGACATTGATCGCCGCACCGCCAAAGCTCGTGGAACCGATATTGTCGACCCCGCCGCCAAGCTCCTGAGCATAAATGCTCATGCCCGCGGCTTCGGCGACAGCGCCCTGCCCGCGGGCAGCGGCATTCGCTTCGCCATGATCGGAAACGAAAGCATGCGCGCCATTGGTTGTAACGGCAAACGCAGCAGCGTAAATGTCGCCGCTATTCGCGATATCGCCTGAAATTGTTGATGAGGTGTAGACACTCAGGCCGACAGCCCGTGCGGCGGCATCTCCCGTGGCCGATGCGCTTACTGAACCTGTCCCCGCCGCAAAGGCGCCGCCTTGTCCGGGATTGACAAAGGAATCAAGGTCCGCCAGCGCAAAGCCAACGAACGACGTGTCCGCGCTCATGAGGGTCGGGCCGCCGATGACGGCGTCGCCGTTCCAGGCGCCCGCGACCGCCGAAACGTAGATATCCCCGCTGTTTTCGACTCCGCCGAGGATCGAATAGGTGTCGACCACAAGACCGTTCGCAATGGCATTGGCGCTGCCATACGCGCTGGCCTGAGCATCTCCCTCAACCGCATCTGCTTCGGCATAGTTGCCGATGCTCGCGACGGCCGAAACCTCGATGGTACCCGAATTCCCGATATCGCCGACGTGATCGGCATTAATGACGATGCCGTCCGCCGTGGCGATCTGACGGCCGGACGCCGCGGCATTCGCAGCCCCGCTGCCGAGCGAGCTCGCTATAGCCGAATTCATGGCCCGCGCCGCAGCGGAAACAGAAACGTCGCCCGAATTGTCGACATTGCCTTCCGCGTCATCGAGCGCAACAAAGATGCCGCGCGCAGATGCGTTCGGCATCTTGTCACCGGCCGATCGGGCGGATGCGTCGACATCGCCGAACCCGTTTTCGGCCGACGCATAATTCGTGGTCGACGCGGCCACGCTCACATCGATCGTGCCCGCATTGCGGATATCGCCGAAAATCGTGGTGCCATCGTTGTTGCCCGCCAGACCAAAGCCCAGGGCCTGCGCAAAAGCCGCACCGCTGGCCAGGGCGCTCACGTCACCGATGTTCAGGCTGGTTCCGGAAGCGATGGCCGAATTGGCGACGCCGGCAGAAGCGGCGACGTCGATTGTCCCACTTGCAAAGTTGATGAAATCACCGGTCAGGGTGTTGACCTGGGCGACAAAACCGGCCGCATTCGACATCGCGCCGCCCGTGGCGGACGCGGTGGCATCGCCTCCTGCAACCGTGGCGCCGGCTACGTTTTGCAGCAGCCCGAGCGCATTGGCGTTGATCTCGCCACGGTTCTCCACCTGGCCGACAACCTCATCGAAGCGGATATCGACACCCGCCGCAACTGCGGTCACCTGTCCTGCCGCATTAGCGACTGCGAGCGATGTGCCGGACGCCAGAGCGCTGTTGCTCATCTGGGCGGTCGCCTCGGCGAGGATCGTCCCTCCGTTTCCGATGGCATAGGATGCGCCCGAGGAGCCGGCGGCGAATGCGTCCGCTCCCACAAGCATCATGCCGACGGCAGCCGCCCGCGCTTGCAGATCTTCCGCACCCGCCTCGGCGGTCGCCGGGCCGGCATTAATGTCGACGACGGCCTGGTTCTGAACGGCACCGACCGCACTGACTTCGAGTTCCCCGCCATTGAAGATGACGGGGAACTCGGAATAATCCCCGGCGAAAACGACGCCGCTGGGCGTGCCGGTGAGATCTCCCATTTTCATGCCGACTGCTTCGGCCGACGCGGCGCCCGACGCGCTCGCCGAACCCAGCTCATAGGCATTCTCTTCGTCGATGACGTTCGCCTTGTTGCGCGACCCGGCGACCGCTATCACGTCGATGGCGCCCATATTGAGCATACCGCCGGTGAGCGAGCTGACCCCGTTGTTGAGACCGGCGGCTTGCGCCTCGGCCATGCCGAAGGCGGTCGCCGAGGCCGCCTGACCGGCGGAGGCATCCGCAATGGCCGTGTTGGTCGTCAGGGCGTGGGCCAGAACATTGAGCTCGCCGACATTGGCGATAAGGCCGGCCATGGACGCGCCGGCCGTGCCCATCACATCGGCCCACGCACCGACACCGACGGCGCCCGCATATGCGCTGCCGATCGCTTTGGCGACGGCATCGTGATCGTTATGGAAGAGACCATCGATGCCATGCGCCTCGGCATAGTTCACCGCTGTTGCCTTCGCCACAACAGCCACCTCGCCCACATTGGCGACGTAACCATCAATGGTGCCCGAGGGGCCGGCATCGCTGATGACGCCGTAGGCCAGAGCCATGACCTGATCGGCGGAGGCAACCGCCTCAGCACCACCCATTGCCGAAGACCCGGTCGCGACCGCATGGTTGTTGGCCGCCGCATGCGCGCGCACCACAAGCTCCGCGTCGGACTCGTTTACGACCGCGCCCATGATGTGATCGACGTGACCCACATTGCCGGGAAGCCCGATCCAACCCGCGCCGATGCCGGATGCGACCGCGAAGGCCGTTCCGAGTGCATGGGCGGAATCGGAATCCGTGACATTCACATTCGCGCTGGCTTTCGCGCGCGCAGTGATCGACCCCTCGTTCACGATGTCGCCATAGATGGTCGACACGTTTGCAAGCATGCCGCCGGCGAATGCGCTGGCCGAAGCCGACTGATCGGTCGCGTGCACGATGATCGCGCCGCCTTCCGCGTTGACGATGTCGCCGCCGACCTCGGCGTCGTCGGTCACGAGAATGCCGACCGCCTCATTCACGCCGGTGACCCTGATGAGGCCGCTGTTGTCGATGTCGCCCAGAACAGAGCCTTCATCGCCCACGCGAATGCCGGCTGCGGGATCGGACGAGCTCGTTACGGTGATCTTGCCTGACGCCGTCACGTCGATGAAATCCACCGCTGTCACTTCGACAAGCACGGGGGCAGACGTCGATCCACTGACGGTCACACCCGCCGCAAGCACAGCGTCGGAAGCCGCGAGAAGGGCAACGAACGAAGTACCGGCAAGCAGTCGGCGGATATTGGTCTTGGCTTCCATTGGTGCCCCCACAGGCTTTCATACACACAGTTCGGACCGCACAGTCCGAGCCGCACGGTATTGATCGGGGCATGTTAGTTAATCGGTACAGAAGTTTACAATCTCAATTTGCTGTAAAATCGCAGAATTCCGCCATTTTTCATGAACGAATTATTGATTTTTTACAGCTTTAAATCTATTGACCGAATAAATCACTATGTTAAATCAAATGAATTAATGGATGTACTACCACAGCGAGTTGGTAGTCATTACGCGCCATTGCATCGTGAGGTGCCCGAAGAAGGCGCCCAACGCACCCCGGTCCGGAGACCGCTTCGGAACAGGAAAGACAATGAAAAGAATGCCAGAAGCGGGTTTTGAACGTCGCGCCGAACTGCCGGAAGCAGGGGGCGGCACGAACAGCGGCACCTCATAAAAAAGAATGAAAACACTGCACTAATACGTATGAATAAGTCGGTCGACGCATCAAAACGATCGCCAGCGCGCCCGATGTCCCCCGGCGGACGAGAAAGCACCAAAAAGCACCAACTTGTTACACACGCTTGCGAAATGAGGTGCAGGCGGCAGACGGAACCGGCACCGAATCACTTTGCGAGAACATACGTAGCCGGAGGATGGGGGCGCGGCCATGAGGATGTCCTCGCCGGAGCGGTTGAAACCCGCATGACATGACGGCATGAAATCGGTTACGAGCCCTGTGTTCGCACCATGAACCCAGAGGCCATCCGGCGATGCTCATCCACTCCGCCAGAAATACGGAGTTCTTCTTCCATGAGGGCAGGAGCGATTATCTGCTCGTGACCTTCAACGAGATCGCCCTGCTCGCCGACGGCAAGAGCTATTGGGGCAAGCCGATGATCGAGCGGAAAGACATCACCGCCATCGGTGTCGTCAGCCGCAAGCCGGACTGGTTCATGCCGGGTGACGACATCCGCGAATTCCTGGCCCGCCATGGCGACATCCTCCGCGGCTTCAAGGGCGATATCGTGCTCATGGGGCACAGCATGGGCGCCTTCGGCGCCATCAAGTTCAGCAAGGCGTTCGGCGCGACGACAGTCATCGCAAGCTGCCCCATATATTCGCTGAACCCGGCCATGCGCGGCCGCACGGATCGGCCAGATCCGCCCTTCTATGTGGAAGCGCTCCACAGGGACATGCATCCGCGGCGCGAGGATCTCGGCGGGCGCATCTACATTCTTCGCGACCCATGGCACAACTGGCGCCGCTCATTCGAGAAATATCGCGACATGGGCCATGACGCTTTGTCGTTTGTCGATCTTCCGTTTACGGATCATGAAGCGATCAAGATCTTCGCCCGCGACGAAAGGCTGCCGACGCTTATAGACCTTGCCCGCTCGGGCGACGAGACGGCCCTGAAAGCCTTTGTCCGCCAATGCCGATACGCATCGAGCCTGCGCCTGCAGATCGTCGCCGCGCGCCGCGCGGTCCGCCATCCCGCATCGGCCTATCGCATCTGGACCAGCAACCGGGAGCGCTTCTCGCCTCCCTATATGCTGCTTCTGAGCCGCGCCCTCGCCGCGACGATGCCCGGCGAGGCGCAGGAGATCGCGAGGCACATGGTGGAGGTCGCGCCCGCCTTCACGCCCGGCCAGAAGCAGCTCGCGGCGCTGATGGGACAGGAGCGCCAGCTCGCCGACGCAAGGCCCTGGCAGGTCACATGATTCGCCCGACGATGTCGCTTTTCGGCCGGATGGCAAGACGTTAGTGTAGCGCGAATTTCAATACGCTCGGGCGGAGGGGCTGAAGAACGGATGGACGACTTTCTGTCATTCAATGTAACGCTCGGTATCCTTGTCCTCAGCATTGCCGGCATCGTCTGGTCCGCCTGGCTCGAGCGGCGCCCGAGGGAGTTCGGCCGGGTGCGTCTCTTCCCGACGACGCCCGCCCTCCTCATCTGCGGGATCGTCGCCATCATCATGATCGTGCATCTGCGATCCTTTTACGGCGCGGCGCCGCAACGCCCGCTCTAGCCACCAGCAAGGCGAAACCCGGATGCGAATTATCTTTCCGAATTTCTTCGCACCTCAGCGGATCACGGGCGGCATCAAGATCGCCTATCGCTGCGTGGAACTTCTGAAGGAGAGCGGCTATGACGCCATGATCTGGCAGCCCGCGGGCGCGCCGACCTGGCTCGACACCACGGCAACCGTGATCGCAGAACCAACGGTCAGGATCGCGCCGGAAGACATTCTGATTTTCCCCGAAGCGCTGAACAAGCCTTTCATCGATCTGCTGAAGCAGAGGCTGCCCGCGACGAAGGTCCTCTTCTGCCAGAACCCCTACAATCTCTTCGGCAACGAATTCTTCGCCCGGCAGACGCCGCGCGAACTCGGATTCGCGAAAACCCTCTGCGTCGCTCACACCACGAGGAACATGCTGGCGCGCGTCTTCGGCTATGACGACATTGCCTTCATGCCGATCGCCGTCGATGCGGAAATATTCCGCCCACGACAGAAAAGGATGCAGATCGCATTCTCGCCGCGCAAGCTGCGCTGGCACGCGGACATCATCCGCAGGGTCTTCGTCACCAAGTTTCCGCATATGCGGCACATCCCGTGGAAGCCGATCGAAGGCATCTCGGAAGCGTGCGCCGCCGAGATCATGGGCGAATCCCATGTCTATCTTGCGCTCGGCCATCTCGAATCCTGCCCGCTCATGTCTCTCGAGGCCATGTCCGCGGGCTGCGCTGTCGTCGGCTATCACGGCTATGGCGGGCTCGAATATGCGACGCCGCGAAACGGCTTCTGGCACTATAATGACGAGATCGAGGAAGTCGTGGACGACCTCCACCGCGCCGTCACCGGCATCGAGCAAGGCGATCCGCTCATCCACGCCATGATCGCCGAGGGGCGCGCCACCGCCGCCCGCTTCAACAGCGCGGCGATGCGCGACGCACTCACCGGCTTCATCCGGACGGTTGCAACGCCGCCCTCACCGGCTCTCGCCATCTGATCTCCCTCGCACATCCGGCACAGGAGTCATGCCCCACCTCTTTCAGTCATTCTGGTCCGAAACGGACGGAATGGGTGGCGGAGCTTGCCCGTCCGGGCTGGTTCCTCCACCTCTGGAACGAGGTGCTGCAGAGCCGCGTCATCGACAGGAACAGGACGCCGCCTCCCGGCTCCTTCCTGCACGGCCTGTTCATCCGCCATGGAATGATCCGAACCAAACGCTTGGCCAAATAATTCGCCTTATGTAGCTTTTGAATAAAATTTTTGGGAGAAGGTCGATGCTGATTCACTCGGGCCGGGACATGGAATTTCTCTTCCACCCAGGCGACACGGACTACCTTCTCGTCAGCTTCGGGGAAATCGCCTATCTCGCCGACGGCAAGAACTTCTGGGGCAAGCCGATGGTCGAGCGGCGGCGCGTGAACGCGATCGGCGTTTCGGCGCGTTCGCCCAACTGGTTTCCCCGCGCCGATGTGGAGGAGTTCGCCGCCAGGCACCGCGACCTGCTCGACCGCTTCAAGGGACGCATCATCACCGTCGGCCACAGCATGGGCGGCTATGCGGCGATCAAGCACAGCCGCCTTCTCGGCGCCTCGACCGTCGTCGTCACGGCCCCGCAATACACCATCGACCGCGCAGCCATCCCGAACGACATGCGCCAGCCCATCCCCTATTTCCGGCCCGAGCTTCACACCGGCATGCATCCGAAGCCGGACGAGATGTCGGGCGAGATCTACATATTCTGCGATCTCCAGCATTCCGGCCGGCCGCAATTCGACGCCTATGCGTCGTTGCGCCTTCCGAATATCCACCTCATCAATGTGCCGTCCGTCGGCCATGAAGTCTCGCGCGTCTTCGCACGGGATGATGGTTTCATCGACCTCGTCGGCCTCTGCCGGGCGGGCGACCGGGCCGCGATCAACCGCTTCGTGCGCCAGCGCCGCAAGCCGCTCCCCCTGCGCACCGCGACGATTGCGTTGCGCGCGGCAAAAAAGCGCCCGGATCTCGCGCTCAGGATCTACGATCTCCACAAGAAGCGCTTCGGGCCCATCTATATCGCCATGCTTTCGAAGGCGCTCGCGGCCTCGCGCCCCGCGGCCGCCGACGCGCTGCTCCTCGACGCGCTGGCCCTGAAGCCCGATCTCGCCGGCACGTCCTTCGTCTCGAGCCTCCTTGCGTCGCGGGGAAGAAGCACGGAAGCAATGGCGCTCGAAAACATCATACCGCCCGTCTGAACGCGATGCGGAGCGCCTTTCTCACGCTCCGCCACGGCGACCTCAGCGCCATCGTGGCGCCGGAGGCGGGAGGAAGCCTCGCCGCCTTCTCGGCCGGCGGCCGGCACATGCTCCGCCCCTTCGACCTGCGCGCGACGGTCGCGGAAGCGGCGAACCCGCTTGCCATGGCCTGCTATCCGCTCGTTCCCTTCTCCAACCGGATCGCGCAAGGTCGCTTCACCTTCAATGGCCGCCGGGTCGCGCTCACGCCCGATCCCATCAGCCCGCCCCATGCGATCCACGGCATTGGCTGGCGCCGCGCATGGTCCGTGGAGGCGGTATCGGAGAGCGAAGCCACGCTGTCCCTTCGCCATGACGCCGGCGAATGGCCCTGGCCCTTCACCGCGCGCGAGAGTTTCGCGCTCGACGACGAAGCGCTGACGATCACGCTCACACTCACGAACCGTGCCGGTGAAGCGATGCCGGGAGGGCTCGGCCTCCATCCCTTCTTTCCCGGTCGCACCCGCGCGCGGCTCGAAGCCCGCCTGCCCTTTGTCTGGGACGCGGCGCCCGATCGCCTGCCGCTGCGGCGTGTCGCCGTGCCGCCAGCATGGGATTTTTCGACGCCTCGCGCGCTTGCGCCGCTTGCGCTCGACCATTGCTTCTCGGGCGGCGGCGGGCCCGTTCTCATTGACTGGGAGGATTGCCCGCTCGCCCTTCGGCTGGAGCGGCAAGGCTCGGATCACCTCGTGATCTATACGCCGCAGGATGAGGATTTTTTCTGCGTCGAGCCGGTGAGCCATGTGCCCGATGCCGTCAACCGGCCGGAGGGGGCCGAGGTCACCGGCCTCGTCGTCCTCGCGCCCGGCGCGGAAATGCGCCTTTCATGCCGCTTCGCGGTGATCGCGCGCTAAAGGCTCAGCGATCCCACGGGCCGCGCCGCCAGCCGCCTTGCCGGTCATGGCCGCGCTCATCCTCGCGGCGGGCATCGAAAACGCGGCTTCGCTCCTGCTGCAAGAGAGAAACGCCGCGCCGCTTGAAGAACGGCACCAGCACCACGCCAGCGACGAAGCCGCCTATATGCGCCCAGAAGGCGACGCCGCCCTGATCGGCAGGGCTTGCCATCCCGCTCAGGAACTGGATCAGGAACCAGAAGCCGAGAACCGCCACGGCCGGAATATTCACGATACGGATGAAAAATGGCAGCGGCATGATGAGGACGCGAATCCGCGCGAACGGGTGAAGAAGGAGATAGGCGCCGAGCACGCCCGATATGGCGCCGCTCGCGCCGATCATCGGCACGTCGGATGAAGGCACCTGCAATGCCTGCGCGAGCGCGGCGATCGTTCCGGCGAGGAGATAGAAGAGGAGGAACCTCGCTCGCCCCATCGCATGCTCGACATTGTCGCCGAAAATCCAGAGATAGAGCATGTTGCCGCCTATATGGGCGAGCCCGCCATGCATGAACATGGATGTGAAGATCGTCGCCCAGGCGGGTATGGCCGCGGGCTGGCCGCCGATGGCAAGGCCGAAGACATTTGCCGGAACCATGCCATAGAGGCGCGCCGCCTGTTCGGCTTCCGCATCGGACAGCGTGATCTGCCAGAGGAACACCGCCACGCAGAGCGCGATGAGCCCGATGGTGACGACCGGCAGGCCCGGCTCGGCATTCTCGTCCGAAATGGGAAACATCCAGCACCTCGCAGCCGGAGCGCATATGCGGGACGCCGCTCCGGGCCCCTAGCGCCGCCGGACCTCCGCCGGCTCGAACACGGCCTCGCGCGTCGTTTCGAGCGCTTTCGTCTGGGCCTCGGACGCTTCGGCGAGCGGGCGCGCCGCGGCAGCGGCCGGCTCCGACGAATCCTGCCGGAAGAACGTGTAGGACAGCGTGATCGTGCGGACGTTCTTCGCGCTCGTATCCGTCAGCATCTCCGGATCGACATAGAAGACGACCGGCATGCGCGCGCTCTCGCCCGGCTTCAGCCTCTCCTCGGTGAAGCAGAAGCATTCCGTCTTGGTGAAGAAATATCCGGCCGGATCGGGCGTCACATTGTATGTCGCGCGCGCCACGATGGTTTCGTTCGAGAGGTTCTTCGCCGTGTAGAACACCGTGGTCGGCAGGCCGATATGGGTCTTGACCGCCGTCACCTCCGGCTTGAATTCCCAGTCGAGGCCCGGCGCCACATTGCTGT
Organism: Parvibaculum sp.; assembly: GCF_049671045.1. Lineage (GTDB taxonomy): Bacteria > Pseudomonadota > Alphaproteobacteria > Parvibaculales > Parvibaculaceae > Parvibaculum. The sequence continues at coordinate 7,232 of NZ_JBATUH010000096.1, read as the reverse complement.
CGAGGCGGACGGTGATTTCTGGGCCGATGGCATCGGGCTGGCGCTTGTAGCTCTCGCCGTCGAGCGAGCGCTGCACCGTGACCGCGCCGCCATAGCCCGTCGCCTCGCAGAACCAGCGATAGAGCGTCGGCGAATAGGAGACCGCCACCGTCATGATGCCCAGCAGAACGAGCGACAGCGCAACGGAAGGCAGCTTCTTGGAACGGAGCGGCGAAGACATGCTCCGAAACTAGGGTGGCCTTCACGCTGCGGCAAGCCCTGTTTTCCCTGGCGCCTCGCCCCTGCGTCCCGATGCGAGGCTCTTGGGTTTTGCGGCATTTCCGGCCATGCTGCACCGATCGGGGAAGCGGACTATAAAGCCCGCTATAACGGCCAACGAAGCCGGCAAAAAACGACGGCCCCGCCCGAATGAGGGCCGCGTGGGGAGGCTGAAGTGAGACATTCTGGCGCATCCAGGGGCTCGAGCCCGCATCTCGCATTGCTTGCGGTACTTCTGGCGGCGGCGGCGCCGCTGCCGGCGCAGGCGGACGAAGCGCCCGAAAAGGACGCAACTGCCATCGACGAAATGGTCGTGACCGCAACCGGATATGGCGAGGCGCGCTCGACCCATCCCGGCAACATCACGAAAATTCCAGGCGACGAAGCCGACTTCGTGAAACCACGCCAGCCGGCCGAGCTTCTGAACCGCGCGCCCGGCATCGACATTCAGCAAGGAAGCGGCGTCGAGCATCTGACGGCGATCCGCTCGCCCGTCCTCACCGGCACGGCGGGCGCGGGCTCCTTCCTCTATCTCGAAGACGGCGTGCCGATGCGCGCGGCGGGATTTGCCAATGTCAACGAACTCATGGACGCCATGGTCGAAGGCGCAGGCGGCATCGAAATCGTGCGCGGCCCCGGAAGCGCGCTCTATGGCTCAAATGCCGAACACGGCCTCATCAACATTCTGAGCCGCGCCCCTTCCGAGGCGCCGGAGGGTTCGCTCACCGGCGAGATCGGCCCGCATGGCGTGCGCAATCTCGACGGAACCGCATCGACGACCATCCGCGACAGCGACGGCACGGGCCACGGCTTTCGCGGCACCTTCGCGCTCGGCGAGGATGGCGGCTTCCGCGCGAATTCCGGCTATGGCCAGCAGAAGGGCCAGTTCCGCTACGACCTGACCATGCCGGACACGACGCTCCGCGCGACGCTCACCGCGATGAACCTCAATCAGGAGACGGCGGGCTACGCGACAAGCTACAAGGACCCCGCGATCTACAAGGCCAACGCCAATCCCGAAGCCTATCGCGATGCCTGGGCCGTGCGCGGCGCGGTAAGGATCGAGCACGATCTCGGCAATGGGCAGAAGATCGCGCTGACGCCCTATATGCGCACGAACGGCATGAACTTCCTCATGCACTTCCAGCCCGGAACGCCCGTGGAGGAGAACGGCCATTGGTCCGGCGGCCTGCTCGGCAGCTACGCGCTGACGCTCAAAGGCGGCCACAGGCTCATTCTCGGCCTCGACACCGAATATACGGACGGGTATCTGCGCGAAATCCAGTCCTCGCCCACCATTCCGGGCGCGGGCGGCTATGTGACGGGCACGCATTACGACTATGACGTGACGGCGCTCGTCGCCGCGCCCTATCTCCATTCGGTCTGGGAGCTCGGCGAGCGCACCGAGCTGACGGCGGGCCTGCGCTACGAGATCACGCGCTACGACTATCGCAACAACACCGCGAGCAATCTCACCGGCCGCTTCCTGCGCCCCGCAAACCGCACCGACACATTCGGCAATCTGACGCCCAAGCTCGGCATCACCCATGTCTTCAGCGACGAGATCATCGGCTTTGCCAATCTCGCCCGCGCCGCGCGCGCGCCCCAGACCGCCGATCTCTACCGGCTGCAAACGGGCCAGAACCCGAGCGCGATCAGGTCGGAAACTCTCGACAGTATCGAGATCGGCGCGCGCGGAAAGATCGACCGGGTGCGCTACGAGCTTGCCGCCTATTTCATGAAGAAGCGCAATTTCGCCTTCCGCGACGCGAACGGCGACAACATCACCGACGGCCGCACGAAGCATACCGGCATCGAGGCCGAGATCGCGGCGCCGCTCCTCTGGAACTTCGACATCGCGGCTTCCGCCTCCTACGCGCACCACACCTATGATTTCACCGACATCATCACCAAGCCGGGATATGCGCCCGAATCGATCCTCCCCGGCAACGACATCGACACCGCGCCCCGCACGGTGGCGAATGTGCGCCTCGGCTATGCCTTCGACGAGGATCGCGGCCGGGCCGAGATCGAATGGGTTCATCTCGGCGCCTACTGGATGGACGCCTCCAATTCCAGCCGCTATCCGGGCCACGATCTCTTCAATCTGCGGACGGAGTACAGGCTCACGGAAAATTTCACGATTTTCGGCCGCCTGATGAACATTTTCGACAAGCGCTACGCCGATCGGGGCGATCTTTTCTGCCTGCCTGCACCAACGGGATGCAAGTCGCGCTATTTCCCGGGCGAGGACAGGGCGCTTTATGTGGGCACCACAATCAGCTTCTAGCCCGTCGGGGCAGCTGGGGGTGGGAGAGTAGCGCGCCTTGGACTAGTCTCCCGTCCATGTGGCTGATTACGCATCTCTGGCCGGTTCTGGCGGCCGTCATCCAGTTCGCCGCCATGGCGTTCGCGGCAGGCCATGCCATGCTGACGAAAAGCGATGTTCGCTCCGCCGTCGGCTGGGTCGGCTTCATCGTTCTGGTGCCGTTCTTCGGCTGGCTGATCTATTTCCTTTTCGGCATCAATCGCATCCAGCGGCGCGCGCGCGAACTGCGCGGCGTGAAGCTCGCAAAGCCGCTCGTCATCTCGGCCGATCAGCAGCGAGGGCATTTTCCCGTCGCGAGCGACGAGGAACTTCGCCGGCTCGAAAGCTTCGCCCGCTTCGGGCTGAAGCTCCTGCCCGAGAGTTTTGAGCCCGCCAACAGGATCGGGATCCTCGAGAACGGCGACGAAGCCTATCCCGCCATGATCGCCGCCATAGACGGCGCGCGGCACTCCATCGCGCTTTCCACCTACATCATGAACAATGACAGGGCCGGACGCGTCTTCGTCGACGCACTGACGCGCGCCGTCGAGCGCGGCGTGCGCGTGCGCGTGCTCATCGATGGCGTCGGCTCCTGGTACTCGCGCCCCTCGCTCATTCCGCTCCTGCGCGAGCGCGGCATCAATTATGCACGGTTCCTGCACTCGTTCATGCCCTGGCAGATGCCCTATCTCAACATGCGCAACCACCAGAAGATTCTGGTGGTCGATGGCAGGACGGGCTTCACGGGCGGCATGAACATCGCGGAAGGCAATCTCGTCCGCAACAATCCGCGCAAGCCCATCATCGACTATCACTTTCACGTCGAAGGTCCGGTGGTGCACCAGCTCATGCACACTTTCGCCCATGAGTGGGAGTTCACGACGGGCGAGATCCTCGACGGGCCGGACTGGTTCCCCGACGGGGCCGCAAGCGGCATCGACGGCGACACGATCGCGCGCGCCCTGCCCGCCGGTCCCGACATGGGCATGAACCCGATCCGCTGGACGCTGCTCGGCGCGCTTTCCGAAGCGCGCGAGCGCATCCGCATCGTGACGCCCTATTTCCTCCCCGATGCGACCCTCGGCGCGAGCCTTTCGCTCGCCGCCATGCGCGGCGTCGAGGTCGATATCGTCCTGCCGGGCACGAACAATCTTCCCTTCGTGGACTGGGCGGCGACGCCTCAGCTTCTCTGGCTCATCGAGGCCGGATGCCGCGTCTGGAAGTCGGAAGGCCCCTTCGAGCACACCAAGCTCATGACGGTCGACAATGTGTGGTCGACCGTAGGCTCGGCCAACTGGGACGGCCGCAGCCTGCGCCTCAATTTCGAACTTAATCTCGAATGTTACGGCGGCGATTTCGCCGCCCGGCTCGCCCGCATCATCGACGGCAAGATCGCGGCCGCGCGGCCCGTGACCTATCAGGAGATCGCCGGCCGCCCCCTGCCGGTGAAGCTCCGGGACGCTTTCGTCAGGCTCGCCTCGCCCTACCTCTGATGGCCCCCTGCCTGCGGCGCCGCCGTCCTATGCGCGAGAGCGCGGGAGCGATAAACTTTGCGGCAGCGTCGGGTAGATCCGGGAGCGGAAGGCATGACCGGGATGAACGAAAAGTCGGACAGGACGGCCGAGGAGCTTCAGGCCGAGGTGGATGAGCTGACGAAAGCCCTTGAGGCGGCGAAAGCGGCGCTTGCCGAAAAGACCGCCGCGCCGGGCGAGGAGGCGCGCTCCGCTTTCGAGACGGCCGAGGAGATCGGCGAGCGCATGCAGGAGAGCCTCGCGGACCTTCAGCAAAGGATCGACAGGAACCCCGTGCCGAGCGCCCTCATCGCCCTTGCCATCGGCTTTCTTCTCGGCCGCGTCTTCTCGCGATAGGAGAACCGCCATGCTCGACCCGACCCCCAATATGCGCCGCCTCGCCGAAGCGGAACTCCTGCGCGCCGAAATCGAGGCCAAGCGCCTCGCCCGCCGTGTGACCTGGCTCGGCCTTGGCGCGCTCTTCGTGACGCTCGCCATCATCATGCTGGTGCTCGCGGCCTATTCCGCCCTTTCGCAGATCTACGGCCCCGCCTGGGCGGCGGCGATCATGGGCGGCGTGCTCGTCGTCCTCGCCGCCGTCGCGCTCCTTCTCGGCGCCAGCAAGAAGGAGGGGCGCGCGGCGCGCCTCGAGATGGAACTCGCGAACCGCGCCGTGGAAGACGCGAGGCGCGAAATCCGACGCGACTTCGAGATCCTCGAAAAGCGGCTCGACGAGCTGAGCATGGGGCTTCTGGGCCTCGTCAGGGGATCGGCGCAGAACCTGCCCATTCTGACCCTCATCCTGGGCGCGCTCGCGGCGCTGAGCCCGGCGCTGCGGCGGATCATCATGCCCTTCCTCAAGAAGGACTGACCATGAAGAGCCTCCACATTCTCGTCTGCTCCGCCCTCGCCCTGGCGGCCTGCGCGCAAACATCGGCGCCCCAGCCCGAGGTCACGGAAAAGCGGCCCGTTCCCCTCGTCAAGCTGCCGGTGGACGATCGCGGCTCGGGCCTGATCGGTCCCGGCGGCGGCGCGCTCCTCGGCTCCGCCTTCGGTGCGGGCGGCGGCTTCAAGGCGGCCGTCATTGCGGGGCTTGCCGTCGGCTATGCGGTCGGCGGCTCCAACGGCCCGACGCTTTCGGGCCTTGCGGCATCCGAGCATCGCCGCGCCATGGCGAGGCTGATGGAGGTGCCGGTCGGCGAGCCGGTGCGCTGGTCGACCGCCGCCGAGCAGGCTTCAGGCACGATCACGCCCGTCCGCGAATATCGGGACAAGGACGGGCGCCGCTGCCGCGACTTCACCGAGACGCGAAGCGTCCGCGCGACCCATGGCGCGCTGTCCGGCACGGCCTGCCTTCCCGCCTGATCGCGGGTTTCAGCGGACCGCCTCGACGATGAGGATGCCACTCTCGGTGCCCGTCACATGCACATTCGCGCCGGCGGGAAGATCAGGCCCCTGCACGAGCCAGAACGTGTCGCCGATGCGGATTTTTCCCCGCCCGTTGTGGATCGGCTGTTCGAGCGTGAAGGTGCGGCCCACATAGCTCTGCGCCCGCTGATTGAGCAGCGGCCGATCCGTCTCGATCGCATGACGGCTGAAATAGCGCCGCGACGCCCACACGGCCGCGACCGAGAGCATGGCAAAGAGCGCCACCTGAACCGTGACCGGGAAATCGACGACCAGCAGCAGCGCGCCGACGACGGCCGCGGCGGCGGCGAGCCAGATGAAGAAGACGCCCGGCACCAGCAGCTCGAGTATGCCGAAGACCGCGGCCAGCACCCACCAGGTCCACATTCCGATTTCCTCGAGAGCGATATCGGGCATCGACTAGCTCCCGCTCGAGACGGGCGGCACCGAGCCCGAGGACGGGCGCGGGCCCTGCGGCCGGCGCGGCGCGCCCTCATGTCCACTGCCCATCGCCTCGCGCGCAAGCTCGCTGATCCCGCCAATGGCGCCGATGACGCTCGCCGCTTCGAGCGGCATCAGCACGAGCTTCTGATTGGGCGCGGCGGCAACGTCCCTCAGCGCGTCGACATATTTCGAGGCGACGAAATAATTGATCGCCTGCACATTGCCGCCCGCGATCGCGTCGCTCACGACCTGCGTCGCCTTCGCTTCGGCCTGCGCCTGGCGCTCGCGCGCCTCGGCATCGCGATAGGCCGCCTCGCGCCGGCCCTCGGCCTCGAGAATGGCGGCCTGCTTCTGCCCTTCGGCCGCAAGAATGGCCGCCTGGCGCCTTCCTTCCGCCTCGAGGATCGCGGCGCGCTTGTCGCGCTCGGCCTTCATCTGCCGCGCCATGGAATCGACGATATCGCGCGGCGGCGCGATGTCCTTGATCTCGATGCGCGTGACCTTGAGCCCCCAGGGATGCGTCGCCTCGTCCACGACAGTCAGCAGCCGCGCATTGATGGAATCGCGCTGCGAGAGAAGCTCGTCGAGATCCATGCCGCCCATCACCGTGCGGATATTCGTCATGGTGAGGTTGAGGACCGCGATCTTGAGATTGTTGACCTCGTAGGATGCCTTCGCCGCGTCGAGCACCTGATAGAAGACCACGCCATCGACCGTCACCATGGCGTTGTCGCGCGTGATGACTTCCTGGCTCGGCACGTCGAGCACGGTTTCCATCATGTTGACCTTGGAGCCGATGGCGTCGATGAACGGCGTGATGATGCCGAGGCCCGGCATCAGGCTGTGCGTGTACCGCCCGAAGCGCTCAACCGTATAGACATAGCCTTGCGGCACGACCTTGATCGCCTTGGCGATGAAGATGATGGCGAGAACGAGTATCGCGATGACGAATGCCGTGCCGGTGAACATGAATCAATTCCCTTCCGTTGTCCGCGTTCGACTCTAGCGCAACCCCGCGTCGCCGGCAGGTCGAAATGATCGGGCCTCCGGCGCGCCTTGCCACGCCTTGCCGCGCCCCGCAATGCCACAAAAATCACAGTTTCACCATGGGGATTATCTGTTGGTTAGCAATGACGTGCCACAAGGAGAGCAATGTCAGCCTGAAAGGATGTGTGCGGAGCAGATGATCGTGTGTGCCGACGCAGGAATGCCGTCTCGCGCCGGCAGCCGATGGCAAGGCCCGGGCCTCGTCGCGGCGGCGATGATCGCGGGCATCGGCTTCGCGGTCGCAAGCGCCGCCGCGC
>NZ_JBATUH010000095.1:0-30917 GCF_049671045.1 Parvibaculum sp. | reverse complement strand
CCCATCGTGGCGGCGGTGCCGATCCAGCTTCTCGCCTATCACGCGGCCGTCTCCAAGGGCACGGATGTCGACCAGCCGCGCAACCTCGCCAAGTCGGTGACGGTCGAATAGGCGATTCGAGCGCGGTCAGTTCGATCGGAGGTTGAATTCGGGCGCTCAAGTGCCTGATTTTCACATCATTTTGGAGATGTATGGCTTGCCCTCCTGCGGCTCGTGGTAAACTTGCCGCGGGGAGGACAGGGCATGCGGCGAGACTATCTCAGACGGCTGACGATGGCGGCGGCGCTCACCATGCTGACGTTTCTGCCGGGCTCGGTCATTTCTGCTCCGCCCGACACATCGCCCGCATTGGCCGCCGCCGATGCCGACGCCCTCCGCATCGTCGATGAAGCCGCCGAGGCGATCGCGGCCGGAAGACATGCGGAAGCGATAGCGGCGCTCGATGCCGCCATCGACGGCCACAACCTTTCGGGCATGCCATTGGCCGTCGCCTATCACCATCGCGGCATGGCGTATCAGAAGTCCGGCGATGGCTTGGCGGCCATCGCCAATTACACAAAGGCGATCGACCTCGGCACGCTGCCGGAAGAAATGAAGGTGCGGGTCCACTACAACCGCGCGCTGGCGGAAGCGGCCACCGGAAACAAGATGGCGGCCGAACTCGATTACTCGCGCGCCATCGAGCTTGCGCCGAACTACGCGCCCGCCTGGCATAACCGCGCCAATCTCGAGCGCGAGCGCCGGGACTATCCGACGGCGATCCGCGATTATGGCGAGGCCATGGCGAGGCTCGATGGCGACAAGCGCAAGTTCCCGTTGCTCGGCCGCGCTCTCGCCTATGAGCGGAGCGGAAATCTGCAGGCGGCTGTTGCTGATCTGAGAGAGGCGCTCGCCATCGATCCGCAATTTCAAATGGCGCGGACGAAGCTCGATGAATTCGAGCCGATGCTGGCGGAGGCAGAGGCGGGGGCAGAGGGGCAGGAAAATCTGGCCACCGGCTCGATCGGCACCGGCTCGATCGGCACCGGCTCGATCGGCATGGGCGAAGCGGCGCCAGCCCCCCGGCAGGTGATCGAGGTTGCGCCGAAAAACGGCTGGACCACTCAGGCGCTTCGCTATGGGGCGGAACCCGCGGCAGAAACGAAGATGGAGAAGCCCCGGCGTCTCGCTTCCCTTCCACCTGCGGAGCCTGTGGCGCCGCAGGCTTCGGCGGCGGCGAAAGGCAAGTATCGCATCCAGCTCGGCGCCTTCCGCGCGGAGGGCGATGCCAGCAAGGCGTGGAGTGACATGCAGGCGCGCCATCCCATCCTCGCGCCGCTCGATCATCGGATCGAAGAGGCCGATCTCGGCGACAAAGGCGTCTTTTTCCGGCTTCAGGCTGGCAGCTTCAAAACCCGCGCCGAGGCCCGCGCCTATTGCGAGAGACTCAAGACAAAGCGCCTCGATTGCCTCGTCGCGGGCGGATGAGCCAGAATTGACGTAGCGGCCAGGCGGCTAAAGCCCCTCGTGGAGACGGGCTGTTGTCCCGCATGGCCTTTGGTCGCTAAACTCGGGCCAACAACAACACTTCGCAGCAAGGGGAAATGATGGCCCAGCAGTCAATCGGGCTTACAGCCTTTGGCGGTTATGTTCCGCGGCTTCGTCTGCAACGCAAGGCAATCGCGCAGGCCAATGCCTGGATTGCTCCGAACTTTCTCGGCAAGGGGAAGGGCGAGCGTTCCATGGCGAACTGGGACGAGGACGCGATAACCATGGCGGTGGAGGCAGCGCGCGACCTGCTCGGGCCGGATGACGATCGCTCTCATGTCGATGCGCTCTATTTCGGCTCGACGACATTTCCGTTCGTCGACCGGCTCAATGCGGGCATCGTGGCAGCGGCGCTGACGCTCGATGAGAATGTGCGCGCCGTCGATGTGGCATCGACGCAGCGCGCCGGCACCTCGGCGTTGCTTCAGGCGCTGACGGCGGTGAAGGCGGGAGAGGCGAAGCACGCGCTCGTGCTTGCCTCCGACCATCGCAAGGCGCGAGCGGCAAGCGCGCAGGAGCTTGACTTCGGCGACGGCGCGGCGGCGGTTTCCATCGGCAACGAGAACGTCATCGCCACCTATCTCGGCGGCACGAGCCTGACGGTCGATTTCGTCGATCACTATCGCGGCCAGGGCAAAGACTTCGACTACAACTGGGAAGAGCGCTGGATTCGGGACGAGGGCTACTCGAAGATCGTGCCGCGCGCGGTGAAGGCGGCGCTCGAGAATGCGGGCGTCAAGGCCGAGGACATCAAGCACTTCGTCCTGCCTTGCATGTTCGGCGACAAGTTCGTGCAGCAGCTCGCCAAGCGCTGTGGCATCGCGCCGGAAGCTGCCCGCGACACGCTGGCGGCGAATTGCGGCGAGACGGGCACCGCCCATTCTCTCGTCATGCTCGTTCACGCCTTGCAGAAAGATGTGAAGCCGGGCGAGAAGGTTCTTCTCGTTCATTTCGGCGGTGGCTGCGACGCGCTCGTCTTCGAGGCGACCGACAAGCTCTCGAGCATGGCGGGCAAGCGCGGCATCGTCGGATCGCTCGCAAACCGCAAGGAGGAGACGAACTATCTCAAGTTCCTCACCTTCAACGGCCTGATCGAGTGGGAGCGCGGCATGCGCGGCGAGCAGGACAAGAAGACCGCGCTCACCACGCTCTATCGCAACGAGGACATGCTCATGGGTCTCGTCGGCGGCCGCTGCAAGGAAACGGGCGTGGTGCAATTCCCGCGCTCGCGCATCTCGGTCAACCCGAACAATCACACCGTGGACACGCAGGAGCCTTACAAGTTTGCCGAGCGCAAGGCGAAGATCCTGTCCTGGTCCGCGGACTTCCTCTCGTTCAGCATGAACCCGCCCAATCATTACGGCATGGTCGTCTTCGACGAGGGCGGGCGGATCATGATGGACTTCACCGATGTGGAGCAGGGCACGGTCGATAGCGGCATGGATGTGCGCCTCGCCTTCCGCATCAAGGACTTCGATGAGAAGCGCGGCTTCCGCCGCTATTTCTGGAAGGCCGTTCCAGTTACCGGCAGCAAATCGTCAGCGAAATCAGGGCAGGCCGCCGAATAGGCGCAGCCGAAGCGATCAGGGAAGGAAAAGTCATGGCTTCAGGTATCAAGGACAAGGTTGCGATCCTCGGCATGGGCTGCTCGAAATTCGGCGAGCGCTGGGACGCCGGCCCCGAGGAACTGATGGTCGAGGCCTATCTCGAGGCGATGCAGGATGCGGGCATCGAGCCGACGCAGATCGACGCGGCCTGGTTCTCGACGCATATCGACGAGGTCGGCACCGGCAAGGGCGGCACGCCGCTCTCGCTCGCGCTGCGCCTGCCGAACATCGCTGTGACGCGCGTTGAGAACTTCTGCGCTGGCGGCTCCGAGGCGCTGCGCGGCGCCGTCTATGCCGTCGCATCGGGCGCGGCCGACATCGCGCTCGCGCTCGGCGTCGAGAAGCTCAAGGACACAGGCTATGGCGGCCTGCCTGTGGGTGCCGCCGGCACGCTCATTCCGCAATGGGCGCCTTCGGGCTCGGCGCCGGGCAACTTCGCCCAGCTTGCGTCGGCCTATCGCGCGAAGCATGGCGTCGCCAAGGAAGACCTCAAGCGCGCCATCGCCCATGTCTCGGTGAAGAGCCACGCCAATGGCGCGAAGAACCCGAAGGCGCATCTGCGCAACGTCGTGACCGAGGAGCAGGTCATCAACGCGCCGATGATCGCCGAGCCGCTCGGCCTCTTCGACTGCTGCGGCGTCTCCGACGGCGCGGCGGCGGCTATCGTGACGACGCCGGAAATCGCGAGGGCGCTCGGCAAGAAGGACATCGTCACGGTGAAGGCGATGCAGCTCGCGGTGTCGAACGGGCTCGAGTCCCAGCACAATTCCTGGGACGGCAGCTATTTCCACACGGCGCGGATCGCGGCGCGGAAAGCCTATAACGAGGCCGGTATCCAGAAGCCGCGCGAGGAAGTCAGCATGATGGAAGTGCATGACTGCTTCTCGATCACCGAACTCGTCACCATGGAAGACCTCTTCATCTCGCCGGAAGGCGGCGCGGTGAAGGACGTCATGGACGGCTTCTACGATGCGGATGGCAAGGTGCCTTGCCAGATCGACGGCGGCCTCAAGTGCTTCGGCCATCCGATCGGCGCGTCGGGCCTCCGCATGGCCTATGAAATGTATCTCCAGATTCTCGGCCGGGCGGGCGAGCGCCAGCTCAGGAATCCACGGATCGGCCTGACGCACAATCTCGGCGGCGCGCCGTCGTCGAATGTGTGCTCGGTGACGATCATCGGCGCCTATGGTGCGTGATCGCATGATTGCGTGATGAGCGAGGGCCGGGAGAAATCCCGGCCCTTTTTTGTTGCGGGGACGAATGCTTTTCAATTCGCCTGTCTTTCTCTTCGCCTTTCTGCCGGCGGTGGCGCTTCTGTGCTTTTTCATCCGCGCCCGTCTCGGCCGGGAGGCGGCGCTCGGCTTTCTCGTCCTCGCATCGCTCTTCTTTTACGGCTGGTGGAACCCGGTCTATCTGCCGCTTCTGATCGTACTCGCGGTCTTCAATTTCGTTCTGGCGCGTTTCATTCTCGCCGAACGGATAAAGCCGGGGGGCGGGCGCGCGGCCGCTCTCGTCGCCTTCGGCGTGACGGTCGATCTCGCGGCGCTCGCCTATTTCAAATATACGGATTTTTTCATTCGCACACTGAATGAGGCGGCGAAAGCGGAAGTTCCGCTCCAGCATATCGTCCTGCCGCTCGCCATATCCTTCTTCACCTTTCAGAAAATCGCCTATCTCGTCGATGCCGGGCGCGGACAAGTGGAGAAGCACAGCTTTCTCGAATATTGCTTCTTCGTGATGTTCTTTCCTCAGCTCATCGCCGGGCCCATCGTTCATCATCACGAGATATTCAGCCAGACGAAGCGGGAGCACAGCTTTCGTTTCGATCCGATGAACCTCGCCGTTGGCCTCACGATCTTTTTCATGGGGCTCTTCAAGAAGGTCGTCATCGCGGACAATCTGGCGCCGCTCGCCAGCGCCGTTTTCGGCGATGCCGGAAGCGGCCATGAAATTTCGTTCCTCCGCGCCTGGGAGGGAATGTTCGCCTATACCTTCCAGCTCTATTTCGACTTTTCCGGCTATTCGGACATGGCGATCGGCGCCGCGCGCATCTTCGGCATCAGACTGCCGCTCAATTTCAATTCGCCCTATCAGGCGGTGAACATCACTGAATTCTGGCGGCGCTGGCACATGACGCTGTCGCGGTTCCTGCGCGACTATCTCTATATCCCGCTCGGCGGCAACCGGCGCGGCAAGAGGCGGCGCTATCTGAATCTCTTTCTGACAATGGCGATCGGCGGGCTCTGGCACGGCGCGGCATGGACCTTCGTTCTCTGGGGCGCGATGCATGGCCTCATGCTCATCGTCAATCATGGCTGGCGTGCGATCTGGACGAAGCCCATAGACAAATGGTGGTCGCGGGGTATCGCGCGCGCGGTCACGCTGCTCTTCGTTGCGTTGGCATGGGTGCCCTTTCGCGCGCCGGACCTCGATGCGGCAACCGCCATCTATCGCGGCCTTGTCACATGGCCGTCGGACCTGTCGATTCAGGCGCTCGGGGGCGATCTCTTCTGGCTCTCATTCTGGGTGAGTGTCGCCTGGTTCTGGCCCAATACGCAGCAATGGATGGCCATGGCGCAGCCTGCCTTCAACTATTCGCTGAAGGAAAGGCGCGACGACCCGCTGCTGCTGCCGCTGAAAGGCGCCATCGGGCGACGTCTCACCTATTGGCGGCCGGGCGCTGCCTATGCCGCTGCCATCGGCCTTTGCGCGGCGGCGTCCTTTCTCAGCCTTCAACGCGTCAGCGAGTTCCTCTATTTCCAGTTCTGAACGATGACGAAGTTTCCGCTCAACGCCAGATCCTATCTTCTCGTGCTTGGCAGCGTGATCGCGCTAACGCTTGGCGCCGTCCTCGCGTTGAACGCCATGGTCGATCCGCTCTGGTATTTCGGCGGCAACAGGCTCGGGCCGGTCAATTTCGCCTTCAACGAACGCATCTCGAAGGCGAACCGCATCGCCGGTCATGAAAAGGACTATGACTGCGTCATCTTCGGCGACAGCCGCGTGACGCTCCTTCCGGAAGGTCTGATTAAGGGCTTCCGCTGTTACAACATGGCTTTTTCGTCGGGCACGGTCAGCGAATTCGTGGACTATGCAAACTGGCTCCGCGGCCACGGCCTTTCGCCGAGGCTCGTCATCGTCGGATTGAGCGCGACCGATTTCCGCGTCTATGTCTCGCCACGCAACACGCCGGACTTTGTGCGCGAGGGACGCGCGCCACCGCCTGCGGCCGTCTCCTATCTCTCGCTCGATGTCGCGGGCATGTCGCTTCGCTCGCTCTTCGGGCGCTCCCCGGTCGATCGCGTCTATGACCGGGAGTTCCGCTGCCATGCGGCCTTTCCGGCTCTTCGCTACGATCCGCAAGTTCCCGTCCGCGATCTGCTCAAGGGACGGTTCGACGAGCGCGCCCCTCTCGATCGCTACAGGGAGTTGCGGACGGTCTTTCCCGAGGCGCGGTTCGTGGGCTATGCGCCGCCGATCTCGGCCTGGGCCATCGCGACTTACGCACGGATCGGCTGGCTCAACAGCTATACCGCCGCGCTCCATGACGCCGCGGAGCCGTTCGACAGGTTTCTGGACTACAGCGCGCCATCGCCCATGACGGCGGATGCGTCGCAGACCTATGACGGCACGCATTATTCGGAGAAGGCGAATGAGGACATCGCCGCCTCGCTGCTCGTGCGGCAGGGCGATGTCATCGACCTCAAGCAGGTGACAGCGAAGGAAATGCTCGCCCTCTATCGCGAGCGGCTGGCGGCGCTCGCTCCGGCGCTCAGGCTCGCAGAGGAAGCGGAGCGATAGGCGGGCTCACCTTCCGGCGCTGCGCCTCATGCGCGGCGACGACGAAGATGCGGTCGGCCTCTCCGCCGGCGGCCGTCACCGGGAAGACACCGCGATAGATATAGATGAAGTCGCGCCCCTGAATGGGCACTTCGGTCCAGGAATAGATCGGCTCGCCGCCGGCCATGACTTGCAGAAATTCGGCCCGCCTGATCTCGGCGCCTTCGGACGTGAGCGCTTCGCCGAGGAGCTTGCCCGTATAGTCGACGCCGAAAATCTCGCGGCATCCCGTGCCCGCGAGGCGGTAACGGAACTCGGTGCGGCCGTCGAGTTGCAGAGGCTCGAGAAGCAGAAGCCAGGGCACGAGGTCGGGGATGCTCGACGGGCCGAAATCGGACCGCAGCGGCAGCGCTCCGGCGTCCCGCTTCCGGCTGTTCCAGTAATGACCGAACAGGGCAACAGGGTGATTTTCCGGAATGTCGGTCTCGGACAATTGACGATAGGGCACGGTCGGCTCACCCGGCTGCTGGGCGTGATTACGGGAGGAGCCTAGGTGAAAAGCCTTACCAACTATTGCCTGCAAATCCTTCAAATTTTAGCGAAAGCGGCATCAGGCGACGAAGGCGGCAGCAGGAAACGGAGGGGCAGGGGGTCGGCACCTCCCCGCCCAAGGCGCCCTTCAATTCGCCATTTCCTCGAGCGCGCGGCGATAGCCGGAATAGTTCGGCTGGTCGATGGCAAGCTTCGTCATGGTGATCGCCCAGAGATGATCGGCGAGGCCGGGCGTCGCCAGCGTGATCTCGCCGGATTCGATCCGTGCACAGAGCTCCCGATTGAGCTCGTCGAGCGAGCCGTCATGGCCGAGGAGCGCCTTCAGCCTTTCGTGCTCTTCCGTATTGGCCTTCGGCGCGATCTCCAGCTCACGCTTCACGATGTCGAGCGCATTGGCGGCGACGCGCGCGTGGAAGGCCGCATGACCCTGAAGCTGAGGCATCGCATGGTTGCGAATGAAATCGGCCACGATGTCGATGAGTTCGGCTGCTGTTGGCTGATCCTGCATGGGTTCATTCCTTTCCGAGCGGCGCGAGGAGGCGCATCAGATCGACTTCGGTTTCGGAGGCGCGACGCCCGATGGTGGCGCGCTCGACCGAGCGGTCGCCAGCCTTGAAGGCCATCACCATGGTCGTGCACATGACGCCCCATTTGAGCGTTCCGAGCACTTCCCAGAACTTGACGCGCTCGGGATCGACCTTGTGGCCTCCCGCGGCTTCATAGCCTTCGTAGAGATCCTCGCGCCGGCCGAAGCCGCCGACCGGATTGTCGATATTGCCGAAGCGCCAGGAGTTGACGCAGATCCAGCCCAGATCCTCCATGGGATCGCCGATATGGGCGAGCTCCCAGTCGAGAACCGCGCGCACGCCATCGGGACCGATCATCAGATTGCCGTGGCGGAAGTCGCCATGCACGAGCGTCAGCTCGGTCGTCTCCGGCGGCACGCGCTCCTTGAGCCAGCGGAAGGCCAGCTCGAAGACGGGATGCGGATGGTTGTGGGTCTTGTAGGTCTGGAAATACTGGTCGACTTCCGCGCGAGCCGGGGAGACGCGGAGCGGCGGCAGCTTCGACTTGTCGACCTTATGGAGGCGGGCGAGGATTTCGCCGCATTGCCGGGCAAGCTTCGGCCGCGCTTCGGCGAATTCGGGATCGCGGAGGATCTTGCGGGCGATGGTTTCGCCCTCGATCCGGTCCATGACGAAGCCATGGCCCATGGCATCCTTGTCGTCGAGGACGAGACGCACGGGCGGCACTGCGACGCCCGCCTCGCCGGCAAGCCGGATGAGTTCCGCCTCCGTCTCGAGCCCCGCCGCCGTGCCGGAGCGCCCTTGCGTCTGGCCGCCGCCGGGCGCGCGGCGCAGAATGAGGGGGATCGGCGCGCCTTCGGTCGTCGCGTCGAAAGACCATGTCTCCTGGCTCGCGCCGCCGGAGAGGCGGCGCAGTCCGGCTATGCCGGTCGCGCTTGGAATCCTTCGGCGCACGGCTTCCGCGAGAGGGGCCGCGATCGGATTTGCCTCTGCACTCATCTCAACCCCCGATGCTGACCGGTTTGCCGTCGACGATCTGATCGAGATACTCGGAAAGACCGTATCCCACCATGCCGTTGCACCGATATTCGGTCATGCCTTCGGTGATGCGGGTGTGAAGCTCGCTCCCGTCCGGCGCCTGACGGCGGTTGCGGAGCGGGATGAGCGACAGGACCTTGCCCTCGACATCATAGCTCGCGCCCGACTCGGTGACGACATGGGCGCGCAAGGCGGTCTGATACCAGTTCTCGTCCCAGTCGCTGTCGATCGAGACCTGCTTGATGAGGTCGTATTTGCCGTCCTTGAGCACCATGCCGCCCTGGCGCGGTTCGCCTTTTTCGCCGGCGACGATCGAGAGCATCATGCCGAAGTCGCGGCCGAAATTCATCGGGCACCAGCGATACCAATGGATCGCCTGCCAGTAGCGCGGTCCCCAGCTCTTGTCCCGAAGCCCGTAGCCCGCGACGTCGAATGTTTCATCGCCGATGACGAAGCGGCCGGTCGCCGCCACATGCTGCTCGTAATGCGCCTTGGCGAAAGATTTTTCCGGGTCGATGTCGAGTGCCGAGCCGTCTTCCTTCACCGTCTCGCCGCCGAACATGGGCGAGACGCCCTCGTAATCGAGTTCGACCTTGCAGGCGACAACGGGATTGTTCCTGAAAGCTTTTGACGGTTCGGCCATGTCGTTCGGATTGGAGAGCACGACAACCTTGCCGTCATAGGTCACGCGGAGGCGCTTGAAGGGTTCGATCACCTCGACGCGCAGGCCGCCGGCATTGAGTTCGCGGTTATGCGTGATCGCAGGCTTCGCATACATGAAGGCGACACGCCCGTCCGGCAGATAGAGGCAGACGGACATTTCGGCATAGCCTTCGTTCGGCCGGTTGCCGATGCGGAACCAGCCGCCGATCTTCCGCGCCGGATCGAACATGTTGAAATACATGCTCTCGTTATAGTTCGTCGCGGCGTCGGGCGTGTGCGTGTACTCGTCTTCGGGAGCAAGTCTGATCTTGAAGCCTGCCGGGGCCTTGGCCATGGTTGTCCTTCCTGATCCTGCTTCGCGCGGGCCTTGTCTGGCGGGTCCGCCTGAAATGATAAATGCCGGTTACTAATCCTGCCATGAGTGAAGCATGATAGTAAGGGAAACCTCTGGCGCGCGCGTCTGACGCAACGTGCCGTAACGTCAATCATGGACCGTGGCCGAACATGACCGAACCGAGCAGCCCATCGTCCGAGGAGCAAGGCCAGGGCGGTGGCGAGGCGCCGTTGATTCTGCCGCCGCGCAAGCACGCCCTCATGTTCCGCGTGAGGAACTATTTTCTGACGGGCCTCGTCGTCGCCGCGCCGATCGGGCTTACCGTCTACATTACGAGATGGTTCGTCGATCTCGTCGACACATGGTTCGTGCCGCTCATACCCGCGCCTTATCAGCCCGATCACTATCTACCATTCGAGATTCCGGGCCTCGGTCTCATCATCGCCTTCGTGCTGCTGACCGTGCTCGGAGCGCTGACGGCCAATATTTTCGGCCGTGCGATCCTCGGCTTTGCGGAACGGCTCGTCGACCGCATGCCCGTCGTTCGCTCGATCTATGGCGCGCTCAAGCAGATATTCGAAACCGTCATCTCGCAATCGAACACGTCGTTTCGCGATGTCGGCATCATCGAATATCCGCGCAAGGGGATTTACACGCTGGTCTTCGTGACATCGACTTCGAAGGCGCAGGTAGGCGAGCAACTGGACAAGGATCTCATCAGCGTCTTCCTGCCGACGACACCCAATCCGACATCGGGCTTCCTGCTCTATGTGCCGCGCGAGGATGTGACCATTCTCGACATGACGATCGAGGAGGGGGCGAAGCTCATCATCTCGGCGGGTCTTGTCGAGCCACCAAAGAAGAGCCTCAAGGACACCGGGCCTATCCAGAACGCAGATACCTGATCGCCTCGTCGCGCTCGAAGAGATAGAGCAGCACGCGCAGCGCCTTGCCGCGCGGGCTCTCGAGTTCGGGATCGCGCTCGAGAATGAGCCGCGCATCGTCATAGGCGGCGGAGAGAAGCTCTCCGTGGCGCTCGAGATCGGCGAGGCGAAAGCTCGGCAACCCGCTTTGCCGCGTGCCGAGCAGTTCGCCCGCGCCGCGCAGACGCAGATCCTCCTCGGCGATGCGGAACCCGTCCTCCGTCTCGCGCATGATCTTGAGCCGGGCCGAAGCCGTCTCCCCGAGCGGCGACTGGTAGAGGAGGAGGCAGCTCGATTTGTCGAGCCCGCGCCCCACGCGACCCCGCAACTGATGAAGCTGGGCAAGCCCGAAACGCTCGGCATGCTCGATGATCATGACGGTCGCGCTCGGCACGTTGACGCCCACCTCGATCACCGTCGTCGCGACGAGGATGCGCGTCTCGCCAGCCTCGAAGCGGGCCATGGCTGCGTCCTTCTCAGCCGCCTTCATCCGCCCATGGACGAGGCCCACGGCGCCGCCAAAGACGGTCTGGAGATGGCGGTGGCGCTCCTCCGCGGCGGTCACGTCAAGTTCCTCGGATTCTTCCACGAGCGGGCAGACCCAGTAGACCTGAGCGCCGCGGGCGAGCGCGCGGTGGAGCCCGTCCACAACCTCGTCGATGCGTTCGAGCGGCAGGGCGCGGGTGTCGACCGGCTTGCGGCCCGGCGGCTTTTCGGTGAGGCGCGATACGTCCATGTCGCCATAGGCGGTCAGCGTGAGGGTGCGCGGAATAGGGGTCGCGGTCATCACGAGGATGTCCGTGCCGGTGCCACCCTTCGACTGGAGTTGCAGGCGCTGATGGACGCCGAAGCGGTGCTGCTCGTCGACAATGGCGAGCGCGAGCGCCTTGAAAGCCACGTCCTCCTGAAAGAGCGCATGGGTGCCGACGAGAATGTCGATCTCGCCATTCGCCAGCGCGTCGAGGATCTCGGCGCGGCGCTTTCCCTTTTCGCGGCCGCTGAGAAGGGCGAGCCGGACGCCAGCAGCCTCGCAGAGCGGCACCAGCGAGGCGTGATGCTGGCGGGCGAGGATTTCCGTCGGCGCCATCATCGCGGCCTGAAAGCCGGCCTCGACGGCCGACAGCATGGCGAGGAGCGCCACCACCGTCTTGCCGCTGCCGACATCGCCCTGGAGGAGGCGGAGCATGCGCCGGTCGGAAGCCATGTCGGCGTCGATCTCCCGCAGCGCCTGTTCCTGCGCGCCGGTGAGGGAGAAGGGAAGAGCCGAGATCACCATGGCGCGGAGACGCCCGTCGCCCTTGACCGGGCGGCCGGGCAGCTTCCGCATGCGGAGACGGACAAGGCCGAGGGCGAGCTGATTGGCCAGCAGCTCGTCAAAGGCGAGGCGCGCCCGGGCCGGGCAATCCGGCGAGAGATCGGCGGCGGATTGCGGTTCGTGAACCGCCCTCAGCGCCGCCCGCCACGGCGCGAAGCCGCGCGCCTTGAGCCAGGGGCCGTCCTGCCATTCGGGGAGGTCGGGCGCGCGCTCCACCGCCGCCCGCGCCGCCTTCTGCAGCACCTTGAGCGGCAGGCCCGCTGTCAGCGGGTAGATCGGCTCGAGAAGCGGCAGCGCGGCGAGGTCTTCCGGCGCGACGATGTGGTCCGGATGCGTCATCTGCGGCTCGCCCTGATAGAACTCGACCTTGCCGCTCACGATGCGCGTCGAGCCTTCCGGCAGGGCCTTGGCCGGATAGTCGCCATGCACGCTGAAGAAGACGATCTGCATCTCGCCCGTTTCGTCATGCACATGGACGCGATAGGGCAGCCGCTTGCTGCGGGGCGCGACGTGCAGCCCGACCTTGACCTCGATCGTCGCGATCTCGCCGTCGCGCGCCTCGGCGATCTTCGGCCGTTGGCGGCGATCGACAAGTCCGGCCGGCAGATGCCAGCAGAGATCGACGACCTTCGTTTCGCCCGGTTTGGCGCCGATGAGTTTCGCCACCAGCGTCTCTATGCGCGGGCCGATGCCGGGCAGCGTGCGGGCGGGGGCGAAAAGGGGAAAAAGGATTTCAGGGCGCATCGGGTCTGCGGGCTCGCGCTCTGAGGAAATCCGGAGCGCGACAGGGCCGCCATGAAACCCGGCCATGGGGCGGGCGGCGTGTCAGGTCGGCGGATGCGGCCGGGATGGGGGATTCGCGCATGAAATCAGTCTATCGCGCCCGCCGCGATCCTTCGAGCCGCGCGATCCGGCTCTTTTTGTGATGGATGAAGGTTAGAAATATCTGGCAAATCATTGAGTTGAAACAATTCCATACAATTTTATGAGAATTTGGATTAAGTGCGGGCGAAGGGCTGACAGAAGGAGCACAGCGGTCTATACCCGCTTTCAAACGGGGATATGTGGAAATGACCGACAACGCTTTGGATGATCGTGAAATTCGCCTGCGCCGCCTCAAGTTCCGTTCATGGCATCGCGGCATCAAGGAAATGGACCTGATCCTCGGCCATTTCGCCGATGGCGAGCTGGCGGGCCTTTCGCCCGAGGACCTCGATCTCTACGAGCATCTTATCGAGGTCGAGGACACAAGCCTTTACAACTGGATCACGGGACGCGAAAAAACACCCCCCGAATACGACACGGCCCTGCTTGAACGCATCCGAACCTTCAATCATCTGGAAGGGGCGCTCTGGCAGCCGAAGAACTGAGCGTCACCCATTTGCGAGAGCTGAACAGGATCACGACCGCGCCCGGGCGGCTTACGCTTGGCGAAGCGCCTGAAGGGTTCGACGCGCTTGTGCTCGCCGATATGGCACGCGCGCGCGCCAAGGCGGGCGACGGGATCGTGTTTCACATCGCGCGGGACGATGCGCGGCTCGCTGCGATGGAGGAGGCGCTGGCCTTCTTCGCGCCCGATGTGGAGACGGCATCCTTTCCGGCCTGGGACTGCCTGCCTTACGACCGCGTTTCGCCGAATTCGGAGATCGCCAGCCGCCGCATGGCGACGCTCTCCATACTTGCAAACCGGAAGGAGAGCTCGCGCCCGCTCATCCTGCTCGCGACCGTCAACGCCGCTCTCCAGCGGGTGCCGGCGCGCCAGACCGTCAAGACCTGCGCATGGTCGGCCCGGGCGGGCAACCGTATCGACCTTGAGGCGCTGACGGCCTATCTCGCCGCCAATGGCTATGAGCGGACGGGCACGGTGCGCGAGCGCGGCGAATTCGCCGTGCGCGGCGGCATCGTCGACATCTTTCCGCCGGGCTTCGAGGCGCCGGTCCGGCTCGACATGTTCGGCGATACGCTCGAAGCGGTCCGAACCTTCGATCCCGAGAGCCAGCGCACGACCGGAACGCTGCACGGGATCGAACTCGTGCCGGCAAGCGAAATTCATCTCGATGCCGAAGTCATCCGCCGCTTCCGCGCCGCCTATGTCGCGACATTCGGCGCCGTCACCGACCATGATCCGCTCTATGCGGCGGTGAGCGAAGGCCGCAAGCAACAGGGCATGGAGCACTGGCTGCCGCTTTTCCACGAGACGCTTGAAACGGTCTTCGACTATGTGCCGGGCGCGCTCGTCGCGCTCGACAGCCTTGCGGAAGAATCCCGCGCCGCGCGATGGGATCTCATCCGCGACTATTACGAGGCGCGCGTCGCCGCGCGCGAGGTCAAGACGCTGGAGGCCAGTTCCTACAAGCCGCTGAAGCCGGAGGCGCTTTACCTCGCGGATGATGATTGGGCGGCCGCGCTCGAAGGCCATCCGGTCCGGCTTTTCTCGGGCTTCTCCGCGCCCGCGCAGGACGCCGTCAATCTCGGCGGTCGGCAGGGTCGCAACTTCGCGCCCGAGCGCGCCCAGGAGGGCGTCAACATCTTCGCGGCGCTCGGCGCGCATATTGCCAGGCTTCGCCGGGCGAACAAGCGCATCGCCATTGCGAGCTGGAGCGAGGGCGCGCGCGACCGGCTCTCGCATGTGCTCGGCGATCACGGCATCAGCCATGTGGAGATCGCCGATAGCTGGAGCGATGTAAACGCTGTTAACAAGGCGACAGTTTCGCTGATTGTTCTCGGTCTTGAGGCCGGCTTCGAAACGGACGATCTCGCGGTCATCAGCGAGCAGGACGTGCTGGGCGACCGGCTGGTCCGCCAGCGGCGCAAGAAGAGAGCAGAGAATTTTCTCACCGAGGCGTCGAGCCTCAGCCCCGGCGACCTCGTCGTCCATGTCGATCACGGCATCGGCCGCTTCGACGGATTGCAGACGATCGAGGTCATGGGCGCGCCGCATGACTGCCTGCTGCTCCTCTATCACGGGGGCGACAAGCTCTATCTGCCGGTCGAGAATATCGAGCTTCTGTCGCGCTATGGCTCCGACGAAACGAATGCGCAGCTCGACCGCCTCGGCGGCACAGGCTGGCAGGCGCGCAAGGCGAAGCTCAAGAGCCGCATCCGCGAGATGGCGCAGGAGCTCATCAAGATCGCGGCGGCGCGCGAGCTGAAAACCGCGCCGGTCATGGAGCCGCAGCCCGGACTTTACGACGAATTCTGCGCGCGCTTTCCCTTCCAGGAGACGGAAGACCAGGAACAGGCGATCGCCGCCGTGCTGGAGGATGTCGGCAAGGGGCGGCCGATGGATCGGCTCGTCTGCGGCGATGTCGGCTTCGGCAAGACCGAGGTTGCGCTGCGCACGGCCTTCGTCGCCGCCATGTCGGGCTATCAGGTTGCCGTCGTCGTGCCGACGACGCTGCTGGCGCGGCAGCATTTCAGGACCTTCGCCCAGCGCTTTCAGGGCTTCCCGCTCAAGATCCGCCAGATGTCGCGGCTCGTTTCCTCCAAGGAGATGTCGGAAACGAAGGCCGGGCTTGCGAGCGGCGATATCGACATTGTCATCGGCACGCATGCGCTTCTCGGCAAGACGATCAAGTTCAGGAATCTGGGGCTGATGATCGTCGACGAGGAGCAGCATTTCGGCGTCGGCCACAAGGAGCGGCTGAAGCAGATGCGCGCCGAAGTGCATGTGCTGACGCTGACCGCGACGCCGATCCCGCGCACGCTGCAGCTTGCTCTCTCCGGCGTGCGCGAGCTTTCGATCATCGCGACGCCGCCGGTCGACCGGCTCGCCGTCCGCACCTATGTTTCGCCCTTCGATGCCGTGGTCATCCGCGAGGCGCTGCTTCGCGAGCACTATCGCGGCGGCCAGAGCTTTTATGTCGTGCCGCGCATCGCCGATCTTCAGGAGGCGGAAGAGTTCCTTTCCGCCTATGTGCCTGAGGTCAAGACCGTGACCGCGCATGGCCAGATGGCGGCGGGCGAGATCGAAGACAAGATGACTGCGTTCTACGACGGCAAATACGACGTGCTCGTCTCGACCACCATCGTCGAATCCGGCCTCGACATTCCGACCGCGAACACGCTCGTCGTGCATCGGGCGGACATGTTCGGCCTTGCGCAGCTCTATCAGCTTCGTGGCCGCGTCGGCCGGTCCAAGGCGCGCGCCTATGCCTATCTCACCGTGCCGCAGAACCGGACGATGACCTCGACCGCCGAGCGGCGCCTCAAGGTGCTGCAATCGCTCGACTCTCTCGGCGCGGGCTTTACCCTCGCAAGCCACGATCTCGACATTCGCGGCGCGGGCAATCTGCTCGGCGACGAGCAATCGGGCCACATCAAGGAAGTCGGCTTCGAGCTTTATCAGGAAATGCTCGAGGAAGCCGTCGCCGCGCTTCGCGGCGGGGGAACAGCGGCCGATGAGGAAGGCCAGTGGTCGCCGCAGATCAATGTCGGCGCGCCGGTGCTCATCCCTGAGAACTACGTGCCCGATCTCGATGCCCGCATGGCGCTTTATCGCCGCCTGTCCGATGTCGAGACACGGACCGAGATCGACGGCTTCGCGGCCGAGCTCATCGACCGCTTCGGCAAGCTGCCGGAGGAAGTGGAATTCCTTCTCAAGATCGTCGAGATCAAGGGCATGTGCCGAACGGCCAATATCGAGAAGATCGATGCCGGGCCGAAGGGCATCGTGCTCACATTCCGCGGCAACAGCTTCCCCAATCCCGGCGCGCTGGTCGAGCTCATCAATGACGAGCGCGGCAATGCCAAGCTGCGTCCCGATCACAAGCTCGTCTTCAAGCGCGATTGGGAGACGGCCACGGAGCGGCTTTCAGGCACCTACCGCCTCATGAAAACGCTGGCGAATCTCGCCCAGCCTGCCAAGGCCGCCTGAAGCGGCGTTTTCCTTCACGCGAACGCGATTTGTCGTGAGCGGCCGCTTTCTGCGATACTTGCGGACGAAGGAGCATTTCGCATGTTGATCGGAAAGACGCCCGACATCGCCTCTTCTGAGATTACGCCGAAATCTCTCTGGCTCGATCGCCGCCGCTTCATTGCGGGTGCAGCAGCGCTCGGCGCGGGGCTCGCCTTTCCGCGCGGCGAGGCCATTGCCGCGCCGCTCAAGGTGGCGAAGAGCCCGCTTTCGACGCAAGGCGAGGAGCTGACGCCCTTCAAGGACGTGACCGGCTACAACAATTTCTATGAGTTCGGCCCGGACAAGGGCGACCCGGCAGCCTATGCGGGGGCGATGAAGACGCGGCCATGGATGGTCGAGATTTCGGGCGAAGTCATGAAGCCGATGACGCTCGGCATCGAGGACATATTGAAACTCGCGCCGATCGAGGAGCGCATCTATCGCCATCGCTGCGTCGAAGCCTGGTCGATGGTGGTGCCCTGGAACGGCTTTCCGCTTTCGGCGCTCATCAAGCACGTCGAGCCGACTTCGAAAGCGAAGTTCGTCGAGTTCACGAGTCTCGCCGACCGCGAGACGATGCCGGGTCTTGCCTATCCCTATCTCGACTGGCCCTATCGCGAGGGGCTGCGCATGGATGAGGCGATGCACCCGCTGACCATTCTCGCCGTCGGTCTTTATGGCGAAACGCTGCTCAATCAGAACGGCGCGCCGCTGCGCCTCATCGTGCCGTGGAAATATGGCTTCAAGGGCGCGAAGTCGATCGTTCGGATCAGGTTCGCCAGCGAGCAGCCCGCGACCGCGTGGAACACGGCAAATCCGCGCGAGTATGGCTTCTATTCCAACGTCAACCCGGAAGTCGACCATCCGCGCTGGACCCAGGCCAAGGAGCGCCGCATCGGCGACTTCTTCCGCCGCCCGACGCTGATGTTCAACGGCTATGGCGACGAGGTGGCGAGCCTTTACAAAGGAATGGACCTCAAGGTCTTCTTTTGACAGTGACCGAGAGAAACCGCCGCATACTCTGGTTTGCGATCTTCGTCGGATGTCTGTTGCCGGCGGCGCATCTGCTGTGGCGCTTTCTTGCCGGCGATCTCGGCGCCGACCTGGTCGAAACGCTGATCCGGACGACAGGAGACTGGGCGATCAAGCTCCTGGTGGCGGGGCTGCTGCTGACGCCGCTGACACGCATTCTGAAGAACCCGCTGCCGGTGCGCTTCCGGCGCATGATCGGGCTCTATGCGTTTTTCTATGTGTGTCTGCATCTGACGCTCTATCTCGGCGTCGATCAGGGGCTCGATCTTTCCGCGATCATCAAGGACATTCTCAAGCGGCCCTATATTACCGTCGGCATGAGCGCCTTCGTGCTGCTCGTCCCGCTCGCGATCACATCGACGAAGGGCATGATCGCGCGCCTTGGGCCGAGGAGATGGCGGCGGCTCCATCGCGCCGTCTATGCGGCCGCGACGCTCGGCGTCATCCACTACTATCTGCTGGTGAAGCTCGATATCACCTGGCCGCTCATCTATGGCGCGATCCTCGCCGCGGCGCTGGGCTGGCGCGCCTACAACGCCATTCCGCTACGGAAGGCGATGCGCGCCAGCGCGTGATGTGATGTCCGCTATTGCGCGGCGTCCTCGGCTTCCTTTGCGAGGAGCTTCTCGAACATGCGCACGAGGGCCTGCGTTTCCTGCGCGCCGACCATCACCCATTTCGAGTTGATGACGAAGCTCGGCACGCCCTGAATGCCCATCTGCCGCGCCATGGCGTCTTCGCGCTGAATGAGTTCGCGGTCGGCGCCTTGCTCGAGAAGGCCCTCGACGATGTCGGTGTCCATTCCCGCTTCGGCGGCGGCGTCGATGAGCACGTCACGCCGTCCGATGTCTTCGGCATCGGTGAAGTAACGGCGGAAGAGGATATCGACCATCTCGCCCTGGCAGCCGGCCGTGCCCGCCCAGCGGATCAGGCGGTGGCTGTCGAGCGTGTTCGGAGAAATCTCGATCCGGTCGAAGTTGAAGGTGATGCCGAGTGCGTCGCCATATTCGCGGATCGCCTTGGCGACGCCCTTCGCTCGGTCCGGATCGGAGCCGAACTTCTTCTCCATATAGGCCTTGCGATTGACACCCCCGTCGGGAATGGAAGCGTCGAGCTGGAACGGGCGCCAGCGCAGCGTAATTCCCTCGCCGCCATGCAGCGCCAGAGCCTGATCGAGCCGCTTCTTGCCGATGTAGCACCAGGGACAAACCGTGTCCGACACGACGTCAAGCTGCATGGGGCCGCTCCCTTCTTTGATTATCGTTGGCCCGATTATGCGCCGCACCGGGCAGGGTGCAAGGGCGCCGTCCGCTTGACCCGGACGAGTTCGCTTCTAGGATGCGCTCAACCTCGGAATTGTCACATCGAAGCAACATTGGAAGACCCCATGAGCGACGCCAGCGAAATCGTACTTCCCTCGTTCAATCTGAGCGGCAAGACGGCCCTTGTCACCGGCGCGACGAGCGGGCTGGGGCGGCGCTTCGCGCTGGTTCTGGCCAAGGCCGGCGCCCAGGTCGCCATTACGGGCCGGCGCGTCGAGAGGCTCGCCGCGCTGAAGGACGAGATCGAGGCCAATGGCGGGCGGGCGCTCTCTCTGGCGCTCGATGTGACCGATCCCGGAAGCATTTCGCAATGCGTCGAGGCTTGCGAGCGCGACCTCGGGCCGGTGGACATCCTTGTCAACAATGCCGGCATGAATGTGGAGGCGCTGCCGCATCAGGTGACGCCGGAAGGCTTCGACACCATGTTCGACACCAATGTCCGCGGCGCCTTCTTCATGGCGCAGGCGGTCGGCGTACGGATGATCGAGCGCGGCGAGGGGGGACGGATCATCAATATCGCGTCCATCGGCGCGCACACGATCCTGCCGGGGCTCACCATCTACTGCATGACAAAGGCTGCGGTCGCGATGATGACGAAATCGCTGGCGCGGGAATGGGCGCGCGCGAACATCAACGTCAATGCCATGTGCCCGGGCTTCATCGAAACGGAGCTCAATTCCGATTGGTTCCACTCAGAGGGCGGCCAGAAGCAGATCAGATCGTTCCCGCGACGTCGCCTCGGCGTCGAATCGGATCTCGACGGAACGCTGCTGCTGCTTGCTTCCGACCATTCGAGATTCATCACGGGATCGCTTTTTACCGTCGATGACGGCCAGTCGTTGCGGCCTGCATAAGGTCATGTGACCAATACCCAAGTAAAAAGCGCGTTTTTGTTTCAGTTTGATACGGGGAAATACAAACTACATAATCGCTTGCTTGTTATTTTTGCGCCCGAGCCGCAGACTGGAAGCATCGTTTCGTCTGTGAGTTCTTGGGTTGAGTGGCATGACCAATTTTGTGATTGGCGCCATCGTCGGGTTTCTGATCTGCGTGTGGGCGGTCGATACGACGCCCAATGCCGCGTTTTCGGCGCTGTGGACGAAGCTCGAGCGTGTGCAGGCGATGAGCGCGGCGGCCAACCAGGCCTATGATGCGATGAAGTCGGCGCAGGACGAGCGGCAAGGGATGCACCCCTTGATTCTTCCTGCCGAGCCAAGGGCCGACCCTGCGGTCTATCGCTGAGGATTTCCGGCGCTCAAGGCGCGGCGCATGACCTTGCCGTTTGCCGTGTGCGGAAGCCCATCGACGAAGATGACTTCTCGCGGCCGTTTGTAGGCGGCGAGCTTCCGCTCCGCATGCGCGAGGATGGATGCCGCATCCGGTTCCGACGCATCCTTCGGCACGATGAACGCGGCGATGACGCTCACATCGTCGCGCACGCGCATCTCCGTCACCGCGACCTCGGCGACATCGGGATGATCGGAAAGCGCCGCCTCGACCTCCGCTGGCGAGACGCGATAGCCCATCGCGTTCATCACATCGTCGGCGCGGCCGTGGTACCGGAGATACCCGTCCTCATCGAAGGAGGCGAGGTCGCCGCCGATGAACCAGTCGCCGCGATAGACCTCGCTTTCTTCCTCCGGGCGCTGCCAGTAGCCGAGCATGAGGCCGGGATCGCTGCGATGGACGGCGAGGAGGCCGGTTTCTCCGGCGGGCAGGGGTTCCGTTCCGCCTTCGAGGGGCAGCGCGGCGACAGAGCGGCCGGGCTGCGGCCTGCCGGGACTGCCGGGGCGTATCTCCATGTCCGGACCAGTCGAGATGTAGGTCGAACATTCGCTCATGCCGAGCGCTTCATAGAGGTACTTGCCGGTCGTCTTTCGCCACAAGTCGAGTAGCGCAGGCGAAAGCGCCTCGCCCGCCGTCAGCCCGTGACGCAGCGCCGAAAGGTCGTATGCTGACAGATCGCAATATTTGAGGATCTGGCGGTAGAGCGTCGGCACGGCGGCGAAAAGTGTCGCCCTTGTGCGCCCGAGAAGTTTCGGCCAGACCTGCACATCTTTCGGGCCGTTATAGAGAACGGTCGTCGCGCCGTTCGCCCACGGATCGGTGAGGCCGACGCCGAGCGTATAGGTCCAGTTGAAGGCGCCCGCGTGAAGCACGATGTCGTCGGCGCTCATGCCGTACCAGCCCCGATACATGGGCCTGCGCCCCCAGGCGCTTCGCTGCGCGTGCAGAACGCCCTTGGGCCGCCCGCTCGTGCCGGAGGTGTAGACGAGAAAGGCCGGATCGTCCGCTTCCGTGTCGGCATAGTCCGACATCGGCGCATGCGACTTGAGCCGCTCGACCATCCGCTCGTCGATGATGCGCGCGGCGCCCGGCGCGACCGCCATGCCGCTTGCGACCGCCACGGCAGAGGCGCGCGAATCCTTCAGCAGAAACTCCGCTTCCGCCTCGGTCAGCTGCGAAGAGGAAGGCAGCGGCACGAGCCCCGCCGCGATGGCACCGAAGAAGAGAAGCGCATAGTCGCTCGTATTCGGCATGCGGATCATCAGGCGCTCGCCGGGGCGGAATCCTTCAGCGAAGAGCCCGGCCGCAATCCGGCGAACGGCATCGTCAAGCGCGGCATAGGTCCAGCGCTCGGCTCCTTCGAGCGGCGCGTCCGCATCGGAAACGACGACAAGCGCGATCTTGTTCGGATGCTCGACCGCGCTCCGCGCAAGGCAATAGCGCGCCATGTTGAAGTGCCGGGGCGGCAGCTCGCCGGTGAAGCCGCGAGCCTGTTTCGGAGCGGATTGAGACATGAATGTCTTCATACGGTCGGCCGCCGGTGGTGGCAAGCATATCCCCTCAAGGCCGCCCCTACGTCAGTCCGCCGGGCGTTTACGCACCGCGCGTCTGCGGCTAAAAGAACGGACTACGAAAAGCCAACCAAGGGAGCGAGATAATGGGTAGCGGGCCGCTGTCAGGCATCAAGGTCGTCGAATTCGCGGGCATTGGGCCAGGCCCGTTCTGCGGCATGCTTCTGGCGGATATGGGCGCGGAGGTTGTCCGCATCGATCGCAAGGGCACGCGCGGCGGCTCGAAGTTCGACATTGCCAGCCGCGGCAAGCGCTCCATCGCGCTCGATCTGAAGAAGCCGGAGGCGGTCGAGACCGCGCTCAAGCTGATCGAGAAGGCCGACATTCTCCAGGAAGGGTTCCGCCCTGGCGTCATGGAACGCCTCGGCCTCGGGCCGGATGTCTGCCTCAAGCGCAATCCGAAACTCGTTTACGGCCGCATGACCGGCTGGGGCCAGACCGGCCCCCTCGCGCCGACGGCGGGCCATGACATCAACTATATTTCGCTGACGGGCGCGCTCCACGCGATCGGCCGTCCGGGCGAGAAGCCGGTGCCGCCGCTCAACCTCGTGGGCGATTTCGGCGGCGGCGCGCTCTACCTCGCCATGGGTATGCTCGCGGCGCTTGTCGAGGCGAACAGGACCGGCAAGGGGCAGGTCGTCGACGCGGCGATGACGGATGGTGCCACCTCGCTCATGGCGATGTTCTATGGCTTCACCGCATCGGGCATGTGGCAGGAGCCGCATGGCACGAACATGCTCGATGGCGGCGCACATTTCTACGACACCTATGAGACGAAGGACGGCAAGTGGATTTCGATCGGTTCGATCGAGCCGCAGTTCTACGCCATCCTGCGCGAGAAGGCCGGGCTCACGGACGCCATCTGGGACGCACAGATGGACCGTGCGAAGTGGCCGGAGCTGAAGGCGAAGATCGAAGCCGTGTTCAAGACCAAGACGCGCGACGAGTGGTGCGCGATCATGGAGGGCACGGATATCTGTTTCGCGCCGGTTCTCTCGATCACCGAAGCGAAGGATCACCCGCACAACAAGGCGCGCGAGACGATCGTCGTCGTCGATGGCGTGGCGCAGCCCAACATCGCGCCGCGCTTCTCGCGCACGCCTTCGAAGATCCAGGGGCCGGTGCCGCAGGTTGGCGAGAACACGGTCGAGGTGCTGAAGGGCTGGGGCTTCTCGGACGGCGACGTCGAGGGCCTGAAGAAGGCGGAAGCAATTTGACAGCCGCGCCGGGACTGACGGGCCGGCGGCGCATCTATCTGATGCGCCACGGCCATGTCGATTATTTCGGACCGGAGATCGCCGCTGCCGGCGGCGATACCAAGGTCGTCCCGTTGACATCGCGCGGTCAGGAGCAGGCCATCGCGGCAGGCAGGGCCCTGTCGCAAGTCCGCTTCGACCGGGCGATTTCATCGGGCGTTCCGCGCACGAGGGAGACGGCCGGCTTCGTGCTGGCCGAGCAGCCCGCCGAGGCGCGGCCGCAACTCGAGACCGAAGCCGAACTCGTCGAGATTCACGGTGGCCGGTTCGCCAATGTGAAGAGCCGGGCGGAACTTGCCGCGCAGATGGCCTTTCATTTTTCCTATGCGTCGGACCCCGGCGCGCGGATGCTCGAAGGCGGCGAGCTTTTCACCGAGGCCGAGCGCCGCGCCGTCGGCGCCATCAGGAGGCTTCTCACGGAGCCGGGCTGGCAGACCATGCTGATCGCGGCGCATGAGGGTATCAACCGGCTGATCCTCGGCTGGGCAGCGCTTGGCGCGCGTGGCAGCGGGCTCGCCGCGGTTCACGCTTTCGAGCAGGACCCGGCCTGCATCAATGTCATCGATTTCGACATGGTGCCGAATGCCGACGGAAGCCCCGGCACGGAGATCGAGCGGGCGCTCATCAAGGCCGTCAATGTCACGCCGTATAACTACGTGAAGCACGGCATGAACATGACGAGCCTCGAAGCGATCTTCGCGCGCACGCCGCGCTGAGAAGGCCCCCGGCTTCAGCTTACGGCTGCGCCCCGATCCACCAGGCGTCGGTTCGGTAGCCATAGAGCGATGTGCGCGGGGGCACCTTCACCCGGTTCCAGAGCGCGACCCATTGCGTCGGCGAATAGAAGAGGGGGATGACGTAGTTCCCGGCCATGAGCACGCGATCGAGCGCGCGAACGGCAGCGACGAATTCCTCATGGGTCCGCGCCGCCAGCATTGCCTCGATCATGGCGTCGATGGCCTTGCTCTTCACACCCATATAGTTGCGCGTGCCGTTCTCGTCGGCGGCGGCCGAGCCCCAGTAGAAGCTCTGCTCATTGCCCGGCGAGAGTGACTGCGACCACTCATAGAAGATCATGTCGTAATCATAGGCGTCGAGGCGGCCCTGATACTGGCTTGCATCGACGTTCCGCACACGCGCATCTATGCCGGCGCGGCGCACCATATTCGCATAGACGAGGGCGAGCCTTTCGTCGGCGGGCGTCGCCACGAGGATCTCGAATGAGAGCGGCGTATTCGTCGCTGCATTAACGACCTTTCCGTCCCGAATGTCGTAGCCGGCCTCGCGCAGCAGCGCCAGCGCCTTCTGGCGGTTCATGCGGTTCTGGCCCGAGCCGTCACTCACCGGCGCCTCATAGCCATGCGCCATGATGTCGGGCCTGACCGCATCGGGAAATGGCGCCAGAAGCTCGCGCTCGCGCAGGCTGGCGGCGCGTGCATGCGACGAGAGTTCGGAATTGTCGAAGTAGCTCTCCGTGCGCTTGTAGGCATTGTGATAGAGCGTCCTGTTCGTCCACTCGAAGTCGAAGAGATAAGTGAGCGCGATCCGCACGCGCCTGTCGGCAAAGAAGGGGCGGCGCGTATTGAAGACCAGAGCCTTCATGCCCGATGGCATCGCCGTTTTGAAGGCGATCTTGCGCACTTGTCCGGCTTTCGCCGCCGGAAAATCATACTCGCCCGTCCAGCGGCCGGGGTCCGTTTCCGGCCGCGCGTCATAGAGCCCGGCCTTGAACGCCTCGAAGGACGAATTGCTGTCGCGATAGTAATCGTAAACGACGCGCTCGATATTGTAGCGGCCCCGGTTCACGGCAAGCTCGCGCCCCCAGTAGTTCGGGTCGCGCCGATAGGCGATGCGCGCGCCGGGCTTCACCTCGTCCACGACATAGGGGCCGCTGCCCACGGGCAAATCCAGCCCCGACTGATCGAACGATCTCTTTTCGTAAACATGCTTCGGGATGATGGGCATGAGGCCGAGAATGAGCGGCATTTCCCGGTCAGGTGTGTGGGTGTCCTCGCCCGGAGCGAGAATGAATTTGACGGTTCTTGCGTCCGGCCGTTCGATTTTCGTGACCTTGGAATAATAGGTCCGGTAGTTGGGCCTGCCTTTGTCGCGCAGCGTTTCGAGCGAATAGACGACATCGTCGACCGTGACCGGCGTCCCGTCTGAAAACCGTGCCTCCGGCCTGAGGCGGAAGGCGACCCAGCTTCGGTCGGGTGGCGTCTCAATCGTTTCGGCGAGAAGCCCGTAGAGGCTGAAGGGCTCGTCATAGCCGCGCGCCATCAGGCTCTCGAACACCTGTTCACGCAAGCCGACAGCCGCCGTTCCCCTGACGATGAAAGGATTGAGACTGTCGAAGGTGCCGACCGCCGCGAAGCGGATTGTTCCGCCCTTGGGCGCGGCCGGGTTGGTGAAACCGAAATGATGGAAGTTCGCCGGATAGAGCGGCGTGCCATGCATGGCGATGGCGTGGCTGGGGCCTGCCTCGGCCGGCCTCGGCAGCGCCAGGACGCCGAGAGCCATGATGGCGCCGAACAGCACAAGACAAAATCTCACCCGGTCCGCCTCCGTCTTGCCGCAATCCTCCGGCACCTCTACCAGAATCGGCAGTAAGGTTACTTCAAATCTTTCCCGTTTTCGGGTTGATCAAGGCAATCTGGATATCTCTATAATCCGCGGCGGCCCGGCCGGTGCGCCTGTCGCGTTTTGCAGGCCGATCTGAGGCCCAAGAAAGGATCACCCCATGTCTTTCCGTCGCGCGGCGCTCGGCGTCTTCGTCGCAGCACTCATTGCGCCCTTTGTCGTTACGGCTTCGATGGCGGCAGAGCCCGCCAAACCCGATGCATCCGCCGGAACCGCGGAGCAGGCGCCGAAGCCTGTCATCAAGAAATTCGGCGTCTGGGCGACGCGCTGCGACCTCAATCCGAAGGACGCCAAACAGAAGGAATGCCATGCCTTTGTCGACATTCGCGTCGAGGACGGCAAGCAGCGCATCCTCTATCTGGGCGTTGGCTACATTCCGAAGAAGACCGACGGCAGCATGTTCATCTTTGCGGTGACGCCGCTCGGAACGATCCTGCCGCCCGGCATCGGCATCAGCGTCGACAACAAGACGAAGTTCGGCGGCCCGTTCCTCTTTTGCCTGCCCATGGGGTGTCAGGCCGAGGCGCCGCTGACGGCCGAGCAGCTGAAGGCGCTGAAGAGCGGCAAGGAGCTTGACGTCATTTTCAAGCATGCCGGTCAGGGCGACGTGAAGGTTCCGGTCAAGCTCGACGGCTATTCCAAGGCCATCGCGGATCTGCCGAAGCCGAAGGCCTAATCCTCCCGCGTCGGAGAGAATACGCTGCGGAGCCATCCGAACAGCGTGTTCTCCCGAAGCAGATAGCGCATCAGCCTGTCCATGTCGCGCTCGCCAAGCGCCGGATCGTTGAAGAGATCGGCGCGCTTGCGCATGGCGCGAGACGTGTCGATCTCGCGGACGACGCGGGCTGGATTTCCGGCGGCGATCGAATTTGCGGGTATGTCGCGCGTCACGACCGAGCCCGCGCCAATGATGCTGTTATCGCCGATCGTGACGCCCTTGCCGACGATGACGCGCACGCCGAGCCAGACATTCTCGCCAATGACGATCGGGGCGTGCTTGCCCAGTTCGCGTGTCCGGTCATATGTGTCGTGCCAGTCGGAATCGGAGATGTAGCAGCCGCTCGCAATCATCGTGTTGGAGCCGATCTCGATGCTTTCCGAAGCGATGATCTGCGTCCCCGGGCTCACCAGCACATAGTCGCCGAGCGTCAGCCGCCCTTCGCGGCCATCCGTCGTCCATGTGCAGAGGCGGGTGGGGTTGCCGCGCGAGGCGTGGATATGAGCGCAGGCGCCGACGCGGATATTCCCGCCCCAGATCTCTATGTCGCGCGGGCTGGTGACCGAGAGGCCGGGCCCGACGGCATCGAATGCGGGGGCGATGTATTTCCTCGTATAGAAACGAAGCCAGCCATTCTGCAGCCGCCGAATGAAATATGGCCTTCTGTCGCGCCGCACCGTTTGCCCTCCCATATGGAGGGGCGAGGCGCCGGCGGGGCCCGTCCCTCCCGCGCCTGTGACGGCGCCAGAGACCGATAGCACGAGCCGCCGGCACGCTCATCCGAATTCGTCGCCGGGGAGGGTGGGGTTTAGTGAGCGTTCTTGAGACGGATGGTATAGGCGCCGTCGCGCATCGGGCCGAACATCTCGTTCACCTGCGGGTGGCGGACAGGCTTGCCGGAATCGTCAGCGAGGAGGTTCTGCTCGGAGACATAGGCGACATATTCGGTTTCGGAGTTCTCGGCGAGCAGGTGGTAGAAAGGCTGGTCCTTGCGCGGACGAACCTCCTCGGGGATCGACTGCCACCATTCTTCCGTATTGTTGAAGGTCGGATCTACATCGTAGATGACCCCGCGGAAGGGATAGATCCTGTGGCGCACGATCTGGCCGATCCTGAATTTCGCCTGCCGGTTGATCTCCATGGCGTCGTTTGCTCTCCAGAAAAACACATAAAGAATATCAGGTGGGCTGGGTCACCGGGAAGCCCTATCGCGCGGGCATGATCCCCTGCAACTCGCGGCAGCCGATGAGGTGAACGCCACGCGCGGAAAGCGCGGAACGGACGCGCCCCGACGCCAGCAGTTCATAATCGCTCACGCGGGAACGCCAATCGGGGCAAATGGCGCGTATCTCCTCCGTGTCATGGGCGGGGTGAAAGACGACATAACCGATCTGCCCGGGCTCGATGCGCTGGACCATGTCGAGGGTGCGATCCAGCCGGTCCTCCTCGATCGAAAGCGAGAGCTGGAAGATGCGGTCGAGCATGGGCACGCCTTCGGCCTCGAGCGCCATCGTCCTGGCGGTGAGTTCGGTCGCGGTCGGTTCGTCATAGCCGCCCTTGCGCCATTGCTCGGGCTGGAGCCTGAGCCCGAAGGGCTGAACGCCGGCGGTGAGCGCGGCCGCGATGAAGGGCTCATAGAGCTGCGAATCCATGACCGATCCCATATGCGTGTCGAGATGGGTGGGCTCGATCCCGGCCTCGCGCGCCATCGCGATCTGGAGGCGGAGTTCGGTGCCCACGGCATCAGCCCGCGCATTGGCGGCCACTTCCGCGGATGTGCGCGGGAAGCAGCGTTCGCCATCCATGAGGCCGCTCGCCGGATCGCGCGTCGAGACGGGACCCCAGCGATAGCCGGTCCATTCGCTCGTCAGCGTGGCATGAACGCCGAGATCGGCGTCGGGATGCGCGCGCGCCCAGGCGGCCGTGGCGCGAAACCACGGGCAGGGCACCATGACCGAGCCGCAGGTCACTTCGCGCCGCTCCCAAAGATCGGCAAAGGCGCTAAGCGAAGCACCGCACATACCCACATCGTCGACATGGAGAATGGCGACCCGCTCGCTTTCCGCAAATCCAAGTTTCGCCAGTGCCGGATTAGGTCCCATGCGGCGCTTCCCCCTGTTCGATTTTGACGCCCCGATCTTCAAAGCGGCAATTGCGCTTCTTTGCCGGTGAGCCAATATGACATCAATTGCAATTTGTCGTGAATCCCGAGGTTTCACGGCGCCAATATGGAGAAACGTATGAGCCGATCCGTAGCCCCACTGTTCCGGCCCTTCACGATCAACGGCCTGACGCTTGAAAACCGCATCGTCATGGCACCCATGACGCGCTCGAAATCGCCGGGCAGCATTCCGGGGCCCGAAGTCGCGGCCTATTACCGCCGCCGCGCCGAGAACATGACCGGCCTCATCATCACCGAGGGCACCACGGTCAACGATCCCGTGTCGTCGATGGATGTGAACATTCCGAATTTCCACGGCGATGCGCTCAAGGGGTGGAAGCGCGTCGTCGAGGAGGTTCACGGTGTCGGCGGCAAGATCATGCCGCAGCTTTGGCATGTCGGCATGGCGCGCAACCCGAAAGGCAATGTCGCCAATCCGGAGGTGCCGAGCGCTGGGCCCTCCGGCATGTCGAAGCCGGGCAAGCAGGTCAGCGAGCCGATGACGAAGGCGCATATCCAGAGCGTGGTCGACGCCTTCGCGCGCGCGGCCGCCGACGCGCGCGAGCTTGGCTTCGACGGCGTCGAGCTTCATGGCGCGCATGGCTACCTCATCGACCAGTTCCTGTGGGAAGGGCTCAACCAGCGCGATGACGAATATGGCGGCAGCATGCTCAAGCGCGAACGTTTCGCCATCGAGATCATCGAGGCGGTGCGGCGCGAGGTCGGCAAGGACTATCCGCTCATCCTGCGCCTTTCGCAGTGGAAGCAGCAGGACTACACCGCGCGGCTCGCGCCGACGCCGGAGCTTCTCGGCGAGTTCCTGAAGGTGCTTTCGGAAGCGGGCGTCGATTGTTTCCATTGCTCGCAGCGCCGCTTCTGGGAGCCGGAATTCGAGGGCTCGACGCTCAATTTCGCAGGCTGGGCGAAGAAACTCACCGGCAAGCCTTCGATTACGGTCGGCAGCGTCAGCCTCTCGGGCGAGTTCATCGGCTCCTTCCAGGGCCAGTCCTCGGAAGCGACGGGGATCGACGATCTTCTCGCGCGTCTGGAGAACGACGAGTTCGATCTCGTCGCGGTCGGCCGAGCGCTGCTCGTCGATCCGGAATGGTCGCGCAAGATCCACGAAGAGCGCTATGAGGCGCTCATGCCCTTCAAGCCTGAAGCGCTCGCGACGCTTTACTGACGGGCTTTCGTTCTGCCATGCGCGGGAGCGATCCCGCGCATGGCGTAACGAATTTCGCGGCGGTCAGAAGCCGTAAGCCTTGGCAAGCTCGGGATCGCGCGCGGCGACGCGCCGGGCGAGATCGACGATGACCTTGGCCTGCTTCCAGGTCGCATCATCCTGCATCTTGCCGTCGATCATGGCGACGCCGCGACCATCCGGCATGGCTTCGAGAATCCTCTTGGCGAAGAGAACCTCATCCGGCTCCGGGCTGAAGACGCGCTTGGCGATGGCGATCTGGTTGGGATGCAGCGTCCATGCGCCGACGCATCCCATGAGGAAGGCGTTGCGGAACTGCTGCTCGCAGCCTTCGAGATCCTGAATATCGCCGAACGGCCCGTAGAACGGGCGAATGCCGTTGGAACAGCAGGCGTCCACCATCTTGGCGAATGTGTAGTGCCAGAGATCCTGCTGCGCGGAAGCGCGCGGGCCCCCGTCGGCGCGCGTATCCTCGAGCACGCGGTAGAAGGGATGGCCGCCGCCGACGCGGGTCGTCTTCATCTTGCGCGAGGCGGCGAGATCGGCCGGCCCGAGGCTCATGCCAT
>NZ_JBATUH010000094.1:0-42103 GCF_049671045.1 Parvibaculum sp. | reverse complement strand
TGGACCCGTTTCGGCATGAAATACACCCTCACCCTCATCGGCAACAGCGCAACCTCGCTCGGCGACGAACTTGCCGCCGCCGCTTCCGGCCTGCTCCCCTCGCCCGCCGCGCCGGACTGGCTTGCGCCTGGGCTCGCCTGCGACATCGCCTTCGAGGCGGAGGACGGCAAGGCGATCGAAGCGGGGCTGCGCAAGCATTTCGAAGGCGCCCGCGTCGACCTCTCGGTCCAGACCTCGGGCAAGCGGCGCAAGAAGCTTCTCGTCGCCGATATGGATTCGACCATCATCCAGCAGGAATGCATCGACGAACTTGCCGCCGAACTCGGCATCAAGGAGCGCATCGCCGCCATCACCGAGCGCGCCATGCGCGGCGAGATCGCCTTCGAGCCGGCGCTCAAGGAGCGCGTCGCTCTCCTCAAGGGCCTCGAGCTTGCCTCGCTGGAGAAGGTCTATCGTGAGCGCATCGTCGAAACGCCGGGCGGGCGCGCCCTTGTCGGCACGATGCGCGCGAACGGCGCGACCTGCGCGCTCGTCTCGGGCGGCTTCACCTTCTTCACCGAGCGTGTCGGCAATGCCGTCGGCTTCAACGTCAATCAGGCGAACACGCTTCTCTTCGCCGACGGCAGGCTCACCGGCGAGGTGGCGGAGCCGATCCTCGGGCGCAGCGCGAAGATCGAGGCCCTGGTAAAACTCCGCGAGGAACTGAAGCTCGCGCCCCATGACACGATGGCGGTCGGGGACGGCGCGAACGATCTCGGCATGATCGAGGAAGCCGGGCTCGGCGTCGCCTTCCACGCGAAACCCGTCGTCGCCGAAGTCGCGGACGCCCGCATCGACCATGGCGACCTCACGGCGCTGCTCTATCTGCAGGGCTACCGGCAGCAGGACATCACGGGCTGAAGGCCGGCCGAGACGGTCCTAATCGACCGGCACGGCCGCGAAGCGCGAACTGCCCCCGCTCAGTAGCCGCAGCAGGACGGATTTGCGCCCGGCCTTCTTCGCGTCATTGACGGCCGCCACCACATCCTGCGGACCCTTCACCTGGGTTTGTCCGGCCTCGACGATGACGTCGCCCGGCTTGACGCCCTTTCCTGCGGCGGCGCTCGCGGGCTTGACGCCTGCCACCACCGCGCCGCCCGTCCCCGTCTCGAGCTTGAAGCGCGCGCGAACGTCCGGTGTCGCCGCGAGGAGATCGAGGCCCAGGATCTGGACCTTCTCTTGGGCGGGCGGCGGCGCGATCTTCTGCGCCACGGCCGCCTCGTCCGCCTCGACGAGCTTGGCGACCTTGATCTTCAGGCGCATTTCCTTGCCCGCCCGCATGACCACGATGGTCGCCTGCTTGCCGATCTCGGTTTCGGCAACGATGCGCGGCAGGTCGCGCATTTCGCGGATGTCCTGCCCATCGAACGATGTGACGAGATCACCCGTCTCGATCCCCGCCGTGGCGGCCGGTCCGCCGGGCGTCACGCCCGCGACGAGCGCCCCGTGAGGGTCGGCAAGCCCGAGCGTCGCGGCGATCTCCGGTGAGACGGACTGGATGCGGACGCCGATCCAGCCGCGCCGGATCTGGCCATAGCGAAGTATCTGATCGACGATCGGCGCGATCGTGCTCGATGGCGTCGCAAAGCCGATGCCGACGGATTCGCCCGAAGGCGAGATGATGGCCGTGTTCATGCCGATCACTTCGCCGCTCAGCGAGAAGAGGGGTCCGCCCGAATTGCCGCGATTGATGGCGGCATCGGTCTGGATGAAGTCGTCGTAATTGCCGGCATGAATGTCACGATTGAGCGCCGACACGATGCCCGTCGTCACGGAACCGCCAAGGCCGAACGGGTTGCCGATCGCCACCACCCAGTCACCGACGCGCAGCTTCCTCGAATCTCCGAACGCCACATAGGCCAGAGGCCGCTTCGTCTCGACCTTGAGTACGGCGATATCCGTCTTCTCGTCCCGGCCCTTGACCTTCGCCGGCAGGGTCGTGCCGTCGGAGAAAGTGACGTCGATCCGGTCGGCGCCCTCGATGACGTGATTGTTGGTGACGATGATGCCCGCCGGGTCGATGACGAAGCCCGAGCCGAGCGACTGGACCTTTTCGGGCCGGCCGGGCAAGGCCGGTATCCCCGGCTGCCCCTCGAAGGGCGCGCCCTCGTCCGGAATGCCCTCATCGTCCGGGCCCGCGCCGCCCGGCAGCGTCTGGCTCGTCGAGATGTTGACGACGGCTGGCGAAAGCTTCTGGGCAAGTTCGGCAAGGCTCTGCGGCACCATGCGCGCGGCCGCCTCGATCCGCGCCGTCCCCGCTGCCGACAGGACGAGAAGAACCGCGAATGCAAGCGCCGCCCGACGGCCCCATCCATCGCATAGCCACCGAAC
The DNA here is from genome assembly GCF_049671045.1 of Parvibaculum sp. Lineage (GTDB taxonomy): Bacteria > Pseudomonadota > Alphaproteobacteria > Parvibaculales > Parvibaculaceae > Parvibaculum. The sequence goes on along the minus strand of NZ_JBATUH010000094.1, from coordinate 39,733 downwards.
TCGGCTCATGAAACGCTCCCGATCGCCGTCACCAGAGCCCGTTCCCGGACTCTACCCCCGCACCAGCCAGACGAGCACAACACCGCTTGCCAGTGCAAGCAGTCCGCCTGCCCTGAGCGCCTGATCGGGCTGGGTTCCGAGAGATGCGAGCGCGCGCCGCATGGCCCCGGGAAAGGCCGCATAGAGCGCGCCTTCGATCGCAAGCACCAGCCCGAGCGCCGAGAGCAGCTCCGTCACTTGCCGCTCCCTCAGCGCTTCGCGCCCGTGCTGCCCGTTTCGCTGCCGAAATAGCTGAAGAACTCCGAATCCGGCGCGACCACCATGGTCGTGCTGTCGCCCTTGAGGCCCTTCTTGTAGGCCTGCATGGAGCGATAGAAGGAGAAGAACTCCGGATCCTGGCCGAATGCCTCGGCGAAGATCTTGTTGCGCTCGGCGTCGCCCTGACCGCGCGCGATCTGGCCGTCGCGTTCCGCATCGGCGAGGATCACGGTCACGTCGCGGTCGGCGCGGCTGCGGATGCGCTGGGCCTCTTCCTGGCCTTGCGCGCGGATTTCGGCCGCTTCCCGCTCGCGCTCCGTCTGCATGCGGCGGAAGATCGCCTGGCTGTTGGCCTCCGGCAGGTCGGCGCGGCGGATGCGCACGTCGACGATCTCGATGCCGAGATCGGTCGTCGCATGGCTGAAGGCCACCTGGATCTTCCGCATCAGCCCGGCGCGATTGTCGCGCACCAGCGCCTCAAGCGTGTTGTCGCCGAGCGTGTTGCGCAGCGCGGAGCCGAAGCTCGGCTGAAGCCGCGTCTCGGTCAGCCGGGGATCGCGAACCGCCTGATAGAACTTCAGCGCATCGACGATGCGGTAGCGCGCGAAGGCGTCGACAACGAGACGCTTCTGGTCGGAAGCGATGATTTCTTCCGTCGGCGATTCCAGATTGAGAAGCCGCTTGTCGATGTAGACGACGTTCTGGATGAACGGCAGCTTCCAGTGCAGCCCCGGCTTGGTGATGACGCCGCCGCGCGGATCGCCGAACTGCAGCACGATCGCCTGCTGCGTCATGCTGACGGTGAAGAGCGACGAATAAAGGACAATGATGGCGACGAGGACCGCTGCGCCCACGCCGATACCTACGGACTTGTTCATGGGCGTGCCTCCGAGCCGATCGGTGAAGCGGCGGACGATGTCGTATCCCCGGCGGGCGAGCCGGACCGCGCCTGCGGTCGCAAGCCCGAAAGCGGCAGATAAGGCAACACATTCTTCTCGTTGGGAGAGATGATCACCTTGTTCACGTCGCCAAGCACGCCTTCCATCGTTTCGATATAGATTCGACGGCGCGTCACATCCTTCGCCTTCTTGTACTCGTTGTAGATCGAGATGAAGCGCTTCGCTTCACCCTGCGCCTCGGCAACGATCTGCTCGCGATAGGCTTCCGCGGCCTGCGTGATCTGCGCCGCGTTACCGCGCGCCTTGGGTACGACGGTATTGGCGTAGGTGTTCGCCTCATATTGGAGGCGTTCCTGGTCGGCACGGGCCGCCTGCACGTCGCGGAATGCGTCGATGACGGCCGCGGGCGGATCGACCTTCTGAAGCTTTACCTCGGTGATGGAGATGCCGGCGCCGTAATCGTCGAGCGCCTGCTGCATCAGATCGCGCACCTTTGCCTGCACCTCGGTCCGGCCGGTCGTCAGCAGCACCTGGATCTTCGACTGGCCCACGACCTCGCGCATGGCGCTCTCGGCGATCGCCTTCACCGCGCGGTCCGGGTCCTCGACCTTGAAGAGATAGTTCGGCGCGTCCTTGATGCGCCAGAAAACGGCGAAATTGATGTCGACGATATTCTCGTCGCCCGTCAGCATCAGCCCTTCGTCGCCCCCGCCGCCGCCCTCGCGCGTGCCGATATCGGTGCGGTTGACGCGCGTCACCGTCGGGAACGCCACGCTCTCGATCGGGTAAGGCAGCTTCATGTGGAGGCCGGGCGGCGCCAGGCGCACGAATTCGCCGAAGCGCGTCACGATGCCTTGCTGGTCGGTATCCACCCGGAAAAACGAACTCCAGACGAGAAGCGCGACGATGAAGAGCCCGAAAACGATGAAAGGCCCGCTCGTGCCGCCTGTTCCGCCCGGCAGAATCTCACGGAGCTTCTCCTGCCCGCGCTTGATGAGTTCGTCGAGATCCGGCGGCTGATTGCCGCCACGCGATGGCCCCTGCCCCCAAGGGCCCCTGTTGCCGCCGCCGCCCTGCCAGCCGCCGCCGCCGTTCTGATTGCTCCAGGGCATCAAAAATCCTTTGAAATGAAGAGGATGATCCGGTGTTGGATTTGGACGTACCCGGGTTTATATGACACTCACCTTCCCGGTGCAACGCATTGGCGGGACAGTGCGCCGCAGGCAAAATCGCACGCAACGCATCTTTATCACGCTTATGATGCAGGTGGCGCGGCGCCGGTCCGCTCCGCCACGCGCGCGCAGACAAAACGCCGCAGAGAGAATCTCCCGCTGACCGATACCCCCGAGTGAAACCGATGAGCAGCGTAACCCAGAATGACATCGTCAAGGCGCTTTCTGGCGTCATCGACCCCGAGAGCGGCCGGAATGTCGTCGCCGCCGGCCTTCTTCGCGGACTGATCGTGCGCGATGGCCATATCGGCTTCAGCCTGGAGGTTTCGCCCGAGCGCGGCCCCTCGATGGAGCCGGTCCGCCGCGAATGCGAGGAGGCGGTGCGCAAGCTGCCCGGCGTTCTGAGCGTCACGGCCGTCGTCACCGCCCATCGCGATCAGCCGCAGCAGGCCCCGCGCCCCGCGCCGCAGGCCGCGCATGGCCACGATCATGGACACGGGCACGGGCAGCGGCGCACATCCGCCCATTCCGGCCCGATCCGCGTGCCCGGCGTCGCCGCGATCGTCGCGGTCGCCAGCGGCAAGGGCGGCGTCGGCAAATCGACCGTCGCCGTCAATCTCGCCCTGGGCCTTGCGAAACTCGGCCGCCGCGTCGGCCTGCTCGATGCCGACATATACGGCCCCTCCATCCCCCGCATGCTCGGCATAAAGGGCAAGCCCGAGGCCAATGCCGAAACGAAGAAGCTCATTCCCATGAGCAATTACGGCATCAAGACCATGTCGATCGGCTTCCTCGTCGATGAGGATACGCCGATGATCTGGCGCGGGCCCATGGTCCAGTCCGCGCTGACGCAGATGCTCATGGATGTCGAATGGGGCGAGCTTGACGTGCTCATCGTCGACATGCCGCCCGGCACGGGCGATGCGCAGCTCACCATGGCCCAGCGCGTGCCGCTGACCGGCGCCGTCGTCGTCTCCACGCCGCAGGACATCGCGCTCATCGACGCGCGCAAGGGCTATGCGATGTTCGAGAAGACGCATGTCCCCGTCTTCGGCATCGTGGAGAACATGGCCTATTTCGTCAGCCCCGGTTCGGGCGAGAAATCCTATATCTTCGGCCAGGGCGGCGCGCGGCGCATGGCCGAAACGCTGGGCTGCGACTTCCTCGGCGAGGTGCCGCTCCACATGACAGTGCGCGAAACCTCGGACGCCGGAACGCCGGTCGTCGCCACCGCGCCCGACAGCGAGGAGGCGCGCCCCTTCATCGAGATCGCCCGCCGCGTCGGCGCGCATCTGGACCGCGCCCTCTCATCGACCGAGCACAGGGCGCCGAAGATCGTCATCGAGGATTGAGACGAGACACGCGCGCATGGGTGAAAACGAAAATGGCCGGCTCGCAAGAACCGGCCATTCGCATTTCGAGCCTTTGGCGGCAGTTGTCAGCGGCCCGCCTTCAGCGTCGCCTGCTCCTTGCTACCGTCCGGCGCGGTCAGTTCCCACGCATCGCCCACATTGTGGGCTTCGGCCGCGACGCAATAGGGCTTGGCGTCCGGCGCCGCATTGTCCGCCGTGAAGCAACCCTGGCTGCCGTCGATCTTCCACTTGCCGCCGACCGACTTGCCGTCGGCGAGCGTCTGGGAATAGGTGCCATCCTTGTTGATGTGGACGGCGCGCTCGCCCTGCGCGTTCGAGACGACGACGGTGTTGTCGTAATAGTTGGCGAACGGATCGTCCGCAGCGAGCGAAAATCCGGTCAACGCAAAAAACGCAACAAGGACACTGAACATCAGGCGCATTTTCTTCTCCCTGATTGATGACCCTGTGCCCGCGGGGCATGGCATGGTGACATGCTCACATGCGCCCGCAAGGCCCGTTTCGAGACCGGAACAGCCCCGGCAAGACGGGTGTTCCGGTGAATTCCGGCTCAGCGGCCGGCCTTGATCGTGATGGTGGTCTGCGTTCCGTCGGCGCCGGCGACCTGCCAGCTATCACCGACATTATGCGCTTCGGCCTTGGCGCAGAAGGGCTTGGCATCCGCTGCCGGCGCCGGGTTCGTCTGCGTGTAGCAGGCCTGATCGCCGTTGATCGCCCAGGTGCCGCTGACCGTCGAGCCATCCGCGAGCTTGGTCTGGTAGGTGCCGTCCTGGTTGACGAAGGCGTGCATCTCGCCCGAATTCGGGTTCGAGAGCACGACCGTGTTGCCATAGTAGCTCTCGAGCGGATCGGCGGCATAAGCCGCACCTGCGAACGCAACCAACGCAACGACTGTCGTGAAAGAAATACGCATTCCAGCCTCCCCATTTCGTAATGCGGGTTTCCCCCGCTGGCGGCGGCATCATTGCATGCGATTCGCAACGGCGGAAGCGCCGTTCCGCAGCCGGAATTTCCGGCTGCGGACTTGTATCGCGCGATTACTTGTTGAGGAAATTGAGCGGCAGTCCGCTCACCGGCCAGTCCATCGAGATGAGCCGCCCGCTCGAGGAGAGCGTGATATAGGCCGTCTTCAGGTCCTTGCCGCCGAAGCAGATATTGGTGGTGAGGAAATCGTCCGTCGGCGTATGGGTGATCTTCGAGCCGTCGGGCGAGAAGGTCGTGATGCCGCCATTGAAGATCGTCGCGACGCATATATTGCCCTGCGAGTCGACGGCGAGACTGTCGAAGAAGCAGAGCTGCGGACCGGAGCCGACATAGCGGCCGGGAAGCGGCCCCGCCTGCTTGGCGATCTCGCCCGGCGCCACAATGTCGAACGCCCAGAGACGGCCGGGAATGGTATCGGCGACATAGACGGTCTTTTCGTCGGGCGAGAGGCCGACGCCGTTCGGCGAGACTATGGGGAAGACCACTTCCTTGATCATCGAGCCGTCGATCTTGGCGTAGTAGAGCCCGCCGCGATCCTGCGTGCGCCCGCGACCCTTGCCGAGATCGGTGAACCAGAAGCCGCCATGCTTGTCGAAGACGATATCGTTCGGGCCGTTGAGCGGAATGCCGTTGCATTCGCGGTAGAGCACTTCATGCTTGCCCGTCTTGAGATCGACGCGCTCGATGCGCCCGCCCGAATAGTCCGCAGGCGCATCGCCCGGAACGAGCGCGCCATCGACTTCATGGAACTCGAAGCCGCCATCGTTGCAGACATAGCATGCGCCATCCGGCCCGATGGCCGCGCCGTTCGGGCCGCCGCCCAGCTCGGCAATGACCTCGACCTTGCCGGCCGCGGTGACGCGCGTGAGCGTGCCGCGCTTGATCTCGACGAGAATGATGCTCCCGTCGGGCATGGCGATCGGCCCTTCCGGGAACAGCAATCCGCTGGCAATGAGTTTCGCGTTCGACATCAAATCCTCCCTGATCCGTTTCGATCTGATTTTTTGAATGCCGTCATTCTGTCAATGCGCCGCCTGGAGAGCAATGGCCGATCACGGCCGCCGCGCGCTCGACCGCCTCTATTCCGGAAAGGAACGCACCCTGAACGGTTGAGAACCAGCGCGGATGTACCGCCTCGCCGGCGAGAAAGACGCGCCCTCCAACGGGCTCGGCAAGGATGCGCCGGTCGTCCCCATGGCCCGGCAGCGCGCAGGAATAGGCGCCGAGTGTATGCGGATCGCTGCTCCATGCCGTCGCCACGACCTTTTCGAGATGCGCGAGGATCGACGCGCCGAACATGGTGACGAGCGCGTCGCGCGCCGTCTCGATCATCGCCGCCTCGCCTGCCGCCTCCATCTCGGCGGCGAAGCGTCCGCCGAGATAGGCGATGGCGAGTTCCGCGCCGAAGGGGCGGATCTGAAAGCTGAGCGCATGGCGCGAGGGCGCGCGCTCGTCCATGAAAGAGGCGTGGCTCGTATCGGGAAGGCCGAAGACATCGCGCGAGAATTTGAACGCCACCTTGTTCGCGGCGCCCGTCCGCACATTCTCGAGCGCGCCCTGAAGCCTCGCCGGAAGGCCCGGCCTGAAGCGGATGAGGCCGTGCGCGAGAACATTGGTCGAAACAGTGACGATGGCGCTCCGCGCCCGTATCGTGCCCTTCGGCGTTTCGATCGCGACGCCCTGCCCGCTCCAGTCGATGGAGGTCGCGACCGTCTCGAGGCTCACGGGGATGTCCGCGCCATAGGCTTCGATCAGCGCGCCATAGCCTCTCACCAGCGGCCAGTTCTCGCCCGTGTCCTCATAATGCCAGAGATCGAGCGTCGAAATTTCCTCCGGCGGCAATCCGCTGATCGCTTCATCGACATGCTCGATGAGCCTGTACCAGCGCGAACCCCGGTCGAGCGCCGCCGCCACGGGAACGTCGCGCCCCTCCGCGCCCAGGGCATCGGCGGCGCCGAATGCCGCGTCGATCGCGCAGGCATAGTCGTCGCATTCCCGCCCGTCGGCCCATCTCATGCCGAGATGGAGATGGCGCGTGCGAAAACTCTGCCGCATGAGATAGGGATGGCCGAGTTCATCCGCGATGCGCGTCAGCGGATTGACGGATGCGGAATGAAGCCAATGCGCGCCGCGATCCCAGGCCACGCCGAGCGAGGCCGTATCCGTATGCGTGCGGCCGCCAATGCGGGACTTCGCCTCGATGAGCACGAAGGCGAGCCCCAATTCCCGCGCGCGCTTCGCCGCCGCGAGTCCCGCCGCGCCCGCGCCGATGATCGCAATGTCGGCATCGCCCGCCATCATGTCTTGATCCAGTAGCTGAGCTTGGCCTTGCCCGTTTCGGCATCATGCGGGGTGAAGCCGTCCAGCACGCCGCCATTGGCGGCGATGACCTTTCTCGATGCCTCGTTATCCGCGTCGCACGTCACCAGCACGCGCCGCAAGCCCTCGGCGCGCGCCAGCGGAAGAATGAGTCGGAGCGCCCGCGTCGCATAGCCCAGCCTGCGCTTCCAGGGCACGATTGAATAGCCGATATGCCCCGGCACATGCGGCGGCAGCGCTTCCGTGCCGTGCTGGAAGCGCAGACCGATCGCTCCGCAGAACTCGCCGTCGTCGATCCAGAAAATGCGGAATGGCAGGCGCGGCATCCTGCTGCCATCGGCAAGCGTCACCATCCCCTCAGGGTCGGTGAGATCGCGGAGAAAGCCTTCCGGATCGGCCTCGACCGCCTCCAGCTCCTCCGCGCTCACATCGCGCATCGTATTGGGCGACCAGCCCGCGCGCAGCGCCGCCGCATACCCGCCGAGAAGCGCGGCACATGGTGCGACGAGGCTGATCTGCGATGCGCTCAAGCGGCTTCCCTCAATAGACGACCACCGAGCGGATGGACTTGCCCTCATGCATGAGGTCGAAACCCTTGTTGATGTCTTCGAGCGGCAGCGTATGGGTGATGAGATCGTCGATGTTGATCTTGCGGTCCATGTACCAGTCGACGATCTTCGGCACATCCGTGCGTCCGCGCGCGCCGCCAAAGGCCGAGCCCTTCCACACACGGCCGGTGACGAGCTGGAAGGGGCGCGTCGAAATCTCCTGCCCCGCGCCCGCGACGCCGATGATGGTCGAGACGCCCCAGCCGCGATGGCAGCATTCGAGCGCCTGCCGCATCGTCGTCACATTGCCGATGCACTCGAAACTGTAATCCGCGCCGCCGCCCGTCAGCTCGACGATATGGCCGACGAGATCGCCCTTAACCTCCTTCGGATTAACGAAATGCGTCATGCCGAACTGGCGGGCGAGCGCCTCGCGCGCGGGATTGATGTCGACGCCGACGATCATGTCGGCGCCCACCATCTTCGCGCCCTGGATGACGTTGAGCCCGATGCCGCCGAGGCCGAAGACGACGACATTTGCGCCCGCCTCGACCTTCGCGGTGAAGATGACCGCGCCGATCCCCGTCGTCACGCCGCAGCCGATATAGCAGACCTTGTCGAAGGGCGCGTCCTTGCGGATCTTCGCCACCGCGATCTCGGGGAGCACCGTGTAGTTCGCGAAGGTGGAGCAGCCCATATAGTGCAGCACGGGCTTGCCCTTCCATGAGAAGCGGCTGCTGCCATCGGGCATCAGGCCCTTGCCCTGCGTTGCGCGGATCGAGGTGCAGAGGTTCGTCTTGTGGCTCGTGCAGCTCTTGCACTGGCGGCACTCGGGCGTATAGAGCGGGATCACATGGTCGCCGACTGCCACTGAAGTGACGCCGGGGCCCACCTCCACCACGACGCCCGCGCCCTCATGGCCGAGAATGGCGGGAAAGAGCCCCTCGGGGTCTTCGCCCGAAAGCGTGAACGCATCGGTGTGGCAGATGCCGGTCGCCTTGACCTCGATCAGCACCTCGCCCGCCCGCGGCCCCTCGAGTTGCACCGTCTCGATCTCGAGCGGCTTTCCCGCCTCGAATGCCACTGCCGCGCGAACGTCCATCGCCATATCCTTCTTTCGAGTTTGAATTCACATATCCTGGCGGCGCTGCGCCAGCGCCTCAAGCCTTGTCGTCCGCCATCGCCGCGGTGAAGAAAGCGACGGCGTTGCGGTACGCCTTCTCTGTTGCGGCCGGATTGTAGCGCATGATCACGCGCCCGCCCTTGCCCTGATTGCCGAAGGGATCGCTCACCTCGACATCGACGCCCGGCATGTCGAAGCCGTGATGCGCCTCCGCCATGACCTCGATGCGGATTTTCGCGCGGTCGCTTTCATCGAGCGCGGCGACGAGCTTCGCCGAAATTTCCGGATCATTGTCATATTGGTCGAGCGCGCCGGTGACGAGCAGCAAGGGCGTATCGACGAGATTGCCGAACTCGAAGCCCGGCACGCAGTTGAAGATCCAGGCGGAGGGATAGACCGGCATGATCGCCCGAAAGGCGCCGTCCGGCAGGAAGACGTCATTATGCCGGCGCGTCGCCGCCAACATCGCCGTCACGCCGCCGAAGGAGAAACCGGCAACCCCGATGCGCGCCGCATCGACCTGCGGATGGGCGGCGAGAAAGGCCCGCGCGCCATAAAGGTCCGGCAGCGTCTCGTGAACGGATTTCGGCCGTCCCCCTGCCCCGCCGACAAGGCCGCGCGCCGCCCAGAGATCGGGTTCGAGTGTCACGAAGCCCGCCGCGTTGAGCGCGTCGGCATAGCCGCCCTCGCGCGCTGAAGGCCCGGCCGATCCGTGCAGCAGAATGACGGCAGGCATTTTCCCTTCGATATGCGAGGGAATTCTGAGTCGCGCGGCAATGATGAACGGCGTCTCATGCAGCGAGGGAAAGGTGATGTAATGAAAGCTCGCCGAAAGGTTCATCTCGGGGGTGGTCATTTCCGCTCCAGCACGACAAAGGAATAATCGGCGCTGTCCTTCTCGCCCGCGCCATGCCGCTCGCGCGAAACCTCGCGCCATGCCGCCCGGTCGAACGTGAAATATGTATCAGCCTCGGGCTTCGCATGAACTTCGGTGAGATAGATGCGCGTCGCCCGCGCCAGCGCCTGCTCGTAGATCTGCGCGCCGCCGATCACCATCGTCTCGCCGGCGCCAGCTTTCCGCGCCAGCGCCTGCGCATGGGCGAGCGCCGCATCGAGCGACGAAAAGACTTCCGCGCCCGCCGCCTCGAAGGCCCCGTCCCGCGTGACGACGAGGTTGGGCCGCCCTGGCAATGGCTTTCTCGGCAGCGACTCCCATGTCTTGCGGCCCATGATGACGGGCTTTCCCATGGTTACGCGCTTGAACCATGCCATGTCGCTCGAGAGCCGCCACGGCATGCCATTGTCACGGCCGATGGCGCCATTTTCCGCAATGGCGACGACGAGCGCGATATGAACCTTGTCCGTCATGGGGCGGGCGTTACCTGAGATGCTGCACGCGCAGAGGCTCGGGATCGAGCGGCCGCGTGTTGAGATTGATGGCGATCATCCCGCCGACGGCGAGCGCGAGCATGACGAGCGTCAGCAGCACGGTCACGAGACGCTGCCGCCTCACACCGCGACCGGGGCGGCGATGTGCGGATGGGCGTCGTAGCCCTCGAGCCGGAAGTCGTCATAGGTGAAATCGAAGATCGACTTCACATCAGGATTGATGTGCATGCGCGGCAGCGGCCTCGGCTCGCGCGAGAGCTGCAGGTTCGCCTGCTCCAGATGATTGAGATAGAGATGCGCGTCACCGAAAGTGTGGATGAACTCGCCTGCCTCGAGCCCCGTCACCTGCGCCACCATCATGGTGAGCAGCGCATAGGAGGCGATGTTGAAAGGCACGCCGAGGAAAATATCCGCCGAGCGCTGATAGAGCTGGCAGGAGAGCTTTCCGTCCGCGACATAGAACTGGAAGAGACAGTGGCAGGGCGGCAGCGCCATCTGATCGACATCGGCGACGTTCCAGGCCGAGACGATGAGGCGACGCGAATCCGGATTCCGGCAGATCTGCTCGACGACATTCTTGATCTGGTCGATTTTCTCGCCGGAAGGCGTCGGCCATGAGCGCCACTGATAGCCATAGACCGGGCCGAGATCGCCCTTCTCGTCCGCCCATTCGTCCCAGATGCCGACGCCGTTCGCCTTGAGATAGGCGATGTTGGTGTCGCCTGCGAGAAACCACAGAAGTTCGTGAATGATCGACTTCAGATGCAGCTTCTTCGTCGTGACGAGCGGAAAGCCCTCGGCGAGATCGTAGCGCGACTGCCAGCCGAAGACGCTGAGCGTCCCCGTTCCCGTGCGGTCGGTTTTCCGTGTGCCGTGGTCGCGCACATGGCGCATCAGATCGAGATACTGTTTCATCGCTGCCGCTCGATTCGAGTGTCCCGACAGTCTAGAACCTCGCGCCTGCCCCCGGTAGTGGAAAGCGCCCCGCGCATGGTCTGTGGATAAGTCGTATCCGCCGGAAATGGCGGATTTCAGTCGCCCGTCTGTGCCGTGGGCCGCGCCAGCCGCGACAGCAGCACCACCGGCAGAAGGCCCGCCAGCACGATCAGGAGCGCGGCGATCGCCCCGTCCTCATAGGTACCGCGTGCCGCCTCCGCATAGAGATGCGTCGAGAGTGTCTCGAAATCGAGCGGCCGCAGAAGCAGCGTCGCCGGAAGCTCCTTCATGCAATCGACGAAGACCATGAGCGCGGCGGTGGCGAGCGCCGGACGCAGCAGCGGCAGGTGAATGAGCCGCATCAACGCCATGCGGCTCGCGCCGAGCGTGCGCGCCGTCTCGTCGACGGCGAGGGAGATCTTCGCAAGCCCCGCCTCGAACCCGTTCACCGGCATGACGAGAAAGCGCGCCGCATAGGCATAGATGAGCGCCGCGCCGGAGCCTGAAAGGAGGAGCCCGGTCGATATGCCGAAGACGTCGCGCGCGAGCCCGTCGACCGCATTGTCGAAATTGGCAAGCGGCGTGAGAAGCGCGAGCGCCATCACCGTGCCGGGCACCGCATAGCCGAGCCCCGCCATGCGCCTGGTGAGCGCGGCGGCGGCGCCGGGCGTCACCCGCGCCGCATAGGCGACCGCGAAGCCCGCCGCGAGCGTCACAACCGTCGCGATGGAGGCGACGAAGGCCGTATTCGCCGTCTCCGTCACGATGGAAGGCGAAAGACCGTCCGCCCGCAGGCGGACGAGCGTTTCCCAGACGAGATAGCTCGATGGAACGAGAAAGCCGAAAATGACCGGCAGGCTGCCTGCGAAAAGCATCGCCGCGCCGGCAATCTGCCCCGGCCGCCGCACGGGCATGGGCTCGACGCTTTCGGAGGACACCGCCTCGTCTCCATGCCGCCTGCCCCATCGCTCGATCAGCATCAGCGCCACGACGATGGCGAGCATGATGAGCGCGATCTGCGCCGCGCCGGGTAGGCTCGAGCGGTTGATCCATGTCGAGTAGATCGAAACCGTGAATGTGCGCACGCCGAGAAATTCGGCCGCGCCAATATCGTTCAGCGTTTCGAGAAGCGCGAGGCTCGCGCCAACGGCGATGCCCGGCCGCGCGAAGGGCAACACGACGCGGAAGAAGACCGCCGCGCGGCTCGCGCCGAGCGTCTGCGCCGCCTCGATCATATTGGCGGGTTGCAGAAGGAACATCGCGCGGGTCGAAAGATAGACGTAAGGATAGAGCACGAGTCCCAGCAGCAGGATGCAGCCCCCCATCGAGCGGATGTCGGGAAGCCGCAAGGCGCGCGGATCGGCAATGCCGAAAATCTCGCGCAGTGTGCTCTGCACCGGCCCGATCGGATGGAGAATGTCGAGATAGGCGAAGGCCACCACATAGGTGGGAACGGCAAGCGGCAGCAGCAGCGCCCATTCGAGCACGCGCCTGCCGGCGAAATCATAGGCCGTCACGAGCCATGCCGCGCCGACGCCGATCGTGAGCACCATCGCCCCGACACCGGCCATCAGAACGATCGTTCGCGTCGCCGCGCCGGGAATGACATTCGCGACGAGATGTGGCCACAGATCGCCCGAGCCCTGCGCCGCGATCAGCGCCAGCGTGACGAGCGGCAGCAGGATCAGAAGGGCGACGCTGGCCGAAACGGCCAGCCAGCCGAATTCCGCCCGGCTGCGGCGAACCCGCCGGGCCGCCATCGTCGCGCACGCAAGGCTTCCCTGTATCAGCTATCGAACTCCACTTTGTCGACGAGCTCGCTTGCCTGCTTGCGATGCGCGGAAATTTCGGTCAGCGCAACCGGATCGACCTTGAGGGGCCCGAGCGCCTCGATCAGCGGCGCGATCCTGACGCCCTGCTTCACGGGATACTCGAAATTGGCTTCCGCATAAAGAGCCTGGCCCTCATCCGAGACGAGGAATTCGAGAAGCGCGATCGCCTCCTCCTTGTGCGGCGCATGTTTGGCGAGCGCGGCGCCCGACACGTTCACATGCGTGCCGCCCTTTTCGAAGGTCGGCAGCACGACATTGATCCCGTCGCCCCAAGCCTTCTGCTCCGGCTTGCCCTTGCCGCTGCGCATCAGCCCCACATAGTAGGAATTGCCGATGCCGATGTCGCAGATGCCGCCGAGAATGTCGCGGGCGATGTCGCGGTCGCCGCCGCCGGGCTTGCGCGCGAGATTGGCCTTCACGCCCTTGAGCCAGGTTTCGGTCGCGGCCACGCCGTGATGCGCGATATGGGCGGCGATCAGCGCCGTATTATAGGGATGCTGGCCCGAGCGCATGCAGATCCTGCCTTTCCATTTCGGATCGGCAAGTTCCTCGTAGGTGATTGAAGTAAGCGAGGTGAGCGATTTCGACGCATAGAGCACGCGGGCACGCGAGGAAAGCGCGAACCAGTTGCCGCCGGCGTCGCGCAGATTGGCCGGGATCGCGGCCTCGAGCGTTGCCGATTTCACCGGCTGGGTCACGCCCTTGTCGGCGAGTTCGATGAGGCTTCCGACATCGACGGCCATCAGAAGATCGGCGGGCGAGTTGCGCCCCTCGGCCGCGACGCGCTCGGCAAGCCCCTCCTTCATGAAGACCGTCTTCACCTTGACGCCGGTCTTCTGCGTATAGGCCTTGAGCAGCGGCTCGATGAGCCCCGCTTCCCGCGTGGTGTAGATATTGATCTCGCTCGCATGGGCGGCACCCGCAATGAGGCTGGCGGCGGCGGCTGCAAGCGCGAATAGGCGAAGGCGGCGTCTGATCGTCATCTCGTCCTCATTTTCGGGGGAATCGTGCCCCGGCAGCGTTCTTGGCGCGGCACTCTATTGGTGGTGAGAATGATTATCAAGAACAACCGCTATTTCCTGCCGGCCTGCGACCCCATGCCTTTATTTCGGCGGCGCCACTCCCTATATTCACCCCGTCGGCTTCGGCCGACTATGGCGATAAACGGGCTGTGTAATAAGCCATTCGGACCCGGGGGCGGTACCCGGCGCCTCCACCAGTTTCCCCTGTCGCGGCAGGGTCCATTGGGGGCGAAACAGGATCGACGAGGGTGTAAAGACAGTGCTTTTGCCCGGCATGGTTCCGCCGTTATCGGGCCGTCTTATAGTTGCCAACGACAACTATGCTGAGGCTGCTCTCGCTGCGTAATGCAGTGCCAGCACTTCAAATCAAGCCCTTGCTCCTAGCAGGGTAAGGCGGGGTTCGGGGGTACCTGGCAACAGAAACCCCCACTTCCTTCGCCGACGGGAGCTTCCCTGTCATGCCGAGTGCCGATCCGGGGGCTGATGAGCGCCCCTCCATAGAGCCGCGGAACATCCATTTCGATTTCGACGCGCGCCTGCCCGTCAACTGGCATTCGGGCGATCCCGCCATCGGCCATTTCTATGACGCGCTTTCCCTCACCTTTCCGGAGGGCGAACGCTTCTTCATCGAAAGCGTGCGCCGCTTCGCCGACCGCATCGAAGATCCGGCGCTGAGGCGCGACGTGCGCGCCTTCACCGCGCAGGAGGCGACCCACTCCCGCGAGCATTCCGCCTATAATCATCTCCTTGGCGCGCGAGGCATTCCGGTCGAGCGCTTCGAGCGCCTCATGCGCCGGGCGATGCGAGTGTCGCAGCGCTGGATTCCGCCGAAGACGCAGCTTGCCGTCACCTGCGCCTATGAGCACTACACCGCGCTCTTTGCCGAATCGATCCTCGGCGACCCGCGCGTCATGGCCGGGGCGCACCCGCTCTATCGCGATCTCTGGCGCTGGCATGCCATGGAGGAAGAAGAGCACAAGGCCGTCGCTTTCGATGTCTATCGCACGGTCGCTCCCGGCCTTTCCGGCTATCTCCGCCGCGTGCTCGCCATGGGCGTCGCGACCGTCGATTTCATGATCGCCATTCCGCTCCTTCAGGCGTGGCTCATGGCGATGAGCGGCGAGTTCTGGAACCTTCGTTCCTGGATGCGCGCCTTCCGCCACCTCTGGATTTCGCCGGGCGTCTGGCGGCGCGTCATGTTCGGCGTGTTCGCCTATCTGGCGCCCGGGTTCCATCCCTCGCGCCGCCGCCTCGCGCCGGAAGTGCTCGCCTGGCGCGCGCATTACCGCGCCACGAAGAACAGGACAGCGGAAATGAGTCCGGGCCTTTTCGGCGAAGGCTGAAAGCGCATCGCGGACTTGCGCGCGGCGCCCCTTTGCATCAGGAATGCCGCCTGCGCGTTTCCGCTGGCCATCTGGACCTAGCGGGCAAACGCTGATTGAATCATGACAATGCGCCCGGCTGCCCGAGTCGGGCCAGTTGCGTTGGGAGACGAGCTTGGCCGAAGATCTGATGCGGTACGACCTGATGGCGCAGGAAGCGCTGCGAGGCGTCATTCGCCGCGCCCTCGAAGTTGCGCAGAAGAAGGGTCTGCCCGGCGAGCACCATTTCTACATTTCCTTCCGCACGGATGCGCCGGGCGTGGAAATCTCGGAAAAGCTCCGCAAGCAATATCCCGAAGAGATCACCATCGTCCTCCAGCACCAGTTCTGGAATCTCGAAGTGCGCGAGGACGGCTTCTCCGTCGATCTCACCTTCAACAAGATCCCCGAAACGCTCGTCGTGCCCTATTCGGCCGTGCAGGCCTTCTTCGACCCGAGCGTCCAGTTCGGCCTTCAGTTCGAAGTGGCAAAGCCCGAAGGCGCGCCCGCCCCTGCGGAAGCGCCGAAGCCCGCGCCCGAGAAGGGCGAGCAGCCTTCATTGCCGGGCGATTCCGCCGTCGTCAGCCTCGACGCCTTCCGCAAGAAATAGCCGCCTCCGCCTGGCCGGAGACCGCGCCGGGCCCCCGCCCGCCGCGCGGGCGCTCCTTGGCCCCGCCTCCCGCGCGTGCTAAATCAGCGCCAAATTCGAATGGCCTGTAGAGGGAGAGCGCGAAATGACGAAGACCCGGACGGAAACCGATACATTCGGCCCCATCGAAGTTGCGGCCGACAGGTATTGGGGTGCGCAGGCGGAGCGCAGCCGCGGCAATTTCAGGATCGGCTGGGAAAAACAGCCGCTTCCCGTCATCCGCGCCCTCGGTATCGTCAAGCGCGCGGCCGCCGAAACCAACATGGCGCTCGGCAGGCTCGATCCCAAGATCGGCGAGGCGATCGTCAAGGCCGCGCAGGAAGTGATCGAAGGAAAGCTCGACGACCACTTCCCGCTCGTCGTCTGGCAGACGGGTTCGGGCACGCAGTCCAACATGAACGCGAACGAGGTCATCTCGAACCGCGCCATCGAAATGCTCGGCGGCGAGATGGGCTCGAAAAAGCCCGTTCATCCGAACGATCACGTCAACATGTCGCAATCGTCGAACGACACCTATCCGACGGCCATGCATGTCGCCTGTTCGGAAGAGATCGTTCACCGCCTCATCCCCGCGCTCCAGAAGCTGCGCAACGCGCTGAACGACAAGGCGCAGGCGTGGAAGTCGATCATCAAGATCGGCCGCACGCACACGCAGGACGCAACGCCGCTCACGCTCGGCCAGGAATTTTCGGGCTACACCCAGCAGATCGAGAACGGCATCGCGCGCATCGAGCAGACGCTGCCGATGCTGATGCAGCTCGCGCAGGGTGGCACCGCCGTCGGCACCGGTCTCAACGCGCCCGTCGGCTTCGCCGAGAAGGTCGCCGAGCGCATCGCCGCCATCACCGGCCTGCCCTTCACCACGGCGCCCAACAAGTTCGAGGCGCTTGCCGCACATGACGCGATGGTCTTCAGCCATGGCGCGATCAACACGGTCGCCGCTTCGCTCTTCAAGATCGCCAATGACATCCGCTTCCTCGGCTCGGGCCCGCGCTCGGGCCTTGGCGAGCTTGCGCTGCCGGAAAACGAGCCCGGCTCGTCGATCATGCCGGGCAAGGTGAACCCCACCCAGTGCGAGGCGATGACGCAGGTTTGCGCGCAGATCTTCGGCAATCACGCGACGCTCACCTTCGCGGGCAGCCAGGGCCATTTCGAGCTCAACGTCTTCAACCCCGTCATGGCCTACAACTTCCTCCAGTCCGTGCGCCTGATGGCGGATGCGGCGGTGAGCTTCACCGACAATTGCGTCGTCGGCATCGTCGCCCGCGAGGACAATATCAAGGCGGCGCTCGATCGTTCGCTGATGCTCGTGACCGCGCTCGCGCCAAAGATCGGCTATGACAACGCCGCGAAGATCGCCAAGACCGCGCACAAGAACGGCACCACGCTTCGTGATGAAGCCGTCGGCGGCGGCTATGTCACGAACGAGGAATTCGACGCCATCGTCCGGCCCGAAAAGATGATCGCGCCGGAGTGACCTGACCAAATCATGCCATCCCGGCCTCAGCGCCGGGATGGCATCCGAAGGATCGGCGCATGCCCGCAGAGATCAAGCGCTCCGTCACCATTGCCGGCCATCGCACCTCGATCTCGCTCGAACGCCCCTTCTGGGACGCGCTGAAGGAAATCGCCTGCTCGCAGGACGTATCGGTGAACGAGCTTGTGCGCCGCATCGACGAAGCGCGCGACAGCGATGGCAATCTTTCAGGCGCCGTCCGCGTCTATATTCTCGCGCATTTCAAGACTAAGGCCGCCTCCTGCGCGACGTGAACGCATGGCGCCCCAGCGCTTCCACCAAATGTGGGAGATGCTCTAGTTCAGCGACGCCTTGGGTTCCGGCCGCGCCATGGGCAACGGAACGCCTGCCGCTGCCGGGGCCTTGTTGGCAGCCTCATCCGCGCCAAGGCCGATGAGCTTCTTCAACTCCTTCGGGATGAACTTGAGGCCCGCCTTCTCGGCCGTCTCCTTGAGGAGCCGTGTCGAGACAAAATTCTGGAGCGCCGCCGTGTCGATGCGCCGCTCGATGGCGCCGGTCTTGCCAGCGGCTGTGATCGTGAAGGCGGGCGCGCCTTCGGGATCGGCGAGCGTCACCTCCAGCTCGCTGTCCGCGGCGAGCCGCGCCAGATCGAACATGGCGGCGAGTTTCGCCGTGCCGCCCTTGAGTTCGAGCCCTTCCTTGCGGAAGCTCACGACCGCATCCTTCATCGTGAAGTCGCCCTCGAGGCCGCTGACCGGCGTATTGCCCTTACCGAAAGCGCTTTCCTGCAATGCGGCAAACTCGTCGAGCGAGCGGAGCTTCTTCAGCCCGTCGCTGAAGGCAGGCAGGTTCATGGGCGTCAGCCCGGCGCTGCGCGTGCGAAACGAACCCGCGCCGGACACGGACGAGATGAGCGCGAGCCAGCTCCGCCCCTGCCCTTCGAGTTCGGCATTGATGTCCATCCTGCCCGTGCCGAAGGACGCGCCGAAGACTTGCGGCCCGACAAGCGCCATATCCGCTCCCTCGACGACGATATTGAGCCCGATGCCGGGCTCGCCCGAGGCGCCGCCCTCGAAGCGCGCGCCGATGGTGGCGTTGCCATCGGCAAATCTCGCCTTGAAGGGCGTCGCCGAAAGCACGCCCTTGGCGAGCGAGAGGCGCATGTCGCTCTTGTCGAGGCGAAGCGTGCCGAGTTTCAGCGTGCCGGCCTTCAGCGCCACATCACCATCGAATGTTCCGAGGACGGACCAGTCGAGCGGCGCGGCCGGCCATGTCGTGCGGTCCGCCTCTCCGGCCGAAGCCAAGACGGGCGTGAGGTCGATCGCATTCGCTTCGAGCTTCGCGCTCAGTTGCGGCAGCTTGTCCTCGCCGCCCGCGCCATAAGTCGCATCGCCTGAGAGGTGAAAATTTCCGGCCACGGTTTCGAGATTGGTGAGCGCGAGCGCCGCGCCATCCGCCTGCACATCGGTCGAGAGGACGAAGCTCGGCCCCCCCGCCTGCGCGACCGCGAAGGACGAGACCGCGGGAGACGCCCCCGCCGCGGCGAGAACCGACGTCATGGCCGAGGCCGAAATATCGACATGGCCAGCAAAGCTCGGCGTCCCCAGCGGATCGGTGAGCGCGCCCTTCGCGACGAGCGTTCCTTCGCCCACATTGACGCGCAGCGCGGTGTCGTATGGCTTGTCCGCCGCGCCGCTCAGCTGCAGCGACATGGTGCCCGCACCCGTCAGCCCGTCGCCGGGCTTCAATCCCAGAAGCCGCAGGAGCGCCCGCCCGTCGCCATTCATGGCGTTGGCGATGAGGTCCGCGCGGTCGACATTGCCGTCGGCGGTGCGCCCGCGCTTCAGCACCGCGTCGACGCGGCTCGAGCCGATCGCGCCTTTGACGACGATAGTGTCGAGCTTGGCCTGGCTATCCACCGCCTCGCCGGCCGTGCCGTCGAAGGCAAGCTGAACCGGCCCCTCGATGCCGGGCGCCGCGATGCCCGCGAGCCTGAGAAGCCCGTCGGCCTTCTCCGCGTCGATCGTGCCGTGGAAATTGCCCTGCAGCGCGGCGAGCCTCGCCGCCGTCATGCCCTGCACGGTTCCGGCAAATGCGATCTTCGCCCCGGCGAGATCGGCGGCATTGAAGCGGCGCACTTCGAGCCCGCTTGCCGTCATCGCGGCGGAGGCATCGAGCCCCGCCACCGTTTCACCGGCGATGGTGAGCCTGTCGGCCGTCACCGTCAGATCGGCGTCGCTGCCATCGAGAAGGTCCGGCAGTTTCGGCCCATCCTGCGGCCAGAGCGCGATAAGCGGATCGAGATCGAACTTCCCTGCCGCGAGCGTGCCGCTGACCTGCCTGCGACCATTGACCCCGGCGAAGGAAAGATCGCCCTTGAGCGCGGCGGGCTCCGGGCGCGCTGCATAGGCCGCCCTGAGATTGCGGAAGTCGAGACGGTCGGGCGTGAGCCTCACATCGGACGCGATCGAGAAAGGCCGGCCCGGCTCCTTCGCCAGCACCTGCGGCACTTGCGGCGCTTGCGAGGCGGGCGCGGCGCCATCGGCCTTCCTGTCGCCGGGCTCGACATGGAGCGAGGAAAGCCAGGCCGAGAGCGATGCGAGATTTCGGCTCGTCACGCCGACCTTGCCTTCGAACTGCCCCTCGCCATCATCCTGCTGCAGCGCGCCGCTCAGCTCGAACTGCGTGCCGCCGCCGATATCGCCCGCAGCGCGGCCGATGGTGAGCTTGCCGCCGCGCAACGAGAGATCGAGCACCGCCTCCTTGACGAGCACGTCATGGACGAGGAGGCCCGCCACGCGCACATCCGCATCGGCGTCGAACCATTGCGGCACCGGAAGGCCCGCCAGCGCCCCGAGCGGCACCTTGCCATCGGCGGCGAATTCCTCGAGGCGATCGACCACCGGATCGAGTGTCAGCGCCTCGCCCGCAAGGCTGAGCGACGCCTTCGGCCGGCCCGACCAGTCGGCCTTGCCCTCGCCCTTGAGCGTCGTCCCCGCCATGGCGACGACGAGATTGCGGAAATTCGCGCCATCTCCGCTCGCGACGACACCGGCCTCGACCCTGAACGGCGCATGCGCCTTCTGCCCGCCATCCGTCTTCGTCGTCCCGATCTCGAGGCTGCCCGTACCATCGATCCGCGAGGCCGACGAAAAGCCGGTCGAGACACCGGAAAAAAGCACCTTGGCGGGGGCGGCGCGGCTCTGCAGTTCGGCGGTTATGGGGAATGCTCTGTGGCCGGAGAAATTTCCGATGGCGAGCCGGAGCGCGAAAGGCGCATCGGCGACATCGAAGGCGAGATCGGCCCGCATCGGCCCCATGAGCGAGGTTGCGATCACGGCGCCTTCCAGATGGTCGACCCGCCAGCTCCGCCCGTTGCGATGGTCGGAATAGGTGATCGTGCCGTCGATGAACGACGCTTTTTCAAGGCTGACCGAGGAGAGGCCGAAAAAACCGTCCTCCTGCACCGGCCCGGAGACGAGCCCCTGCCAGTTTCTGGTTCCATCGGCCAGAACCTCGAAATGGATCTGCGGACGCGACACGGTCACGCTGGTGACGCTGATCTTTCCGCTGAGAAGCGGCGCGAGCGCGACCTCGGCGTCGATCTGTCCGAGGCGGGCGAAGTCGGAATTCTCCGCGCCGCCGAGATTGGCGAGCGAAACATCGTTGAGCGTGAGATGGGGCGCCGGCAGAACGACGAAGCTGATGTCGCCTCCGATCCTGAGTTCGCGCCCGGTGAGCTTTCCGCCCTGCGCCTCGATCTCGTTGCGGAAGCTGTTCCAGTCGATGAATGTCGGCCCCACCAGCGCCGCGATGAGCAGAACGACGATGATCGCTGCAATGGTGGACAGGACGGAATTCAACTCTATCTCCGGGTATCGGCGAAAACGGGCGTGGCGGCGAAAGCGATTTCACTCCGCCGGGAGTTTCTCGTCGTCCGGTGTTCGCCTAGACTCCGGCTCGGCGTAGAAGAAACGTTCTGGCGTAGATTGCTGCCAATTTGCGGGCAAATTATGGTTTCAGATAACGGCAATATCATAGACCTGTCCAAATTACGTAAAAACGAACGCGACGAGAAGAAGCGTCGCGAACGTGCCGAAAAGGAAACGCGCGCCGCGGCCAATCGCGTGCGTTTCGGCCGGACCGGGGCCGAGAAGCGAAAGGCGAAGCTCGAGCAGGAGCGCCAGTCGCGCCTCCATGAGGGAAACCGCCTCGAGCGCAAACCCGCCGCGCCGGATGACGACGACCTTACGCCGCCCGAAGGCTCGCAGGGATAGTTCGCCCCCTCCGCGCGCCCCTGCACATTCGCAAATTCGAGAACACCGGCCCTTGCGCACTCGTTCGCCCTGCTGTAACTTACTAACCAGTCAGTCATTAGTGAGGCGCCATGGCCCATCCAAGCAAGCGCCGGCGACGCAAGGAGGCCCGCCCCGCCGAAATCATGGCGGCGGCGCTGACGCTGTTTTCCGAGCGCGGCTTCGCGGCGACCCGCCTCGACGACGTGGCCGAAACCGCTGGCGTCAGCAAGGCGACGATCTACCTCTATTTCGACAGCAAGGTGGAACTCTTCAAGGCGATGGTCCGCGAGATCGCCTCGGCGCGGATCGGCGCCGCCGAGGCGCTGGTCGAGGGCTTCGAGGGCCCGTCGCCCGAACTCATCCGTGGGCTGATCGAAGTCCTTTCCGGCATCGTCGCCGTTCCGCAGATCCGCGCCATCATGAAGGTCGTGCTCGCAGAAGCCGGAAACTTCCCCGACATTGCCGCCTTCTACCGCGATGAAATTGCGCTTCGCGGCCTGAAGAGCGTTTCGCGCATCATCGAGCGCGGCATCGATCGCGGCGAATTCAGGCCCTGCGATCCCGTCGCCACGGCGCAGAGCGTCATCTTCCCCATTCTCATGAATGCGCTTGCCGGAGAGATTTTCGGCGCGATGAAGGAATTCGACGCCGCGAAATTCACGAGCAGCCATCTCGATTTCGTCCTGCGCGGCCTCGCCGCCGATGGAGGGGCCTGAACCCATGCGCCTCACGCCGATCCTGACGATATGCGCGGCAGCTCTTCTGCTGACCGCCTGCGAGCGCCGGCCGGAAGGAAGCTATCAGGGCTATGCCGAAGGCGAATATGTGCGCGTGGCGCCCATTGACGGAGGCACGATCGACGCCATCCCCGTGCAGCGCGGCGACAAGATGGCGGAAGGGGCGCTCCTCTTTCAGCTCGACCGGACGGCGGAGGTCGCGGCGCAAGCGCAAGCCGCGGCGGAACTCGGACGCGCGAAATCTCAACTCGAAGACTTGTCGAAGGGGCTGCGCGCGCCGGAGCTCGACCAGATCAGAGCCGCAAGGGCGAACGCCGCCGCGACATCCGAAAAGACGAGGCTCGATCTCGTCCGCGCGGAAAAACTCTACGCGAATGGCAATGTCGCGAAGGCCGCGCTCGATGCCGCCCGCGCGGCG
Source organism: Parvibaculum sp. (assembly GCF_049671045.1). GTDB lineage: Bacteria > Pseudomonadota > Alphaproteobacteria > Parvibaculales > Parvibaculaceae > Parvibaculum. The sequence continues at coordinate 16,938 of NZ_JBATUH010000094.1, read as the reverse complement.
CATGACGCGGCGACGGCCGCCGTGCGCGAACTCGATGCCAAACTGACGACAGGCAAGCTCGCCGCCCGGCAGGACCAGATCGACGCCGCAGCCTCCGCCGTGGCGGCGGCGGAAGCCGCGCTTGCCCAGGCGAACTGGCGGCTCTCGCGGCGCGAAGGCTTTGCGCCCCAGGGCGGCGTGGTGGATGACGTCTATTTCCGCGTCGGCGAATTCGCAGGCCCCAGCCAGCCCGTCGTTTCGCTGCTGCCGCCGGAGAACATCAAGATCCGCTTCTTCGTGCCGGAACCCGAGCTTGGCCGCGTGCATGTCGGCGACAAGGTGCGGCTTGCCTGCGACGCCTGCGCGGACGGGATCGAGGGAACGGTGCGCTTCATTTCCCCTCAGGCCGAATTCACGCCGCCCGTCATCTATAGCGAGCAGACGCGCGCGAAGCTCGTTTACATGGTCGAGGCATGGCCAGACCGGACGCCGGAAGCCTTCCATCCCGGCCAGCCCGTCGGCGTGACCCTGATCCCGAAGCCGGAATGAAACGATGGCAACCGCAGCCGGTAACGATCTGGCGATCGATGTCACGGGGCTCACCAAGAGCTTCGGCCGGCGCAAGGTCGTCGACAATGTCGACATGCAGGTGGCGCGCGGCGAGATCTACGGCTTCCTCGGCCCCAATGGCAGCGGCAAGACCACGACGATCCGCCTTCTTTGCGGCCTGCTCACGCCTGATGCCGGCCGCGGCACATGCCTCGGCTATGACATTCTGACCGAAAGCCCGAAGATCAAGCGCGAAGTCGGCTACATGACGCAGAGGTTCAGCCTCTATGAGGATCTGAGCATCCGCGAAAATCTCGACTTCGTCGCGAGCATCTATGGCGTGCCCGACAGGCGCGATGCGGTCGAGGCGACGCTTGCAAAGCTCCGTCTGACGGCCCGCGCCGACCAGCTCGCGGGCACGCTTTCCGGCGGCTGGAAGCAGCGCCTCGCCCTCGCCTCCAGCATCATGCACAAGCCGAAGCTGCTCCTTCTCGACGAGCCGACCGCGGGCGTCGATCCCAAGGCGCGCCGTGAATTCTGGGACGAGATTCACACCCTTGCCGAAGGCGGCCTCACCGTTCTCGTCAGCACGCACTACATGGACGAGGCCGAACGCTGCCACAAGATCTGCTATCTCGCCTATGGCCACCTCCTCGCGCGCGGCACGGCGGCGGAGGTCATCGCGAAGTCAGGCCTTGCGACGTGGAACGTCTCCGGCACCTCGCTGAAGCGCATCAACCGCCTCGCCGCCGAATTGAGCGGACGCGACGGCATCGACATGGTCGCGCCCTTCGGGCCGACATTGCATGTGAGCGGCCTCGACGCCGCGGCTCTCGAGCGCGCCATCGCGCCTCATCGCCACGATCCGGATCTCGCATGGCGCGCGGGCACGCCGACACTCGAGGACGTCTTCATCCTGCTCATGAAACGCGCACCGGACAATTTCGAGTGAACGGATATGCTGGGTGATCGCTTCAACACCGGCCGGTTTTCAGCCCTGATGCGCAAGGAATTCATCCAGATGCGGCGGGACCGGCTCACCTTCGCCATGATGGTCGGCATACCGATCCTTCAGCTCATCCTTTTCGGCTATGCCATTAACTCCGACCCGAAGCATCTGCCCACCGCCGTCTTCGCGCAGGATCACTCGATTTTCACGCGGAGCATCTTCACCGCGCTGGAGAATACGGGCTACTTCCGCATTGTAAGCCGCCCGGAAACGGCGGACGAGGCCGAGAAGCTCCTGGCGCGCGGCGAGGTGCAGTTCGTGATCGAAATCCCGCCGGATTTCTCGCGCGACCTCGTGCGCGGCGCCAACCCCGCGCTCCTCGTCGATGCCGATGCGACCGATCCCGCCGCAACCGGAAACGCGATTTCCGCCGTAAACCTGCTCGCCGCCCGCGCCATCGAGCGCGACCTCACCGGCCCACTCGCAAGCCGCAGGCAGGGCGCGCCGCCCTTCTCGCTGATCGTGCACCAGCGCTACAACGCCGAGGGGCGCACGCAATACAACATCGTGCCCGGCATCATCGGCGTGATCCTGACCATGACGATGGTGATGTTCACCGCGCTCGCCATGACGCGCGAAGTCGAGCGCGGCACGATGGAAAACCTGCTCACCATGCCTGCACGGCCGCTGGAAGTGATGATGGGCAAGATATTTCCCTATATCGCGGTCGGCTACATGCAGACCGCGCTCATCCTCGGCGCCGCGCGCTGGCTCTTCGACGTGCCGATGGAAGGAAGCCTCGTCCTTCTCTCCGCCGTCGTGCTCCTCTTCATCGCGGCCAATCTCGCCGTCGGCTTCACCTTCTCGACGCTCGCGCGCAATCAGCTTCAGGCCGTTCAGATGGCGGTCTTCTTCTTTCTGCCCTCGATCCTCCTTTCCGGCTTCATGTTTCCCTTTCGCGGTATGCCGCAATGGGCGCAATGGATCGGCGAGCTTCTGCCGCTCACGCATTTCCTGCGGATCATTCGCGGCATCCTGCTGAAAGGAAACGGCGTCGCCGATATCCGCGCCGATACGGTCGCCATCGCCCTCTTCCTGCTGGCAGCAACCCTCATCGCGCTCAACCGCTATCGAAAGACGCTCGACTAGCGCCTGTGCGCACCCCATACGGACTTGCCGTCGGGACCAAATTGGACGCTAGATGGGGTACGGACAATCCTGCCCGAGGAAATCCGATGCTCGGTTCCATTCGCCGCCACGCGCTCCATCATGGCCGGTTCTACTTCGCAAGCCTTGTCGGCCTCGCTGTCTGGCTCTCGATGTCACAGACGGCCGATCTTCCGATCCGCTTCTCGCTCGCGGGCGATGCGGCCTTTCTCGTCTATCTCGTCCTCACCGTCGCCTTCATGATCCGCCTCACGCCGGAACATTTGCGGCTGCGTGCCGGTTATGAAGATGAAGGCATCGGCCTCATCGTCGCCATCACGCTCGTCGCGATCTTCCTCAATATCGGAATGATCTTCCTGCTGCTCAATCGCGGAACGGGCGTCGGCTTGCCGGAACTTCTGCTCACGCTCGGCGGCATCCCGCTCGGCTGGGCGACGCTTCATGTGGTCATGGCCTCGCATTACGGTCATCTCTTCTATTCATCCGCCGATGGCGAGGCGAAGCACCGGCAGGACGCGGGCGGGCTCGCCTTCCCCGGCACGAAGGAGCCGACCGCCTGGGATTTCTTCTATTATTCCTTCGTCGTCGGAATGACGGCGCAGGTGTCCGATGTGCAAGTCTGCGCGACGCATATGCGCCGCCTCACCCTCGGCCACGGCGTCGTCTCGTTCTTCTACAACACGGTGCTTGTCGCCCTCGCCGTCAACATCATCGTGACGTTCGTGCGTTGACCGTCAGAGGGTGAACATCTTTCCGGGATTGAGGATGTTCAGCGGATCGAGCGCCTGCTTGATCGCGCGCATGACGGCGATGCCTTCCCCATGCTCCGCCTCGAGGAACCGGATCTTGCCCTCGCCGATCCCGTGCTCGCCCGTGCAGGTGCCGTCGAGCGCGAGCGCGCGTTCGACCATCCGGTCATGTATGCGCCTCGCCTCGGCCATCTCCGCCGCGTTCGACGGATCGACGAGCATGATGAGATGAAAATTCCCGTCGCCGACATGGCCGACAATGGGCGCGACGAGCGGCGAAGTGGCGAGATCGGCCTTCGTCCCCGCCACAGCCTCGGCAAGGCGCGAAATCGGCACGCACACATCAGAGATCATGCCCTTCTTTCCGGGCCGGAGCGCGAGCGCCGCATAAAGCGCATTGTGACGCGCCTCCCAGAGCCGCGTCCGCTCCTCCGCGCGCGTCGCCCATTCGAACGCGCCGCCGCCATTGTCGCGCGCGATTGCACCGAAGCGTTCCGCCTGCTGAACGACGGAAGCCTCGCTGCCATGAAATTCGACGAGCAGAAGCGGCGTTTCCGGGAGGGTGAGTTTCGAATAGCGGTTGCAGGCCGCTACCTGCACCTCGTCGAGAAATTCGATCCGCGCCACCGGAAGTCCGGACTGGATCGTCGCGATGACGGCGTCGATCGCGCCTTCGAATGCCGGGAAGGACACGATGCCCGACGAAATCGCCTCGGGTATGCCATAAAGGCGGACGGTCAGTTCGGTGATGATGCCGAGCGTGCCCTCCGAGCCGACGAGCAGGCGGGTGAGATCATATCCCGCCGCCGATTTCCGCGCGCGCCGCGCCGTGCGCACGATCCGCCCGTCGGCCATGACGGCGGTGAGGTTCAGCACGTTTTCGCGCATGGTGCCGTAGCGCACCGCATTGGTGCCCGAGGCGCGCGTCGCCGCCATGCCGCCAAGGCTCGCATCGGCGCCGGGGTCGATCGGGAAGAAAAGCCCGGTATCCCGCAAATAGGCATTGAGCGCCTTGCGCGCGACGCCCGCCTCGACATGCGCGTCGAGATCGGCGGCATTGACGGCGATGATGCGGTTCATGTGGCTGAGATCGAGCGACAGCCCGCCATGAGGCGCGGAAATATGTCCTTCGAGCGAGGTGCCGGTGCCGAACGGGATGACCGGAAAGCGATGGCGCGCGCAGATCCTGACGGCGGCCGAAACTTCCTCTGTCGTCTCCGCGAAGAGCACTGCGTCCGGCGGAACGCAGGGATGCCAGCTTTCGTCGCGCCCATGCGCTTCGCGCACAGCCGCCGATGTGACGAGCCGCTCGCCCGCAAGCGCCCGCAACTCTTCTATCGCGTCCTGTCGCGCTTTTTCCCCGGCACGGGCCATCGCTGCCTCTTGATCTCCAACCTTTCTAAACTAGCATGCCCCCGCGTCGATGATAACGACACCCGAGAGAGGAAAGATGACGAGCCCTGTCGAATGCCCGCCGCGCAAGGTCGAAAAAACCTGGGTGGATCTCAATGGCCATATGAACATGGCCTATTACCACCTGCTTTTCGATGAATCGCTGGGCAAGCCCTTCGGCGATCTGGGCATCGGCTGGGAGTACACGCAGGAAGGCGAAGGCACGACCTTCACGGTCGAGGTGCATGTCTGCTACCTCAACGAGCTGATGGAGGGCGATCCCGTCCGCATCACCTATCAGCTTCTCGACTGGGACGAAAAGCGCGTCCATTTCTTCGGCCAAATGTATCACGCCGAGAAGGGGTATCTCGCCGCGACATCCGAGCAGATGTGCGTGCATGTCGACATGAAGACGCGGCGCATCTCGCCCTTCTCCGAGGCGCATCAGGCAAGGATCGCCGCCATGATGGAGGAGCATCGCGCGCTCCCCCGCCCCGTTCAGGCGGGCCGCGTCATCGGCATCAGGCGGAAGACGGTGGCCTAGGCAGGAAGTTCTTCGAGAGGGCGTGATAGACGCCCTCCCGGCAGATCAGCCGCGATGTACCCTGCGCGATCAGCGCCGCGAGCATCAGCGGCACCAGAAGCTCGTGATTATCCGTCATCTCCGACACGATGACGAAGCCCGTGATTGGCGCCTGCACGACGCCGGTGAAATAGGACACCATGCCGAGCAGCACCAGCGCGCCAATCGGCGTTTCGGGAAAGAGCCGCGCGATCTCGGAGCCGACGCCCGCGCCGACGGAAAGCGACGGCGAGAAGATGCCGCCGGGCACGCCGCAGATCGAGGAGAAGACCGTCGCCAGCATCTTCAGCGGCGCATAGGCGACCGGCAACGCCTCCTGCGCATGCAGCGCGGCCTTGGCCTCGGCGTATCCCGTCCCGTGTATGGCGCCGCCTGAAAGAAACCCGCACAGCGCCACCGCCATGCCGCAGCCGATGGCGAAGAGGATGGGCCGCGACCTGATCCACCGCCCGGCGCGGCCCGGGAGCCCGGCGCCGAAGGCAATGAGGATGCGCGCGAAAAGCCCGCCCATGAGCCCGCCTGCGACGCCGCAGACAGGCACGACGAGCCAGTCGCTCCAGTTCTGGAGCACGGCCTCCGTCGTGCCGAAATATGTGTAATTGCCGAGGATCGCCATGGAGGTGACGCCGGCCGCGATGATCGTGCCGATGATGAGGCCGCTCGTCCGCGTCTCGAAGGAGCGGCTCATCTCCTCGATGGCGAAGACGATGCCGGCAAGCGGCGTGTTGAAGGCAGCGGCGACGCCCGCCGCCGAGCCCGCGAGAATGAGGCCGGATTGATGGCGCCGCGAAACGCGCCCCAGCGCGAACATGAGCGAGGCGCCCACCTGCACCGAAGGGCCCTCGCGGCCGGTCGAAGCGCCCACGAGCAGCCCCAGAAGGGTCAGCAATATCTTGCCGATCGCGATGCGGACGGAGACGAGCTTCCCGCGCTCGGCCGGATCGCTCAATGCGCGCGCGGCGATCGCCTGGGGAATGCCGCTGCCGCCCGTATTCGGAAAATAGCGGTTGGCGAGATAGGCGGTGAGGCCGAAGCCGAGCGGCGTGACCAGATAGACGGCCCATGGCGCCGCCTCGCGCAGCCGGTGAAAGGCGAGCATGGCCCGATCGGAGAGCATGGCCAGCGCCACCGCCGCCGCGCCGACCACGAGCCCGCCCGCGATGAAAATCAGCCTCCGCTGCCAGCGGCGGGACTGGACATAGAAATTCCGCGAAAAGCGGGTCGTCACAAGGGCCATCAGGGCGGCCTTCCATCGGGCTTGCAGGCAGGAGCCACAGCCTCTATCTATCGGCAACGCGGCGCGAAACCAAGCCACCACGGCAAAAAGGCGCGGAATTCCGTACCGAATCGGGCACGATCCTCGTGCTATACTCGCCCGCACACGAACCCGCACCCGTACCCTCTGGCACCGGCGAGATGACGAGCGACCCCTTCGACCTTGGGTCCATTCCCGAAGAAACGACTGCGCGCACGACGAGCGCGGCGGCGCTCGCCGGCATGCGCGCCCCCTATCTGGAGGGGCTCAACGAGGAGCAGCGCTCGGCCGTCGAGGCGCTGGACGGCCCCGTCCTCGTGCTCGCGGGCGCCGGGACCGGCAAGACCCGCGTGCTGACCACGCGGCTTGCCCACCTGCTTGCCACGCGCCGCGCCTGGCCGGGCCAGATTCTCGCCGTGACCTTCACCAACAAGGCCGCGCGCGAAATGAAGGAGCGCATCGGCCACCTCATCGGCGGCGTCGTCGAGGGCATGCAGTGGCTCGGCACCTTCCATTCGATCGGGGCGAAGATGCTCCGCCGCCATGCGGAGCTTGCGGGCCTCAGATCCGATTTCACCATTCTCGACGCCGACGACCAGATCCGCCTCATGAAGCAGATCATCGAGGCGGAAGGCATAGACGAGAAGCGCTGGCCCGCCCGCCAGCTCGCCACCCATATCGACGGCTGGAAGAACCGCGGGCTCACCCCCGGCAAGGTGCCCGCCGGAGAGGCGCACGCCTTCGCCAATGGCAAGGGGGCGGAGCTCTATCAGGCCTATCAGCTGCGGCTGAAGGTGCTGAACGCCGCCGATTTCGGCGACCTTCTGCTCGAGCCGTTGCGCATCTTCCAGGAGCATCCCGAAATTCTCGCCGAGTATCAGGATCGCTTCCGCTTCATGCTTGTCGACGAATATCAGGACACCAACGTCGCGCAATATCTCTGGCTCCGCCTTCTCGCGCAGAAGCACAGGAACATCTGCTGCGTGGGCGACGACGACCAGTCGATCTATGGCTGGCGCGGCGCGGAGGTCGACAACATCCTGCGCTTCGAGAAGGACTTTCCGGGCGCGAAGGTGATCCGCCTCGAACGGAACTATCGCTCCACGCCGCAAATTCTGGGCGCGGCCTCGGGCCTCATAGCCGCCAACGAGGCGCGCCTCGGCAAGACGCTCTGGACGGATGCCGACGAGGGCCAGAAGGTCAAGGTATCGAGCTATTGGGACGGCGAGGAGGAAGCGCGCAACATCGCCGAGGAAATCGAGCAGTTGCAGCGCAAGGGGCACATGCTCCACGAAATCGCGATCCTCGTGCGCGCCTCCTTCCAGATGCGCGAATTCGAAGACCGCTTCATCAATCTCGGCATTCCCTATCGCGTCGTCGGCGGCCCGCGTTTCTATGAGCGCGCCGAAATCCGCGACGCGAACGCCTATCTGCGCCTCGTCGCACAGCCCGACGACGATCTCGCCTTCGAGCGCATCGTCAACAAGCCGCGCCGCGGCCTTGGCGACGTTGCCTTGCAGACGATCCGCCAGCTTGCGCGCGCGCAGGGCGTGTCGCTGATGCGCGCCGCCCGCGCGCTCATCACGGCCGAGGAGCTGAAGCCCGCGCCGCGCCGGGCGCTGACGGGTTTCGTCGAGATGGTCGATCGCTGGCGCTCTCTCGTTCCCGGCATGCCGCATACGGAGCTTGCCGAAATCATTCTCGACGAGTCGGGCTACACCGAAATGTGGCAGAATGACAAATCGGCGGATGCGCCCGGCAAGCTCGACAATTTGCGCGAGCTCGTGCGCTCGATGGAGCATTTCGAAAGCCTTGCAGGCTATCTCGAACATATTTCGCTCGTAATGGAGATCGAGGCGCAGGAAACGGGCGACAAGGTAAACCTGATGACGCTGCACAGCGCCAAGGGCCTTGAATTCGACACGGTGTTCCTGCCGGGCTGGGAGGAAGGGCTTTTCCCGCACCAGCGCGCGCTCGACGAAAGCGGCGTCGCGGGCCTCGAGGAGGAACGCCGCCTCGCCTATGTCGGCCTCACCCGCGCGCGCAAGCAGGCGCATGTCTCCTTCGCCGCCAACCGGCGCGTCCACAATCTCTGGCAGAGCGCCGTCCCTTCGCGCTTCATCGACGAGATGCCGCAGGAACATCTTGAGGTCACGCAAAGCGCGATGGGCGCATCGAGCTATCAAAGCTATGCGCCAAGCCGCTTCGCGCAGGATTTCGCGCAAGGGAGCGACTATGCGAGCCCCGGCTGGAAGCGCGCGCAGACCATGGCGCGCACCATGTCGAAAACGCGCGCGCCCGATCTCGAGGTTCACGCCGATCTCGTCGCGACGAGCGATCCCGCCGCCGCGACCTATCGCCGGGGCGAGCGCGTGTTCCATCAGAAATTCGGCTATGGCGAAGTGGCGATGATCGACGGCAACAAGCTCACCGTCGATTTCGACAAGGCCGGCCGCAAGAAAGTGATCGACAGCTTCCTCGAACGGGCCTGACCATGGCCACATGGAAACTGTCCTTCATCGTTCCCCACTACGCGGCGGACGGTTTCGCAGATGCGCTGGGCGCGGCCTTCGAGCCCGAGGCGCTCGCCGTCTCCACCAGCGAGGCGAATGAAGGCGCGGCAACGCTCGTCCAGACATCGTCGGAATGGAACGAGGTCGTCGCGCATGGCGACTGGCGCATCGAGGTGCTTTACGCCGACGCGCCGGACATGGGGGCGATACGCACCCTCATTGCCCCCATCGAGCATGAAACGGGTGTCGACGTGGCCGAGCTCGCCATCGAGCAGATGCCCGAGATCGACTGGGTGACGAAATCGCTCGAAGGGCTCGATCCGGTTCAGGCCGGGCGGTTCTTCGTCCATGGCAGCCACGACGCCGACAAGGTTCCCGCCAGCGCGATCCCCATCCTCGTCGATGCGGGCCAGGCTTTCGGCACCGGCCACCACGAGACGACCATGGGCTGCCTCGAATATATCTCCGACATCGTGCGGCAAGGTGTGAGGCTCAACGCCCTCGACCTCGGCACGGGAACGGGCGTGCTCGCCATCGCGATCGCAAGGCTCGCCCGTTGCGCCGTGCTCGCAAGCGACATCGATCCCGTCGCGGTCAGAACCGCGCGGGAGAATGCGCGCAAGAACGGCGTTGGCTCGTTCGTGGCCGCCGTCGCTGCCGCGGGCTTCGGCCACCCCGCGCTCGCGGCGCGTGCGCCCTATGATCTCATCGTCGCCAACATCCTTGCCCGCCCGCTCGTCTCGCTCGCTCCCGCCTTCCGCGCCCATTTGCGGCCCGGCGGCACGCTCGTGCTCTCCGGCATCCTCCGCATACAGGAGGCCATGGTGACGAGCGCCATGCGGGCGCAAGGTCTCTACCTCCGCTCGCGCAAGCCCATGGGCGACTGGGTGACGCTGCGAATAGAGGGTTAGCCGATCCCCGTTGCCGCCCGCGCGCGCAGGACATACATTCCTTTCATGTTCCAGACCTTCGACGACACGGCCGACCCCACCCTCGGCATCGAACGCGCCCGACGCCTCCGCGAAGAGCTGAAGCGGCGCGGCCTCGATGGCTTCCTCATTCCCCGCGCCGACGAACACCAGGGCGAATATGTGCCGCCCCATGCCGAGCGTCTGCGCTGGCTCACGGGCTTTTCGGGCTCGGCGGGCATGGCGATCGTGCTTCTCGACAAGGCGGCGATCTTCGTCGATGGCCGCTACACCTTGCAGGTTCGCGCGCAGGTCGATGTGGCGACCTTTCAGCCCCATCATCTGGTCGAGGAGCCGCCGGCGCGCTGGATCGAGCAGAACCTCGCGAAGGGCGCAAGGCTCGCCTACGATTCATGGCTGCACACGGTCGATGCCGTGGCGCGCTACAAGGTGGCGGCGGAGAAGGCCGGCGCGACCCTCGTCGCGGTCGACGGAAACCCGCTCGATGCCGTCTGGGTCGATCAGCCCGAGCCGCCGGCCGCGCCGGTCACGCCGCACCCGATCGGGTTCGCGGGCGAGCCCGCCGCCGAAAAGATCGGCCGGCTGACGAGCGCCCTCATGAGCGACGATGTCGATGCCGCCATCCTCACCATGCCCGACTCGATCGCCTGGGCCTTCAACATTCGCGGCGCGGACGTGCCGCACACCCCGCTCCCCCTCTCCTTCGCGATCCTCCATGAGGACGGCACCGCCGATCTTTTCATCGACGAGCGGAAAGTCGGGCCTGACGTCCGCGCGCATCTCGCGCCCGTTGCGCGGCTGCATCCGCGCGAGGCGCTCGGCCACGCGCTGAACGAGCTTGGCGCGAAGAAGGCGACCGTTCTCATCGATCCCGCAACCTGCGCGGCATGGATCCATGACCGGCTGAAGGCCGCGGGCGCCGAGGTGAAACGCGGCTCCGATCCCTGCGAACTGCCCAAGGCGTGCAAGAACGAGGCGGAGATCAAGGGCACGCGCGCGGCGCATCTGCGCGACGGGCGCGCGCTGACGAAGTTTCTCGCATGGCTCGGCCGCGAAGCGCCCAAGGGCGGCGTCGATGAAATAGCGGCGGCGAAGACGCTCGAAGCCTTCCGCGCCGAGACGAACGAGCTTCGCGATCTGAGTTTCGATACGATTTCCGGCGCGGGCGCCAATGGCGCCATCGTGCATTACCGCGTGACGACGGCGACCAACCGCCCGCTCGAACGGGGCGAACTCTTCCTCGTCGATTCGGGCGCGCAATATCTCGACGGCACCACCGACGTGACGCGAACCGTCGCCATCGGCGAGGCATCGCCCGAGCAGCGCGACCGCTTCACCCGCGTTCTGAAGGGGCACATCGCCATTGCGACGGCTCGCTTCCCGGAAGGCACGTCCGGCGCGCAGCTCGACGCCTTCGCGCGCATGGCGCTCTGGAAGGCGGGCCTCGACTACGACCACGGCACGGGCCACGGCGTCGGGTCATATCTCTCCGTACACGAAGGACCGCAGCGCATCTCCAAGCTCGGAACCGTGCCGCTCAGGCCCGGCATGATCGTCTCGAACGAGCCCGGTTACTACAAGACGGGCGCATATGGCATCAGGATCGAGAATTTGCTGGTGGTGACGCCGGCTTCGATGATCGATGGCGGCGAGCGGCCGATGCTCGGCTTCGAGACGCTGACGCTCGCGCCCATCGATCTCAACTGCGTCGAGCGCGCGCTCCTCACGCAGGAAGAAGCCGACTGGCTCAACGCGTATCACGCCCGCGTGCGCGAGGCGCTGGCACCCGGCCTCGATGCGGCGACGGCCGCGTGGCTCGAAGGGGCGACCCGCGCGATCTGAGCGCTCGTGCCTGGGCTCCGCATGGCGGATGAGTCGAGAGCTGTTCCACAATCTCCGCCGTCACCCCGGGCCCCAGCTTCTGCACTACGCAAGTCGCAAAGATGGATGCCGGATCAAGTCCGGCATGACGGATGAACCGGCAGCCCATCGCCGAAGCTCACTGGCTGCCCGCCATCTCCATCCATTCATCTTCGCTGATGACCTCGATGCCGAGTTCCGTCGCCTTGGCGAGCTTCGACCCGGCGCCGGGTCCGGCGACGACGAGATCTGTCTTGGCGGAGACGGAGCCTGCCACTTTGGCGCCCATCTGCTCGGCGCGCGCCTTCGCTTCCGAGCGCGTCATGCGCTCGAGCGAGCCGGTGAAAACCACCGTCTTGCCCGCGATGGGCGAAGTTGTTTCCTGAGCCGGCAAGGGAATGGCGCGAACGCCCGCCTTGCGCAGCGCGGACAGCACTTCGCGATTGTGCTTCTCGGCGAAGAAATCGACGACCGCTTCGGCGAGCACCTCGCCCACGCCGTCGATCGCATTGAGTTCGCGCCATGCCTCGCTGTCGTGATCGGCCGCCTTTTCCATCTGGTCGACGAAATGCTCGAGCGTGCCATAGCTCCGCGCAAAGAGGCGCGCCGTCGTCTCGCCCACATGGCGGATGCCGAGCGCGAAGATGAAGCGGTCGAGATCGACCTCGCGGCGCAGATTGATCGCGCGGAAGAGATTGCTCACCGAGGTTTCGCCCCACCCCTCGCGGTCTTTCAGCTTCTTCAGGCTCTTCTTGTCGCGCTCCTCGAGCGTGAAAATATCGGAAGGCTGGGCGATGAGCCCGTCCTGATAGAAGCCGGCAATCTGCTTTTCGCCGAGCCCTTCGATGTCGAAGGCATTGCGCGAAACGAAATGGCGAAGCCGCTCCATCGCCTGTGCCGGGCAGATGAGGCCGCCCGTGCAGCGGCGCACGGCATCGACCTTGCCGGTCTTCTCGTTCATCTCGCGCACCGCATGGCTTCCGCATTCCGGGCATCGATCCGGAAAATGGAACTTGTGGGCGCCCTTCGGCCGCTTCTCCTCGACCACGCTCACGATCTGCGGAATGACGTCGCCCGCGCGCTGGACGACCACCGTATCGCCGATGCGTATGTCCTTGCGCTCGATCTCGTCTTCATTGTGGAGCGTCGCATTGGAGACGACGACGCCTCCGACCGTCACCGGCTTCAGCCGCGCCACCGGCGTCAACGCGCCTGTGCGGCCGACCTGAATGTCGATGCCTTCGAGCACGGTCATCGCCTTTTCGGCCGGAAACTTGTGCGCCAGCGCCCAGCGCGGCGAGCGCGAAACGAAGCCCAGCCGCTGCTGCCAGTCGAGCCGGTTCACCTTGTAGACAACGCCATCAATGTCGTAGCCGAGACTGGCGCGGTTCTCCTCGATCTCGTGATAGAAGCCGAGCAATTCATCCGCCGATGTGCAGACGCGGAAGAAGGGGTTCACATGAAAACCCCAATGCTGTAAGCGCTCGATCATGCCCGAATGCGTGCCGGCCGGAATTTCGGTCGCCTCGCCCCAGGCATAGGCGAAGAAGCGCAATGGGCGCGAAGCCGTCACCCTTGGGTCGAGCTGGCGGAGCGAGCCCGCGGCCGCGTTGCGTGGATTGGCGAAGGGCGGCCGCCCCGCCTCCGCCTGCCTTTCGTTCAGCTTCTCGAAGTCGGCATGGCTCATATAGACCTCGCCGCGCACCTCGAAGACATCGGGAATGTCGCGCCCCTTGAGCGTCTCCGGCACATCGACGATCGTTTTCAGATTCTCCGTGACATTCTCGCCCTCGCGCCCGTCGCCGCGCGTCGCGCCGAGCACGAACCGTCCCTGCTCATAGCGCAGCGCGGCCGACAGCCCGTCGATCTTAGGCTCCGCCGTCACGGCAAGTTCGACACCGTCCGTCAGATTGAGGAAGCGGCGGACGCGCGCCCAGAATTCGGTGACGTCCTCGTCCGCAAAGCCGTTCGAGAGTGAAAGCATCGGAACCTTGTGGACGACCTTGCCGAAGCCTTCGGCGGGCGCGATGCCCACGCGCTTCGAGGGGCTGTCCTCGCGGATTAGTTCCGGATAGCGCTTCTCGATCTCCTCGTTCCGCCGGCGGAGCGCATCATATTCGGCGTCCGATATCTCCGGCGCGTCCTTCTGATAATAGAGCTTGTCGTGACGCGCGATCTCCCCGGCGAGCCGCTCCAGCTCCTCCGCCGCTTCCTCGAAGGTCAGTTGCCCCGCGGGCTTGTCATTGGCATGCGCGCTCACGGACCGTTCTCGATCAATCGGTCGGCGGCGGCCCGCGCCTCATCGGTCACAGTTGCGCCCGCCAGCATGCGTGCGATCTCCTCGCGGCGATCCAGATGATCGAGCACATCGACGCGGGTTGCGACGCGCGCATTCCTGGCTTTGGTTTCCCCGCCCTTGGAAATTCGCAAATGATGGCGCGCCAGCGCCGCCACCTGCGGCGAATGCGTGACGACGAGCACCTGCGCGGTCCTGGCAAGTTCCGCGAGGCGCCGGCCCACCGCTTCGGCGACAGCCCCGCCGACACCGGCATCGACTTCATCGAAAATGAGCGTCGGTGCGCTGCCGCGGGAAGCGAGCGCCACCTTGAGCGCGAGCACGAAACGTGAAAGCTCGCCGCCCGAAGCGATCTTGATGAGCGGCCCGAGCGGAGCGCCCGGATTGGTCGAAATGAGGAAGGACACTCGGTCGAGCCCGTCCGGGCCCGCATCTTCCGCCGCGAGCACATTGACCTCGGTCCTGAATGTCGCCTTGTCGAGCTTCAGCGGCTTCAGCTCGCGCGCAACCGCCTGATCGAGCTTTGCCGCCGCCTTGATGCGCTGGGCGGAAAGTGCCTCCGCCGCCTTGAGATAGGCGGCGCGCGCCGCATCGGCCGCCTGCGAAAGCCTCGCAAGCTTCACCTCGCCGCCTTCTATGTCCGCAAGCTGCTCGCGCAGCCTGTCGGCAAGGGCGGCAAGATTGTCCACGGCGACATTGTGCTTGCGCCCGGCGGCGCGCAGCGCGAAGAGGCGCGTCTCGGCCTTCTCGAGCCGCGCGGGATCGAATTCGAGAGAGCGCATGGCACGTTCGATTTCATCGCGCGCCTCCGCCGCCTCGACCAGCGTGCGGTCGATCGCGGCGATGGCCTGATCGAGGCGCCCGCCCGCCTGCTCCGCCACGCGGGAAAGGCGCCGCAATGCCTGATTGAGCCGCGCCTCGAGGCCGCTATCGCTGGAAATCGCGTCCGCCGCCTCGGCAAGATCGCCCGCGATCTTTTCCGAATGCATCATGAGGGCGCGTTCTTCGGCGAGCTTCGTTTCCTCGCCGGGCTCCGGCGAAAGTTCGTCGAGTTCACCGACGACATGCCGCAGATAATCCTGCTCTGCCCGCGCCCGCGCGAGAGAGGCTTCATGCTCGGTGAAGGCGAGCCGCGCTTCCGCCGCCGCGTTCCAGAGCCGGCGCACCTCGGCGGCAGCGGCATCGAGCCCGCCGAAACTGTCGAGAAGCGCCCGATGGCCCGATGGATCGAGAAGCCCGCGCTCGTCATGCTGCCCGTGAATTTCGACAAGCGCATCGCCCACCTGCCGGAGAAGGCCGACGCTCACCGCCTGATCGTTGATGAAGGCCCGCGTGCGCCCGTCCTTGGCCTGCACGCGGCGAAGAATGAGTTCGCCTTCCGCATCGAGCCCGTCATCGCGGAGAATGGCGCGGGCCGGATGGTCGTCCGGCACGTCGAAAACGGCGGTGACGCTTCCCTGCTCGGCGCCCTGGCCGACGAGCCCCGCATCGGCGCGCGCGCCGATGGCGAGCCCCAGGGCATCGAGAAGGATGGATTTTCCGGCGCCCGTTTCGCCCGTGAGCGCGCACAGCCCGCGGGCCAGCGCGAGTTCCAGCCTATCGATGAGGACAATATCTCTGATCGACAGCGCCGACAGCATTGAGCAACGCCTCTAGAAGACGGTGTGCCACGCCCTGCTGATCCAGGACCCCTTGTTCTCCTCGGGCTTGAGCCCCTGCCCGGCGAGGAGCGCGTAGCTGTCCTGATACCAATCGCTTCCGGGATAGTTGTAACCGAGGACTGCCGCGGCCGTCTGCGCCTCCGGCTTGACGCCGAGCGAGAGATACGCCTCGACGAGGCGGTGCAGCGCCTCCGGCACATGGGTCGTGCTCTGATAGTGCTCCACGACGATGCGGAACCGGTTGATCGCGGCGATGTAGTCGCGCTTCTTCAGATAGTAGCGGCCGACTTCCATCTCCTTGCCGGCGAGATGATCGAGCGTCAGATCGAGCTTCAGGCGCGCGTCGCGCGCATATTCGCTTTGCGGAAAGCGCTGGATGAGCGCGGTGAGCGAGGCGAGCGCGTCTTCCGTCATCTTCTGGTCGCGGCCGACGTCGGAAATCTGTTCGTAATAGCAGAGGGCGACAAGGTAGTAGGCGTAGGCGACATCCTTGCTGCCCGGATGGAGCGCGATGTAGCGCTGCGCGGTGACGATGGCGTCGTCGTACTCGTTGACCTTGTAATGCGAGTAGGCCGACATGAGCGTCGCGCGGCGCGCCCAGATCGAATAGGGATGCTGGCGCTCGACCTCGTCGAACTCCTGCGCCGCCTTCTGGTAGCTACCATCGGCGACGTAATCCATCGCCTTGTTGTAGATCTGCTCGACCGGCCTTTCCTGATAGGGAAGCTCGTCATCAGACGAACAGCCGCCGAGAAGAACGAGCGCACCGGCAAGGAAAGCGCCGATCACCGCGCTTCTCACCCGCCCCGTTTCGAGGCCGATGCCGGAAGTCGCCTTTGCCTTGGAGCCGCTGATAGTCAGAAGAGCCTCACGCATGCCGGTCAAAGTCCATTTCGTTCGGTCACCCGGCAGGATTGCCCGAAAACCGTTTTCGGGACAAGGCCATATCGAAGCGAGTCCGGAGGCTCATGGAAGCCGGCACTGGCCGCCGGCGCCCAATCGGGCCAGTGCATGTTTCTAGCCTAAATAGGGTGCGGAAACCATAGCGGGCCGGCA
>NZ_JBATUH010000093.1:0-2081 GCF_049671045.1 Parvibaculum sp. | reverse complement strand
CATCAAACCAGTCTGCCCTGCTCCATCGCAGCCGCGATGAAGGAAGAGAATAGTGGGTGTGGCTCAAACGGACGCGACTTCAGTTCCGGATGGTACTGCACGCCGATGAACCAGGGATGATCAGCATATTCAACTGTCTCCGGCAGAACGCCGTCAGGCGACATACCAGAGAATACGAGGCCGCTCGCTTCAAGGCGGTCCTTATAGTCAACGTTCACTTCATAGCGGTGACGATGACGTTCGGAAATCTCGGTCGTACCGTAAATCTCGGCAATACGCGTTCCAGCCTTAAGCGTGGAATCATATGCGCCAAGGCGCATCGTGCCACCAAGATCACCCGATTTCGTACGCTTTTCGAGCATATTGCCCTTGAGCCACTCAGTCATCAGACCGACAACAGGTTCCTTGGTCGGACCGAACTCGGTCGATGAAGCATTTTCGATACCGGCAAGGTTACGCGCGGCTTCGAGACATGCCATCTGCATACCGAAACAGATACCGAAATAAGGCACCTTGTGCTCGCGAGCGAACTTGGCAGCAAGGATCTTGCCTTCTGCACCACGTTCACCAAAGCCGCCCGGCACCAGAATGCCGTGAACTTTTTCGAGATACGGTGATGGGTCTTCACTTTCGAAGACTTCGGCTTCGATCCAGTCGAGATTGACCTTGACTTTGTTGGCAATGCCACCGTGCTGCAGCGCTTCGATCAGCGACTTATAAGCATCCTTCAGCTCAGTATATTTGCCGACGACGGCAATGGTAACTTCGCCTTCCGGATTGTGCAGAAGATGGGAAATGCCTTCCCAGCGTTCCATACGTGGCTTAGGTGCAGGTTCGATACCGAATGCTGCAAGCACTTCGTTGTCGAGGCCTTCCTTATGATAAGCAATCGGCACATCATAAATGGTCGAAACGTCGAGCGCCTGAATGACTGCGCTTTCACGCACATTACAGAAAAGCGACAGCTTGCGACGTTCAGAAGCCGGAATCTCGCGATCCGCACGAACCAGAAGAATATCCGGAGCAATACCGATCGAACGCAGTTCCTTCACCGAATGCTGCGTTGGCTTGGTCTTGAGTTCGCCTGCCGCAGGAATATACGGCATCAATGTCAGATGGATATAAACCGCGCTGTTGCGTGGCAGCTCATTGCCGAGCTGACGAATAGCTTCAAGGAACGGCATGGCTTCGATATCGCCGACCGTACCGCCGATCTCGCACAGAACGAAATCATAATCGTCATTGCCTTCAAGGACGAAGTTTTTGATTTCATCCGTGACGTGGGGAATAACCTGAACCGTCGCACCGAGATAATCGCCGCGGCGTTCCTTTTCGATGATGTTGCGGTAAATGCGACCGGTGGTAATGTTGTCCCGCTGATTTGCAGGACGACCGGTGAACCGCTCGTAATGGCCCAGATCAAGGTCTGTTTCAGCACCATCGTCAGTGACGAACACCTCACCGTGCTGGTAAGGCGACATCGTGCCGGGGTCGACGTTGAGATAAGGGTCGAGTTTACGGATACGCACGCGGTAACCACGTGCCTGAAGGAGTGCAGCCAGAGCTGCTGCGGCAATGCCTTTTCCAAGGGAAGAAACCACGCCGCCTGTGATGAATACATATCGCGCCATGGGCTTACGTCGTTAGACCCTTCTTGCTGATTCCGCCACTAAAAAAAGTGTGACCAGCGTTTTTTCCATCAAAATCACACCCGATCAGCTTCCCATATGGGAAAACCGGATGCTTCCACCAAGTTCAGCCCTGCTCGCACCATGTAGCGTCATTTGTTACATGCGCACGAAAAAAGGCCGGGGAAATCCCGGCCTTTCGGGTATTTCTACAAAAAATCAGAGAACGACGACTTTTGCGCCCATGCCAACGCGATCATACAGATCCAGAATGTCGTCATTGGTCATACGAAAACAACCGTTGGAAGCCGGGCTACCGATTGTCCATGGCTGAGTGGTGCCGTGAATACGGATATACGTATCCTTGTTGCCCTGGAACAGATACATGGCGCGCGAACCAAGCGGATTGCCCGGACCGCCATCCATGCCGTTTTTGTAGCGGCCATACTGAGC
>NZ_JBATUH010000092.1:0-2287 GCF_049671045.1 Parvibaculum sp. | reverse complement strand
GCTTCGGCCTTGGCGCCCTCGGGCCCGCCTGCCTGCGCCATGTCGGGCCTGCCGCCGCCGCCCGAGCCGCCCATCGCCGCCGCGCCGGCCTTCACCAGATCGACCGCGTTGAAGCGCGAGGTGAGATCCGCCGTGACGCCGACCGCGATCGCGCCCTTGCCGTCCTCGCTCACCGCCACGAGCGCGACGACGCCGGATCCCGCCTGCTTCTTCGCCTCGTCGACGAGGCCGCGCAGATCCTTCGGATTGACACCGGCGAGCACGCGCGCGACGACCTGCACGCCGCCAATGGTCTGCGCCGGGCTCGCCTCCGCGGCGCCGCCGCCGGACATGGCGAGCTTCTTCTTCGCCTCGTTCAGCTCGCGTTCGAGGCGCTTGCGCTCCTCGACCAGCGAGACGACACGCTGCGGCAGTTCTTCCGGCGAGATCTTCAGCGCACCCGCCGCTTCCTTCGCGATCCGCTCCTGCTCGACGAGATAGTGCCGTGCGCCTTCGCCCGTCAGCGCCTCGATGCGCCGCACACCCGAGGCGACGGCGCTCTCGCTCACGATCTTGAAGATCGCGATGTCGCCGACGCGGCGCACATGGGTGCCGCCGCAAAGCTCGACCGAATAGGTCTTGTCGTTCTGATCCTCGTCCACGCCCATCGAGAGCACGCGCACCTCGTCGCCATACTTCTCTCCGAAGAGCGCCAGCGCCCCCGCCTCGATTGCCTCGGCGGGCGTCATGAGCCGCGTGGTCACGTCGCGGTTCTGGCGGATGACGCGGTTGACGATATCCTCGACCCTGGCGATTTCCTCCGCCGTCATCGGCTTGGGGTGGCTGAAGTCGAAGCGCAGCCGCTCCGGCGCGACCATCGAGCCCTTCTGCGTCACATGGGGCCCGAGCACGCGGCGCAGCGCCTCATGCAGCAGATGCGTCGCGGAGTGGTTCGCGCGTGTCGCCGTGCGCCGCGCGCTGTCGACCTTCATCTCCACGACATCGCCGACCTTGAGTTCGCCGCGCGCGAGCCTGCCCACATGAACGATCATGTCGCCGAGCTTCTTCTGCGTATCGGAGACGGGGAACTCCGCGCCCGAACCGTTGAAGAGAAGCCCGGTGTCGCCGACCTGCCCGCCCGATTCGCCATAGAAGGGCGTCTGGTTGGTGATGATCGCGGCTTCCGCGCCCGCGCCGACCTTGTCCACCGGTGCGCCATCGACGACGATCGCGACGATCTTGCCTTCGGCCGTTTCCGTCTCGTAGCCGAGAAATTCCGTCGCGCCGTGCTCCTCGCGGAGCTCGAACCAGACGGTCTCGGTCGCCTTTTCGCCGGAGCCCGACCAGGCCCTCCGCGCATCCTCGCGCTGGCGCGCCATCGCGCGGTCGAAGCCTGCCTGCTCGACGGTGATGCCCTTGGGCCGCAGCGCGTCCTGCGTCAGATCGAGCGGGAATCCATAAGTGTCGTAGAGCTTGAATGCAACTTCGCCCGGCAGCACCTTCGCACTTCCGATGCGATCGAGCTCATCGTCGAGCAGGCGAAGGCCGCGCACCAGCGTTTCGCGGAAGCGCGTCTCCTCGAGTTTGAGCGTCTCGGTGACGAGCGCCTCGGCGCGGCGAAGCTCCGGATAGGCGTCGCCCATCTGCCGGACGAGCGCCGGCACCAGCCGCCACATCAGCGGCGCCGTGACGCCGAGAAGCTGCGCATGGCGCATGGCACGGCGCATGATGCGGCGGAGCACATAGCCGCGCCCCTCATTGGAAGGCAGCACGCCATCCGCGATGAGGAAGCAACTTGCGCGCAGGTGATCGGCGATGACGCGATGGCTCACCGCATGGGGGCCGTCGGGATCGGTGCCCGATGCTTCCGCCGAGGCGAGAATGAGCGCGCGCATGAGGTCGGTCGCGTAATTGTCATGCGTGCCCTGGAGCACGGCCGCAATGCGCTCGAGGCCCATGCCTGTGTCGATGGAGGGTTTCGGCAGGTTGATGCGCGTTCCGTCCGCATGCTGCTCATACTGCATGAAGACGAGATTCCAGATCTCGATGAAACGGTCGCCATCCTGATCGGCGCTGCCGGGAGGACCGCCCGGAATCTTCGGCCCATGATCGAAGAAGATTTCCGAGCAGGGGCCGCAGGGGCCCGTTTCGCCCATCGACCAGAAATTGTCCGAAGTCGCAATGCGGACGATGCGCTCGTCCGGAAGCCCTGCGATCTTCTTCCAGAGGTTGAACGCCTCGTCATCCTCCGCATAGACGGTCGACATCAGCCGGTCTTTCGGCAGGCCGAATTCCTTGGTAACGAGGT
>NZ_JBATUH010000091.1:0-36234 GCF_049671045.1 Parvibaculum sp. | reverse complement strand
TCCGCCGAAATTTCGCCCTATCAAGCGCTTAATGTTCTAGACTTTGTTAAGTTACTCTCGCTGCGCGGCTCCGGCCCCGTGGCCGAATGTTGAGCGCCGCCATGCGAACCGAAGAACCGCGCGCCGTCCGCCTTCAGGACTATGCACCCCCTGCCTTTCTGATCGACGAAGTGACGCTCGAGGTCGAGCTCGATCCGGCTGCGACACGGGTTCACGCGCGGCTCAAGATGCGCCGCAACCCGGATTCGAAGACGCCGAAGGCCCCGCTCGTGCTCGACGGGCAGAAGCTCGTGCTGCACGAGGTCCGCATCGATGGCGAGACACTGAGCGCCAACGCCTATCAGGCCGACGGCGAGCATCTGACGATCCACGAGGCGCCCGATGCCTTCACGCTCGAAACCGTGACCACCTGCGGGCCCGAGGCCAATACGGCGCTCACCGGCCTCTACCTCTCCAACGGCATCTATTGCACGCAGTGCGAGGCTCAGGGCTTCCGCCGCATCACCTACTATCTCGACCGGCCCGATGTGATGGCCGTCTTCCGCACACGCATCGTGGCGGACGAGAAGGCGCTGCCTGTTCTTCTGTCAAACGGCAATCTCGTCAAATCGGGACGCCTCAAGGGCGGCAAGCACTTCGCCGAATGGCACGATCCCTTCCCCAAGCCCGCCTATCTCTTCGCCCTTGTCGCGGGCGATCTCGGCCATGTCGAGGACAAGTTCGTCACCGCCTCGGGCCGCGAAGTGACGCTCAGGATCTTCGTCGAGCGCGGCAACGAGGACCGCTGCGCCTATGCGATGGAAGCGCTGAAGCGCGCCATGCGCTGGGACGAGGAAGTGTTCGGCCGCGAATACGATCTCGACATCTTCATGATCGTGGCGGTCAGCGCCTTCAACATGGGGGCGATGGAGAACAAGGGCCTCAACATCTTCAACGACAAGTACGTTCTCGCCCGTCCCGACACCGCCACGGATGCGGACTATGCCGCGATCGAGGCGATCATCGCCCATGAATATTTCCACAACTGGACTGGAAACCGCATCACCTGCCGCGACTGGTTCCAGCTCTGCCTGAAAGAAGGGCTCACGGTCTTCCGCGATCAGGAATTCACCAGCGACATGCGCTCGCGGCCCGTCAAGCGCATCGCCGATGTGCGGCTCCTCCGCAGCCATCAGTTCCCGGAGGATCAGGGCCCGCTCGCGCACCCCGTGCGGCCGGAAAGCTATATCGAGATCAACAACTTCTATACGGCGACCGTCTATGAAAAGGGCGCAGAGCTTTGCCGGATGATCCACACGCTTGCCGGGCCGAAGCGCTTTCGCAAGGGCATGGATGTCTATTTCGAGCGCCATGACGGCCACGCGGCGACGGTCGAGGATTTCCTCGACGCGATCAGCGACGGCGCCGGGCTCGACCTTGCGCAGTTCAGGCGCTGGTATTCGCAATCGGGAACGCCGGAGGTGCTCGTGACCGGCCGCTATGATGCGGCGCGCGAAACCTACACGCTGAAGATGACGCAGGTTTGCGCGGCGACGCCCGGACAGGCCATCAAGGACGCCTATCACATTCCCATCGCGGTCGGTCTTGTGGGGCCCGACGGCAAGGACATGCCGCTGCAACTCGAAGGCGAGGAAAAGCCCGGCGGCAGAACGCGCGTGCTCTCCCTCACCGAGAGAACGCAGAGCTTCCGTTTCCGCAATGTGACGGAAAAGCCCGTGCCCTCGCTGCTCCGCGGCTTCACGGCGCCGGTGACGCTGACCGCAAATCTGAAGGAGCGCGACTGGGTCTTCCTCATGGCCCATGACAGCGATCCCTTCAACCGCTGGGAGGCGGCGCAGCGCTATTCGAGCGGGCTTCTCATATCGATGGTCGAGGCGGTCAGGACCGGCGGCCGGCGGCGGCGCGGCGTCGCCTTCGCGGAGATGGTTTCGAACGTTCTTGCGGACAAGAAGATCGATCCCGATTTCGCGGCACAGATGATCACGCTGCCCGGCGAGCAAACCATCGCACAGTTGATCGGCAAGGATGTCGATGTGGACGCGATCCATGAAGCGCGCGAAGCGCTGCGTGCATCGGTGGCGGAGGAAGCGCGGGACGCGCTCACCCGTGCCTATGAGCGGCTGCGGATCGACGGGCCCTACAGCCCCGAGGCGGCGCATGCGGGCCGGCGCGCGCTTCGCAATGCGTGCCTTTCCTACCTCGCGGTGGCGCCCGGCGGCGACGGCGTGACGCTCGCGGCACGGCACTTCTCCGAGGCCGGCAACATGACCAACCAGATCGCCGGGCTGACCGTGCTCGCAAGCATCGACTGCCGCGAGCGCGTGGAGGCGCTCGACCGCTTCTACGGGCAATGGAAGGGCGACCACCTCGTCATGGACAAATGGCTTGCCATTCAGGCGATGTCCTCGCTTCCGGGCACTCTCGGCGAGGTCCAGCGGCTGCTTGAGCACCCGGCGTTTACCATACGGAATCCCAATAAGGTACGCGCGCTCATCGGCAACTTCGCCACCGCCAACCAGCTTCGCTTTCATGCCGCCGACGGAGCAGGCTATGCTCTTGTCGCGGACAAGGTTTTGGAGCTCGATCCGCTCAATCCGCAGGTTGCCGCGCGGCTTCTGGGCGCATTCAAGAGCTGGCGGCAGCTCGAAGCGGGACGGCGCAAGCTCATGTCGCGGCAGCTTCAGCGTATTGCCGGGACGGAAGGCATCTCGCGCGACGTCTTCGAGATCGCGACAAAGACGCTTGCCTGAGCGACGATGACTGGAACCAGAGAGCGGAAAGTGAAGGCGCATGAGCCTGCCCGGTGAGTCCCAAATGCATCGCTCCGCGAAAAGCGACCTGCCGCCACTGGACAATGGGCGGACGGGCCAGAATCATCGGATTTCATCAGGCGATTCGTTCGGGGCGGGAGCGGAGCGCAGCGGAAGACGGCCTATTCCGGGGCCTCTCGACCCCCGGCATGGCGAGAGGCGGGCAGCCAATGGCG
Source organism: Parvibaculum sp. (assembly GCF_049671045.1). Lineage (GTDB taxonomy): Bacteria > Pseudomonadota > Alphaproteobacteria > Parvibaculales > Parvibaculaceae > Parvibaculum. The sequence goes on along the minus strand of NZ_JBATUH010000091.1, from coordinate 33,248 downwards.
CTTCGCACGAGGTGGTACAAGAGAGTATGTCCGATGCGAGCACGAGAGCGGAGTATCCAGCCTGGCAGCAACGAGCGGCACAGAGGCGCCCCTCCCTGCCCATGAGCGTCATGATGCGCACCGCCGTGGTGCTTTCCGGCGCGGCACTGGCTGGCATCGGCACGGCCCTCTATCTCCAGGACGGATTTTCGCGCGGCCTCGCCTTTGCCGGGCTGCTGGCTCCGGGCGTCGTCGCGCTTGCCTATGGCATGGTGCGGATGCGCGAGCGCAAGCTCGAGGCGGAGGCGGCTCTCGTCGAGAATCAGCTTCGCTTCGACATGGCCTTTGCGGGCGCGCGCTGCGGCATCTGGGACTGGGATCTGACGGCGAACCGGGTCTACTGGTCGTCGGCTATGTTCGACATGCTGGGCCTGCGCCAGCCTTCCAAGCGGCTTTCGCCGGCCGAGATCAAATCCCTTGCCCACCCCGATGACGCGCATGCGATCGACGAGATCATCGGCGCGGCCTCGCGCGCCTCGCGCTCCTACGACACGGTTTTCCGTCTGCGCCATGCCGATGGAAGCTGGGTCTGGGTCAATGCCAAGGGGCAGGTCTGGGGCGGCGGGCGCATGGCGGGCGAGCGCCTCGTCGGCATCACCATCGACATCACCGAGCAGAAGCTCGCCGAAGCGCGCGAGCATGAGGCGACCGACCGGCTGGTCGATGCGATCGAAAGCATCGGCGAGGCGTTCGCGCTCTGGGATCACGACAACCGCCTCGTGACAGCCAACAGCAAGTTCGCCGAATTCCTCCATCTTCCTGTCGACCGGATCGCGCCAGGCACGACGCTCGAACAGGTGATGGCGGATGCGGGCATCGGCTCGGACTGGCCGCGCGCGGGCGGCATCGAGGAGAGCGTCTGGGAGATCAGGCTTCCTTCCGGGCGCTGGCTCCAGATCAGCGAGCGGCCGACCAATAGCGGCGGCCACGTGAATGTCGGCACCGACATCACGCCCATCAAGGTTCAGGAATCGGCGCTGACGCAGAACAAATCCGCGCTCGAAAAGACCGTGCGCGATCTCGAGGCCTCGCGCCTCAAGCTGCAGCATCAGGCACGCCAGCTCGTCGATCTCGCGGAGAAATACGCCGCCGAAAAGACCCGCGCGGAATCGGCCAACCGCTCGAAGTCCGAATTCCTCGCCAATATGAGCCACGAGCTGCGCACGCCGCTCAACGCCATCATCGGGTTTTCGGAGATGATGGAGACGGGCCTTTTCGGCCCCCTCGGCTCGCCCAAATATCAGGAATACGCGCACGACATACGGTCAAGCGGCCAGCATCTTCTCGAACTCATCAACGACATTCTCGACATGTCGAAGATCGAAGCCGGACGCATGACGCTCGAAAAGCAGACCACCGATCTTTCGACGGTGATCGAGGAATCGCTCCGGCTCGTGTCCGGCCGCGCCGAAATCGCCTCCGTGAAAGTGCTGAACGAGGTCGGCGAGCTGCCACAGGTCGAGGCCGATAAGCGGGCGATCAAGCAGGTGCTGCTCAATCTGCTGTCGAACGCGATCAAGTTCACGCCCGCGGGCGGCACGATCCGCGTCCGGGGCGGAGCCGATCAAAGCTACATCGCTCTCGCGGTCGAGGATTCAGGCATTGGCATCCCTGCCCATGCGCTGCCGAAGATCGGCCGTCCCTTCGAGCAGGTGGAAAGCCAGCACTCCAAACGGCACAAGGGCACCGGCCTCGGCCTCGCGCTCTCGCGCTCGCTTGTGGAGCTTCATGGCGGCACTCTCACCATCGAGAGCACGGAGGGTGTCGGCACGCGCGTGACCTTCACCCTGCCGCTCTGATTCCTCAGTCAGAGGTACCAATCGTATTCCAGCGGCGAGATCGCGCGCTGGAACTTGTCGAATTCGAGCATCTTCGTTTCGGCGTAAACGTCGACATACTGATCGCCGAAATATTCGCGCATGATGGTCGAATTGCGCAGGCGCTTCAGCGCGCTTGGCAGGTAGAACGGGATGCCCTCATCCACCACGTCGCAGGCATTGCCTTCCGCAGCAGGGCCCGGATCGATCTCATTGACGATGCCGTAATGGATGCCCGCCAGGATCGCCGCCAGCACGAGATAGGGATTGGCGTCGGCGCCCGAGACGCGGTGCTCGATGCGCTGTGCCGAAGGCGCGCCCGCCGGCACGCGGAAGGCGACCGAGCGGTTGTTGTATCCCCATGCGCGGTTCACCGGCACGAAGAGATTGGGCTCGAAGCGGCGATACGAATTGAGGTTCGGCGCGAAGAAAGGCATCGCCTCGCCGAGCGTCGCCTGCAGGCCGCCGATTGCATGGCGCAGCTTGACGCTGCCCTCATCCGACCCATCGTCGAAAATATTGCGCCCCATCTCGTCGAGCACGGAGCAATGCACATGCAGGCCGTTGCCCGCCTGTCCGACAAAGGGCTTCGCCATGAAGCTCGCAATGAAATTGTGCTTGCGCGCGATGGCGCCGATCAGATGGCGGAGCATGACGGCGTGGTCGCCAGCGCGCACGACATCGGCTTCGTGATTGAGGTTGATCTCGTATTGCCCTGGCGCGAACTCCGCCGTCGCGCCGGAAGCAGGCACGCCCTGCGCCGCCGCCGCGTCGTCGATGTCCTTGAGCAGCGACATGAACCCGTCGAGCTCGGTGATGCCATAGACCTCGTTCGCCGTTTCGCGCTGGCCCGTCGCCGGATTGATGGGCGGCTGCGGCAGTCCGCGCTTGTCGCGGTCACGGTCGAGCACATAGAACTCGAACTCGCACGCCGTGACGGCATGAAGGCCAAGCTCGGCAAGGCGCGCCGCCACATTGGCGAGCACCACACGCGGCTCGAGCGTGAGCGGGCCGTCATCGTCCTGCATGCTCATCATGACCTGAGCCTGCTTCATCGAAGCCCAGGGAACGGGAACGATGCTGCCCGAAATCGGAAATGCCTGCCCGTCGGGATCGCCGTCGGAGAAGCCCATACCGAGAATGTCTTCGTTGACGCCGGTCACATCGAAGAAATAGAGGGATTTCGGCATATGCACGCCGGAGGTGAAAACCTTCTCGGCTTCCTCGATCGGAAAGCGCTTGCCACGCATCGTGCCGCACATATCGACGAAAACGGCATCGAGGTAATCGATATCGCCGTGTTCGGCGAGAAACGCCTTGAACTCGGCCAAAGTCGCACGTCCGTCGTCACGCGGTTTTTCGCGCTCGCTCATCATCAACCTGATTGCTGTTTGTCCCTGAGGCGATAGTAGCCGAGAGCTGCCCCAAGATACCAGCGCCGCAGAGAGGGAAAGGGGATGCGCGGCGGAAGGTCACGGAACGGCGCTGGCAAATCATGGAAAGCACCTTTCCCGACAATGAGTTGTGCGAGGGTCTTGCCAGCCCATGGAGCCGCGGAGACGCCATCTCCATGATAGGCGAGCGCAAAATAAATGCCTGGCGCATCGGGAATTTCCCCGATTGCGGGTGTCATCCGCGCGGTCATACACACAAAACCGCGCCAATAATGCGTCGTTGGAACTTGGGCCCATGAGGTAAAAACCTCGCCCAGCCGCCGCTCCATCAAGCGACGCATGCGCTGCCCGTCTTCAGGCTTGCCGGTAAGGTCGCCGCGCGCGCCGAAGAGAAAGCGCCTGTCGGGCAGCAGGCGATAATAAAAGAGAAGACGGCGCGTATTGCTGCAAGGGCGCTCCGTCTTCCAGACCTGCGCGGCAAGCTCATCCTCCGTCAACGGACGGGTGACGATGATGTTGGAAAGAACGGGCATCAGCCGCGCGGCCAGACCGGAGCCGAATTCATCGCGCGTGAAACCGTTTGTCGCCAGAATGACGCGGCGCGCACGAACCGTGCCGCCTTTCGTCACGAGGCGATGCTCCGCCCCGCTCCGCTCCCAGTGTTCGACCTGCGAATGTCCGTGAAGCCGCGCGCCGCGCCTTGCCGCTGCCTCGGCCAGTCCGCGCGCGAAGCGCAGCGGATGCAACCCGAATGCGAGGCCGTTCAGCAGCGCGCCGAATTGCTCGGTCGAGTCATAATCGGTTTCCGCCACCTCCTCCCGGCTCATCACGCGAACAGGCAGACCGAACTTGCCGGCGAGCAGCGCCGCTTCCTCCTTCAGCCCCGCGAAGCGCGATGGCATGTGAGCCACAAGCAGCGTGCCGTCGCCTTGGGGACGGATGTCGATTGCCTCGTCGCGCGCAAGGTTGCGCACAAGCTCGATGGCCTCGACCTGCGAGGCGATGAAACGCCGCGCCTCCGCCTCGCCATAACGATGGATGAGCTGTTCGAGCGAGAGCCCGCTCGGCGGCAGTGTACAGAAGCCGCCATTGCGCCCCGACGCGCCCCAGCCGAGAGGACCGGCCTCCAGAAGGCAGACATCGACATGATGATCGCGGGCGAGATGCAGCGCCGCCGAGAGGCCCGTATAGCCGCCGCCCACGATTGCCACATCGCAGCGCGTTTCGCCCGAGACAGGGCCGAGATCGACGCCCTCCGCCAGATGCGGCGCGTCATCCTCCCAGAAGCTTCCCGCGGGCTTGCCCGCGTCATACATGCTCGCGTGATACCAGGTCATGAAACCAGCCGATCGTTACGATACCTGCCGGCCATTTTCTCACAATCGGGGACGCGCGTCCGTTACTGCGAAGCTGCGGGAGCGCTGTGTTCCTGCCGTTGCGCAGGCGCGTTGTCGGATTTGGCCTGCCACCTCCTGTGCAGGCGCCGTTCGGCCTGCGTTCGCATCGCCTCGGCAATGCGCGCCCGCTGTGCGGGCTCCAGGCTGGCGAACCCCTGAATCATCGCATCGCGCGTCGCATGCATCATGTCGGACTGCGCGGCATCGACCCTGTCGAATGCGGCGCGAACCTTCTCGGCATCGAAGGGGTTTGAGGCGAGCGCTTCCGCAAGTTCCTTGCGCGCGGTTTCGATCCTCACGAAGTCGGGGCGGATCGCCGGAAACCGGCTCCGCATGACCTCGCGCAGGGCCGCCTTGTCCGCCGCCGAAAGCTCTCTCATGTCCTTGTGCAGGGTACGGAAGAAAGAGGATGGCACGGCGCTGAATTCGCCTTTCACCGGCGAGCGCGGCAGAAAGAAGAGGCTCGCGCCGATGAGCCCGATCAGAAAGAGATTGACCACAAGCGAGGCCAGAAGCGCGGGCCCCGTCCAGCGGCGCGGCTGCTTCGGCGCCGGTCCGGCGCCCGTGGCGATGGGGTCGCTCATGGCCTCCACTCCTCGGGATATTCATTGTCTGCAAGCGCCAGCGAGACGAGCGGGTCGCCGGCGCTCGATGCGGCGATCGCCTTTTCCACATAGAGCCCGCCGAGTGCGCTTGGCATGGCGGCACCAAAGGCGATGCCCAGCACGATGGAGGCGGCAAGCGCTCCCGCCGGCAGAGCCGGCGAGCCATAGGGCCAGACGGCGCGAGCAAACCCCGCCAGAAAGCCCCGCTCGCCGCCCACAACCGATCTCTGTCTGGCAGCCCCAGGTCGGGCAACAATGGGCCGGGCAACAGCGGGCCGGGGGCGCGCCGCGACCAGCCGCTCGATCAGCGCCGCGGGAACCTCGGCATCCGGGGCCGCGTCGAGCATCAGGTCGAGTTCACGTTCCCTTTCGGCAAGGGCGCGGGCATCGGCCGACGCCGCAAGCATGGCCTCCGCCGCCGGCCGCTCATCCGCAGGCCAGCGCTTCGGGTCCGCACCATAAGCGGCAAGCAGTTCCGTCAGCCTTCCGATTGTCATGCCAGTCTTCGCCATCGCCTTACTCATGCCTCGCCCTTGGGGCACCGACACCTGTTTTACGTAACCACTCGTCGCGTTCCGTCGCCAGCGCGGCCCGAAGCTGCCGCCGCGCGCGCCCGAGCAGGGATTCCACGGCTTCAACCGTCACGCCCAGAACTTCCGCCGCCTCGATATTCGAGTATCCTTGATAATGGGTCAGCGTCACCGCCGCGCGCTGCCTCGCCGGAAGCGCCTGCAGGGCCGTGTCGACCCGCTGCGCAAGCTGGCGGCTCTCAAGCTGCTCATGCGGGCCCGGCTCCTCGCTGGCGGGGTCCGGGATCGAATCCAGATCCTCCGTGCCCCGCCGTCTCAAACGGTCGAGGCAGAGATTGGTCGCCACGCGATGCAGCCAGGTTCTGAACTGCGCCCTGCCCGGCTCCCAGCGCTCGGCATGGGTCCAGACGCGGAGAAAGACCTCCTGCGCCACCTCTTCGGCGTCCTGCTGGCTGCCGAGCATGCGCCTTGCGAGGGAGAGGGTGCGCGCAAAATGGCGGTCGATCAGAATGCGGCAAGCCGCTTCATCTCCCGATGCCACACGCAACACAAGCTCATCATCCGACGCCTCGATCAAACCGGCGCACCCCCCTGCATGAAATTTGCGCGCGCCGCAGCAGGCCGTTCCCGTTGCGGCGCGATGGGTCCAATCTACTCTTGATTTGCGGTAGGCGCACTCGCATGCGCCGATGAGGCAAGGTCGCCGGCCTTCGCCTGCGCATGGACCGGCAACATGAAGCCGAGCGCGATCGCCAGCGCGCCCGCCAAAATCTCAAGCCTGTATCGCCGCATTTCCGACCTCCGAAACCCGCGTCGAAAACGCGGCGGACCCTGAAGCCCGGCCCGCATTCCCGGGGACAAGCGACAGGAAAGGCAGGCCGAAGGGGGAAGTCCGGTTGGAGCGCTTGCCTGTCACGTGGAAGATCGAACGCGCGGGCGGCGCCATTCCGTCGCCCGGAGCGCAACTTACCGAAACCGCGGGTCGATGCCCTCGTCGCGGTCCGCATCGGTCGGTGCCGGAACCATGCGGCGGGCTGGTAGAGCAAGCGCCGGCTCGAGCAGAAGCCGGGCGGGCACGCGGAGGTTGCGCAGGGAAAGCCCCTCTCTCATCTCGACATCGACATGGAGCGCCGCCCCCTTCGCCACAGCCCCTGGCTTGAGAATGGCGAGCGCGACATTCGCTCCGAGCCAGGGCGAGAAACCTGCGCTGGTCGCGACGCCCTCCACCTTGCCTCCGACGCGGATCGCGAGGAAACCTAACGGCGCCGGGTGATCGACAAGGACGCTTGAGAGAAGGTGACGCGGCGCCTGCGCCTTCGCGCGGCGCAAGGCATCGCGCCCGGTGAAGTGCTCCCCGTCGAGATCGACGAGCGCGGCAAGCCCAAGCTCGAACGGCGTGGAGCAGGAAGCCGCATCGGGGGCGGCGAATGCCCCGAGATAGTCGCGCCCGGCCCGCGCGATCCCCGCTTCCATGCGAGCAAGTTCCCGCAAAGCGAAGCCGCCAATGGCGAGCCCTGTCCCCGCGCCACGGGCGAGAAGTTTCATCCAGAGCGCGGGCGCATCGTCAGGGTCGATCCAGAATTCATATCCGAGATCGCCAGAAACGCCCGTCCGGCTGACATAGACGGGCATTCCATCCACATCGAACCAGCGGGCGGCATCGGGCGCCATGCTCTCGATCCCCGCAAAGCCCGCATCCCGCAGGAGGCGCGCCGAGAGCGGGCCCTGAAGGCTGAGACCGGCAAGTGTCGGGCTCACATCCTCGATACGGACGCCGAAGCCTCTGGCGCTTTCGAGAAGCCAGGCGAGATGGTGTTCCTCCGTGACAAGACGATATTCATCCTCTCCGAGGCGGAAGAGAAGCCCGTCGCCTACAACGAAGCCGCGATCCTCGCAAAAGACGACATGAGCCGCATGGTCGACCGCAAGGTCGCGCGCGTGCCCCGCGACGAGGCGCATGAGATAGCGCAAGGCATCGGGACCGCTGATGCGGTATTTGACGAGGGGCGAGATGTCGCTCAAAGCCGCCGCATGGCGCAGCGCCGCATATTCATCCTCGATATTCGTCAGCAACTCGGCCGTGGTATAGCCATTCCATTCTGTCCAGAGATTGGTGCGGCTCGCCTCGGCGACCTCGAGATGGAGAGCGGTCGTCAGCACACGGCGCGCGAAGACCTCCTCCTCCGACTGGCGCTCGAAAAGCGCGGGATCGGCCTTGGCCGTCTCGTCAAGCGCCGCGAGGTCCGGGCGTGCGCCATCCTCCGGCGTGTCGCCTGCGTCTTGCGGAGGGAAAAATCCGGCATCGTCGCTCATCTTTGCGCCTCATCCGCGATCGCAAGCCCGGCCGCGAGGCGGCCCGGAACGCCCGATATACCGCCGCCCGGATGCGCCCCCGCGCCACAGAGATAGAGCCCCTTGAGCGGGGTCCGCATGCCCGCAAGCCCCGGCGTGGGGCGGAACATCAGAAGCTGGTCGGGCCGCATTTCGCCATGGTTCCAGCCACCGCCCAGAAGGCCGAACTTCCTTTCGATATCGGCGGGAAGCAGAAGCTCGCCCGCCACGATGCGCTGCCTGAGATCGGGGGCATGGACCGACAGAGTGTCGATGATGCGCCCGAGCAGACGGTCGCGCTGTCCGGCCCAGCCGCCCCGAACTTCATAAGGCACATATTGCACGAGGATCGACATGACATGCTGCCCGGGAGGCGCAAGCGAGGCATCGTTGACGCTCGGCAGCGTTACCTCCATCGGCGGCTCGAAGGCGACCTCGCCGCGCTTGAAGCTCACATATGCCTGATCGAGTTCGGCAAGCGATGGTAGCACGAGCAGGCGCGCGCCATATTCCGCAGGCTCGAGGCCCTGGATCGTGGGCAATCCGTCCAGCGCGAGATTGAGCTTTGCCGTCGCGCCGCGCATGGCGATGCGCGCGACCTGCGAGGCAAGCCCGGCATCGCAATATTGCGCGCCGAGAAGGTCGAGCATGGTGTGGCGTGGATCGGCGCTCGAAAGCACGGTCGGCGCCTCGATGAATTCGCCGCCCTGCAACTCGACACCCCGGACGGCGCCGTTCTCGACACGAATATGCGCGACCGGCGACGAGACGCGGATGGTAACGCCGAGGCTTTGCGAGGAAGCGGCAAGCGCGCCGATGAGGCCGCCGACGCCGCCCAGCGGAACCGACGGACCGAGCGCCCCCTGTCGCATCGCCTGACGATAGATGAGGCTGAACACAGTGCCGGGCGAAAACGGCCCTTCGGCCGTGCCGCGTATAGCCTCGAACGCGACCAGCGCCTTCAACGCCTCCGTCTCGAAGGTCTGCTCCGCGAGATCGCCAATGCTGCCCGGAAGCTCGTGGAGAAGCGCCTCGAGCGAGGCGCTCCCGAAGCCATAGGCTTGCCGGAAGAGACGGCGAAGCATGGGACGGACAGGCAGCGTGCCGCCCGAAAGCGGCGCCGCCTGCCCGAGCAGCGGCGCCAGCGCTTTCGCATAGGACGCAATGCGCTGCATCAAGGCCGCATGGGCCGCCGCGTCGTCCCCATACCACTCTCGAAGCGCGATGCGGTCGCGGCGACGCGCCGTCATGCGCAGATGGCGCCTGTCGCGCGCAAGCAGGATCGTCGGAAGCACGCGCGACGGAAAGCGCAGCCCGTGCTTTGCGAGTTTCAGATCCTTCTCGATCCGGCGCGGCAGCGCCTCGATGAGATGGGCCGCCGTCGAAACGACATAGTCAGGTGAAATCTCGCTCGTCGCCAGTGCGCCGCCAAGCGCTTCCGAGGCTTCGAGCAGGAGCACGCGGCGGCGTGCCCGGGCGAGATAAGCCGCGGCGACGAGGCCGTTATGGCCGCCGCCGATCACGATCGCGTCGAACTTCTCCACCATCGCCTAGCCTCCCCTCTTGCCGAGAGAGGCCGCGACGACGGCAGCCGCATTGGCGCCCGCGCCGCCAAGAGCAAGCGGCCCCGGATGGGCGCTCGCCGAACACAGGTAGAAATCGCGGATGGGCGTGGCATAGCCGGAAATGCCCGCCATCGGCCGGTTGAAAAAGAGCTGGTCGAGCGTGAGTTCGCCCTGATTGAGGTCGCCGGAAGTGAGTCCGATGTCATTTTCGATATCGGGCGGCACAAGCGTTTCGACCGCATGGATGCGCTCCGCGAGCCCCGGGCTCCGCTCCGAAAGCCGGGCGATGACGAGATCCGTGAGCGCCGCCTTCCGCTCATCTGTCCACGGACCGTCATGCAGTGTCTCCGGCACGTAATGCACGGCAATGGACATCACATGCTTGCCCGCCGGCGCAAGCGACGGATCGGCAATCGTCGGCACGAGCGCATCGACGATGGGCGCCGAGGGCGGAATGCCATCCCGCCAGTCCTCGAAAGCGGCTTCCATTTCCTCCATCGTCTGGCCGAGGCGGATGCCGCCCGCAAGCGCCGGGCATCCGGCCGGAACGGCAGGAAACTCGGGCGCGGCTTCGAGAGCGAGATTCACCTTCGCCGTCACGCCGCGCATCCGGAAGCGGCCGATCTTTTCGACGAAGCCGTCAGGCAGCGCCTTCCAGGGAAAGAGCGTGAGGAAGCTGCGTTTCAGATCGAGGTCGGAGATGATCGCCCGGGCGTGAATTTCCTCGCCATTCGCCAGCACCACGCCCCTCGCGCGCGCATCGCGCACCAGCACATCCGTCACTTCCGCCTCGCGGCGCACCTGGCCGCCATGCGCCAGGATGACGGAGACGAGCGCACCCGCAATCGCTTCCGGCCCGCCAATGGGCAGCAGGGCCGCCGGCGCACCGCCGGACGCGCCCTCATGCTCCTCCATGAAGGGCGCGATCAAAAAGCGTGCGCCCGTCGGCGAGAACGGGCCGAGCGTCGATCCTCCCAGCGCGGAGGATGCGAACCGCGCCTTCACCGCATCGGATTCGAAATAGCCGTCGAGAAATTCCGCGCAGGACAGCGTCCAGATGCGGGTCAGCTCGTGAAATTCCTGCGTGTCGAGAGATGCGAAGCGGTCGGCGAGGTCGCGCAGCCAGCGATAGGTCGCAAGCGAGCGGCGCGAAGGATCGCGCATGGGCTTTTCCAGCACCGGGCGGAGCTTGCTCGCGGCGGCGAGCATGTCGCGGCGGAAGCGCGTCCAGGCGTCCGCGTCCTTCGCTGAGAAGCGCTGAAGCTCGCGGCGGTGGATGACGCCGTCGCGGTAGCTTGCGTGATGGCGCCCATCGGGAAGCAGTGTGACGCCCGGATCGAGGCGGCGGAAACGGAGCCCGTGCTTGTGGAGTTCGAGCCCGGTCACGAGGCGCTGGGGCATTGCCGCAAGGCCGAGGCCGTAACGCGCCACGCGAAAACCCGGCGCGACCTCGCCGCAGGCCGCCGCGCCGCCAAGCGCCGAGTTGCGATCGAGGACGAGAACGCTCGCGCCGGCGCGCGCAAGGCATGCGGCCGCCGTCAGGCCGTTCAGCCCGCCTCCGATCACAATCGCGTCGTGACGCTCCATGCGTCCCAATCCCACCCTGCGCATATGGCGGGATCGTACCGGAACGGGACGGTCCACACCGATATGTTGCCTCGGCCGCACCGGAACGGCCGCTGCATCAACCATGTTTCATCAGGCATTTCGGCGGTTTTTGGGGCTTCACGCCAAAGCCGACGCCCCACCCTCATGCCTGACCGGCATGGCGGCGCTGCAATTTGCCAGCCAGCGGGGGCGCCGGCCTCAGGCTTTGGCGGCGGCGGTCACGATCTCTTCGAAGGCTTCCAGAACGCCCGCTTGCGACTCGCGCAATTGCGCCTCGAGCGCAGAGAAATCCGGCGCATTTCCCGCGCGAGCGAGAAGCGCCTTGAGCCCCGGCGTCGCCTCCTCCGGCTTGAAGACGCCCTCGACGCAGATGCGGATCACCTGGGTTAGGTTGAGCGTGAGCTCGATCGCGGAAACGAGGAGATCCGCCGTCGCAGGCGACAGAAGCCCCGCTGCGGCGATGCGGGTCAGAGCGGTCCGCGTATGGGTGTGAAGGATCTCCGGATGGGCATGCGCATGAACGAGCTGAAGATACTGGCAGATGAACTCGATATCGATGAGGCCGCCGCGCACATATTTCAGTTCCCAGGGATTGTCGCTCGGCAATTCCCGTTCGATCCGCGCCCGCATGTCGGCAACGTCGAAAGCTGTCTTCGCCACATCGCGCGGGCGCTGAAGCGTCTCGCGGATGACGCTCCCGACACGCGCCTTCAGCTCGTCGGGGCCCGAGAGAATGCGCGCCCGCGTCAGGGCCATGTGTTCCCAGGTCCAGGCTTCCGCCTGGTGATAGTCGATGAAGCTCTGCACATGGGTCGCGACGGGGCCCGAGCTGCCCGAGGGCCGCAGCCGCAGATCGACCTCATAGAGCTTGCCTTCGCTCGTCGGCGCGGTAAGCGCGCTGATGAGCTGCTGGCAGACACGGGCATAATACTGCGAGGCGAAGATCGGCCGCTCGCCGTCCGACACGGCGTTGGGGTCGTCGAGATCGTAGATCATGATGAGATCGAGGTCGGACGTCGCGCTCATCTCCTCGCTGCCGAGCTTGCCCATGGCGACGATCGCAAAACTTCCGCCCGGCACGCGGCCAGCGCGCGCAGCGATCTTGTCCTCCGCGACGGGCGCGAGCGCGCGCACAAGCTCGCCCGCAATGGCGGCATAGGCAGCGCCCGCCTCCTCGGCATCGGCGCTTCCCGTCAGCACGCGCACGCCGAGGCGGAAACGGTGCTCGCGTGCCCAGACGCGTGTGAAATCGAGCACATCCTGATAGTCGCGGGCATGAGCCAGCGCCGAAACGAGGCTCGCGCGCAATGTCTCGCGATCCGGAAGCATCTTGAAGAAATTGGGATCGACAACCGCTTCGAGAACGGCCGAATTCTGGGCGAGATAATTTGCGAGGCGAGGCGCCGTGCCGCAAATATCCGCAAGGAGATCGAGCAGGCTGGGGTTGGAATAGATCATCGAGAAAAGTTGAACGCCAGCCGGCAGCTTCGTCAGAAACTGATCGAAGCGCATGAAGGCCGTGTCGGGATTTGACGTGCGCGAGAGCGCCCGAAGAAGCGCGGGCATCAGCGCCGTCAGAAGTTCGCGCGAGCGCGGGCTCCGCGTCGCCGCAAAACGCCCCGTGTGCCAGCCGCGAATGGTGGCGGCGATTTCGGATACGGCCGAGAAGCCCAGATTTCGTAGCGTTTCCAGCGTTTCGGGATCGTCTTCCGTGCCGGTGAAGACGAGGCTCCCGCTCTCCTCCGCAAGCGGCGGCGCGGTTTCGAAGAGTTTTGCGTAATGCCCCTGCACGCAGCGCAGATGCTGAACGAGAACCTCCGTGAAGGCCCCGCGATCCTCGAAGCCCATGAAGCAGGCAACATGATCGAGCCCTTCATCGCTCGAAGGCAGGGTATGCGTCTGCTCATCGGCGATCATCTGCAAGCGATGTTCGAGCGTTCGCAGGAACCGATAGGCGCGCTTGAGTTCGTCGGCAGCTTCCGGCGCGATCCACTTCTTGCGTGCAAGCTCGTCAAGCATCTCGCAAGTCTGCTGCCCGCGTAAATCGTAATCGCGGCCGCCCGCGATCAGTTGCTGCGTCTGAACGAAAAATTCGATCTCCCGGATGCCGCCGCGCCCGAGCTTCACATTGTGCCCGTTGACCGCAATCGTGCCATGGCCGCCAACGGCATGGATCTGTCGCTTCATCGAGTGGATGTCGTCGATCGCGGCGAAGTCGAGATTCTTGCGCCAGATATAGGGCGTCAGCATCTTGAGGAAGCGCACGCCCGCTTCGGCGTCCCCGGCGACGGCGCGCGCCTTGATGAAGGCGGCGCGCTCCCAGTTCTGGCCGCGGCTCTCGTAGTAGTGCTCGGCGGCGGGAAGCGAAACCGCGACCGGCGTTCCTCCGGGATCGGGCCGCAGGCGCAGATCCACCCGGAACACATAGCCATGCTCCGTCCGCTCCTGAAGGATCTTCACGAGAGCTTGCGTCAGACGCACGAAGAACTGCCCATCATCGAGGCCGGACTTCAGCGGAAGCTCACCCGGTTCGTAAAAGACGACGATGTCGATATCGCTCGAATAGTTGAGTTCGCGCGAGCCGTATTTGCCCATGCCGAGAATGGCGAGGCCGCTGCCTTCGGGCCCGACTTCCTCCGGCGCGCGCTCGATCTGCCCGCGCCGGGCGGCGTCCTTCAGCAGCCAGTCGATGCTTGCCTGCACCGCCGCATCGGCAAATTCGGTCAGCGCCGCGGTCACCCGTTCAAGGTCCCAGGCGGCCGTTATGTCGGCCATCGCAATGAGTAGCGCCGCCTCCGACTTTGCGAGACGCAACTCGCGCATGAGATCGGCCTGCGTCGCGGCCTCCTTCGCGGCCCGCGCCCGCGCGATGATGCCGGCGAGCGCTTCTTCCGGCGGCACGTCGAGAAGGCGCGGCAGCCAGTCGGGATGGATGCGGATGATCCGCGTGAGGAAAGGCGAATTGCCGAAGACGCTTTCGATGAGGCGGCGCGCGCCCGCATCGGCGAGAAGCGCTCGCGCACGTTCGCGCAAGGCCCCATCCTCGATCGCGTCGACCGCCTGATGCAGATCCTGCATCTCGGCGAGGGTCCGCTCGGCATCATGGGGCCTCGGCGCCCTCGCCGCCTGCCCCGGCAGGGCCTGATGATGCATGACTTCCGACATCGATGCTCTCTCCTTGCGCGAAGAGACGGAGATTAGAGCATTACCGTCCCTGTCCGCACGGATAATGCCGAAACTTGCGGGGTGCGGACCGCGATCTACCGCGCAAGCGCTGGCAGAGAGATCACAACCTTCAGGCCCGGATTGTTGTCCTCCAGCCGGATCTGGCCGCCATGAAGCCGCGCGACCGCCGCAACGAGGCTGAGGCCGAGACCGCTTCCCGGCGTGTTGCGGCTCGCCTCGAGGCGCACGAAACGCTCAAGCACATGGCCGCGCTTTTCCGCCGGAATGCCCGCGCCGTGATCGGCGACCGAAAGCAGCACCTGCCCGGCGCCATCCTCCCGCGCCGTCACGCGGATGGTCGGCTCCACCCCCGGCGTCACGGGCTTGCCGTGCTTGATCGCGTTGTCGAGCAGGTTGGCCATGGCCTGAGCGAGCAGTTCCCGATTGCCGCGCACATGAAGGCCCGGCGTGCCCTCCACATCGAGCCCCAACCCCTGCTCCTCGGCCACGGGCTCATAAAGCTCCGCCGAGTCGCTGATCACCGCCGCGGCATCGACCGGCGTCATCGACTCGCGGAGCGAGCCTGCTTCCGCCCGCGCGATCATCAGAAGCGCGTTGAATGTAGTGAGCAGGCTGTCGGCCTCCGCAATGGTGCGCTCCAGCGCATGGCGGTATTCCTCGGGCGATGAATCCTGCATCAATGTCACCTCGAGGCGATTGCGCAGCCTGTTGAGCGGACTGCGCAGATCATGCGCGACATTGTCCGTCACCTGACGCATGCCGATCATGAGTGCCTCGATCTGGTCGAGCATGGCGTTGAGGTTGCGGGCAAGCTGGTCGAGCTCGTCGCCCGTCCCCGCGATCGGCAGCCGTTGCGACAGGTCGCCCTGCATGATGTCGCGGCTGGAGCGGTTGATGTCATCGACGCGGGCGAGCATGTTGCGGCTCATGAAGAGCCCACCCGCGAGCCCGAGCGCGATGGTGAGGCCGATGGCCCAGATGAGCGCGTTGGTGATGAGCTTTTCGATCTCGCGCCGCTCCTGCACATCGCGGCCGACGAGGAGATAGAAGCCTTCGGGCAGAAGGAAGACGCGCGCGCGCGCGCTTTTGAGTTCCGTCGTGCCGTCGAGCGTGCGGCGGTGATAGGCGAAGTCGATCCAGCGGTCGGCGCCGGGGGTTGCGGCCGGACGGCCGTCGAGATTGCCCGCCAGCACGCGGCCCGCCGGATCGAGCAGCAGATAGAGCCCCTGCCCCGGATCGCGCGAGCGCTGGATGACGGTCTGCACGAGGAGCGGCAGCCCGCCCTGCGCGTATTGCTCCGCAAGCCCGGTGATTTCCGCCTGCACGGCCTCATCCGTCTGGCGCGCGAGAAAGCCTGCCGTGTTCCAATAGACATAGGCAAGCAGCATGATCGCGGAAGCGGCGAAGAGCGCGAGGTAGAGAACCGCGAGCCGGAAGGTCGAGGTCCTGAGGAGGTTAATCAGCCGCGCGTAGCGAATATCCAGCTCCCCGTACCGTATGCAGCAACGGTTGCTTGAAGTTCTTGTCGATCTTCGCCCTGAGCCGCGAGATGTGGACGTCGATCACGTTCGTCTGCGGATCGAAATGATACTCCCAGACATTCTCCAGCAACATAGTCCGCGTCACGACCTGACCGGCATGCTTCATCATATATTCGAGAAGGCGGAACTCGCGCGGCTGAAGCTCGATTTCCTGCCCCGCCCGCGTGACCTTGCGCGCGAGGAGATCGACTTCGAGATCGCCGACCTGAAGCCGGGTGCGCACCTGATCCGGGTTCGAGCGGCGGACCAGCACCTCGATCCGCGCCAGAAGCTCGGCAAAGGCATAGGGCTTGGTGAGGTAGTCGTCGCTGCCCGCCTTGAGCCCCATGACCCGGTCATCGACCTCGCCGAGCGCCGAGAGGATGAGCACCGGGGTGCGCACGCCTTCCATCCTGAGCGCGGCGACGACGTTCAATCCGTCGCGCTTCGGCAGCATGCGGTCGACGATCATGACGTCATATTGGCTCGACAATCCAAGCGTCAGCCCTTCTTCGCCATCACCGGCGTGATCGACGATGTGACCGCTTTCGCGCAGGCCGCGGACCATATAGGCGGCCGCTTCGAGATCGTCCTCAATGACGAGAATCCGCATACTCACAGACCTCTTGCCTTAATGGGCTCCAGGGAAACATTGGTTGCGGATGCGCCGGCCGTCCTCGGACAGCCGGCGAACCCCGCACACACAAGCTAGGGCAATGCTCTCGGAGAGCCTCACGCCTTCTTGATCGTCAGTGCCACGAAGCGCTGCTGATCCTGGCTGCGCAGCAGGAGAAGAACCGAGGACTTGTCGGCCTTCTTCGCCTGACGCACGCCTTCCACGACATCGGCGGGGGTCTTCACATCCTTGCCCGACACCTTGACGATGATGTCGCCGGGCTGGATGCCCTTCTCCGCCGCTTCGCTGTTGGGGTCGACGCTCTGGACGACGACGCCGTCCGCCGACTGGCCAAGGGCGAGCCCGAGGCTCTGGGTGGCCGTGTCGCCGCTCGGCGCGGCCTTATCGCCTGCCGATGCCATTTCGATCTTGTCGGGGAAGACGGCGATGGCGGCCTTGATGCTCTTCGCCTTGCCATCGCGCCAG
This sequence comes from Parvibaculum sp., assembly GCF_049671045.1. Taxonomy (GTDB): domain Bacteria; phylum Pseudomonadota; class Alphaproteobacteria; order Parvibaculales; family Parvibaculaceae; genus Parvibaculum. The sequence goes on along the minus strand of NZ_JBATUH010000091.1, from coordinate 16,154 downwards.
ATATCGATCGCGGCGTTCGTGCCGGGACGCAGCTCGGCGACCGTACGGCTCACGTCACGCACATCGGCCATATCCTTGCCGTTCACCCTGGTGATGACGTCGCCGGGCTGGATGCCCGCCTTTTCGGCCGGGCTGCCGGCCGTCACCTCGGCGACGAGCGCGCCCTTCGGCTTGTCGAGCGAGAGGCTCGCGGCGAGATCGGCATCGACGGGCTGGATGCTGACGCCGAGCCAGCCGCGCGTCACCTTGCCATGTTCCTTGAGCTGGGTGACGACGCGCGCGGCGATGTTGGAGGGGATCGCAAAGCCGATGCCGACGCTGCCGCCGGTCGGCGAATAGATCGCCGTGTTGACGCCGATGACGTTGCCATGAATATCGAAGGTCGGACCGCCCGAATTGCCGCGGTTGATCGAGGCGTCGATCTGGAGGAAGTCGTCATAGGGACCGGCGCCGATCTCGCGGCCACGCGCCGAGACGATGCCGCTCGTGACCGTGCCGCCAAGGCCGAAGGGATTGCCGACCGCGAGCACCCAGTCGCCGACGCGCAGCCTGTCCGAGTCGCCGAAGGCGACATAGGGCATGGGCTTCGTCACCTTCACCTTGATGAGCGCGAGGTCGGTCTTCTGGTCGCGGCCGACAAGCGTCGCTTTCATCTCCGTGCCGTCCGTCAGCACGACGGTGATCTCCTTGCCGTTCTGCACGACGTGATTGTTGGTCACGACATAGCCATCGGCCGAGACGAAGAAGCCCGAGCCCTGCGCCATCGCCTTGCGCTTGAGGGGTTTGCCGTCCGGGCCTTTGGGTTGGAGCTGCTTGAAGAACTTCTCGAACGGGCTGCCGGGCGGGAACGGCAGGTCGGGAATATCGGCGCTCGCGACAGTCTCTTCCTCGACGACGCGAATGCTGACGACCGCGGGCGAAACTTTCTCGACCAGATCAGCGAATGTCGGCAGGCTTGAAAGCTCCGACTTCTGTTCGCTCGGCGCATTGAGTGGAGCCGTCTGGGCGAAGGCGGGGGCAGCCAGCAGGCTGAAGCCGATCATGCCGGCGGTCGCGAGGGCCGCTGTCCGCCGGATCATTCCGCGCGGGCCGCTTTTCCGGGCGATGTTCGTCATATCCGTGAACTCCTCGTTGGAACTGCCGCTCCGGGGCGGCGCTGTTTTCAAGCGGTCGGCGCAGAATGTCTGCGCGAGGGCCACCGTTCAGGGCATCCAGAGTTGGATACACGATCTTACCAATTCATGTCCGAAACATTACGGATTGATAAAGGCAAAAAAGAGGCGCAGGCCGCGCCATAGGAGGTACCTCCGACGCGATCCGGGACGCCTCGAACATCTACCGAATATCAGTCCTCTCGCCGCATGATCTCGTCGAGGCGCGCCTCCTCGGCGGCATCGAGCGTAGGCTGAGCGCCGGCGCGGCTGGCCCGGAAAAGATTGATGGCGATGACGCCGCCGGCGAGCAGCGCGGCAAGGGGCCCGAGCCAGAGGATCAGCGTTGCCCTTTCGAAGCGCGGCCGAAGCAGCACGAATTCGCCATAGCGGGCGACGATATAGTCCACCACCTGCTCGTCAGTGTCGCCGGCGACGAGGCGCTCGCGCACGATGCGCCGGAGATCGCCGGCAAGCTCTGCCTCGGAATCGTCGATCGACTGGTTCTGGCAGACGAGACAGCGCAGTTCCTTCGATATTTCGCGGGCCCGCCCTTCGAGCACCGGGTCCTTGAGCTGTTCGCCCGGCTGAACGGCTAGAGCGGGCGCGACAAGGAGGAGAAAAAGCAGTGTGGCGAGGATGCGGCGCATGGGATCACTCCGCGGGCGCGGCGGAGAGGCGAGCGCGGGCCCTGGCGGGCGCCCCGACCCTGTAGCGCCGGTCCGTGAGCGAGACGATGCCGCCGAACGCCATGATGATCGCGCCGGCCCAGATCCAGGGGGCAAAGCTGTTCTCATAGGCGCGGATCGTCCAGGCGCCCTTCCCGTTATTCTCGCCAATGACGATATAGAGGTCCGAGAAGCCCGTCGTGCGAATGGCCGCTTCCGTCTTCTCCTGCCGCTCGACGGGGAAGTTCCGCTTCTCCGGCATCATATAGGCGATGTGGCGGCCGTCGCGCTTGACGTTCACGACGCCGACAAGCGCCTGATAGTTCGGCCCCTCGCGCATGCCCACCTTGTCGAGGGTAAGCGTATATCCCGCCAGTTCCGCACTCTGCCCGACCTCGAGCGCCGTCACCAGTTCCTGCCGCCAGGCCGTCATGCCGACGATCCCGGCAACGACGATGCCGAGCCCGCCATGGGCGAGAGCCATGCCCCAGGACGCTCTTGGCTGTCGGCGCGCCTTGCGCCAGCTCTCGCCGAGCGGCACCGAGAAGAGGCCGATACGCCAGGCGACCTCGAAAAAGGCGCCCGCAACCAGCCAGGTAGCGAGCGCCATGCCGAGGGCCGCGAGCCACGGTCCCTTGCTGCGGAAGGCCAGAATGAGCGCGGCAACGATGAGCGCGGCCGCCGCCGCCCCCATCAGGCGCTCGGTCGCCGCCACAAGGTCGGTGCGCTTCCACTTGAGCAGCGGCCCGAAGGGCACGAGGCACAGAAGCGGCACGATCAGCGGCACGAAGGTCAGGTTGAAGAACGGCGCGCCCACAGTGATCTTCGGCCCGCCCAGCGCATCGAGGAAGAGCGGATAGAGCGTGCCGATGAAAACGGCCGCCGTCGCCGCGGCGAGCAGAAGGTTGTTCACCACCAGCGCGCCTTCGCGGCTCAACGGGGCGAAGAGTCCTTCGGCCTTCAGCACCGGCGCGCGCCAGCCATAGAGCAGCAGCGCGCCGCCCACGAAGAAGAAGATGATGCCGAGGATGACGACGCCGCGCGAGGGGTCGTTGGCGAAGGCGTGGACCGAGTTCAGCACGCCCGAGCGGACAAGGAACGTGCCGATGAGCGACAGCGAGAAGGCGAAGATCGCAAGCAGGATGGTCCAGCTTTTGAGAGCGCCGCGCTTTTCCGCAACGATCGCTGAGTGGAGTAGCGCCGTCGCGACGAGCCAGGGCATGAGCGAGGCGTTCTCGACCGGGTCCCAGAACCAGAAGCCGCCCCAGCCGAGCGTGTAATAGGCCCACCAGGAGCCGACCGCGATGCCGAGCGTCAGCGCCAGCCACGCGCCGAGCGTCCAGGGCCTCACCCATCGCGCCCAGCTCGCATCGACCCTGCCTTCGATGAGCGCCGCGATGGCGAAGGAGAAGGCCATGGAAAGCCCGACATAGCCCGCATAGAGGAATGGCGGGTGAAGGGCGAGCGCGGGGTCCTGAAGCAGCGGATTGAGGCCGCTGCCCTCGAAGGGCGCCGGATCGAGCCGGGCGAACGGGTTCGAAGTGAAGAGAATGAAGGCGAGAAAGGCGACGCCGATCGAGGCCTGCACAGAGAGAACGCGCGCGCGCAGCGCCTCGGGCAGATTGCCACCGAACAGCGCAACCAGCGCCCCATAGAGAGCGAGAATCAGAACCCAGAGGACCATCGAGCCCTCATGGTTTCCCCATACGCCGCTGATCTTGTAGATGAGCGGTTTTGCCGTATGCGAATTCTCGGCGACGACCTTCACCGAAAAGTCGGAGGTGAGATAGGCGTAGAGCAGAACGCCGAATACGAAGGCAAGAAGCGTGAACTGAACCAGTGCCGCCGGCCGCGCTATGCCCATGAGGCCGCTGTCGCCGCGCTGCGCGCCCACCATCGGCACGATCATCTGCACAAGGGCGACGGCAAGCGCGAGAACGAGCGCGAAATGGCCGAGTTCAACGATCATCTTGTGGTGCCTTCAGCCTTCTCGTCCTTGATCTCGCCTTCTTCCCAGCGGCCCGATGCCTTCAAGGCATTGGCGACTTCGGGCGGCATGTATTTCTCATCGTGCTTGGCGAGAACCGAGTCGGCAACGAAAACACCGTCCGGCCCCATCACCCCTTCGGCAACGACGCCCTGCCCCTCGCGGAAGAGATCGGGCAGAACGCCGGTATAGGTCACGCGCCGCTTCATCTTGAGGTCCGTGACCTCGAAAGCGATGGTCGCCGGGCCAGTATGCTCCACCGAACCGTTCTCGACGAGGCCGCCAAGGCGGAATCTCGTTCCGGGCTCGATCCCTTTTTCCACAATTTCTGTGGGGCTATAGAAGAAGACAATATTGTCGCGCATGGCGAAGAGCACCAGCGCGACGGCCACTCCGAGAATTCCAAGACCGGCGGCAATGAAAGCGGCGCGGCGCTGCTTGCGCGTCATGCTCGTCCCCGTACTTACGCCTCACCAGAGCGCGATCCGCATGGTGGCGGCGGTTTTACGACAAGATCGCGCTCAAACCAATCAATCCGGCGAATCCGGCGCATGAATTGATGCGGAAAGCATGCAACTTTCCGGCAGAGGCTCCGAGGCGTCCATTTGCCGCGGAAGATATAGCCGGACGCGCCGCGCCGAAAACGCCAAATGGTCGCGGAGGCCCGCCGACCCATTTCAAAGCCCGAGAAGACTCCGCGTCGCCGGTCCCGCAATGCCATCGGCGGCAATGCCTCGCTCCATCTGGAAGGCTCTCACCATGCGGTCGAGCCCTTCGTCGAACACGCTGTCCTGATCGGCCGCGTAGCCCGTCCGGGCAAGAGCCTGCCGCAAGGCACGCACATCCTGTCCGGTCATGCGCGGATGCGTCAGGCGCAGATTGCGCGCTCCCGCATCGCCGGAGAGCGCGGCGCGATCGACCGCCACGCCGCAAACGGTGAAGGGAAGATCGAGCGGCCAGTTCCCCGCCGCGATGAGCCCGCCAAAGGCATCCATGCGATAAACCGTACGCTGAAGAAGCGCATTGCTGTGACCGCCGAGCCAGTTCCGCCGCTCGCTCACATAGGCTTCGACCCATTTCCTTTCGCCGAGCGCGGCGGGCGCTCCATGCCTGGCCGTCGTCCTGTCGCGCACCGCGCTCCACGAGCCGTGAATGAAGCCGTCATAGACGATTGCCGTGCCGAGGGCGGTGACGAGGCCGAGCGCGGAGGCCGAGCGTGCCGCTGGCTCCCAAAAGGCGCGATCGAAGAACGCATCCTGCGCGGCGCGCATGGCGGGGTCGCCTCCTGCCTGCCGGAGAAGCGCGTGGAAGGCCCGGTCGCGATCGAGCGTGAGGTCGATCGCCGCAAGGCGCGGCAGATAGGGCTTCAGCGCCCGCCCGCAAGCGGCTTCCGCCATTTCGCAATATGACTTGATGAGGAGATAGAGATTGCCGCTTGAAAGCGTTGCCTGCGAGCGCCCGTAAGTCAGATGGCCCGGATCGCCCGGCGCCAGCGTCAGGCGCGCATGGTCGCCCTGCGCGCGGCCCGTCTCGAAGATATTGATGATTGCCTGCGCAGCCTGTTTCTGAAGTTCCGACAGCATCTCCGCCTCCCGTTCCACCGATGGGCCATTCTGGCGCGGCGGTCAGGAGCGGGGATTATTTCGCGGGCAGAGCTTTCTCGGCTTCGGCAAGGCTCGCAAGCGCCGATGCGTCAGCGGCGAAGGTCTTGCGCGCGCGGACAAGCGCGGCGTCGGCATCGGCCCGCTTGCCGAGCACGCCATAGGCGCGAATGAGGCGCAGCCAGCCGGGCAGATCGTTCGGAGCCCCTTCGAGGCGGGCGGCGAGATTGGAGACCATGCCTTCGATCATCTCCTGGCGGGCTTCCGGCGACATTTGCGCCGCCGCGCCGACCTGTTCGGCGCTCGGTCCCGGCCCCGCAAGCCCCGGATTCTCGAGCCCCGGATTCTCAAGCGCGGCGAGCTCCGCCTCGACGCTCCGCCGCCAGGACGCATCGGCGGGCGCCGAAGCGAGAAGCGCCTTCCAGCGCTTGATCGCCACGTCCTTCTTGCCGTCCTCGATCTCGGCGAGGCCGAGATAATACTGGGTGCGGGGCTCGCGGGGGTCGAGCGCTTCCGCGCGCGCGAAATCCTGCCGCGCCGCCGGTACGACGACGCCGCCCGCCTCGAGCACGGCCGCTTCGCCACGCGCGGCAAGGCGCCCTGCATTCTCGCCGCCAAGGGCGATGGCCCGGCTCCACGCCGTTCTCGCTTCGGCATATTTCTGCTGGCGGATATAGGCGGGCGCCAGCACCTCCCAGCCGCGAAGGTCCTGCGGGTCCTCCTTCAGATGCTGCTCGACACGGAGCACCAGTGCTTCGAGCGGCAATTGCTCGACAGGAACGGACATGCGCGCCTTGAAGGGCTGATCGGGAAGTTCGGGCGAACCCAGCATCAGATAGGTGACGAGCGCGAAGGCCGGAACGGCGATGACGACCGCCATGGCCATGAATTTCCCGGTCAGCGCGCGTCCACCGCCACGCGCCGCCTTCCGTTTCTCGACCCCGTCGGCCGCCGCGATCAGACGCCTCGACACCTCGACTTTCGCCGCCTCGGCTTCAGCGGGCTCTAGTACGCCGCGCTCCAGATCGCGCGAGATTTCCGCGAGCTGATCCTTGTAGAGGTCGACTTCCTGACAGCCGAAATCCGCTTCCATGCGGCGGGTGAGCGGGCGAAGAATAGCGACGATCACCGCCGCCGTCATCGCGGCGAAGAACAGCCAGAGCAGCATTTCTGAGACATTTTCGGACAAGGATGGTCGCCTCCGGGCTGAAGCCCGGCGCGGGCCGCCCAAAATTCGATGCCTTTGTATAGAGGTTCGGCCGAAAAGCTCAAAGTGCCCTGGCGCCGCAGGCCGGCCAGCGGCCCGGCTCAGGCCATGAAGCGCTGACGCGCCGAGAGGGCAAGGCCGGTCGCCACCGAGGTAAGCTCGCCGCCGCCCGCGAGCCTTTCGGCGCCGAAGCGTTCAGCAAAGAGCGCCCGCACGGCCGGGATGAAGGACGAGCCGCCAGTCAGAAACACACGGTCGACCTTTTCGGCGGCAATGCCCGAGCTTTCCATCAACCCGTCGACACAGGCCGCGATCTCGGCAAGCTCGGGCGCGATCCAGCGCTCGAAATCGGCCCGCGCAATCCTCGTCTCTATGTCGACGGGACCGTTCCTGAAGGTCAGTCCGGTTTCAGCCTCGGCCGAGAGCCTCACCTTCGCGGCCTCGACCGCACGATACATGTCGAAGCCCTTGTTCTCGGAGATGACATAGCTGAGCGCCTCGATCATCGCGCGCGCATCGGCGCCCGACAGGATTTCCTCGAGCATCTTCCGGGTCTTGTAGGTGTTGATGAAGCTCAACTGGTGCCAGCGCTTCAGGCTGTCATAGAGCCAGGCCGGCATGGGCAGCACCTTTCCGCCGGTGCTCGCATAGGACGAGTTGCGGCCGAGTTGCGGCGCGATGCAGTTCTCGACGATCCGCGCATCGAAGGCGTCGCCCGCAAGCCCGACACCCGAAACGCCGATGATCGTCTCCGCGCGATCCCTGATTTGCCGGAAGCCCGGTCCGACATGCAGAAGGCAGAAATCGCTCGTGCCGCCGCCGAAATCGCCGATAAGCACAAGCTCGTCGCGCTCGAGGCCGGCTTCATAGGCATAGGCAGCCGCAACCGGCTCGAATTCGAAATGTACATCGGGAAGCCCCGCGCCCTTGAGCGCGTCAAGGAGCCTGGTGACCGCGAAATCATCCGCCTCCGCCCGCGCTTCGCCGAAGCTGTTCCTCACGAAACGCGCCGGCCGCCCGACGACGACGGGCGAGGCCTTCAGCCTCCCGATGAGATCATCCGCCAGCGGCGCCGCATCGATCATGCGCGCGACGACGAAGCCGATCAGGTTCTCGAGCGAGTAGCGGCTCCCATAGATGTTGGTCGAAGTGAAATCGGGATTTGCGAGATAGGATTTAATCGACTGGATCAGCCGCCCTTCCGAGCCCGGCTCCAGATAGGCGTCGATCGCGGCAGGGCCGGCCGAGGCTTCGGGTCTGCCGTTCCGGTCCCGCTCATTCGCGTCGAAATAGAGAATGGAGCGGAAGGTCTGAAACTCCGCTCCGTCATGGACCAGGGGCACGAGGCCCGCCGGTCCTTCGGCCGGCGCCAGCGCGAGCGCACTGTTCGTCGTGCCGAAATCGAGGCCGATAAACATGGGATCACCTCGCATCCGTCTGACGGGCGAGGATGGGCCCCTCGCCGGTCACGGCAATGCACAAGAGGAATACTGTCACGAAAGGGCGGCGGTTCTAACGCGGCGGGACGGCGCTGTCCAGCAGCAAAGGCGCGGGGCCCGGGCCTAGACGGCGTGAATCCTTGCGCGGCGGGCTACGAGGCAAGCAGCCGGAAGATCGACATTGACCGTCGTGCCCTGCCCCGGCGTGCTCTCGATCGTCAGTGTACCGCCATGCAGCTCGGCCAGGTGTTTCGCCAATGGCAGGCCGAGGCCCGTGCCTTCATGGCTTCGCGAGAGCGTTCCGTCGATCTGCGTGAAGGGCTCGAGCGCCTTGGGAATGTCATCTTCGGCGATGCCGATACCCTGATCGATCACCGCGATGCGAAGGCCGTCCGCGTCGATGTTCGCCTCCACGCGCACCGCGTCGCCGTCCGAGCTGAACTTGATCGCATTGGAAATGAGATTGATGAGGACCTGCTTCAGCGCGCGCTCATCGGCCAGCAGCACAACCGGCGGCGTCGGCAGCGACGTCTCGACCCTGATCGACGCCTGCTGGGCGCGGGGGCGGACGATGCGGCAGGCCGAGGCGACGATATGGTCGAGCTCGACTTCCTCCTCATGCAGGTTGAAGTGACCCGCCTCGATCTTCGAGAGGTCGAGAATGTCGTTGATGAGGTTCAGCAGATGCACGCCGCTATCGTGAATATCCTCGGCATATTCGCGGTAGCGGGGATTCCCGACCGGGCCGAAAAGTTCGCGCTCCAGCGCCTCCGAAAAGCCGATGATCGCATTGAGCGGCGTTCGAAGCTCGTGGCTCATATTGGCGAGGAATTCCGACTTCGACCGGTTGGCGGCCGTGGCCTGATCGCGCGCCTCGCGCAGCGCCTCGGCCTCCTTGTGCCGGGCGGTCACGTCCTGAAGGCCGACGAGATAGGCCGGGAGCCCGTGAAACCGGATGAGCGCGGCGGAGATATGCGCCCAGATGATCTCTCCATGCGCGCCCTGAAGGCCCACTTCCAGGGGCTTGCGCGATTTCTGCGGCACGGCCGCCTTGCTGAGCTGGTCACGAACGACATCGTCGACGAAGAAATCTCGCGCATCGACGCTCGACGCCTCGCCCTCGCGAAGGCCGAAGAGATCGAGCGCCGCCTTGTTCGCCTGCATGACGCGAAAGGTGACGGTATCGACGAGCGCCAGAGGCAGCGGCGCGGCAAGGAAGATGCTCTGGAAACTTTCTTCCGTCGCGCGGACGGCTCGCTGCGCCTCCTGGCGAACGGCGATTTCCTTCGTCAATTGCTCGTTCGTCTCGCGCTGATGCATCAGCGTCAGGAAGGTATTGCGGCGCAAACGGCTTGCTACGCGCACGGACTGGATACCCACTCCGTTGACGATCGCCAGCAGCGACACGGTCGTGATGAAGGATTGCAGCGTCATGTCGGGATAGGTCGCAAGCAGAGCGACAAGGCCGGCCGTCGACAACAGCGATATGAGCAGGTTGTAGACGAGCCGGTTGGGTGTGCCGAAATAGAAGGCCGCGAGAAAGATCACGGCGCCGAGCGCGTGATCCGCCGCTGTCATCCCGCCTGCGCCGACCAGCACGAGGAAGACGGAAAAGATATAGGCCTGAACGAAGCTGACGCTGGCGTAGAACGCCTTGTAGCTCTCCCGCGCCGCGAAGAAGACGATCGGCATGCGGGCAATGACGATGGCGCCGAGGCGGCCCGCAAGCAGGGCGAAAAATATCAGCGACAGCCCGAAAATGTAGTAGTCGACGAAACCCCAGGCGGCAAAGAGCAGCACGCATGGCTGGAGGAAGCGCATCCGCTCCACGGTTTCGTTCCAGCTTGCGTTGCGGAAATGCGCTTCCAGTTCCGGATCGGCAAACTCGCCGGTCCAGAGATAGGCCCGCTCGACACCCGGTACGGGCAATTTCGCAGGCATTGAGATTTGCGCCACCGCTGACTTTTCCACGAGGCCCCCCTGGCGACGCATGTGTCGCCCGCCCAACGCGGCGGCAACTCTAGGGACAAAGCCTAAACAAATGGCAAAATTCCTGTTTCAAGGCGGGACTTTCATCGGCGCGCCGTGCCGCTTATCGTGCCCGCAGACCAAGGCCCGACGTAATTAGGGGCCGCCCAGGAAGCAGGAGACGAAAATGACGGCGCAAGGTGAAGGCGGGGGCATCCTCAGCGGTATCAGGGTGCTTGATTTCGGCAGGTATATTGCCGGGCCCTATTGCGCCGCGCTGCTGGGCGACCTCGGCGCCGAGGTCATCCGCATCGAGAAGCGCGAGGGCAGCGAGGACCGTTTCGTGCAGCCGATCGTTCCTGGCGCGAGCGCGGGCGAAGGCGGCGAAGGCGCCATGTTCCTTCAGATGAACCGCAACAAGCTCGGCCTGACGCTCGATCCCATGACTGAAACCGGACGCGGCATCGTCAAGCGGCTGGTGGCGACGGCGGATGTGGTGGTTGCCAACCTGCCCCCCTCCACGCTCTCGGCGATGGGCCTCGACTATGAAAGCCTTTGCGCGGTCAAGCCGGACATCATCCTCACCACCGTTTCGGCTTTCGGGCATGGCGGGCCCTATAGCGAGCGAACGGGCTTCGACGGCGTCGCGCAGTCCATGGTCGGAGCGGCCTATCTCACCGGCCATCCCGACGAGCCGGTGAAGAGCTACGCCCCGTGGGTCGATTTCGGAACGGCGTCGCTCGCCGCCTTCGGCACGCTTGCCGCATTGATGGAGCGGGCGCGCTCCGGCAAGGGTCAGGTCGTCGAAGGCGCGCTCCTTTCCACGGCGCTCGCCTATTTCAACTTCCATCTGATCGAGCAGGATCTGCGCAAGATCAATCGCGTGGCGATCGGCAACAAAAGCCCTTACGCGGGCCCCGCCGACATCGTACGGACGAAGGATGGCTGGATTCTCGTGCAGGTGATTGGCGCGCCGCTCTTCAAGCGCTGGGCGAGGCTCATGGGCGAGGATCATTGGCTCTCCGATCCTCGCTTCAGGGATGACAGTTCGCGTGGCGACCATGGCGCCATCCTGTCGGAGCGGACGGCGCGCTGGGCCGGGAGCCGGACGACCGAAGAAGCGCTCGGCGAACTCGAGAAAGCGCGCATTCCCGCAGGCCCCGTGCTCTCTCCCCAGCAGGCGCTCGACGATCCGCACATCAACGCCATGCATTATCTCCACCCCCTCTCCTTCCCCGGAATGCCGAAGCCCGCGCCGGTGATGGAAACGCCGGTGCGCCTGTCGCGCTCGCCCGGCACGTTGCGGGGGCGCGCGCCGCTTCTCGGCGAGCACACGGATGAGATCCTTGCCGCCCTCGGCTATGGCCCGGCGGAGATCGAAAAGTTCCGCGGCGAAGGCGTTGTGTGATGTCCGGCGATTTTTCGGCCTTTCCCCGTTTCCGGCTCGCCCATCTGCCGACGCCGCTCACCGAGATGACGCGGCTTTCTCGCACCGTCTCGGAGGGCGGCGCGCCCTCCCCGCGCCTTTTCATCAAGCGCGACGATTGCACGGGCCTTGCGGGCGGCGGCAACAAGACGCGCAAGCTCGAATTCCTGATCGGGGAGGCGCTCGCCCAGGGCGCCGACACGGTCGTGACCACAGGCGCGCTGCAATCCAATCACGCGCGCCAGACGGCCGCCGCAGCAGCGGCGGCCGGGCTTCGATCCGTGCTCGTGCTGTTCGACATCGTGCCTTACGAGGGCAGGCTTTATCGCAGCTCCGGCAACCTGCTGATGGATGAGATACTCGGCGCCGAAGTCAGGATCGTGCAGCCGGGCACCGATGCCATCGAGGCGATCAGATCCGTCATGGCCGGGATCGAGGACGATGGCGGCAAGCCCTATTTCGTGCCCACCGGCGGCTCCAATGCGACGGGCTCGCTCGGCTATGCGCTCGCCTATGGCGAAATCGCCGATGCCCTCGACGCGCTCGGCATCGGCGAGGCGCGCATCGTCCATGCGTCATCGAGCGGCGGCACCCAAGGCGGCCTCATTGCCGGCGCGGCCTTGCGCGGAAAAGGCCCCGCCATCCACGGGATCAACGTCTATCGCACCGATACGAAGGCCATGGCCGACGGCATCCACAAGCTCGCCGCCGAGACGGCGGCCCTTTTACGCGTGCCCGCGCCGCCAAGGGATGCGGTTCATCTCGAAGACGGGTTTCTCGGCGAAGGCTACGGCATGCCGACGGCGGCCATGGTCGAGGCAGTCGAGCTTGTCGCTCGGAGCGAAGGCATCCTTCTCGATCCGGTCTATACGGGAAAGGCGATGGCAGGTTTCCTCGCCCTCATTCGCGCCGGACACTTCGCTGCCGACGAGGCGCTCGTCTTCCTGCACACGGGCGGCATGCCCGGCCTTTTCGCCTATGAGGAGGAGTTTCTTAGCGCCTGAGCGCGATCAGGACGCCTGAGCCGCGGCGGCAACCTGCCCGCGCCGGCGCAGCGTCTGCGCCATGCCGGCAGCGCCCATCGCCTCCCGGTAGCCGACGACGATGTCGACATAGGCTTGCGCATTGGCTCGCTCCGCGCCCTTGGAGCGCCGCAATTCCTCGATGAGCCCATCCTCATAGGACTGAAGATAGGTCTCGATCTGCTGATGCACGGTCTTGCAATGAGCCTGGGCGCCGATCGATTCCACGGACGGGCAGACTTCGGTCACGAAGCGCAGGCAGGCGGCCGCACGTTCGGCCCTGCTGAAATTCGGCGCCTTCGTCACATCCGGGCGGCGCGGCCCGTTCTTGCCGTAGCTTCCGATCTGGTGCAGCGGCAGCGCGCGCGCAAGCTCCAGCTCGAACCTCGACATTTCCTCGGCGATCGCCGCCGAGAGCCGCGCGCGAGCCGCGAGAATCCTGTGCCCCCAGTCGCTGCAGCGGCGAATGTCTATTTCACGGATGAAACCTTGCGAAACCTCGGCGAAGCGTCCGATCTGGGCGCGCATCTCGTCGAGATCGCTCGTACCCACGCGGCGTTTGCTCATCGTATCGGCGATGTTCTCGAGCTCGCGCAGAAAGATCTCGCCAAGCTCGGCAAGGCCGGAACGGCTGACGGCGGCATCGTTGCCGAAGCCCACGAGCTTTCGCGCGAGCCTCAATATCTGCCAGGGCTCTTCAAGCCGCGCCATCACCGCGAAGGGCACATAGATGCCGTTCTCCATCGAGGCATGGCGGGCCTCGTTGTAGATCTCGCCGACCCTTGCGACCAGCGCCTCGTCGAAATCTGCGATCCGGCTCGGCAGTTCCTTGTGCACGGCGAGCATGAAGCTCGCGACGGAAAGCGCGCGGGCCATTTCAAGCGCATCGTCGAGAACGTGCTCGCCGCCGAGAAGGCGCTCGATCTTCCGCCGCTCGGCCGTGTCGCGCCGCGCCGCATCCACCGCCGCGAGGATGGCGGTCGAGCAGGTGGCATAGAGAACCGCGAGCGTGCCGCCGCGCGCGGCCTCGTCCGTTTCGAGCGTTTGCGCCACAAGGCGGCGGATGATGTCGGGCAGCGTATCCGGCAGCAGTTCCTTTTCGAGCCAGAGCCAGACCGGCGCGATCGAGCTGCGCCTGATCTGCTTGCGGGACGAGGTCGGGTCAAAGCGGTCGACGAGCAGGTCCGCGAAGGGCATGCAGAACAGGCGTTCCGGGCCCGGCGTGCCGATCCGCGAGCCGCCGACATTGGCAAGCAGCGGCCGGATCGAGGACAGAATGAGGTCGTAAGGCAGGCCGTTCGCCCCGCGCAGCCTTTCCCGCTCGAGACCCTGGGCGAGTTTCGCCGCTATCGACGGCGAGAGCCGCGACAGATAGTCGTTCAGGCGTTCTACAAGGGGGGCGGCGTTCTTGGTATCCATGGCCCTTCAACAGTCCGGCACGCAGCATGACGTGTAGAAAATCACGACCGGGCCAACATGGGCCGGCCTCCGGAATTCAGCGTCTGGAGAGAAGCTTAGCCAGCCATGTTTAACAATATCTTCACGGGGTCTCACCCCCGGGAAGGGCCCGGATCGGGCAGGTTTGCGCCCATATTTTCGGTAGGCCGGAATTTGAGAAAGTGCTAGCGTTTACGACTGGCGTCATTGAAACCGGCGTCATTCTTCAATTCACGACGAGGCGATCTAGGCAATATGGCTACTGGAGTTGTGAAGTGGTTCAACGCCACTAAGGGATATGGATTTATTGCGCCGGAAGATGGTGGCAAGGACGTCTTCGTCCATATCTCGGCCGTCGAGAGGGCCGGGCAGAAGGCTCTCAAGGAAGGTCAGAAGATTCAGTACGAACTGGTCGAAGGCCGCAACGGCCGGTTCTCGGCGGAAAATCTCGTTCTCAGCTGAGACGGGCCCATCCGCGGCGGATCCCGCCCCCCACTCGAGTTCAAGGCCCTCCCCCGGGAGGGCCTTTCAATTTGCGCCCGCGCCGCTAGCATCGTCTTCATGCTGAATGCGGTTTCGATCTATGGCCGGCTGCGCGCGCTTCTGTGGGAGGAGTCTCTCGAAGGAGCGCCTCTCTGGCGTGTCGGCCTGATCGAGGCCGGCCGCATCGTCTGGGTAGTCGCCCGCGACCTGATCGACGGCAGGCTCAATCTGCGTGCCATGAGCCTCGTCTATACGACGCTGCTGTCTCTGGTTCCCGCTCTCGCCATCGGCTTTGCGATCTTCCGCGCCTTCGGCTTCGACAGCTATCTCGAAAGCATGCTGGTCGAATTCCTCGGCCCGCTCGGCGAGCAGGGCAAGGAGATCACCCAGCGCGTGATGGAGTTCGTCGGCCGGGTTAATGCGAACGTGCTGGGCACGGTCGGCTTCGCCTTCCTCCTCTATACCGTGATCTCGATGGTCAACAAGATCGAGGAGGCGTTCAACAGCATCTGGCACGTCACCGCCAGCCGCTCGCTCACACGCCAGTTCACCGAAATCATCGGCATGGGCGTCCTCGGCCCCATCGTTGTGCTGACGGCGATCGGCATCATGGCGAGTACGCTCTCGCACTCGTTCCTGGGCGGCCTTGCGGAGACGGAGCCCTTCCGCTTTCTCATCGCCCAGACGAGCCGCGTCGTGCCTTATGCGGTGCTGATCGGCATGTTCGCCTTCATCTACATGATGATCCCCAATACTCGCGTCACATGGAGCGCGGCGCTGGTCGGCGCGAGCGTCGCCGGCGTCGTCTGGGGCGCGACGGGCTGGGCCTTCGCCACCTTCGTCGTCAAATCGGCGCAATATGTCGCCATCTATTCGGCCTTTGCGAGCCTCGTCGTCTTCATGATCTGGCTCTATGCCGCCTGGCTCATCCTTCTGGCCGGCTGCGCCATCTCCTTCTACTTCCAGAACCGGCGTCACCTCTCGCCCGCCATCGGCCTTGCCCTGCTGACCACGCGCCAGCGCGATCGCATTGCGATACACATGCTGCTGCTCGTTCACGAGGCATTCGAGAAGGGACAAACACCGTGGACGGACGAAACCGTTTCGAACCGGCTCCACCTGCCTCTCGAAGCCGTCAACCGGATCGAGGCGGTGCTGCTCGAAGCGGGACTTCTGACGCACTCGAACGACCGTCCGAGCCGGCTCGTGCCCTGCCGCCCAGCGGAACTCGTGCGCATCGCGGATGTGATCGAGGCCGTCCGCCTGCACACCGAGACAGGCGGCATTCCCGACCGTTCGCTCGCGCATGAAGCGCGGATCGACAGCCTCTTCGCCCGCCTCTCGGAAGCCGAAGCCTCCATCCTCGACGGGGCCACCATCGCCGATCTGCTGCGGGGCGCTGCCGAAGGCCAGACCGAGGGCGGCGCCATCGCTGCGGCCACATCGGCTTCCAAGCCTTGATTCGTGCGTGATCGCGCGCCGGAGCGGCCCGCCCCGCCTTTCCCTCCGCCGCGGCGTCGCTCCGCGAAGTGCGAAAAAGCCAGCAAGCCCGCGAGCTTCAGCACACTCGATGCTGTGCTTGCTTAAGTTTCACATACATTTCCTTGACGGAATCTGCGTTGCGTCCCAGGCTGAAGATCCTGGGTTCAACCATTGAAAGGAGGTGATCTGATGTCTAACGGTTTGATGACACCGTTTGCCATCGCCAGCATTTCGATCGCGACAGAGGATCGTAACGCGAGCGCGGTGAGGTCGGACACTCCTG
>NZ_JBATUH010000090.1:0-16797 GCF_049671045.1 Parvibaculum sp. | reverse complement strand
CAGTTCACGCTCTCGGCAATGCGGGCAGCCAGTCGGCGGGGCTCTGGCAGTTTCTCGAAACCGGTGCGATGACGAAGCACCTCCATGCGGGGCATGCCGCCGAAGCGGGCCTTAAGGCCGCGCTTCTCGCCTCGTTCGGCTTCACTGGTCCCGCCCGGATTCTCGAGGGCGAGAAGGGCTTCTTTCGCGCCGCCTGCCCCGACGCCGATCCCGATGCGGTCCTGCGCGCGGCGGATGCGCCGTGGCAGCTCGTGCGGACCTCGATCAAGCCGTGGCCGTCCTGCCGCCACACCCATCCGGCGATCGACGCCGCCGAGGAATTGCGCATCGCCATTGCGGGCCGCGAAATCGTCTCCGTCGAGGTCGACACCTATCAGGCCGCGCTCGACGTCTGCGACCGTCCCGTCGCCACGAGCGACTATGAGGCGAAGTTCTCGCTCCAGCATGCGGTGGCCGCCGCGCTGAGCCTGCCCATTGTCGATTTCGAGGCGTTCGGGGCCGCCGCCCGCGACGAATGCGCCGCCCTCGCGCTAAAGGTCGCCATCCATGCCCGCGACCCCTATCGCGCGGCCTATCCCAAAGCCTGGGGCGCGGAAGTGCGCGTCCGTCTGCGCGACGGCAGCGAGATCTCCGCGCGGCGCGAGAACGCCAAGGGCGACCCCGAAGCGCCACTGTCGCGCGACGCCATGGTCGCCAAGGCGCGGATGCTTCTCGCCCATGGCGGCGTCGGCGAGCCCGACCGCATCATCGACGGGATCATGGAGCTTCCGTCCGGTGGAGGTCTCCCCGATCTCGAAATCGCCTGATCGCGATCAGACCCCGGCCTTCTCGACCAGCGGCTTGATGATGTCGAGATAGGCTTGTCCGGCAAATCCGGCCATGAAGGGAAGCCAGATCCACGCCGTGCGCCAGACGAGACGCGGCTTGCGCCTGGCGGGACTTTCCTTCACCGCCATGACGGGAGCCACGGGCGCGGCAGGAGCGGAGGGCGCAGCCGCAAAGCTTGGTTCGGCCGGCGCCATTGCCGACGCTGCGGCTTCGGCCGCCAGCAGCGCCCTGCTCTCGCGGCGTTCCTGCATGAACAGGAACACCATGTAGAGGCAAAGAACGCCAAGCAGGCTCAACGGAATCCAGGTTGACGAAAGATCGACCGGCAACACGACTACCCCCCATACTTACAGCGGCCCCCTGCGCCGCCTGTTTTGTCCCATTTTGGCAAGCATTGGCCGCCGTGGCAAAAGGGAATTGCCATTTCGCCGGCCAAATGCACGGCAACGTCGTGTGAAATGAGCCGGAATGGCTTGCCTGCGGCGTTGGAAGGGGTCTAGAAGCACGAACCTCGCGACCCAGGTGGCGGCGACAAGGCCGAGCCGGACGGCCCGGACCGCGCGTCGCGCGAGTTACGGTACCGACACCCGCAGAAGCATGGTCACGGTTCCCCGATGTCAGAAGCCGCGCCGTCCAGGGCCATTCTCGTTCCACTCATCATCGCCTGCGCGCTCTTCATGGAGCATCTGGACTCGACGGTGATCGCGACGGCCCTGCCCGCCATCGCGCAGTCCTTCGGCGAAGACCCGCTCCGGCTCAACCTCGCCATCACGGCCTATCTGCTGAGCCTCGGCATCTTCATTCCGCTCTCGGGCTGGATCGCCGATCGTTTCGGCGCGCGCACCGTCTTCTGTATAGCCATCGTCATATTCACATTGGGTTCGATCGGCTGCTCCTTCGTGAACAGCCTGTCCGAGCTCGTGCTTGCGCGCGTGGTGCAAGGCATGGGCGGGGCCATGATGGTGCCCGTCGGCCGGCTCGTCGTTCTGCGGACGGTGGAGAAATCTCAACTCGTCAACGCCATGGCATGGCTCACCGTGCCCGCTCTCATCGGGCCCGTGGTCGGGCCGCCGCTCGGAGGCTTCATCGCCACCTATGGAAGCTGGCGGTGGATATTCCTCATCAACATTCCGATCGGCATTCTCGGCGTCATCCTGGCGATGATCTTCATCCCCAACACGAAGGAAGAGCGCGCCGACCGCTTCGACGGGATCGGATTTGCTATCGTGAGCATCGGCCTTGCGGCCACCATGTTCGGCTTCGAGAATGTCGGCCGGGGCATCCTGCCGACCCCCGCCGTGCTCGCGCTGCTCGCCGGAGGCATCGGCTTCCTCGCGCTTTATTACCGGCACACCCGGGCGACGGCCGCGCCCATCATCGACATATCGCTAATCCGCGTACGTACATTCGGCGCGAGCGTGACGGGCGGCTTTCTCTTCCGCATGGGGATCGGCGCCCTTCCCTTCCTGACCCCGATGATGCTTCAGCTCGGCTTCGGCCTCACTCCTTTCGCCTCCGGCATGATCACCTTTGCCGGCGCAGCGGGCGCCATCGTCATGAAATTCACAGCGGGCCCGATCATCCGGTATTTCGGCTTCCGCACCGTTCTGCTGGCGAACACATTCATCTGCGCCGCCTTCATGGCGTCCTACGGGTTCTTCACGCCCATGACGCCGCATCTCCTGATCATCGCGACCCTGCTCATCGGCGGCTTCTTCCGCTCGCTGCAATTCACCGCGCTCAATACGATCGCCTATGCCGACATCGCCTTGCCGATGATGAGCCGCGCGACCACGCTCTCGAGCGTCGCCCAGCAATTGTCGCTGAGCTTCGGCGTCGGCATTGGCGCGCTGCTTCTGCACATGACGCTTTCCTTCAGCGGAAGGGCGGAGCTCACCGCAAGCGATTTCAGCCCGGCCTATTTCGTCATCGCGCTGATCGGTCTTGCGCCGCTCGTCTTCTTCCTGCCGTTGCCGGCCGATGCGGGCCATGAGGTCAGCGGCCACAGACGCGCATCTGCTACAGAGAAGCGCGAGGAGGAATTGCGCCAGCCCGCGGCGGAGTGACGCCTCGGCGTCGCGCTCCCAAATCAGCGCCTGAACCAGACGAGCCCGCGCATCTGCCGCGAAATGAATTTCCAGTTATACGCCCTGATAATGCGAGGCGTGAAAATCACATACAGAAAGCCCAGAAACACCCTCAGCGCCGCGCGCCTCAGCGACCATGTCTTCGGCTTGTCGAAGCAGCCGTGAAGATCGAAATATTTGAACAGGGCGAGATAGACATAGGCCACGAGGCCGAAATAGGGACCGTGAGTGCGCACGACACGGAACATCTCGCGCATCAGCTTTTCGCCCGAGCTCGATGTAAGGTTCGTGGCCGAAAAATGATAATGCGACATGACGCGGTCAATCGGCATGACGCGAGCGCCCGCCTTCCTGAAGCGGCACCAGAGATCCCAGTCGAAGGCGAGCTTGTAGCTGGTGTCGAGCGCGCCGATCCTGCGATGCAATCCGGCGCGCCATAGCGTGCTCGGCTGCTCGATCCCGTTATTGAAGGTTATGCGCTGCATGACATCGGCGCGCGGCGTCGTGATCAGCGTGCTTCCATCCTCGAACACGCGCAGGCAGCCACCGGTTATCGCATCGACTTCCGGATGGCGCTGGAACAGCTCGTTCCAATGGTGCAGCGCTCCCGGCGCCAACTCGTCGTCGGCCGCCAGCCAGCCGAACAGATCGCCCGATGCCCGCGCAAATCCCTTGTTGAGGGCATCCGCGATGCCGGCATCCGGTTCGCTCACAAAAACGGAGAAAAGATCGGCATGTTCGCGGCAAATCCGGATCGATTCATCGGTGCTCCCCCCGTCGACGAGAATGAGTTCGAGGTCCGGATAGTTCTGGCTGACGACTGAGGAGATGGCCCGCTCGATAATATTGCCTGAATTATAGTTGGGTATAACCAAAGAAATCTTCATCAATGCCCCCTCGAAGCGCGGCCACCTTGTTTCCATAATCTGAATTCGCTCGGGAAACTCATATATTCCCGATGACGTTCCTGTGAAATAGGAGAATATCCCATTGTAAAATTCTCGTTTTCAGAGCATGAATCACACACAGCCTGAAAACTACGGAGTTTGCCATGGATGTTATGGTCATAAATCTCGACCGGCATCCCGAGCGACTGATTCGAATAACAAAAATACTTCGCGAATTTGAAATTAAATTTGAGCGTGTCAGGGCCGTTGACGGGAATAATCTGGGCACTGACAGGATTTATTCTCTCGTTTCCGACACTCCCAGGTACAGCCTGTCCCGGTACGAGGTCGCCTGCATGCTCAGCCATCGAGCGGCCTGGGCGCGTTTTCTTGCCGGTGGAAAAACTCACTGCTGCATCCTGGAAGACGACGTCCGGCTGAGTGCCGGATTCAGGACCCTTGTGGAATCGAAGGCGCTGCTGGAGAGCCTGCCCTTCCATATCATCAAACTTGAAACCATGCGCCAGCCGGTCTGGCTGAGGCGCGAATCCCTGCCGCTGTTCGACGGCCACAGGCTTGCGCGGCTCACCTCCACGAGCGCAGGCGCCGCAGGCTACATCCTCAACCGGGATGGAGCCACCACGCTCATGGAACTGACGGTGAAGATGGACCGGGCCGTGGACGACATCATGTTCGATGACGAGGCGCTGCGCTCCGGCGGTCTCGCCGCGCTCCAGCTCGTCCCCGCCGTCTGCATTCAGGAATGGGCCTATCAGGGGACGATGCTGTCCGGGCCCCTCGAGAGCGCTATTGCCGCCGAACGGGACGTTCTGCGTTCGGCCGCCAGGAAGAAGCGGAAGGGATTGGGCAAGTTCCTGAGGGAACTCGCCCGCCCCATTGAGCAGCTTTCGGCGCTCGTCAGGCGGCTGAAGGAAGAACGAATGGTCGTGCCCTTTGCCGGAGACGGCGCAGCTGCCGGCGACGCTTTTTCCGGTTGTCTCGACCAGCCGGAACCCTTAAGCCGTCCTCTCAGGAAGGGTGGCCGAGTGGTTTAAGGCACCGGTCTTGAAAACCGGCGTGGGTTCACGCTCACCGTGGGTTCGAATCCCACCCCTTCCGCCAGCCGATACCTGAAAAGTCGTTCGGCCTTATCGGGCCCGGTTTGCGGTCAGCTGCGCGTGCCGCCGAGCGGTACCCTCCCCCTTCACATTTAAAAAATTCACGAGCCGGAGATTGCACGGCGCGGTCCGGCGCTCCCATGCCGTTCTGGAAAGGAAAGGCGCGCGCGGCTGTGCGCGCGATTGCGCGCTTGCCTTTTTATAGACGATCGGTCTAATAAATATTTATGGCAAGGGTTCAACCAGTGACGGCAAGGCGGCGCGGGCGGCCGCCAAAGGCGGCGGCGGAGATCGACGAACTGCGCGGCAGGCTCCTGCGTGCAGGCGTCGCGATCCTGACGGAGAAGGGTTACTCGTCGACCGGCCTCGATGAAATTCTCGGATCGGTCGGCGTGCCGAAGGGATCGTTCTACTACTACTTCCCGAGCAAGGATGCGTTCGGGCTCGAGCTGATCCAGTCCTACGCCGACTATTTCGCGGGCAAGCTCGACCGCTGGTTTACAGATACGACGCTCACGCCGCTGCAGCGCCTGCGCGACTTCATCGCCGATGCGCGCCGGGGTATGGAGCGGCATGATTTCAAGCGCGGCTGCCTCGTCGGCAATCTCGGACAGGAGATGGGCGCACTCCCGGAAATATTCCGTGAACGGCTGATTTCGGTGTTCGAGGACTGGCAGGCGCGCACCGCCGCGTGCCTCCGGGCCGCGCAGGCAGCTGGCGAGATCGCGCCAGATGCCGATTGCGATGCGCTGGCCGCCTTCTTCTGGATCGGCTGGGAGGGCGCGGTGCTGCGCGCAAAACTCGAACGTAACGCGGCGCCTCTCGACCGGTTTGCCGCAGGCTTCTTCAACCTTCTTGAAAAGCGGTCCGTGGGGACCTGAAAGCGATAATACGTGTTCAAAGCCATACTGATCGAGAAATCCGAAAGCGGGCAGAATGTCCGCCTGGCCGATATTGACGAGAGCAGCCTGCCGGAAGGCGACGTCACGGTCCGCGTCGCCTGGTCCACGCTGAACTACAAGGATGCGCTCGCCATCACCGGCAAGAGCCCGGTGGTGCGCAAGTTTCCCATGGTTCCGGGGATCGACTTCGCCGGAACCGTCGAGCAGTCCAGCCATCCGGATTACAAGCCGGGCGACAAGGTGGTGCTGAATGGCTGGGGCGTGGGCGAAGTGCATTGGGGCGGCCTCGCGGAAAAGGCGCGCGTCAAGGGCGACTGGCTCGTGCCTATGGAACCGAACTTCACCATGGCACAGGCGATGAGCATCGGCACGGCCGGTTATACGGCGATGCTTTGCGTGCTCGCGCTCGAACGCCAGGGCGTCCGGCCCGCATCGGGGGAAATTCTCGTGACGGGCGCCGCCGGCGGCGTCGGTAGCGTCGCCGTCGCCCTTCTCTCCCGGCTCGGCTATCACGTCGCAGCGGTCACGGGCCGCATGGAAGAGGCAGACTTCCTGAAGCGGCTGGGCGCGAAGGAAATCCTGCCGCGCGCAGACTTCAGCGAGCCCGGCAAGCCGCTGGCGAAGGAACGCTGGGCCGGCGCCATCGACGTTGCGGGCGGGCAGGTTCTCGCCAATGTCTGCGCGTCGATGAAGTATCGCGGCGTCGTAGCTGCCTGCGGGCTTGCGGCCGGAATGGGATTTCCGGCCACGGTCGCGCCCTTCATCCTGCGCGGCGTGACGCTTGCCGGCGTGGACAGCGTAATGTGCCCGCGCGAAGAGCGGCTGGAAGCATGGAAACGGCTGGCGCGCGATCTCGACCCTGCCCTGCTCGACGCTCTGACCGAGCGTATCTCGTTCTCCGATGTGATCCCCGTCGCAGGGAAGCTGCTCGCGGGACAGATCCGCGGCCGCGTGATCGTGCCGGTCGCGCAGGACGCCTGATTAAACCGTACAACGATCAACTCATCGCCCGGCCATGCCGGGCGATGCTGCCCAGAAAACGTGGAGACGATCCGATGACCGCTACCGAGGCGCCCATAAGCCGCTTCCCCGTGCCCGAGCTTTCCGAGATGCCGGATGACATACGGGAGCGCATCCTGGCCGTGCAGGAGAAATCCGGCTTCATTCCCAATGTCTTTCTCGTGCTCGCCCACCGGCCGGACGAGTTCCGCGCCTTCTTCGCCTATCACGACGCGCTGATGGAAAAGCCCGGCAATCTTTCCAAGGCGGAGCGCGAGATGATCGTCGTCGCCACCAGCGGCATGAACCAGTGCCAGTATTGCGTCGTGGCGCATGGCGCGATCCTCCGCATCCGGGCGAAGAACCCGCTCATCGCGGATCAGGTCGCGACGAATTACCGGAAGGCCGACATCACCGAGCGGCAGAAGGCCATGATCGACTTCGCGGTCAAGGTCTCGCAGCAGGCCCACTTGGTCAGCGATGCCGACATCGAGGCGCTGAAGGCCTATGGCTTCACGGAGGAAGATGTCTGGGACATCGCCGCGATCTCGGCCTTTTTCGGCCTTTCAAACCGCATGGCAAATGTCACCAGCATGCGCCCCAACGCGGAGTTCTACGCGCTCGGTCGTTGACCGGTCCGAGAGCCTCGCGCGGTGCCGTGCCGAGGCGGAAGCTGAACCGGCGGCAGGCACATTGCCGCCGGCTCGCATGATGAAGGCAGCGCGCTCAGCGCGCGTCGCCCGTTGCCCGCCAGCGCGCGAAATAGCCCCAGACCAGCGCCAGCGCGAGAGGCAGTGCGCCAGCGAACATGAAGACGAGATCGCCGGGCATTCGCATCCATTCGAGGAAGCGCGCAATGGGTGTGCCCGTGTGAGCGAGGCTGCGCGCGTGCCAATAGCCGTTCTCGGTCACGTCGAGAACCTGCAGAACCCCGCCGGGAAAAAGGCTGAAGAGCACCATCATCGCAAGGCCGATATTCAGCCCCCAAAAGGCGACGCGCACCAGCTTCTCGATCCGCGGCCAGACGTCGTCGGCCACGATTTCGCGCAGAACGAAAACCATGAGCCCCGCGCCCAGCATTCCGAAGACACCCATCATCGCGGCGTGGCCGTGGTTCGGCGTGAGGATGGTTCCCACCTCGTAATAGCTGATGATCGGCGTGTTGATGAGGAAGCCGAAGACGCCCGCGCCGACGAAGTTCCAGAAGCCGACCGCCATCAGGAAGTAGAAGGTCCAGCGATGGCGCATGACCATGCTGTCGCTCCCGCGCGTCGTCCGCACGAAATCCCAGGCATCGAGCGTGATGAGAGTGAGCGGCACGACCTCGAGCGCCGAGAATGTGGCGGAGAATGCCATGTTCACCTCGGTCTGGCCGGTCCAGTACCAGTGATGCCCCGTGCCGATCAGCCCGCCGCCGAAATAGAGGATCGCATCGAGATAGATGGTGCGGAGCGCCGTGATCCGCCGCACGAGCCCCATCTGATAGAAGATGACCGCCACGACCACGGTGACGAAGAACTCGAAAAACCCCTCGACCCAGAGATGGATGATCCAGAAGCGCCACGCATCGACGACCGTGTAATTCGTCTGTGAGCCGAAGAAGAGCGCCGGCAGATAGAAAAGCGGAATGGCGAATGCCGCGATGAGGAAGAACTTCGCAAAGCCCTTCCGCTGCGGATCGTGCAAGGCGGGCTGGACCGCGCGCCATACGAGGAAGAACCAGAACAGAAGGCCAATAGCGAGCAGGATCTGCCAGAAGCGGCCAAGCTCCAGAAATTCCCAACCCTGATTGCCGAACCAGAACCAGCTCCGCGGCAGCCATTGGAGAATGCCCGCCCATTCGCCGAGCATGCTGCCCACTATGACGATGGCGACCGCGCCGAACAGGAGGTGAATGCCGAGCTTCTGGCGCGGCGGGCTCGCTCGTCCCAGCAATTCGGCAACGAAAAGCGCGCCTGCGACATATGATGTCGCGATCCAGAAGATGGCCGACTGAAGATGCCATGTCCGGAGGAGATTGCTCGGGAAATATTCAGCGAGGTCGATGCCGTAGAAGGAGCCGGGATCCGCGCGGTAATGCGCGACGCCCGCGCCGAAGAAGGTCTGGCCGAGGAACAGGACAGAAGCGACAGCCATATATTTGAGTGTCGCCTTCTGTGCATCGCTCAGAACCCATTTCTCGACCGGGGCGGCCGCGCCGTGCCAGCCCAGATAATCGAACTTGCCGAAGGCGAGAAGCACGATCGCCGTGCCGCCGAGAAGGAAGATGAAGCTGATCGCCGACCAGAGCACGGCAGCACCTGTCGGATGATTGCCGGCAAGGGGATCGTAGGGAAAATTATTCGTATAGGAATGTTTCGCTCCCGGCCGTTCGGCAACGGAGCCCCATGCCGCCCATGTGAAGAAGGCCGTGAGGTCGTGAAGCTCCTTCGGATCGGTGATGAGATTGGCGGTCAGGCCGCCATTGAGTTCCGGTTTCTCGAAATAGCTCTTCCAATGCTCGATCTCCTTCGCGAAGGTTTCCGCGCCGGCGGGCAGCATCGTCAGAGCGGCCGTTTCCGGGTCGTAGCGATTGACCTTCAGCAGCGCGCCGACCTCGCCTTCCACGGCGGCGCGATCCTCGGGCGAAAGAGCTTCATAACCCTTCGAGAAGCGCTCCTGCGCTCGCCGCTCGGCGAGATCGAGCGCCCAGTTGTGGAGCACGGCCGCGCTGAAATCCGGTCCCAGATAGCCGCCATGGCCCCAGATGCTGCCATTGTTCATCAGGCCGTATTTGAGGAACACTTCCTGCCCGGCGCGCACGTCGTCGCCGGTGAAGATGACATTGCCGGAGGTGTCGACCGTGCGGTCCGGAATGGGCGGCGCGTATTGATAGGCCTTCACCGTCAGCAGGATCAGAACAGCAAAGCCCAGTGCGAATGTGACGGCGACGGCGCGCCCCCACCAGGGCGAGAGTTCCTCGACGGGATCGGCAAGCGCGACATTTGTCATCTGGTCCCCCATGCTGACGGCATGCAATCACAAAAGGGCGCGAAGCCCCGAACGCGCAATCGACTCGTGTACAGACGAACAGGGTGCACTTGATCGCCACAAAATCAAAGGTCTGAAATGCCTGTTTGGGGATTTTGATCCGCGCTCACGCGGCATGACCCGCATCGGGACACGCGCGAAAGGCGCCGCGGAGGAGCCCGCGGCGCAGCGACGATGACGGATAGAGGAAAAAAGCTGCAGCGCTCTCAGGTGCCGATCTTGCCCTCAGCTACCAACCTTGAAGGTCGCGCTCGCTCTGGCGACAAGCTCGCCCGCCTCGTCGCGCAACTCCGCTTCGGCGAAGGCGATGGATTTGCCGCGATGGCGAACCCATCCCTCCCCGATCAGCGTGCCCTTGTCGGCGCGGCCAATGAAGCTCGTCTTGAGTTCGAGCGTGACCTGGGGCGTACCCGGCTGGCGATGAGTGAGCCTCACCGCGTGTCCGCACAGGCCATCGAGCATCGCCGCGAGGAAGCCGCCATAGATACGTCCTCCCCGATTGATGAAATTGTCACCCGCCACATACGACGCGCGCACATAGCCGCGCTCGGGATCGAGCTCCAGCACCTTCTTGCCAAGCGTGATGGCGGCTGGCGACTCCCAGTCGGGATCGAGCGTGTCGGCGGGGTCGGGTGACATGGAGAGCGGCCTCTCAGGAGAACGGTGGCTTGAAGGTCTTTTTGAATTCCGCCTTGCAGTCCGCCATCTCCTCGGACATCAGATCGAGCCCCTTGGCCTGGCAGGCGGCATTCGCGCGCGATTCCGCAACGGCCTTGTTCGTGCACCCCTTGAGATCGGGATCGAACAGGAAGATGCAGGTCATGGGAATATATCGCTCATTGCAGGGCAACTCGCGAATATATTTCTGCTGCTCGGGCGTGCGCTTGTCCCACCATTCCTGCATGCGCTGGTCGGGTATCTTGCGCACGTCGCTCTGCATGCATTCGGGCGCCTTGTCGGCAAGCGCCGCCTGCGGCATCGCCATATCCGCCGCCGCCAGCGCGCCGATGATCGCGAATGCCCTGACAAACCACTTCATCTCTTCTCCTCCCCTGAATTCGCCGGAAACCGCCGTCAGCTAGAAACGCGCGGGAATGGCGGCTTGAACGTCTTCTTGAATTCCGCTTTGCAGTCCGCAAGCTCTTGCGACATCAGATCGTAACCCTTGGCCTGACATGCCGCCGTGGCGCGGGATTCCGCGACCCCCTTGTTCGTGCAACCGACGAGATCCGGGTCGTAAAGGAAAATGCAGACCATGGGGATGTATCGCTCATTGCATGGCAGCGCGAGAATGATGCGCCGCTGCTGATCCGTGCGCCGGTTCCACCAGCCCTGCGCTCCCTCCTTGTTCTTGACGCGGGTCGACATCAGGCACTCGATCACGCCCTCGTCCTTGTCCGAGACGGCATGGGCGGGCCGCTGCCCCGCCACCGCGGCCAGCGCCAGCGCGAACATCATCGCCATCAGAAACTTCGCGGCCGACATCATCCTCCAACCTCCCGATAGTAAGATATGTTTACTATCCTAGCCTGATGCCGTCATGCGTGAAAGCCTCGGCGTGCCTCAGCCCGAAATGGTCCACAACAAAAACCGGCCCCAAAAGGGGCCGGCTCCTTGAAGCGTCATAGCGATGCCCGCTCACGCACTCGCGGCAGCGCTCGGCCGCGCCTTCATGCGCTCGTACCAGGCGACCACATTCTTGTTTTCTGGATTGAGCGGCTGGCCGACCGAGGCGCCGAAATCGAGGAAACAGAACAGCAGGATGTCGGCGAGCGTCAGCCGCTTGCCCGCAAGGAACTCGCGTCCGCTGAGCTGCTTGTCGAGCCAGGTGATCTTGTCTTGCGCGATCGCCTTCAGGCCGGCGGCCGCTTCAGGCAGACAGCGCATGCGATCCTTGAAGAGACCGAGCCCTTCCGCGTAACGGAAACCGCTGGTCAGCGGCTCGCAGATGTTGAGATCGACGCGGCGCGTCCACATGCGCGTCTCCGCGCGCTCTTCCGCCGTCGTGCCGACAAGCGGGTTCGCCGGAAACGCCTCGTCGAGATACTCGCAAATTGCGGTGATCTCCGCGATCACGGTTCCGTTATCGAGCTCCAGCGCCGGCATCTGGCCTGCCGGGTTCTTCGCGAGATAGGGTTCGCGCCGGTTGTCGCCCTTGAGCAGATCAACTTCCTCGAAGGGGATCTCGATGCCCTTCTCCTTCATGAACATCTTGACGACGCGCGGATTGGGCCCGATCGAGTTGTAGAACTTCATTGACGTCCTCCCTTTTCTTGTTACCGGACCGTCCGGTCCATTTTCCGATGCAAAATGCTTATCCGATCGAGGATCGCTCCGCTAGAGCGTTGCATCCGGATTTGGGCCTTGCCAGCGCCGGGAACCCGAATGACTATCGCCGGCCATTCTTCCGAAGGCGCCTCATTGCGGCCGCGGCGACAAGACGAGCGACAAATGACCGATCAGGAGCAACTCCCCATGCAAGGCCGCAGGCTTTTTTACGGCTGGTATGTCGTCGCCGCGACCATGATGGTGATGACGGTCGCCTCCGGCCTCGGCTTCTACAATCTCTCGGTCTATCTCAAGGCGTTCGTCGCGCATGGTGGCTTTTCCGTTTCGAGCGCCTCGGCCGCCACGGCCAGCTTCTTCATCGCGTCGGGTATCTCCGGCATCGGCGTCGCGGCGCTGATCGAACGTTATGACATACGCTGGATGCTGACGGCGGGCGCGCTCATCTGCAGCCTCGCCATGTTCGCCGCGGGATATGTGACCGCGCCATGGCAGCTCTACGGCTTCTATATCCTTTTCGGCATGGGCTATTCCTGCTGCGCGCTCATTCCCGGCACGACGCTCGTCGCGCGCTGGTTCGTGCGCCGGCGCTCGCAGGCGCTGTCGATCGCATCGACGGGCCTTTCGCTCGGCGGCATTCTTCTCACGCCGCTGTCGGCGAGCATGATCGAGCGCCTAGGCTTCGACGGCGCTGCGCCATGGCTCGCCCTCATCCTGATGCTCGGCATCGTTCCCGTCTCCTGGCTCGCGATCAGGCCCGACCCCATGTCGGTCGGGCTCGGGCCCGATGGCGATCCGATCGAGCGGGACGATCTCGGCGCACCGCTTCCGGCCGATGGCGTCGCATTCGAGACCGCGATCCGAAGCCGCTTCTTCATTCTCATCACGGCGGCCTTCATCTTCGCGATGATGGCGCAGGTCGGCTCCATCGCCCACCTTTTCAGCCTCGTCGCCGGACGCTCGAACGACAGCATGGCCGCCCTCGCCGTCGCCGTCATGGCAAGCGCGAGCATTATCGGGCGGCTCGTCGGCGGCTGGGCGCTCGTTCATATTTCCTCGCGCGGCTTCGTGCTCGCGCTTGCGCTCGGCCAGGGCATCGCGCTCGTTCTCCTCGCTCTCGCCAACGGCTCCATGCTCCTCGTCGTCGCTGCTCTTTTCGGCTGCACGGTCGGCAATCTGCTGATGATGCAGGCGCTGCTCCTCGCCGAAGCCTTCGGCCTCAAGGCCTATGGCCGCATCTTCTCGCTCAACCAGCTCTTCATGGTGGCGGGCGTGGCCAGCGGCCCCGCCGTCATGGGCTTCCTCTATGAAAATGCTGGCGGCTATCAGGCTTCATATCTCAGCATGGCGGCTGCCTCGATGTTCGCGCTTCTTCTCGTCGCGGCGGCCGGTCCGGTCCGCGCGCCAATCGAAAGTTCAAAATGACAATGAAAAAGGATTTCGGCCCCGGCGTCGTTCTCGACAATCCGGCCTTCATTCACGAAACGGCGCTCGTCTATGGCAAGGTTCACATCGGCGAAGGTTCGTCGCTCTGGCCCTATGTCGTCATCCGAAGCGAGATGCACGAAGTGCGGATCGGGAAGCGGACGAATGTTCAGGATTTCGTGATGATCCATGTCGGCAACACGACGCCGACGATCATCGGCGACAACTGCTCCATCACGCATCACTGCACGATCCACGGCGCCGAGATCGGCGACAACTGCCTCATCGGCATCAATGCGACGCTCATGGACGGCGCGAAGGTCGGCGCCAATTCCATCGTCGCCGGTCATTCGATCGTGACCGAGGGAACCGTAATCCCGGAGAACTCCATCGTCGCCGGCGCGCCCGCCAAGGTCATCAGGACGCGCGACAACAGGGTCGCCAACATCATGAACGCGGCCTTCTATTACGAGAACGCCAAGGCCTATGCGCGCGGCGACCACCGCGTCACCGAAAAGGAGGAATTCAAGCAGGCCATCGCCGCCGAACTCGCCCGCCTCACCGCCGGAAATTAGGGTGCGCTGAGATTTCGCTTGTCGTGCGCTGCCGAATGATTAAGTAAGCCGGCAGCGGCGGCCCCATCCGGCGGCATGCTTGCGTTCCGCTGGAGTCTGCGAGAAATGAGCGCGGAGAGATCCTCTCCAGACCGCCAGAATGGCGGTCTTTTCTATGGTTGGTACATCGTCGGCGCGGTTTTTGCCCTGCAGACGGTCTCCTGCGGCCTCATTTTCTATAATCTGTCCGTTCTCCTCAACGCATTCTCGACCAATAACGGCTTTTCCGTTGAAGCGACCTCGGCCGCTACCGCGTCCTTCTTCGTCGCTGGCGGCATTGCGGGGCTTGGCGTCGGCTGGCTGATGGATCGCATCGATCCGCGCATCCTCATCACCCTCGGCGCGTTCTGCTCCGCAGGCGCGCTCGCCTCGACCGGCCATATCACGAACCTCTGGCAGCTTTACGCCTTCTATATCGTCTTCGGCATCGGCAATGCGGCGGTCGCCGTCATTCCGGGCACCACGCTTGTCGCGCGCTGGTTCAATCGCCAGCGCTCGCGTGCCATCGCCTATTCCTCCACCGGCCTGTCGCTCGGTGGCATCATCTTCACGCCGATCTCGGTGACGCTGATCCAGAAGCTCGGCCTCGAACATGCGGCCTACTGGCTCTCGCTCATCCTGATCCTCGGCACGGTTCCCGTCTCCTGGATCTTCCTGCGGCCAAGCCCGGCCTCCATGGGCCTCGCTCCCGATGGCGACGAGCCCGTGCGCGACGCCACCGGCCGCATCGCTCCGCCGGATGGCATGTCCTTTTCCGCGGCGATCCGGACGCGCTTTTTCATTCTGTTCACGACGTCCTACGTCTTCGCCATGCTCGCGCAGGTCGGCAGCCTCGCGCATCAATTCCGCCTGGTGCTGACGCGGACGGGCGACAACCATGTCGCGGCGCTCGCCGTCTCGGTCATGGCGGCGGCGAGCATCACGGGCCGCCTCGTCGGCGGCTGGGCACTCAGCCGCGTTTCTTCCAAGCGCTATCTCCAGGGCGTCTTCGTCCTTCAGGCGGCGTCATTCACGCTTTTCGCCTTCGCCGAAGGAACGACGGCGCTTCTCATTATTTCTGTCATGTTCGGCGCGACCGTCGGCAATCTGCAGATGATGCAGCCGCTCATCACGGCGGAAGCGTTCGGGCTCAAGGCCTATGCGCGCATCCTCTCGCTCTCGCAGATGATCGTCACCTGCGCAAATGCGACGGGGCCCGCGCTTCTCGGCTTCCTTTACGAGCGGGCAGGCGGCTACCAGACGGCATATCTCGTGATCGCCGTCTCGTCGGTCATCGGCATTGCCGCGCTCACCGCCGCCGGGCCCGTCCGCCAGACAGCGCAGGACTGATCTCCTCCGGGCCGATTGGCTTCAGCGGACGATATTGTACGTGAAGTCGTATTCGCTGCCCTTCGCGTCGCGCGCATGAAGATGCATGTCGCCGCGGGCATTCGCGTACATGCCGCTACCGCCCGTGATCGAGAGCATGGAATCGCCCGCGTCGAGGAACGGCCCCTCGACCGTCAGCTGTCCCTTCTCGAGCGAGAGCGTCCATATGCACTCCCACGCCTTGCCGGCAACTATCCGCACGCAATAGCCGTTGTCCGAACCGATCTTCGTCTTGTTCGACTTGTCGTAGATCTCGTTCGAAAAGGTCAGCACGTCGCCGGCGCTATCGCCATTTGCTCCAAGATCGAGCGTGCTGTCGCTCGTCGCGCGCTCGACGACGACGAGTTGTTCCTTGTTGCCCATCGCAGCGTCCGCTGCGGACGCAAGTCCGGCGCAAGCAAGCGCAACGGCGATACCGATCGAAAAGTGAGTGAGACGTCCGGGAATCGAATTGGCAGGCATGATGTCCTCCAGCATGAAGGCGATTTCCTGACCCGGACGGAATTCTAGCCCATTCTCCCGCAAGCCCAAAATCCCGCATGGATTCGCCGCTTCATCGTGGCTAGACTGCCGCATCCCCCATGTTCCACCAGTGGATTTCCAATGAAATTGCCGTCCAATTTCTATCAACCCCTCGCCATCGGCGCGCCCGAGCCCTATCGCGAGCTTCCCGTCGCGCTCGAGCGCATGATCCACTTCTTCCCCGGCCATAACGAGAAGGTGCGCGCACGGATCGGCGAGATGATCCCGCAGGTCGACGTGCTTCTCGGCAATCTGGAAGATGCGATCCCGGCCGACGCCAAGGAGGCGGCGCGACGCGGCTTCATCGAGACGGCGAAGGCTCATGATTTCGGCCAGACGGGCCTCTGGACACGGATCAATCCGCTGAACAGCCCCTGGATGCTCGACGACGTGACCGAGATCGTCGCGGAAGTCGGCGACAAGCTCGACGTCGTGATGCTGCCCAAGGTCGAAGGACCGTGGGACATTCACTATCTCGACCAGCTTCTCGCCCAGCTCGAAGCCAGGCACGGCGTGAAGAAACCGATCCTCATCCACGCCATTCTCGAAACCGCGCAGGGCGTGAAGAATGTCGAGGAGATCGCCAGCGCGAGCCCGCGCATGCATGGCATGAGCCTCGGGCCGGCCGATCTCGCCGCCTCGCGCAAGATGAAGACGACCCGCGTCGGCGGCGGCCATCCCTTCTACCGCGTGCTCGAGGATACGCGCGCCGACGGGGGCCCGCGCGCTTC
>NZ_JBATUH010000089.1:0-11428 GCF_049671045.1 Parvibaculum sp. | reverse complement strand
AAAAATTAACCAGTCCGGCCTAGTTTGCGGAACAGCGGGATATTTCAGGGATCGTCCAGCCATGGCTCGCCGCGGCGTTCTGCCTTTCATCCGGGATCAGCGGTTTCCGGCCGGTCAATTCGGCAGGAGGATCGCGGCCGGCCTCATGTGCCTCGCCGTCGGGCTTGTGCTTTCCGGCTGCGCGGGCGGAAGGAGCGTCACCGAGCGCCCGATCAACGAGGCGGTGGAGCCTTATCTTCTCGATAGCGGCGACAAGTTGCGCGTGACCGTGTTCGGGCAGAGCGATCTCAGCGGCGATTTCTCGGTCGATGGCGGCGGCAATATCGCCATTCCGCTCATTCCGCCGGTGCGTGCGCGGGGGCTGACCACGGACGGGCTTCAGGCCGCGATTGAGGAGTCGCTCGGCAAGACCCTGCTCCGCAACCCTAATGTCAGTGTGCAGGTCATGGAGTTCAGGCCCTTCTTCATCCTCGGCGAGGTGCAGAGGGCAGGGCAATATCCCTTCGTCAACGGCATGACCGTGCAGAGCGCCGTGGCGATCGCGGGCGGGTTTTCCTATCGGGCCAATCAGGACACGGTCCATATCACCAGGAAACGCGGCGACCGGCTGATGGAAATGGACGTCGATACCGGCGCGCCGGTGAGGCCCGGCGACACCATATTGGTCAAGGAGCGATATTTCTGATGGCCGCCGCTCCGGCATCCGGCACGGTCGAACCGATCCGTGTGCTGCATGTCCTGCGCGCGCCGCTTGGCGGGCTCTTTCGTCATGTCTGCGATCTTGCGGGCGGGCAGCAGAGGGCGGGACTCGAGGTCGGCGTCATCCTTGGCGAGCGGCCGCGCGATCCGGTTTCGCTCGCGCGCCTCGACGAGCTTCGGAAGTATTGCGCGCTCGGCGTCCATGTCACGCCCATGAGCCGTCTGCCGGGCCTTGGCGATGCGTTCAATCTGGCACGAATAACTGGCCGGATAAGCAAGCTTCGGCCTCACATTGTGCACGGGCATGGCGCCAAGGGCGGCGCATATGCGCGGCTGTTGCCGCGCCTTGCGGGCGGCGCGCGCGTTTACACGCCTCATGGCGGCGCGCTGCATTTCAGCCGTAGCTCGCTGCAGGGCGTGCTGTTTCTGGCGATGGAGCGCATCATGCGCTATCGCACGGACGGCGTGATCTTCGAGTCCGATTTCAGTCTCCGAACCTTCATCGACAAGGTGGGCGAGCCGAAAGGCCGTTCCATCGTCATTCACAATGGCGTGACGGAGGCCGAGTTCGAGCCCGTCCGCGCGCAGGCGGACGAGTGCGCAGATTTCGTCTTCATTGGCGAACTGCGCCGGCTGAAGGGCGTCGGCACGCTCATCGAGGCGGCAACGAGGACCGGCACACCGCTCTTCATCCGGATCGTCGGCTCGGGGCCAGACAGCGCAACCTTCGAGGAGATGGCGCGCGCCGCTCCCGCGCATGTCCGGATCGAGTTCGCGGGCGTCATGCCCGCGCGGCAGGCATTCGCCCTCGGCCGCGTCGTGGTCATGCCGTCGCATCATGAATCGCTGCCCTATGTGGCGCTCGAGGCGGCGGCGGCAGGCATGCCGCTCATCGCGACGCGGGTCGGCGGTATCCCTGAGATTTTCGGTGCGGATGCGAACCTGCTCGTTCCGCCCGCCGATGCGGATGCGCTGGCGGCCGCGCTCGTCCATGCACTCGGCAATGTGGATGGCATGCAGCGCGCGGCGGAGCGGCTGCGCAACCGCGTCCGATCGGAGTTTTCAGTTTCGCGCATGGTCGAGGGCGTCATCGGTTTCTACCGGCAGCTTCTCGATCCGGCGTCGGTTCCTCATGCGGCGGGCGCGGCGAACGGGCTGCCCGGAAAGTTTCACGAAGGGGTTCCGCTATGAGCGGGTCGGGAGAGGGGTCCGGCGGCTATCACGCCGCGTCGGGCAACATGGCAGCAAGCGCCGGAACCGGCCAGACCGGGACCGGCGGCTGGCGCGAAGGGCAGATCCGGGACGGGAAGCTCCCGACGCTCGAAAGGCGCGCGCGCATCGTGCGGATGATCTCGCCAGCGGTGATCGCCGGTTCGGTGCGCATCGCGGATGCGGCGCTTGTCGTGCTTTGCGGCGTTCTGCTTTTTCACGCCTATCTCGGCGCCGATGCGCCGGTGCTCCGTTTCATCTATTACCCGACGATCCTCGCCGGGGCGATGCTCGCCGTCGTGAGCTTCCAGCTCAGCGGTCTTTATCGTATCCCCGTGCTTCAGCGCGCGATGATGCAGATCGGCCGCCTCGGCCTTGCCTGGCTCGGCGTTCTCGCGGTTCTGATGGCGACCGGCTTCCTGCTGAAGCTCGGCGAGGAAGTCTCGCGCGTCTGGTTCGTGGGCTGGTCGCTCGGCGCGTTCTCGTCGCTTGTCGCGATGCGGGCTGGCGCGACGGTTCTCATTCGGCACTGGATGAAGACCGGCCGGCTCGAACGCCGCGTGGTGATCGTCGGCGGGGGTGAGCGCGGACAGAGGCTCATCGAGGCGCTTCACGCCTCGGCCGGTTCGGATATCAAGATTTGCGGCGTCTTCGACGATCGCAATGACGAGCGCGTGTCCGATATCGTCGCGGGCTATCCGAAGCTCGGCACGGTCGACGAGCTTGTGCGCTTCGCCCGTTCGAATCGTATCGACCTTCTCGTCATGTCGCTGCCGCTTTCGGCGGAGCGGCGCGTTCTCGAAATGATGCGGAAGGTGTGGGTTCTGCCCGTGGATATCCGCCTGTCCGCGCTCGATGCGCCGCTGCGCATGACGCCCGGAACCTACAGCTATGTGGGGAACGTCCCCTTCTTCAATCTCTACGACAGGCCCCTTTCAGACTGGGACTATGTGCTGAAGGTGATTGAAGACCGCGTTCTCGCGGCCTTGTTCCTGCTCGTGCTTTCGCCGCTGCTTCTTCTGATCGCGGCGGCCATCAAGCTCGACAGCCGGGGGCCCGTCTTCTTCAAGCAGCGCCGCTACGGTTTCAACAACGAGCTTGTCGAGGTCTACAAGTTCCGCACGCTCAGGCATGAGCAGACCGATGCCAATGCCGCGCGGCTGGTAACGAGCGACGACGACCGCGTCACCCGCGTCGGGCGCTTCCTGCGCCGGTCGAGCTTCGACGAGCTGCCGCAGTTCATTACCGTGCTCAAGGGCGACATGTCGATCGTCGGCCCCCGGCCGCATGCCATTCTGGCGAAGGCGGGCGACGAGCTTTATGGCGATGTGGTGGACGGCTATTTCGCGCGCCACCGCGTCAAGCCGGGCATCACCGGCTGGGCGCAGATCAATGGCTGGCGCGGAGAAACGGATACGCGCGAAAAGATTCTCCGCCGCACCGAGCACGATCTCTACTACATCGAGAACTGGTCGCTGCTCTTCGACCTTTACATCATTCTCCGCACGCCTTTCGCCATGCTCAAGGGCGAGAACGCATTCTAGGGAGCGAGGCGATGGACGGGTGGCAGGTCGAGACGGGAGGAGGCCGCATCGCCCAGCCCATGCGCGCGGGCTTTGCGCGCGTGAACTGGGGGGCGCGGATCGCGGATATCGCGCTCTTTCTCGTGCTTGCGAGCAGCTTCTACCAGACGAGTGAGCAGGGGAAGGACCAGCCCGTTCCCTATGACCTGCTGCTGGTCGGCAGCATGGCGCTCTTTTTCGCGCTGGGCTTGCGCTTTCCGCGCCGTCTAGCACTTCCGGCGTCGCTCTGGGGGCTCATCATCGTCGGTTACGGCATCGGCGGAATGGGCGCCGTCTATCTCGACAGGTTGCAGAACTCGCTGCCGGTGACGGCCTATCTGACCTGCGCCTTCATCTTCTTCGCCAGTTGCGTTTTCGAGGCGCCGGAGCGGCGGCTGTCGCTGCTTTTCAACGCCTATTGCGTGGCTGCGATATTGGCGGCGGCGGCGGGCGTCGGCGGCTATTTCGGAATTTTCCCCGATTCCTTCGGCTTCACGAATTTCGGCCGCGCGGATGGAACCTTCAACGATCCGAACGTTTTCGGGCCCTATCTCATCGCGCCGACGCTCTATCTCGGCCTGCGGCTGACCAAGGCGCGCGCGCTGCATGCGTTCGGTCTGCTGCCTCTCTTCGCGCTTCTGGTTCTCGCCATCCTGCTCAGCTTCTCGCGCGGCGCATGGGGCAGCTTCCTGCTTTCCAGCCTCGTCTTTGGCGGCTTCACGCTCGCAACGTCGCGCTCGCCCGCGCAATCGACGCGGCTCATCGCATTTTCGGCGCTGATGGGGCTCATTATCGTCGCGGTGGTCGGCGTCGCGCTTTCGACGCCGAAGGTGCAGAGGCTATTCGAGGAGCGCGCCTCGCTCGTGCAGGACTATGACGTCGGCCATCAGGGCCGGTTCGACAGCCAGAAGCGCGCCATCGCCATGGCGCTCGAACATCCGCTCGGCATCGGCCCGGCCCAATGGGCGATGATCAACAAGCTCGACACCCACAATGTCTATCTGCACGTTCTGGTGGCCGGAGGCTTCCTCGCGGGCCTGGCCTTCCTCTCTTTTGTCGGGCTGACGGTCATCCGGGGCTGGAGGGCGGTGCTGATCGACGCACCCGGCCGGGAGCTCCTCATCGTGGTCTTCGCCGCCGTAATCGGCCATGTGGCGGAGGGGCTCATCATCGACATCGACAACTGGCGCCACCTGTTCCTGCTTTTCGGCATGCTCTGGGGCGGGATTCTGGCGGCGGAGGCGCGACGAGGCCCGCGCGCGGCCCATCGGGTGGGCCATGACGCTACCGCCAGCCTGAAACGGGGCGGGGCAGTGGAGGGCTTTGCAGCCTGAAGTCGATATTTCGGGAATTTATCTGGAGGCCACGCCCGGAATCGAACCGGGGTATACGGATTTGCAGTCCGCTGCGTCACCACTCCGCCACGTGGCCATCCTTGGTCGCCGCGGGGTATAGCAATTCCCGCCCGAGCATACAATCTTCAATCGAGCTTCGATCGGTCCTTCCCGCGGCGGATGCGCGGGCGGGCTGTTCATGGCCGTTCACTCCCTTCTGCCCTCGGGCGTTGCCGGCCGGGCGAGAATCAGGGGATGGTCACGAATTGAGTTTGGCCGCCCGGACCTTTATAAACTCGTCCAGTTCCCGAAGCGGCGGGGCTCGATCAATCTCCGTCGCCTCCATTCAAGGCCGAAATTTCCCTTCAGGACGATCCATGACCGACTTCACCGCTGCCCGGATCAACATGGTTGAGAGCCAGGTGCGCTGCAACGCCGTCACCGATTTGAGGCTGATTGCCGCAATGGCCGATGTTCCGCGCGAGAACTTCGTGCCGGAGGTGCGGCGTGGCGTCGCCTATATGGACGAAGACCTCCGCCTCACCGATGCGGGCCAGGGCGAGGCGCGCTACCTCATGGAGCCGCGCGCCTTCGCGAAGCTCGCCCAGCTCGCGGAGATTAGCGAGAGCGACCGCGTTCTCGATATCGGCTGCGCGACGGGTTACTCCACCGCGGTTCTCGCAAGGCTCGCGCAGAGCGTGATCGGCCTCGAGGAAAGCGAAGAGCTGGCCGGCGCGGCCCGCAGCGCGCTCGGCGAACTCCAGATCGCCAATGCGAGCATCGTGACCGGCAAGCTTCGAGAAGGCTGGGCGAAGGACGCCCCCTACGATGTGATTTTCTTCAACGGTTCCGTTCAGGTGGAGCCGGCGGCGCTTTTCGATCAGCTCGCGGAAGGCGGCAGGCTCGCCGTCATCATGGGCGAAGGGGCGACCGCGCAGGGCCATGTCTTCGTCAAGTCCAACGGCGTCGTGAGCGGCAGGGCGGCGTTCGACGCCATCGTTCATCCGCTGCCGGGATTCGCGATCGAGGAGAGCTTCGTCTTCTGAGGATTGCTCGGGCGGGCCTGGCGGACGCAGACGCGATCGCCCGATACCGGCATTTTGACACGATCTCTTGCGGTCTCTCCGGGGACTTGGCCCCGCCGATTCTTGTAGGTACCTTGCCGGTGATGCACCGGCTGACGGCCAGGGAAGCGTTCAAGAGGGCGAGGCCGCGCCCTCGGAGAAACAGACGATGAAACGACGCTTTATCACGTCCGCAAAGAACATTGCTCTCACCACGGTAGGCGCCATGACGGCGGCCCTGCTGGTTGCCTTGCCGGCATCGGCCGAGACCCTGACGGATGCGCTCGTGGCCGCCTACCAAACCAATCCCGATCTTCAAGGCCAGCGCGCCTTGCTCCGGGCGACCGACGAGCAGGTCGCGCAGGCGCTCTCCGGCTGGCGGCCGACCGTCGTGGCGCAGGGCACCTACAGCGCCGTGCGGAACCGCGCCAATCTCTCGGCGCCCGTCCCCGGCGCGAGCATCACCTCCAACGCGCGTCCGCTTACGGGCTCCGTCACGCTCAGCCAGAACCTTTTTGCCGGCGGGCGCACGGTCAACTCGACCGAGCAGGCAAAATTCGCCGTCGATGCCGGCCGCAACACGCTTGTGAGCGTCGAGCAGGACACGCTGCTGAATGCGGTGGCGGCCTATATGAACGTCATTCGCGACGAGGGCGTCGTCGAACTCAACAGAAACAACGTCGAGGTTCTGAAGCGGCAGCTCGAGGCGACGCGCGACCGCTTCCAGGTCGGCGAACTGACGCGCACGGATGTGGCCCAGTCGGAAGCGCGGCTGAGCGGCGCACGCACCGCGCTGCGCGTTGCCGAAGCGCAGCTGACCGCGAGCCGGGCCGCCTATGCGAAGATTGTCGGCCATGCGCCGGGCACGCTCGAGCGGCCGAAATCGAACGAGAACCTGCCGCAGAGCGAGGCCCAGGCGCGAGAGATGGCGGCGCAGGCCAATCCCGACCTGCGTGCGGCGCGCGCCGCGGAAGCGTCGAGCCGGGCGGCGATCGCTGTCGCAAAGGGCGCGCTGCTGCCGAGCTTCGACGTTCAGGCGCAATATCAGTATGCCCGCAATCCGGCGTCGAGCTCGCTGACCGGCACCAATATCCGCTCCTCCGACGAGAGCGCGATCATGGGTGTGCTGACGGTGCCGCTCTATCAGAGCGGGGCGGAATATTCCAAGGTCCGCGCCGCGAAGGAGCAGAACAGCGTGGCGATGATGCAGATCGCCTCCGTTCAGCGGGCCGTGGACGAGGCGGTGCAGAACGCCTGGGAGCAGCTTCGCGCGGCGCGCTCCAACATGGTTTCGAGCCGCGAGCAGGTCCGGGCGAACGAGATCGCGCTCGAAGGGGTCAAGCAGCAGGAAGAGGTGGGCTCGCAGACCATTCTCGACGTGCTGAACGCGGACCAGGAACTTCTGAACGCCCGCGTGGC
Organism: Parvibaculum sp.; assembly: GCF_049671045.1. GTDB lineage: Bacteria > Pseudomonadota > Alphaproteobacteria > Parvibaculales > Parvibaculaceae > Parvibaculum. Next base: position 4,141 of record NZ_JBATUH010000089.1, on the reverse strand, counting down.
GCTGGTGAGCGCGGAGCGGGACGAGGCGGTGGCCGAGTACAGCCTTCTGGCCGCCATGGGCCGCCTGACGGCCCAGCAGCTCAATCTGCCGGTCAAATATTACGACCCTCAGAAGAATTACGATGAGGTCAGCGGCAAGTGGATCGGCTTCGGCACGGCCGGCGACGAAGAGTGAAATCATGCTGGCCGACGGCCCTTATGGGGCCTCGATCACCATATCCGGGCCGCGAATGTTGGCAATTGAAGTCAACATCTCCTAAGCTTTTGTCTGATATGTAGATCGATGTCGCGAGGCGATCGACAGACAGACAGGATGCAGGATGAGCAATCAAGGCCCGGCACAGGAACCCACGATGGAGGAGATTCTCGCCTCCATTCGCCGGATTATTTCTGAAGACAGCGGGGGCAAGGACGAGCGCGAGGAAGTGCCTCCGCCGCCTCCGGCCTTCGAGGAGGAGCCTGTCGAAGCCGAGGCTGTTTCCGAGGAAATTGAGTTCGAGGAAGAGTATGAGGAGGTGCTGGAGCTTACCGAGCCGCTGCCGGAAGAGCCCGCCCTGCCTGAGCCCGAACCCGTCTTCGAGGCCGAGCCCGAATATGAGCCCGAGCCGGAATATGAGGCCGAGCCCGACTATGCCCGGGCACCCGAGACCGAGGCCTATCGGGATGAGCAGGAGTTCATCGAGCCAGACGAAGATATTACTTTTGGGGAGCCCGTCATGAGCGCTCAACCGACCCAAAATCCGGCCTACCGACCCGAGCCGGCGCCTCAGGGCGCGGGATTGCTCTCCAGCGAGGCGGCAACCGCGGCCTCGGCCGCCTTTGGCGCGCTTGCGGGCAGCATCTTCACCTCGTCGGGTGGTGGCGGCCGGACGCTCGAGGATCTGGTGGCCGACCTCCTGCGCCCCATGCTCAAGCAGTGGCTGGATCAGAACCTTCCGCCGCTCGTCGAGCAACTCGTCCGCGAGGAAATCGAACGGGTCGCGCGCGGACGCCGCTGAAAGTCCCGCCGTCGCGGCCACACGCAGGCCAGCGAAGCTTCCTCTTGCGGCAGTCCCCCTGCTGTGGCAACCGTTAGGCGCGGCCCTGCCACAGATTCAGTGTCGTCCCGGGATTTGTTTCCAGGACCCATTGGCCTCATAACAAGCCAGATGGCTCATGGGTCCCGGCGGCAAGCGCCGGGGCGATGGCGCATTTCCGCCAGACGCAATTCCCCAGGTTCCCCGCGATCGCGGGGGAGTGTTTCTCTCAGTCCGACGGACCCGATCCGATGCTCGACAAGAATTTCCAGCCCCAAAATGTCGAAGAGCGCCTGTACCGCCTCTGGGAAGACAGCGGTGCCTTCAAGGGGGGCAATCCGGAGCGGGTAGCGGCGGGCGCGAAGTCCTATTGCATCGTCATTCCGCCGCCCAATGTGACCGGCAGCCTGCATATGGGCCATGCCCTCAACAACACGCTTCAGGACGTGCTCATCCGTTTCGAGCGCATGCGGGGCAAGGACGTGCTCTGGCAGCCGGGCCTCGACCATGCGGGCATCGCCACGCAGATGATCGTCGAACGCCAGCTTGAGGCGGAAGGCAATGTGCGCCGCCGCGACATGGGCCGGGAGGCTTTCATCGAGCGGGTCTGGAAGTGGAAGGGCGAGTCCGGCGGCACGATCGTCGGCCAGCTTCGCCGCCTCGGTGCGTCCTGCGACTGGAGCCGCGAGCGCTTCACGCTGGACGAGGGGCTCTCGAAGGCCGTTTTGAAAGTCTTTATCGAGCTTTACAGGCAGGGGCTCATCTATCGCGACAAGCGGCTCGTCAACTGGGACCCGAAGCTCCAGACGGCGGTTTCCGACCTCGAGGTCGAGAATATCGAGGTCAAGGGCCATTTCTGGCACTTCCGCTATCCGCTGGCCGACGGCAGGACCTACCGCTTCCCCATCGCGCATGACGAGGATGGCAAGCCGACCGAATGGGAGGAGCGCGACTATATCGTCGTCGCCACCACGCGGCCCGAAACGATGCTGGGCGACACGGCGGTCGCCGTGAATGCGGAAGACGAGCGCTACAGGCACCTCATCGGCTCGGATGTCGTGCTGCCGCTGGTCGGCCGGCGCATTCCCATCGTCGCCGACGAGCATGCCGATCCGACGCAGGGGTCCGGCGCGGTGAAGATCACGCCCGCGCATGACTTCAACGACTTCGAGGTTGGCAAGCGCCACGGCCTGCCGCAGATCAATATTCTGACCCCGGACGGTCGTATCAATGATGCAGGCCCGGAAGCCTATCGCGGGCTCGATCGCTTTGAGGCGCGCAAGAAGGTCGTCGCCGACATCGAGGCGGCCGGGCTTCTCGACCGGATCGAGGACAAGATCGTCATGGTGCCTCATGACGAGAAGTCGAAGATGACGGTCATCGAGCCCTATCTGACCGACCAGTGGTATGTGGATGCGGCAACCCTCGCAACGCCCGCCATCGAGGCGGTGGAGCGGGGCGAGACGATCTTCGTGCCGAAGAACTGGGAGAAGACCTATTTCGAGTGGATGCGGAACATCCAGCCCTGGTGCATCTCGCGCCAGCTCTGGTGGGGCCATCGCATTCCGGCCTGGTATGCGGAAGACGGAGAAATCTTCGTCGCCCATAGCGAGGAGGAGGCGCTCGCCGCCGCCGAGAAGCATTACGGGCGGCGCGTCGAGCTCAAGCGCGACGAGGACGTGCTCGACACCTGGTTCTCATCAGCGCTCTGGCCTTTCTCGACGCTGGGCTGGCCGGATCAGACGCCCGAACTCAAGCGCTATTACAAGACCGATGTGCTCGTCACCGGCTTCGACATCATCTTCTTCTGGGTCGCGCGGATGATGATGATGGGGCTTCACTTCATGAACGAAGTGCCCTTCCGCGACGTTTATATCCACGCCCTTGTCCGCGACGAGAAGGGCCAGAAGATGTCGAAGACCAAGGGGAACGTGATCGATCCCCTGAAGCTCATCGACGAATATGGCGCCGATGCGCTGCGCTTCACGCTGGCGGCCATGGCCGCGCAGGGCCGCGACATCAAGCTCGCGACGAGCCGCGTCGAGGGCTACCGCAATTTCGGCACGAAGCTCTGGAACGCCGCGCGCTTCTGCGAGATGAACGAGTGCGCGCGCGTGGAAGGCTTCGATCCGGCGGCGGTGTCGCAGACGGTCAATAAATGGATCGTGGGCGAGGCGGCACGCACGGCTGCAAGGGTCACGGAGGAGATCGAAGCCTATCGCTTCAACGAGGCGGCGGGCGCGATCTACCGCTTCGTGTGGAACGTCTTCTGCGACTGGTATGTCGAGTTCATCAAGCCGCTGCTCATGGGAGCGGACGAGGCCGCGAAGGCCGAAACGCGGGCAACCGCCGCATGGGTGCTCGATCAGATCCTGCTGATCCTGCATCCCTTCATGCCCTTCATGACCGAGGAGCTTTGGGCGACGACGGCGGGCCCCGCGCGCGAGAGCCTGCTCGTCACCGCGCCGTGGCCGAACCTTTCGAGCCTTGGCGATGCGGCGGCCGATTCGGAAATGGATTGGGTGATCCGCCTCATTTCGGAGGTTCGTTCCGTCCGTGCCGAGATGAATGTGCCGGCGGGTGCGAAGATCGCGCTGCTGATCAAGGGGGCGGCGGAGGAGAACCTTCAGCGCCTCGGCCGTCACAAGGACCTCATCCTTCGTCTCGCGCGGCTTGCCTCGGTGGAGGCGACGGAGACGACGCCCGCAGGTTCCGTACAGCTCGTGCTCGACGAGGCGACGCTGCTTCTTCCGCTCGCCGATGTGGTCGATCTCAAGGTCGAAACGGCCCGCTTGAAAAAGGAAGTGGCAAAGCTCGATGGCGAGATCGCGAAGATCGAGGTGAAGCTCGCCAATGAGAAGTTCGTATCGTCCGCACCCGAACATGTGGTCGAGGAGCAGCGCGAGCGGAAGTCCGATGCCGAGGCGGCGCGGGCGAAATTCGCCGACGCGCTGAAGCGGCTGGAAGGGGCGGCTTGAGGGGGCGTATAGCTCCGATTGTCATGCCGGGCTTGTGTGGACGGGTTGTGTTTTACTTGGAGCATCAGCCGGGATGCGCATCCCGGCTGATGCAGGCAGGAGGCCGTTCTTTCGGGCTGGTTGTAACAGCCGAGGTCAAGCGAGGCC
>NZ_JBATUH010000088.1:0-2713 GCF_049671045.1 Parvibaculum sp. | reverse complement strand
CTCGCGCCTTGCAGAACTCGGCTGCTCGACGCAAGAAATCATGGCCATTACCGGACACACGACTCTGAAAGAAGTCGAACGCTACACGGCAGCCGCACGACGGAAAATCCTCGCAAAATCGGCCATGAAAAAGCTCAGTGAGGACGAATGAATTGTCGCACCTTTCGTCACGGCCGCGCGAGGTGCGACAAATTCTGCACCTAAATTCTTGATTTTTAAGATGAAATGAAGGGGAGGTGGTGCCCAGGGGCGGAATCGAACCACCGACACTGCGATTTTCAGTCGCATGCTCTACCAACTGAGCTACCTGGGCGGCGCTCCGGCCGGGGCGAGCCCGGGCGGCGAGGCTCGCGGGTTATAAGAGATTGGGTGGGGTCTGTCCAGTGCCGAGGAAAGGCGCCGGGCGGGATAAAAACATTGGCGCCAGAGGGGCTTGGGAGGCTCACTCCTCCTCGCCGTCGCCCCGCCCCGCGCCCTCGTCCCATTCATCGGGCGGCTCGACGGCGGGGATCGCGTAAGCCCCCTTCAGCCAGCGATTGAGATCGACATCGGCGCAGTGCTTCGAGCAGAAGGGGTGGAAGTCCGGCACCGATTTCTTGCCGCAGATGGGGCACGGCCTCGATGCGCGCAGCGGCACCACCTTGCCGCCCGCCGCCTTCGCTCCGCCCTGCCCGCTCATGCCTGGACGGCCCCCACGTCGATGCGCTCTCGCGTGAAGACGGGCTCGGCGACGAGGCTCAGATTGACCGCGATCTTCGCGCGCAGCCTGTCGATGAGATAGGCGTTTCCGCGCTCGAGCCAGTCGATCACCTCGGGCGCGGCGCGCGCGACGATGGCGCGGCCGGGCGAGGCCTGCGCCTCGCTCGCTACCTTGCGCAGAAGCTCGTTGGCCACCGTCGCGCAGGTCTTGCGGCGCGGGCGGCCATTGGCATAGGCGGGCTCGGTGAGAAGCTTGTTCAGCGGCTCGCGCACGCGCTTGCGCGTCATTTCGACGAGGCCGAATTCCGACATGCCGGAAATCTGCGTTGGCACGCGGTCATGCGCGAAATTGTCGTTGAGCGCGTCGAGAACCTTCCGGATGTTCGCCGGATCGTTCAGATGAATGAAGTCGATGACGATGAGCCCACCGGTGCCGCGCAGGCGGAGCTGATAGGCGATCTCATCCACCGCTTCGAGGTTGATCTTGACGCTCGTTTCCTCGAGCCCCGTCGCGGCCGTATAGCGGCCCGAATTGACGTCGATCGCGGTCAGCGCCTCGGTCGTCTCCACCGTGATCCAGCCGCCGGATTTCAGCTCCACGCGCGGCTCCAGCGCCTGCTCGATCTCGCCCTCTATGTCGTAGAGAGAGAAGAGCGGGCCGGGCCCATTGAAAAGCTGGATGCGGTCGATGAGTTCGGGCATCACGCGGCGCGCATAGCGCTGCGCCTCGCCAAAGGCTTCGGCATCGTCGATGAGCACGCGATCGGTCTCGGTGCTCACATAGTCGCGCAGCGTCTTCGACACGGGGTCGAGATCGTGAAAGACGACGCAGGGCGCGCTCGAGCGTTTCTCGATCTCGCGCAGCTTGCGCCATTCCTCGGCGAGCGTGCGCGCATCGGCGGCAATGTCATCGACCGTGGCGCCGATCGCCGCCGTGCGCACGATGAAGCCCGCAGGCTCGCCCGTGACGCCCATGGAGCCGAAGCGGGCGACCATCTCCTCCACCAGCGCCGTCAGCCGGGCGCGTTCGTCCTCATCCTCGATGCGGCGCGACAGCGCGACGCCCGACTGGTTCGGCACCAGCACAAGAAGACGGCCGGGAATGGTGACATTGGCCGAAAGCCGCGCACCCTTGTCGCCGATCGGGTCTTTCGTCGCCTGAACGAGGATCGTCTGTCCCTCGGTCACGCAGGCGCTGATCGGCGGCAAGATCCCTTCGTCGAGATGGGTCAGCTCGCACAGGCAGCGCGCCTCGCGCGCGCCGAGAAATCCCGCCCGCTCGAGGCCGATATCGACAAAGGCCGCCTGCATGCCGGGCAGCACGCGCTGGACGCGGCCGAGAAAGATGTTCCCGAGAAGCGAATGTCCCGCGCGCCCCGTCTTGGCCTTGAGGTCGTCCTCCATGGTGCGCTCGAGAATGAGCTCCACGGGGCGTCCGCTCTCGACGATCGCTACGCGCGTCTCGCCGGGCCCAACATTGATCAGCACTTCCTCGGACATGCAATCCCTTGCGACCGCCGGCGCTTTCTTCGGGCGCGCCGGATCAATCAAGCTCTCATTCGACCGGCAGCTACTCTAACACTCTTGTCAGCGGCCTGGGTAGAGAGCGGGGGCGGCGCCGGAAATGAGCGACGCCGTCTCGAAGAGGGGCAGGCCCACCACGCCCGAATAGGAACCGGTCAGCGAGCGGACAAAGGCCGCCGCCCTGCCCTGAACGGCATATCCGCCCGCCTTGCCGCGCCACTCGCCGGAGGCGAGATAGGCTTCGATCTCGGCAGCCGAAAGGCGCTTGAAGGTCACCCGCGTCTGGCTGACCCGCTCGGCCTGCCGCCCGTCGGGATGGACGAGCACGACCGCCGTATAGACGCGGTGGGCCCGGCCGGAAAGGAGCGCAAGGCAGCTTGCCGCCTCCGCCTCACTCTCGGCCTTGGGCAGAATGCGCCGCCCGCAGGCGACGACCGTGTCGGCCGCCAGCACCAGCGCGCCGGGCTCGCGGCCTGCGACGGCCTCGGCC
>NZ_JBATUH010000087.1:0-1781 GCF_049671045.1 Parvibaculum sp. | reverse complement strand
GTTCCGGGGCGGCGGGAGGCGCGCTCACCGAGGTGGCTTCAGGCGCGGGCGCGGCCACGAGGGAAGGAAGCCGCAGACCCGGCGCCTTCCATTCGAGCGCGTCGAATTCGCCCGTCACCGGATTGATCGCCGACCAGCGCCGCGAGCGATAGCCCTCGCCCGTCCAGGCCGCGTCCTCCGGCGCGTGGAGCGCGCGCGCGAGCCATTCCCGCGCGCTGCCGCGATTGCCGTGCTCGCCTTCCTCGATCTCCGCCATGAGTTCGCAGATGCGCTGCGTCGGAGCCTCGTCCGCCTGCCCGCCGGCGAGAGGCTCGAGCGCTCCGCGAGCCGTCAGCCAGTCGCGCGCGCCGATGGCCGCACGCGCCAGCGCCACATGGCTCTCGATATGGTTGCGATTGCGCCCGACGAGAAGCCGCATGCGCTTGCAGCGGTCATAGGCGCTCTCTCCGGCGACGAGGCCCATATAGGCGTCGGCGAGGTCGGGATGCGGCGCGCGCGCCCAGAGATCCTCGATGAGCTTCGCCCCGCGCCGCACCCGCCCCGTCTCGCCGCAAAGCCTCGCGGCGAGCGCGACGGCCGGAACGAAATCGGGCATGAGCGAAACGGCCTTGAGCGCGAGCGACAGCGCCTTTTCGCGCGCACTCTCGCGCGCTGCCCCGAATTGCCCGCGTGCCGCTTCCTCCGCCGTCAGCGCCTGCGCAGTAAGGAGAACGGCACGGCGGCGCCGTGCGGCATCGCGCCCGATGAGCTTTGCCGACAGCATGCGGTCGAGGGTGTGGAGCGCGCTGTCCCAATCCTCCTGCGAGGTCTCGATTTCAAAGACGGCCTGCGCCGCCCAGAGCGTTTTGGGCCGATGCGAAAAGGCGCGGCGCGCGAGTTCGAGCGCCCGCTCGCGGTCCCCCGCCCTGCGCGCCTGCACGAAAAGCCCGCGCAAGCCGAGAAAGGCCGTCTCCGGCGAGGCCAGCATCGCCTCGAAATATCCGCTCGCCGCGTCTTCCTTGCCTTCGAGCTGGGCGGCCTGCGCGGCAAGCAGAAGCGTGAGCGGCGTCCCGTCGAGAAGGCGCTGGGCACGGCCCGCAAAGCGCCTTGCCTCGCCCGCATCCCCCGCCGCCACCGCGACCATGCCGCGCGAAAGCGCGAGGTAGCCGCGCCTGCGGCGGCGCATGTCGAGAAAGGAGGAAAGACCGGCCGGGCTTCTGAGGAAACCCGCCGTCACGCGATAGATGAAGAGCACGAGAAAGGCGACGAGGACCATCAGCCCGAGACCGACGACGAAGCTCGTCCGCACTTCGTAGCCACGCCAGTGAAGCACGAGGTCGCCCGGATTATCGGCAAGCCAGATCGCCAGCGCCGAGAGCACCGCGATGACGAGGAATATGTAGAGCGCGCGCAGCATCAGCCCTTCGCCTTCGACAGCCGCGCGGCAACATGGGCGGAGAGTTCGCGCAGGAGCCCTTCGGTCTCGACCCGCGCCCGCGCCTCTGCCAGCCATGGGGCCGCTGCCTCCGCCGCCGCGCCCTTGAGCTTCGCCCCCTCATCGACCGCGGCCGCGAGATCGTCGGCGCGGAGCCTCTCCTCCATGCGCGCGATCACGGCTTCCGTGTCCTCGCCCGCGATCTCGCCGGTCCGCCTCACCGTGACGAGCGAACGCGCATTGGCGACGAAGCGCGCCCAGAGCCCGCTCGCGCCCGCGCGGCGCTCGGCATCGAGAACGGACTGGACGAGCGCCGGAAACCTCTCCTTGAGGCTCGCCTTCGTTGCAACGCCCGTTGCCGAGGGAC
>NZ_JBATUH010000086.1:0-1668 GCF_049671045.1 Parvibaculum sp. | reverse complement strand
ATGGGCTGCCGACGACGGTGCTGATCGGGCCGGATGGCCGGGAGATCGGCCGGCTGGTCGGCCCCGCCGAGTGGGACGCGCGGGAGGCCAAGGCGTTGATCGAGGCGGCGCTCAGGGTGACTTCGGTCGAATGAGGGGCGCCCTCCGGCCCGTCAGCGCCTGTCGACGACGAAGAGGCCGCCCATCAACTGACTGACAGCGGCGCCGCCCGCCGTGAGCGGGCAGGAGACGGCGTGCCAGGCGAGATAGGGGCGGTCCGAACTCGTCATCGCGCCGCTGACGAAAACGGGCTTCACCTGCTGGTAGGAGCGGCGGATGACCTCCAGCCAGCGGTCCTGCACGATTTCGGGCCGCGTCGGGACTATCGCATGGGCGCCGAAATCCGAGAGGCTCTTGCCGGTGCGTTCCTCGCCAGTGAGTTCGACGAGCTTGGTGCCGAAGATGCGCATGCGGAAATCCTCGCCGCCGCGAAGGACTTCGCAGATGACGATGTTCGGCAGCAGCCGGGGAATTTCGCCGGGGACGATGTCGGCGCGATCGGGCATCGGCCGCGTGCCGCGCTTGGCGTTCCAGTAGTCTACGAGTTCGGCGACGCGGGGATGCTCCGGCGCGTCGTGATAATGAAGCGGTTCCGCCAGTTTTGGCGTGTCGCTCGGATCTCTGCCCATTTCAAGTTCAATCCGTGCATGGCCATCCCCCACCCCGGGACGGCGGTTCATTGTCGGGCACGGAAGTTAACGAATCCTGCCTTCGCTATTTCTGGCGGCCGGTATGGAGGACGCTGACCATGATGCCGAAAATCTGGCCGATTTCCGCGTTGCCGGCTGTCAGGGGCGCGAACATGCCGTGATAGGTCATGAAGGCGCGTTTGGGCGAAACGGTTGGCGATCTGAAGAAGATCGCCTCCCGGCGCTTCAGGGTCAGTTTCGAGATGGTCAGCCATCTCCTGCGAAGCTCGGTGGCGTCGGTCGGAATGCGCGGCTCCCGCCCGAATTCCGAGAGGAGCTGGCCCGTGCGCTCCTCGCGCATGAGTTCGACGAGCGCGGTGCCCCAGATCCTCACGCGGAAGTCATTGCCGCCATCGAGCACGTCGAGGACGACGAGATGCGGCAGCAGGGGCGCGATCTCGGCGGGGCGGATGTCACCGCGATCGGTGAAGGGGCGGCCTTGCCGCTTCTGTTCGAGATAAGCGTGAAGCCGCGCCACTGTCCGGTGGCTGGGCGCATCGAGAAGTTCGGGGCCGCGGCCTGACCGGAAATCCTCTTTCACGTCCTCCAGCTCGTCGATGCTCATCCAAACTCCCCCAACAAACACGCCTCTTTCCGGGGGCGGTCGGGAGAACCATGACACGATGAGGGTTAAGGAAGTTTGGTTTTCCTCGCGGCGGTGGTTTCGCCGGACCGGATCAGCGGGTCGGCACCGGCTTGTCGCCGCGATAGTCGTAGAAGCCGCGTCGCGTCTTGCGGCCGAGCCAGCCCGCCTCGACATATTTCACGAGGAGCGGGCAGGGGCGGTATTTCGAATCCGAAAGACCGTCATGCAGCACCTGCATGATGGAGAGGCAGGTATCGAGGCCGATGAAGTCGGCGAGCTGCAGGGGGCCCATGGGATGGTTGGCGCCGAGGCGCATGGCCTTGTCGATGCTTTCGACGGAGCCGACGCCTTCAT
>NZ_JBATUH010000085.1:0-42005 GCF_049671045.1 Parvibaculum sp. | reverse complement strand
GTCCGGTTCCGTCGCGTCCGTCTGCGGGGCGGGCTGAGGGGCCGGGGCCTGCGCCATGGCTGCGAGCGGCGCGCCATCGGCGGACGGCGTGTCCGATTTCGTTTCGTTCGTCGAGGCGGAGGCGTCGTCGGACTTCTTCGCGCTGCGGCTGGCATCGCTGCGCTGGCGCTGATCGTCGCGGGCCGCCGATGCGCGTTCGGCCGGGCTTTCCGTGTTCCGGCGCGCATCGGCCAGATGGCGCTGGAAAGCGCCCGCATTGCCGGCGCCGGACGTGGCGGAGGCGGCGGGGGCGAGCATCGAGCCGGGATCGACCTGGCTCGAGCGGAAATTGACGGAAGATGACAGACCCATAGCGCGTGAAACCTCCGGGAGATTGACCCGCCAGAACGAAAGCAATTGGCGGGCCATGCCGGAGCGGCCGGAAGGCCAAGCAAATTCAATGGTTTGCCTATTGATATTTGGAGGCGTGCCCCGATATTCCTGCCGGGCGGGGCAAAAAATGCCGGGCATGCGGCGCCTTATCGCGCTTGCTGCCCGCGCGGCCTTGCCTATGATGCGAGCCTTCCCGCGGGCGTTGCGACCGGCTTCGATGGAAGCCCCGGCCGCCCTCGATTGCAAACCCAGAGACATGGTCATGCGTGCGAGTTTCGACGAGGCGACCGGCCTCAACAGTCTCGATCTTCCCGGGCGCCCGGAGGATACGCGGGTCGTCGTCGCCATGTCGGGCGGCGTCGATTCCTCGGTCACGGCCGCGCTCCTGAAAGAGCAGGGTTATGACGTCGTCGGCATCACCATGCAGCTTTACGATCACGGGCAGGCGGTGAAGCGGAAGGGCGCGTGCTGCGCGGGCCAGGACATTCACGATGCGCGCCGCGTCGCCGACCAGATCGGCATTCCCCATTACGTGCTCGACTATGAGGAGCGCTTCCGGCGCTCGGTGATGGAGGATTTCGCCTCCTCCTATGCGGCGGGCGAGACGCCGATCCCCTGCGTGCGCTGCAATGAGCGCGTGAAGTTCCGCGACCTTCTCGACACGGCGCGCGATCTCGGCGCGGCGGCGCTCGCCACCGGACACTACATCGCCAGCAGGCAGGGCACGCAGGGCCGCGAGCTTCACCGCCCCCGCGACGCGGATCGCGACCAGAGCTATTTTCTCTTCACGACGACGCGCGCCCAGCTCGATTTCCTGCGCTTTCCGCTCGGCGATCTGACGAAGCCGCAGACGCGCGCGATTGCCGAGCGCATGGGCCTCGCCGTCGCGGAGAAGCCCGACAGCCAGGACATCTGCTTCGTGCCCACGGGCCGCTATACGGGTGTCGTGGAGAGGCTGAAGCCCGGAGCCTCGGAGGAAGGCGACATCGTCGATCTCGAGGGGCGCGTGCTCGGCCGCCACAAGGGCATCATTCACTACACGATCGGCCAGCGCCGGGGCCTCGGGCTCGGCGCGAGCGAGCCGGATTCGCAGCCGCTTTTCGTCGTGAAGCTCGATGCGGCGCGGCGCGAGGTCGTGGTGGGGCCCAAGGCGGCGCTCGAGACGCATCGTCTCGTGCTGCGCGAGGTGAACTGGATCGGCGATGGCGCCTTCGAGGCATTGCCGGCCGAGGGACTTCGGATCATGGTGCGCGTGCGCTCGACATCGGCTGCCGTTCCGGCCCGTCTGCGGCCCATGGCCGGGGGTCGGGCGGAGGTCGAGTTCGAGGCGGGCGAGGACGGCGTCGCGCCGGGTCAGGCTTGCGTCTTTTATGACGGAAATGGCGGCAGCCGGGTTCTGGGCGGTGGTTTCATCGCCGAGGCGCATGGCCGGCCGCTCGCCCGGGCGGCGTCCGTCGCCTGAGCAGCAGACTGCGGCCGGAGTTTGACCGGGGTGGAAAATTTTCCCGGTCGGGCCGGAATAAAACGCTTGCGGGCGGACATGGGTGCTCGCAAATTGAGATTTGTCAGGCGAATGCGGGAGAATGAGTTGAACGGCATAGCGCGCATCGACGAACAGTCGGTTCTCAAGGCATATGCGCGCTGGGCGCCGGTCTATGACTGGTCGTTCGGCCCCATTGCCGATTTCGGGCGGAAAAGCGCGATCGACATCATTAACGGGCGCGAGGGATCGCTGCTCGAAGTGGGCGTTGGCACCGGCGTCGCCCTGCCGCGCTATGCGCCGCATCTCACCATCACAGGCATCGACCTCTCGCCCGACATGCTGCGCAAGGCGCGCTCGCGCGTGCGGGAGCGCAAGCTGCGCAACATCGCCGGCCTCTACGAAATGGACGCCTCGGAGCTTCGCTTCGACGATGCGGCCTTCGATACGGTCGTCGCCATGTATGTCATGACCGTGGTGCCGGACCCGGTGAAGGTGCTGGCCGAACTCGAGCGCGTCTGCAAGCCGGGCGGCGAGGTCATCATCGTCAATCACTTCGCGCAGGATCACGGCCTGCGGAGCGTGATCGAGCGCTGGATGACGCCGGCGGCCCGCGCGCTCGGCTGGCACCCCGATTTCCGGATCGAGACGATCACGCATATGACGAAGCTTGACCTCATCGAGACGCGGTCGCTGAAGCCGATGGGCCTCTTCACCATGCTGCGCTTCCGCAAGCCGCTGGAAGCCCGCGAGGCGCCGTCGCCCAAGGGCGCGGACAATCCGCCCTCCTGCTGCTGCTGAGGCGGGGTTCCGGCCTCGCGCAGGAGCAAATCTCACTTATTTTGCCGATGGTTGGGTCGGGCTGCTTGACAGGCTTTCGGCGCCGCCCTTATATCCCGGTCTCTTTCGAGGCGGGGCGCAAACAGCCCCCCGCTTCCTCGTCTTCCGGCCCTCGAGGCCCGGAACCGGGGCGGAGTAGCTCAGCTGGCTAGAGCAGCGGAATCATAATCCGCGTGTCGGGGGTTCGAGTCCCTCCTCCGCTACCATCCATCATTGATCTTCTTGTGACATTTGGCCTCGATCGCGGACCTTCTCGCGCGAAGAAGAAGCTCGTGGGCAGACGCTGCTCGCGAGGTCGAGTAACCTTCATTGATGCGTCGCGCCGCGGCGTGCTCCAACGGCCCCAGTCACGGCGACCAGGTATCGATATGCCTTTTTCTCTCCGCCGGCTTTCTTTGGATGAGATGGATCGCGTGGCCGTCATCCTCCGGACGGCCTTTGACGAGCGGCTTCCCTGGCTGGCGGGTCTTCATACGCCGGAAGAGGATCGGAATTTTTTCCGAGGTCATGTCTTCGCGCATTGCGAGGTATGGGGTGCAGTCGATGGCGACATCATTGGCTTTGTCGCGTTTCGTGAGGGCTGGATCGACCATCTCTATGTCCTGCCGGAGCAGCAAGGAAAAGGAGCTGGCGATGCGCTCCTGCAAGTCGCCAAGTCATCCCGGACGAGCCTTCAGCTTTGGACGTTCCGGAAGAACCTTGTCGCGCGGGCTTTCTACGAGAAGCGCGGTTTCGTTGCGGTCAGGGAGACAGACGGCAGCGACAATGAAGAGCATGAGCCAGACATTCTCTATAGATGGCAGATGATCGAGTGAAGCGGCGACCCGCGTAAAATCGCCTTTATGGCCGCGCTCTCACTCTCGCATCGAATTTTAACGCGCCCCGGGGCTAGCCTTTCTCCCGACAACAGGCCTCGCGCCTTCCGCGGGCATTCGGCCTTGCGATGCGGCGCGACTGGCAATTTCTGTGGTCGGGAACGATCATGTGCAGCAAGACAATCGGATGGATCCGCGGCGCCATGAGCGCCAGTTTCGCCTATGTCATCATGGCGCTGCTGCTTTTTCTCCTGGCGCTGATGATCGACATGTATCACGGGCGCGCATGACCGCCTGCGCCGGGCGGCACGGCTCTTGCCTCGCACCGGCACGAAACATTCGGCGCGGGGCGTTTTATCCCATTCCTGCGCCGAAACGGGTCATGTGTGTTGCAGGGTGGGACGGATGAAGATGTTTCCTTTCGGCCGCAAGGTTTCGCGCCGCTGGATAATGTTTGGAGGCGCGCTCGGGATCACGGGCGCGGCGCTTCTCTACGCCTTCGCCACCGCGACGCCGGCTCTTGCCTGCGCGCCGGGCGATTCAGGATCGGGCGGCGGAAGCTGGAACTGGAATTTCAACGGCAATTGGAACAGCAACTCGAACAGCAATTCCAATGGCAACTCCAATTCCAACAGCAACAGCAATTCGGTTTCGCTGCGTGTGAATGCCGGCTGACGCTGCCCGCTAGAACGGACATTCGACGGTGAATTTCATCGGCCGGCCATCGGCTGGATGCGCGAAGGCGAGCGTCTCGGCATGAAGCTGCAGGCGGTCGGCGGCGGCGAAGGCTTCGTCATGCGCATAGAAATTGTCGCCGAGGATCGGGTGGCCGAGGCTCAGCATGTGCACGCGCAACTGATGCGAGCGGCCCGTCGCCGGACGCAGGCGGAGCCGCGTCGCATGTCTCTCGCGCGCGATCACTTCCCAATCGGTCTGCGCCGATCTTCCGTTTTCGTGATCCACTCTCTGCCTCGGGCGATTCGGCCAGTCGCAGGCGATGGGAAGATCGACATGGCCGCTCTCGCCCTGGACCGAGCCCCAGACGCGGGCGATATAGGACTTCTCAGTCTTCCGCGTCTCGAATTGCAGGCTCAGATGCGCATGCGCCGTGCGATTGAGCCCCATCACGATGACGCCTGACGTGTCCTTGTCGAGACGGTGAACAATCATCGCGCCGGGAAAGGCATCTTGCGCGCGCGCCTCGAGGCAGTCGGCATGTTCGGCGGGCTTGCCCGGCACGCAGAGAAGGCCGCTCTGCTTTGCGAGCACGAGAATGTCGTCATCGCGATGGACGACGGCAAGCCATGGCTCCGTCGGCGGAGCGTAGTGGAAGGGACGAAGCGGCGCGCTTTCCATGCGGCGTATCAACAATGCGGCGGCATCAATAATGCGGGGGCGGGGGCTCGACGGGCTGGGGCCCCTGCGGCCGCTCCTCGATCGTCTGGAGGCGGAGGACGAGCGCCTTGAGGCTGCGGCCGAGCCTTTCGATCTCGGCGGATTGCGCCTGGATGGTTTCGTTCAGATCCTCGATCGCCTGATCCTGGTGGGCGATGTGCATCTCCAGCCTGTCGATGCGGTCGCTCAGGGCTTTGCTGTCTGACATGTGCTTTCAACGAGTTTGCGTTTGGCTTCTGGCGAGAGCTTCTTGATCGCGTGTTCCGCCTTCAGCGCCTCCGAGCGGCTGGGCCAGCGCTCGACGAAGAGGATGCGGAGCGGCGGAAAGCTGCGCGTGAACTTGGCGCCGCGCCCCTCCGCATGCGCTTTGTAGCGCGCGGAAACATCGACGGTGACGCCTGTATAGAGGCGGCCGCCCGCACATTCCAGCATGTAGAGGTACCAGGGCTTCGGCATCCGTTCCGGCCGGGGAATCTCCCCGTCTCGCGCGCTCGTGACTTGAACCGCGGAGCATAGCAGAGTTCCGCCGCCGGATCCTTCCGGCTGCCGCTACGTCAAATCGGAGCCTATGGCGGACCGCTCCGCCAGCCGCTAGATTTCCACGGGCAAGGGCGCTGCCCCGACAGGAAAACATGACCCGGCACGGGATCGAATAACTCCCGGAAGCCGCGCGCAGGACAAGCAGGCAGGAGACGCGAAATGACCGATTTCAAGCTGTTGATCGGCGGCAAGCTCGTCGCAGGCGATCAGACGATGGACGTCATCAACCCGGCGACGGAGGAAGTGCTGGCGAAGTGTCCGCGCGCCTCGAAGGCGCAGCTCGATCAGGCGGTGGCGGCTGCGAAGGCTGCCTTCCCGGCCTGGAGCGCGACGCCGATCGCCGAGCGCAAGAAGGCGCTCAACGCGATTGCCGACATCATCGAAAAGAACGCAGGCGAGCTTGCGCGTCTTCTCACGCAGGAACAGGGCAAGCCCATCGGCGATGCCACGGGCGAGGTTTATGGCACGGCCGCCTTCTTCCGCTATTTCACCGCGCTCGATCTGCCGGTGAAGGTGCTCGATGACAGCGAGGGCCGCCGCGTCGAGGCACACCGGAAGCCGCTCGGCGTCATTGGCGCCATCGTGCCGTGGAACTTCCCGCTCATTCTCATGGCCTTCAAGGTGCCGCCGGCGCTTCTCGCGGGCAACACCATTGTCATCAAGCCCGCGCCGACGACGCCGCTCACCACGCTGAAGCTCGGCGAGCTCATCCGCGACGTTCTTCCGGCGGGCGTTGTCAACGTCATCACCGATGCGAACGATCTCGGCGCGGCGCTCACCGCGCACCCCGATGTGCGCAAGATTTCCTTCACCGGCTCGACGGCAACAGGCGCCAAGGTGATGGCGGGTGCGGCGGCAATGCTGAAGCGAATCACGCTCGAGCTTGGCGGCAACGATGCCGGCATCGTTCTCGATGACGTGAACCCGAAAGAGGCGGCGCCGAAGCTCTTCCAGAGCGCCTTCCAGAATAACGGCCAGGTCTGCATCGCCATGAAGCGGCTCTATGTGCATGAGTCGATCTATGACGAGATGTGCGCGGAGCTGGCAAAGATCGCCGATGCCGCCATTGTCGGCGACGGCCTCAAGCAGGGCACGCAGCTCGGGCCGCTTCAGAACAGGATGCAGTTCGAGAAGGTGAAGGAGCTGATCGACGAGGCGCGCAAGGACGGCAAGGTGATCGCGGGCGGCACGCTGCCCGAGCAGTCCGGCTATTTCATCCGCCCGACCATCGTGCGCGACATCACCGACGGCGCGCGGCTCGTCGACGAGGAGCAGTTCGGCCCGGTGCTGCCGGTCATCAAGTATTCGGACCCGGAGGATGCCGTGGCGCGCGCCAATGCCTCGCCCTATGGGCTCGGCGGCTCGATCTGGTCGTCCAATCCCGATCGCGCCTATGCACTCGCCGACAAGATGGAATCGGGCACCGTCTGGGTGAACAAGCATGCCGAGCTTGCGCCGAACATTCCCTTCGGCGGCGCGAAGCAATCGGGCCTCGGCACAGAGCTTGGCGAGGAAGGGCTCGCGGAATTCACGCAGCTCAAGATCATCAACATCGCGCGTTGATTGCGGCGGCCGCTCCCGGCATCGGGGGCGGCCGTTCCTGCTTCATGAAATGAAGGCCGAAGGGCCTGCTCAGGGAGATGAGACATGCAAGTGACTGCCGCCGTCGCGCGCGCGGCCGATGCGCCTTTCACCATCGAGACGGTCGAACTGGAAGATCCGAGAGCGGATGAAATCCTCGTTCGCGTCGTCGGCGTGGGGCTCTGCCACACGGACCTCGTTTTCAAGGCGGCGGGCGTCATTGCGCTTCCGGCCGTCTTCGGGCATGAGGGTTCGGGCATCGTCGAGAAGGTCGGCGCGAACGTCACCAAGGTGAAGCAGGGCGACCGGGTGGCCATCACCTTCCGCTCCTGTGGCGCCTGCGACCGCTGCGAGAAGGGGCAGCCCGCCTATTGCCGCACCATGCCGATGCTCAACTATATCGGTATGCGGCCCGATGGTACGAAGGCCATTCAGGTGGGCGAGGAAAAGATCTCCAGCAACTTCTTCGGCCAATCCTCCCTCGCCACCCATTGCCTGACCTATGAGCGCAATGTCGTGAAGGTGCCGGAGGGCGTTCCGCTCGAACTCGTCGGCCCGCTCGGCTGCGGCGTGCAGACGGGCGCGGGCGGCATCATGCGCTCGCTCGCCTGCGAGGCAGGTTCGTCGGTTCTCATTCTCGGCGGCGGAGCGGTCGGCCTCAGCGCCGTCATGGGCGCGGTCGTGCAGGGCTGCAAGACGATCATCGTGCTCGAGCCGCATGAGGCGCGCCGCGCACTGGCGCTCGAACTCGGCGCCACCCATGCGATCGATCCTGCGGCCGCGCCCGATCTCGGCGCCGCCGTGCGAGCGATCCTGCCAAATGGCGTCGACTACGCCTTCGACACGACGGGCATTCCCGCCGTGCTGCAGGCGACGATGGCCTGCCTCGGCTCCCACGGCGTCTTCGGCATTGTCGGGGTCTGCCCGCCCGGCACGCCCGTTCCCGGCGATCTTTCGAGCGTCATCACCTATGGGCACACGATCAAGGGCATCATCGAAGGAGACAGCGATCCGGATGTCTTCATTCCCGAGATGATCGAGCTCTACCGGCAGGGGCGTTTGCCCTTCGACAAGCTCATCCGCACCTATCCGCTGAGCGAGATCAACCAGGCCATCGCCGACCAGCATCACGGCGACTGCGTCAAGGTCGTGCTCCTGACAGGGCAATGAAACCCGCGCCTGGCGCGGCGGAAGCCGCCCCGGCAGGCCACCATCAACACGCATCACAGACATTGGCAAACAGGGAATACACACGATGAAGGAAGCATGGATCATCGACGCGGCACGCACGCCGCGCGGCGTCGGCAAGATCGGCAAGGGCGCTCTCGCGGACGTTCACCCGCAGCGCATTCTCTCGACGGTGCTGAAGGCGCTGGGCGAGCGCAACAATCTCGACAGCGACGACATTGACGACGTCATCGCCGGTTGCGGCACGCAATCGGGCAAGCAGGGCGCCTGCATCGCCCGCATGGCGGCGCTCGATGCCGGCTGGAAGAACACGGCGCCGGGCTTCTCGCTCGACCGTTTCTGCGGCTCGGGCCTCACGGCGGTCAACCTCGCCGCCATGGGCATCATGTCCGGCATGCAGAACCTCGTCGTCGCGGGCGGCGTCGAATCCATGTCGCATGGCTCGACGCTTCCGCGCACCGGCGGCGCGACCATCGACAGCCACAATCTGCATCTGCGCGAGATCCATCCGCAGCCGCATCAGGGCATCTGCGCCGACCTCATCGCGACGCTCGAAGGCTTCAGCCGCGAGGAGACGGACAAGCTCGCGCTCGAAAGCCAGCGCCGCGCCGACAATGCGATCAGGAACGGCTATTTCGCGAAGAGCCTCATCCCCGTCTATCACGAGGACGGGCGCGTCGCGCTCGACCGCGAGGAGTTTCCGCGCCCCGAGACGACGCTCGAAGGGCTCGCCTCGCTGAAGCCCGCCTTCGCCGCCATGTATCAGGCGCCGCTCGATGAGGAGGGCCTCACCTACAAGAAGCTGGTGCAGAAGACCTATCCCGATATCGAGATCACCCACATCCACCATGCGGGCAATTCGTCCGGCGTGGTCGATGGCGCGGGCGCCGTCATCATTGCCTCGCCCGAATATGCCAAGGCGCATGGCCTCAAGCCGCGGGCGCGCATTCGCGCGGTCACGACGGCGGGCGACAGCCCCGAACTCATGCTCAACGCGCCCGTTCCCGCGGCGAAGAAGGCGCTGGAGATCGCGGGCATGACGCTCAAGGACATCGACCTCATCGAGATCAACGAGGCCTTCGCCGTCGTCCCGCTCAAATTCATGCGCGACCTCGACATCGACCCGGCCATCGTCAACGTGAATGGCGGCGCCATGGCGCTCGGCCATCCGATCGGTGCGACGGGCGCGATCATTCTCGGAACGCTGCTCGACGAGATGGAGCGCCGCGATCTCAATGTCGGGCTTGCGACGCTCTGCGCCGCGGGTGGCATGGCGCCGGCGACGATCATCGAGCGCATCTGATCCGCATCGCGGATTTTTGAGGCGGGGCCGTTCCCTCGGGAGCGGCCCTTGACGTTTCAGTGACCATAGCCAGGCTTGCGGCTTTCCCTTACCCTCGCCGCAAAAGCATTGCGGGAGGTTGTTTCATGGATTTTTCGCTCAGCGCCGATCAGCAGCAGATCCGCGATGCCATCTTCAGGCTCTGCGAGCCCTTTGATGACGAATACTGGCTGAAGCAGGACCGGAAAGGCGGCTTCCCGGAAGACTTCTATGCCGCCGTCGCCGCGCAGGGCTGGCTTGGGATCGCCATGCCGGAGGCCGTGGGCGGCGCGGGACTCGGCATCACCGAGGCCGCGCTCATGATGCAGGCGATCTCGGAATCGGGCGCGGGCCTCAGCGGCGCTTCCGCCGTTCATCTCAACATATTCGGCCTCAATCCCGTTGTCGTCTTCGGCACCGAGGAACAGAAGCAGCGCATGTTGCCGCCGCTCATCAGGGGTGAGGAGAAGGCTTGCTTTGCCGTTACCGAGCCCGATGCCGGATTGAACACGACAGGGCTCAAGACCTATGCCGAGCGCCGGGGCGACAAATATGTCGTCCGTGGGCAGAAGATATGGATCACGACGGCGCAGGTCGCAACGAAGATGCTGCTGCTCGC
Source organism: Parvibaculum sp. (assembly GCF_049671045.1). GTDB lineage: Bacteria > Pseudomonadota > Alphaproteobacteria > Parvibaculales > Parvibaculaceae > Parvibaculum. Next base: position 31,854 of record NZ_JBATUH010000085.1, on the reverse strand, counting down.
GCGCACAACGCCCTACGATCAGGTCAAGAAAAAGACCGATGGCCTCAGCCTTTTCTATACGGATTTCGACCGCACCAAGGTCGAGGTGCGCGAGATACCGAAGATGGGCCGTTCGTCGGTCGATTCGAACATGCTGTTCTTCGACGGCATGGAAATCCCTGTCGAGAACCGCGTCGGCGAGGAGGGGAAGGGCTTCCAGCTCATCCTGCACGGGCTCAATCCCGAGCGCGTGCTCATCGCCGCCGAGGCGGTCGGGCTTGGCCGCGCCGCGCTCCGCAAGGCGGCAGCCTATGCGCGCGAGCGCAATGTCTTCGGAAGGCCCATTGGCCAGAACCAGGGCATCCAGCATCCTCTGGCGAAATGCTGGGCGGAACTCGAGGCCGCCAATCTCATGGTGATGAAGGCTGCATCCCTCTACGACAAGGGCGAGGAATGCGGCGCGGAGGCCAACGCGGCGAAATATCTCGCGGCGGAAGCGGCCTATCATGCCTGCGAGACGGCGATCCTCACTCATGGCGGCATGGGCTACGCCAAGGAATATCATGTCGAGCGCTACATGCGCGAAAGCTGGATTCCGCGCATCGCGCCGGTGAGCCGGGAACTGATTTTGAGCTTCATTGCCGAGAAGGTTCTCGGGCAACCCAAATCCTATTGAGATCGAGGAGAGAGAAATGGCGGGTCTTTGGTTCGAGGAATTCGAGGTCGGGCAGATCATCGAGCATGCGATCACGCGCTCGGTGACGGAGGCGGACAACATCCTCTTTTCCACCATGACGATGAACCCGCAGCCGCTGCATATAGACTTCGACTTCGCGTCCAAGACGGAATTCGGCAAGCCGCTGGTGAACAGCCTGTTCACGCTGGGGCTGATGATCGGCATTTCGGTGCATGAGACGACGCTCGGCACCACGGTCGCCAATCTCGGCATGAGCGATGTGCGCTTCCCCAAGCCCGTCTTTCATGGCGACACGCTGCGCGTGACGACGACGGTCGAGGGCAAGCGCGAAAGCTCGTCGCGCCCGACGGCTGGCATCGTCGAGTTCACGCATCGCGCCTTCAACCAGCGCGGCGAAGAGGTCGCGATCTGCAAGCGCTCGGCGCTCATGCACAAGCGGCCGGCGAAATAGCGCCTGCCCCGGCCGCGGCCGCTGCGGGCGGCAGCCCCCTCATCGAGATTAGAAGCTCCCGGTTCCTGCTTGCCTGCCCCCAAGGCGGGTAGCGGGGGCGGCTCAACTTTTTGCGAATAGTTCGCAAAAAAGCCTTGAACGCCTGCCTGAAATCGCTAATAAGAACGATTATTAATAGCAGCTGGTCAGGGGGACCTACCAAGTGATCGAGCAAGACCTCGCCGGGAACCGCACCCGCGCCACAACTTCACGCTGCCTTTTCGCCACCACGGCGATCGGTCTTTTCATCGGCATCACGCCGCTCCATGCCGCGGAAGCGGGCACCGAGGCCGCTCCCGCTGTCGCGCAGGAGGATGGCGCGGCTGCCGAGCTGCCGGCGATCTCCGTCGAGGGGGAGAGCGGCGATGAATACAAGGTCGATACCGCCTCATCGCCCAAATTCACCGCGCCGCTTCTCGATACGCCGAAATCCGTGACCGTCGTTCCGGAGGCCGTCATCCGGGAGACGGGCGCGACGACGCTCACCGATGCGTTGAGGACGACGCCCGGCATCACGCTCGGCATGGGCGAAGGCGGCGTGCCCTTTGGCGACCGCTTCATGATCCGCGGCTTCAATGCCGAGAGCGACACTTTCGTCGACGGCATTCGCGATCCGGGTTCGCAGACGCGCGAGATCTTCGATCTGGAAGAAGTCGATGTGGTGAAGGGGCCGGGCTCGGCCTTCACGGGCGCAGGCTCGACCGGCGGCAGCATCAATCTCGTCACCAAGGCGCCGAAGGGCGAGAATTTCGCGGCCGGAAGCGTCGTCCTCGGAACCGATCATACGAGGCGCGTGACGGGCGACGTGAACTACGTGATCGACGACAGCGTGGCGCTCAGGCTCAACGCCATGTATCACGACGCGGATGTGGCGGGACGCGATGCCATCTTCATCAACCGCTGGGGTTTCGCGCCTTCGATCGTGTTCGGCCGCAAGGGGCCGACGCGCGTCACGCTCGACTACTATCATCTCCAGACGGACGATCTGCCCGATTACGGCATTCCCTATAACAAGGTCTATACGGGTGCGCCGGGCTGCACGCCGACCACAACCACCTGTTACGACTACACGGGCGCGCCGGCGGATGTCGACCGCGACAATTTCTATGGTCTCGTCAACCGCGACTTCCGCAAGACGCAGGCCGATATCGGCACGGTGCGGATCGAGCATTATTTCAGCGACGATCTCACGATCCGCAATACGACGCGCTACAGCGTCACGTCCAACGACTATGTCGTGACCAATCCCGACGACAACAACAACAACGTCGCCTGGGGCATGGTCTGGCGCAACACCAAGAGCCGCAATTCGCAGACGCAGAACCTGACGAACCAGACCGACCTCACGGGCCGGTTCGCAACGGGCTTCATCGGCCATGAATTCGCGACGGGTGTCGAGTTCAGCCATTACGAAACCACGAACAGGCCCTATACGGTCACGACAGGCGCGACGGTGACGGGGCCGCGCTGCCTCGATTACGGGCTCGGCGCACCCTATAACTGCACCGACCTCCAAAACCCCAATCCCTACGATCCCTGGGCCGGAACGATCGCGTCATCCGCTACGCTCACCACGACGAAGACGACGACGCAGTCGATCTATGCACTCGATACGCTGACGCTCACGCCGCAATGGCTTCTCAATCTCGGCCTGCGTTACGACCACTACAACGTCAAGCAGACGACGAGCCCCGTCTCGGTCAATGATGGCGAGAACGATTCCGGCTTCCTCAACTATCAGGCGGGCGTCGTCTACAAGCCGGTTGCCAATGGCAGCATCTACATCTCCTATGCGACATCGTCCAATCCATCGGGCGAAACGGGCGGCGATGGCGGCAGCAATCTCATCGCTACCAATATCAATCTCGATCCGGAGGAGAATGTCAGCTACGAGATCGGAACCAAGTGGGATGTGCTGAAGGAGAAGCTGTCGCTCACCGCGGCAATCTTCCGCACCGAGAAGACCAATGCGCGCGTGTCCCTGCCGGACGGTTCGCTCCAGCTAGTCGGCGAGCAGCGCGTCAACGGCTTCGAGCTTGGAATTTCGGGGCAGATCACCGAGAAATGGCGTGCCTTCGGCGGTTACACATTCCTCGATGCGACCATCGTCGATGACGGCACCTGCGCGACCTGCGTCAATGATGGCAATCGCTTCCCGAACGTGCCCCGGAGTAGCATCAGCCTGTGGACGGCTTATGACGTGACGGAGGATGTGACGGTCGGCGGCGGCGCGCAATATGTGTCGAAGGTCTATGGCAACGAGGCCAACACGCTTTATGTGCCTGCATATTGGCGCTTCGACGCGATGGCGGCCTACAAGCTCACGTCGAATGTGGACCTTCAGCTCAATGTCCTCAATATCTTCGACAAGCGCTATTTCGACCGGGCCTACAGAAACCATATGGCAACGGTGGCGCCGGGGCGCTCAGCCTTGCTGACGACGAATATCCGGTTCTGATCGCCGATCCGGACCGCGTAAGGAACCGCCCCGCCCATGCAATATGGGCGGGGCTTCGCCTTGAGAGCAGGACGGAGACGGAACGATGATGCTGCGCATAGAGAACATTCTGACCAAGGAGGAGGTCCGGCAGTTCCGCGAACTCATGGACAAGGCGGAATGGGTGGATGGAAATGCGACGGCCGGCACGCAATCCTCGCTCGCCAAGCGCAACATGCAATTGCCGGAAGCATCTCCCCTCGCGCGCCAGCTTGGCGATGCCATCCTCGAGGCGCTGACGCGCAACAACACCTTTCTTTCCGCCGCGCTGCCGGCCAAGATCTTCCCGCCGCTCTTCAATCGCTATGAGGGCGGGCAGGGCTTCGGCAATCATGTCGACAATTCGATCCGGCAGATCAGGGGCACGGCGCACCGCATCCGCACCGATCTTTCCATGACGCTCTTTCTCAGCGAGCCGGAAGACTATGACGGCGGCGAACTCGTCGTCGAAGATACCTATGGCACGCATGTGGTGAAGCTGCCGGCGGGCGATATGGTGCTCTATCCCTCGACGAGCCTCCATCGCGTGACGCCGGTCACGCGGGGGGCCCGCGTCGCCTCCTTCTTCTGGCTACAGAGCATGGTGCGCGACGAGGGCGAACGCACGCTCCTCTTTCAGCTCGACAATTCGATCCAGAAGCTTGCCGCCGAGCGCGGCCTCAAGGATGAGGCCGTGATCGAACTCACTGGCGTCTATCACAATCTCCTGCGCCGCTGGGCCGAAGCCTGAGACACGGCGCGACGGCCCGGCGCCGCGGCCCGGCCTCAGGAAGCCGGGACCTCGGCGAGTTTGCGTTCGAGCTCGCTCGCCTGCTTGCGGCGGCGCAGCCACATGAGCGTTCCTGTCACGGCGAGGACCGCAGGCAGAATGCCGCCCGCGAAGATCACCGCCTGCCAGGCGAGCCCCATTTCCGTGCCGTCGTGAAGCTGGCGCATGAGGCGGCTGAACCTGTCGCCGCTTGCCGCGCTCGCGCCAGGGCGTGCATTGCCGCCTCGCAGCTCGCCGCTCCTGTCATCGAACGTGACGGTGCGCGTCTCGCCGCCAAGCGCCAGTTGCACCCGCCATGCCGGATTGGGGCCGGAGGGGAAGATCAGTGCCGAAAGGCGCGCATCGGGCATCGCGGCGAGCGCGGCGCCGATCACCTCCTCGGGCGTGCGGGTGACGGGGGCGGGGAGGGCGCCGGGCCCGCCGGGTCCGCGCTGGGGCTGCGGGCTCACCTCGGCAAAGAGGCCGACGACGGACCGCGCGGTCTGCGGAAAGGAGATATAGGCGCCGGTGAAGGAGAGAATGGCGAGCGGCAGCGAAATCCAGAAACCCAGCGTGTAGTGGAGATTGCCGTTGGTGGTCGGTTGCCGCCGCCAGCGCAGCGCCTTGAGAAGGGTGCCGTTTCGCGGCCACCAGAGATAGAGGCCGGTGAGCGACGAGATGAGCATGGCGACGCCGAGCCAGCCGACGATCTGGCGGCCCTTGCCCGGTATCATCAGGCTGCCATGCAGGCGGTGCATCAGCGTCATGAAGGAGCCCCCCTGATCGGCGACATCGAGGATGCTCGCCGTGGGCGGATCGAGATAGACGGTCATCGTCAGCGGCAGGCCGCCTTCCGGGTTGGCGCCGCGCGCCGTAACGGTCACGGGGTTCCCGGGCTCGCCGGGCAGCCGCAGCGCGGTGGGCTTGAGTCCGGCCGGAAGGGCGGCCCTGGCGGCATCGAGATAGGCGGAGGGCTGCATATCGGCCGGGCCCGCGGACACGGCATGGCGGGCGGGATGGGCGAGCCTTTCGATGTCGTCGTGCCAGACGAGGATGCTTCCCGTCAGGCCCAGCAGAATCAGCGGAAGACCCAATCCGACGCCGATCCAGAGGTGAAGACTGCGCCAGAAATGCCTGAGATTGCGTCGATCGGGTGTGACCATTGGACTCTTGCCGGATAAGCCAAAACGTGGCAAAAGCTATCGCCAATGTTACTGATAATCAATCGCAATAGCGACGGCCCTTCATCCTGCCGCCGCGGGACGGAGAAAGACCTTGGTTTCCCCTTTTCTGAAACGTTATCGGGCAACGGGCTTCTGGTCGGCGGCACTCGGGCCCGCATTCTTCGCATTGCCGGCGCTCGCTGAAGGCATCGAAGCCGCGCCCGCGCAGGAAATGGTCCCCGGGGCCGCAGCGGCCGTTCCGGCGGATAGGCCGCTCGGCGTCCTGCCGGCCGACCTTTCGCCATGGTCGATGTTTCTCAATGCCGACAGCGTGGTGAAGGCCGTTCTCATCGGGCTCGTCATCGCCTCGATCCTTACCTGGACGGTATGGCTGGCGAAGTCGATCGAGCTTGCGAGTGCGCGCAGGCGCATGCGCGGGGCGCTCGCGTCGCTGCGCAATATTGCCGGCCTTTCGGAAGCGTCCGCCGCGCTTCAGCGCACGGATGGCGAGATGCAGGCTCTCGTTCAGGCGGCCGAGGTGGAGATTCGCCTCTCGGCGGATGTGTCGGCGACCGACAAGGACGGCATCAAGGAGCGCGTCGTCTCGCGCCTCGAGCGCATCGAGGCGGCGGCCGGGCGGCGCATGTCGGCGGGAACCGGCATCCTCGCCACCATCGGCGCGACGGCGCCCTTTGTCGGCCTTTTCGGCACGGTCTGGGGCATCATGAACAGCTTCATCGGCATTTCGCAGTCGCAGACCACCAATCTCGCCGTGGTCGCGCCGGGCATCGCCGAGGCGCTGCTCGCCACCGCCATCGGCCTCGTTGCCGCCATTCCGGCCGTCATCATCTACAACATGTTCGCCCGTTCGATCGCGGGCTACAGGGCGCTTGTCGGCGATGGCGCGGCGGAAGTGCTGCGTCTCGTCTCGCGCGAACTCGATCGCCAGGACAGGCAGGACAGGGGCGAGACGGTGAAGCTCGTCAGCAAGGCCGCGGACTAGAAAGATGGCGATCCGTCTCAAGCACGCCAGCGACGATCTCGCGGAGAATCACGAGATCAACGTCACGCCCTTCATCGACGTGATGCTCGTTCTGCTCATCATCTTCATGGTGGCGGCGCCGCTTGCAACCGTCGATGTGCCGGTCGATCTGCCGGCCTCCACGGCGGAGCAGCAGCCGCGCCCGCAGAAACCGATAATCGTCACGCTGAAGCAGGATCTTTCGCTCGCCCTCGGCAATGACATGATCGCGCGCGACGCGCTCGGCGCCGCGCTCGACGGCGCGGCAGGCGGCGACAAGACGCAGCGGATTTTCCTGCGCGCCGACAAGTCCGTCGACTATGGCGATCTGATGAATGTGATGAACGACCTGCGGGCGGCGGGCTATCTCAAGGTCGCGCTGCTCGGTCTGGAAGCCATGCCGGGCAGATGAGCGTCGCATTCGCATCGGAATTTCCTGATACGGACGGCGCGGGCGCGAGCCGGCGCTGGGGCACGAGTTTCGTGGCCGTGGCCGCGTTTCATATCGGCCTCGGCGCGGCGATGGTGATGTGGCATCCCGTGGCCGAAATGCCCGAGGCGCCGCAGCCCGCATTGTTCATCGACATGATGCCCGTTCCGGCCGCGGTGCCGGAGCAGCTGGCAACAAAGGTTGAGGAGCCGCCCAGGGTTCAGGAGCCGCCGAAAATCGAGAAGGCCGAGGTCGCGCTGCATCGGAAGAAGCTGAAACCGGAAAAACCAAAGCCGGTGAGCGAGCCGCGAAAGACCGAACAACCGGCGGCGCAACAGCAGCCCGACAGGCCAGTGGCAGCGGCCTCGCGTCCGGCCGGTCCGAGCGCGGCCCAGATCGCGGCGAAGCAGAATTATATCTCCCATCTCTTTGGGCATCTGGAGCGCTACAAGCGCTATCCGGCCGCCGCGCGCCGCCGTCATCAGGAAGGCACGGTCCATCTCCGCTTCGCGATGAATGCGCGCGGGTATGTCACTTCGGCGCGCATCGAGAAGGGCTCCGGCTTTTCCGCGCTCGATCGCGAAGTCATAGAAATGATCCGCCGGGCTGAGCCGCTGCCACCGCCGCCGCCCGAAATGCCTTCGGAATATGTCCTGCCTCTGACCTTCGTGCTGAAGTGATCAGCCGAAGCGGCCGGTCACATAGTCGCGCGTGCGGACGTTCGAGGGATTGGTGAAGATCTTTTCCGACGTGTCGAACTCGATCAGCTCGCCGAGATACATGAAGGCCGTGTAGTCCGACGCCCGCGCGGCCTGCTGCATGTTGTGGGTCACGATGACGATGCAGAATTCCTCGCGCAGCTTTTCGATCAATTCCTCGAGCTTTGCGGTCGAAATCGGATCGAGGGCCGAGGCGGGCTCGTCCATGAGCAGGATTTCCGGTTTCACGGCAATCGCGCGCGCGATGCAGAGGCGCTGCTGCTGGCCGCCCGAAAGGCCGGTGCCGAGCTGGTGGAGCTTGTCCTTCACCTCGTCCCAGAGCGCCGCCTGCGAAAGCGCCCAGTGAACGCGCTCCTCCATATCGGTATGCGAGAGGCGCTCATAAAGCCGTATGCCGAAGGCGACATTCTCGAAGATCGACATGGGGAAGGGCGTGGGCTTCTGGAAGACCATGCCGATTTTTGTGCGCAGCCTGGTCAGGTCGAGCGTGCGGTCGAGAATGTTGTCGCCATCGACCATGACCTGCCCGGTCGCGCGCTGGCCGGGATAGATTTCGTAAATGCGGTTGAGAACGCGCAGCAAGGTCGATTTTCCGCAGCCGGAAGGCCCGATGAAGGCCGTCACGCGGCGGTCGGGAATCGAGATGTTGATGCCCTTCAGCGCCTCGTAATTTCCGTAATAGAAATGCAGATCCCTGACGCCGATCTTTTCGGGATGGCTTTCGACGGCTTCGCCGCGCAACGCTTCTGTCAGCGAGGGGGTGAGCGGCTGGTGCGTGGTCACGAGCGGCGTGTCCTTTTCTTGGTCAGTACGCGGGCGACGATGTTGAGTGCGAGCACCGTCGCGGTGATGAGAAGCGCCCCGCCCCATGCAAGCTCGCGCCAGTCGGCATAGGGGCTCATGGCGAACTGGAAGATGACGACAGGCAGGTTCGCCATCGGCGCGTTGAGGTCGGAACTCCAGAACTGGTTGTTGAGCGCCGTGAAGAGAAGCGGCGCCGTTTCGCCGCTCACACGCGCGACCGCCAGCAGAACGCCCGTCAATATGCCCTGGAAGGCGGCGCGATAGCTGACCTTGACGATGATCTTCCATTTCGGCGCGCCGAGGGCTGCGGCCGCCTCGCGCAGCGCGTCCGGGATCAGGGACAGCATGTCCTCGGTGGTGCGCACGATGATGGGCAGCGCGATGATCGCAAGGGCGACGATGCCGGCAAAGGCCGAGAAATGCCCCATGCGCAGGACGACGATGCCATAGACGAAGAGGCCGATGATGATCGAGGGCGCGCTGAGAAGCACGTCGTTGATGAAGCGCACGAAGCTCGCGATCCGGCTTCCGCGCCCATATTCCGACAGATAGGTGCCGGCAAGGACGCCGACCGGCGTGGCCGCGAGAATGGCGAGCGCGGTCATGACGGCGCTGCCATAAATGGCGTTCAGAAGGCCGCCCGCGCTTCCCGGCGGCGGCGTGCTTTCGGTGAAAAGCGAGGGCTTCATCGCCTTGAGGCCGTTGCTCACCAGCGTCCAGAGAATCGCGCCAAGGACGAAAAGAATGATCGCCGTGGCCGCGAGAGAGATCGCGGTCATGGCGATGTTGACGAGGCGGCGGGACTGTACGCGCGTCATCACCGGCCTCCGCTCTTTGCCCGCTCGGCGCGAAGCAGAAGCCGCCGGCCGACCGCCAGAACGACGAAGGTGAGAAGGAAGAGGACGAGGCCGAGCGCGACGAGGGCCGATGTGTAGGTGTCGCTCACCGCCTCGGTGAACTCATTGGCGAGCGCGGCGGAGATCGTCGTCGCCGGATCGAAGAGCGAGGTCGGCAGGCGGTGCGAATTCCCGATCACGAAGGTGACGGCCATGGTCTCGCCCAGCGCGCGGCCAAGGCCCAGCATGATCGCGCCGACGACGCCCGTGCGGCAGTAGGGAAGGACCACCTTCCAGACAACCTCCCAGCGTGTGGCGCCAAGGCCGTAGGCGCTTTCGCGCAGTACGGTGGGCACGCTCTCGAAGACGTCGCGCATGACGGCGGTGATGAAGGGCAGGATCATCAGCGCGAGGATGAGGCCCGCAAGCAGGATGCCGATGCCGATCTGCGGGCCGGAAAAAAGAGCGCCGATGATGGGGAGCGGGCCGAGCCAGTCGGCGAGCGCGGGCTCCACATGCGACTGGAAGAGGGGAGCGGCGACGAAAAGGCCCCAGATGCCGTAGATGATGCTCGGAATGGCGGCGAGAAGCTCGATGGCGATGCTGAGCGGCGCGCGGAGGCGGTAGGGACAAAGCTCGGTCAGGAAGAAGGCGACCGCGAAGCTGCATGGAACGCCGATGGCAAGCGCGACGGCGGAGGTCACGAGCGTGCCGACGAGCGGCACGAGCGCGCCATACTGGTCGGTCACCGGGTTCCATTTGGCGGTGATGAGGAAGTCGAAGCCGAAAAGCTTGAGCGCGGGCGCCGCCCCCTGAACCAGCACCACGATGACGCCGCCGAGAACCAGAAGCACCAGCGCCATCGAGGCCCAAGTGATGACCCGGAAGGCGCCGTCGCCAATGGCGGCCTGCCTGATGCGGCGAAGGCGGGTCAGGTCTGGAACGTCGGTGAGCGCCATGTCGATCGAACTCTCGGCTATCGCAAATAGGGCGGCGTGCCACACCTCGGCGCGCCCTGGGTGGTGTTGCCGCTCCCGGAAGGAGAGCGATGGGATGAACTAGAGAACGGGTTTGCCCGAACCGTCCACGATCTCTTTCCAGCTTTCCCTGACGAGTTTTACGACACTCTCCGGAAGGGGAACATAATCCAGTTCCTTCGCCATCGGGCCGCCATGCTCGTAAGCCCAGTCGAAGAATTTCAGGACTTCCTTCGCGCGCTCGGGTTTCGCCTGCGTCTTGTGAACGAGAATGAAGGTCGCCGCCGTCATCGGCCAGCTATCGGCGCCCGGCTGATTGGCGAGGATGAGGTGGAACCCCGGCGCGTTCTTCCAGTTGGCATTTGCCGCGGCCGCCTGGAAGGCTTCATAGCTCGGCGCCACGAACTTGCCGTCCTTGTTCTGCATTTCGGCGTAGGTGAGGTTGTTCTGGAGCGCGTAGGCATATTCCACATAGCCGATCGAGCCTTTCGTCTGCCCGACCATGGCCGCCACGCCTTCATTGCCCTTGCCGCCAAGTCCGGCGGGCCATTCGACCGCGGTGCTGACGCCGACCGCGCCCCAGGCGGGCTCCACGGCGTTGAGATAGTAAGTGAAGTTGTAGGTCGTGCCGGAGCCGTCTGAGCGGTGGACGACGGCGATGGAACTATCGGGAAGCTTCAGATCCTTGTTGTCGGCGGCAATGGCGGGATCGCTCCATTTCTTGATCTCGCCGAGATAGATTTTCGCCAGTACGGGGCCGGTCAGTTTGAGTTCGCCGGGTTTAAGGCCGGGAATGTTGACCACCGGCACTACCCCGCCCATGACGGTCGGAAACTGGACGAGATCGGCTTTCGCAAGTTCCTCGGAGGTCAGCGGCTTGTCGGAAGCGCCGAAATCGACCGTTCTGGCGCCGATCTGCTTGATGCCGCCGCCGGAGCCGATCGACTGATAATTCATGCTTATGCCGGCCTGCTGCTTGTAGGCTTCGGCCCATTTTGCATAGACGGGGTAGGGGAAGGTCGCGCCCGCGCCTGAAATGTCGGCTGCTTCGGCGGTCGCGGCGAGGGCCAGCGTGGAGAGTGCGAGAAGGCTCGCGCGGCCCAGCTTTCCGAGAGATTCCATCATGGCTTCGTGCTCCCTTTTCCAGCCTTGCGGAACTGCGCCATCTGACTACGACGGTTTAGTAACAGTTTTATGACGCCGGGGGTAATGGATATCCGGGGTGACCCATGCCCCCGAAGCGGGTATGAAGCACGATTCTCAGGGCTTTTCCGGGATCGAGTGCCTCCTCCACGCGCGGAGGCGGTCTTTTTGCGCATATAATGCCGGTCTTCTTGGCGGTTCATGGGAGGCGCTGGGATGAAGGGAATTTTGCGCCCCGCGATCGGGGGCTTGGCACTTCTCGCGAGTCTCGCGCTTGCGGCCAATGCGGTTTCGGAGACGAGGCAGCCCGTGCCGAGCGCATCGGGTCGCGCCGCATTCGCCGTCGCCAGCCGGTCCGTTGCCGATGGCGCGCGACTCGCCACGCTGAGGCATGTCTATGACAAGCATGGCTGCGGCGGGGCGAATGTCTCGCCGGAGATTTCGTGGTCGGGCGCGCCCATCGGCACGCGCAGCTATGCCGTGACGCTTTTCGATCCGGATGCGCGGGCGGGCAAGGGCTGGTGGCACTGGATCGTCGTCAATATTCCGGCCTCGGTCACGCATCTCGCGGAGGGCGCGAGCGGACACGGCATGCCGGATGGCGCCGCGGAGGGCACAACCGATTTCGGCACGCCCGGCTATCAGGGGCCATGCCCCCCGCCCGGCGATGGGATGCATCATTATGTGCTGACGGTTCACGCGCTGGGCGAGACGTCGCTGCCGGTCGATCGGGCGATGCCGGTGGCAGAGGCCGCGCTCGCCATTCGCGATCATGCGCTGGCCAGCGCGTCCCTCACATTTCTCTATGGGCGCCACACGGCAGAATAGGTCTAGCGCTTGCCGTTGCGATAGGTCCAGGCGAGCCACAGGACGACGAGCGCCGCCATGACGCCAGCGAAAAGGAGGAGCGGCCACCAGCCTTCCTCCTGGTCGATCATCTTCCATGCCGAGACGGCGAATATGCCGGGAAGCGTGAGCATGGGGGCCCAGATCAGCGCCGAGGCGATATTGGCGATCCAGAAGCGATGCGCCGGCATGCCCATCATGCCCGCGACGAGCGGGACGACGGCGCGGACGGGGCCGAAGAAGCGGCCGATGAAGATGCTCTTGCCGCCATGGCGGGCGAAGAATTCATGGCCCGATCGCAGCAATTCGGGGCGTTTGGAGAAAGGCCAGACGCCGGGAACGATGTGGCCGAAGCGCCGCCCGAGCCAGTAGGAGATGCCGTCGCCGAGGCTCGCGCCCGCAACGCCGCCAAGGATCAGCGGAGCGACGGGGATGATGCCCTCCGGCACCAGCGCGCCCGCCGCGATCATGATCGCCGTGCCCGGCACAAGAAGGCTCAGAAAGGCGAAGGACTCGCCAAAGGCGACGAGGAAGATGATCGGCCCCGTCCATTCCGAATGGAGACGGATGAAGCCGATCACCTGTTCGATATAGCTTCCGTCCATCAGGAGGCGAAGGCGTAGGGCCCGCCGCGTTCGAGCGCGCGCCGATAGGCGGGCCGCGCCTGCAGCCGCGCGAGGAGATCGAGAAGGTTCGGATAATCCTTGAGGAAGCCGCGCAGCTTCGCCGCTTCGAGAACGAAGGAGTTCTGAATGTCGGCGGCGCTGAATTCGCGGCCGAGCAGATAGCCGCCCTTTTCAATCGCGCCGTTCATGTAGGAGAGGTGGTTCGCGATCTCGCCGAAGATGCGCGGATGAAGCGGCGCGCCGGCATCGCCAAGGCGTCCGACATAGAGCGCGAGCAGAAGCGGCAGCATGGCCGAGCCTTCGGCGAAGTGCATCCATTGCAGATATCTGACGAAATCCGGCGAGCTTTCGGCGGGCATGAGCCGGCCCTGACCGTATTTGCGAACCAGATATTCGATGATCGCTCCCGATTCCGCGACGACGAGATCGCCATCGGTGATGACCGGCGACTTGCCGAGCGGGTGAATGTCCTTGAGTTCGGGCGGCGCCAGGTTGGTCACGGCATCGCGCTGATAGGGGACGATCTCATATGGGACGCCCAGTTCCTCCAGCAGCCAGAGAATGCGTTGCGAGCGGGAATTGTTGAGATGGTGAACCTTGATCATCGTTGCGCTCCTTGCCGCGCTCGCAGGCGTTCCGGCCGCCTCGGCCGCGGGCTCGCCTGCGGAATGGACATGAACACGAATGAACGCCACGAGATCGTCGATGGCGCGTCGTGCTTCCGGAAGAATATTGGCCATGAGGTGCCAGACATGCGGCACTTTCGGCCACACGTCGAGCTTCGCCGCGACGCCGGCCGCCTGCATCTTGTGCGCCATGCGTACGGAGTCATCGAGCAGCATTTCCGTGTCGCCGACCTGAAAGAGCGTCGGCGGAAGGCCCGCCACATCGCCATAGAGCGGCGAGAGGAAAGGATTGCGCAGATCGGCGCCCGGCGCGTAACGCGGCTCCAGCGTGTGCATCATCTCCTCGACGAAGAGCGCGTCCGCTTTCGCATTGGTGTGAATGGTGCTGCCGGTGGCGGTGAGGTCGGTCGCGGGCGAGAGGCAGAAAAGCGCCGCGGGCAGCGGAATGTTTTCAGCCTTGAGACGGAGCGCCAGCGCCAGAGTGAGATTGCCGCCTGCCGAATCGCCGCCGATGACGATGGAGGAGGGCGGCACCTTTTCGATCAGCGCGCGATAGGCGGCAAGGCAATCGTCGAGACCGGCGGGGTAGGGATGCTCGGGCGCGAGGCGGTAATCGACCGCATAGACCGGCATGCCGAGCTTCGCGGCGAGGCGCCATGTGAGCGGACGGTGCGTGCGCGGCGAGCCCGCGACCCAGCCGCCGCCATGGATGTAGAAGACCGCGCCTTCCGAAGCGACGGCCCTGGCGGTCAGTTTTTCCACCGTCACGCCGCCAAGCTCGATCGGCTGCTGCACGATCTCGGCCGGGAGCTTCGCGCTTAACGGCTCCTGCGCCTCCATGACGGGACGGAGCGTCATCACGTCCGGCACCTTCCTGAAGCGGCGTTTGATCTGGTAACGCAACAGGAGGTTCATGGCGTAAAGCTGAAGGCTCATCGGTTCCTCTTGCCCCTGGCCGGGGCGCTTGACGGGCGGGACGCCGTAACGATGCAAGCGGCCGCGCCGCCGCCTGTCAAGAAAAGAGCGGGGGAGCGCCGCGCCCGCCTCAGCTCCGCGCGGGCAGGGGCCTCAGGCGGATCACGCGGAGGAGCATGGCGACGGCGGCGAATTCGAGAATCCCCGCCACGAAATAGGCCGCGCCCGGAAAGTGGACGGGCGCCGCGGGCGATGTGAAGTAGCCGAAAAGCTGCGTCATCACGAAGGGGCTGACGATGGCGGTAATGCTCGAGATGCTGGCGAGCCCACCCTGCAACTCGCCCTGCGCGTTGGCGGGCACTTGCCCCGTCATGATGCCCTGAAGCGAGGGATAGGCGATGCCGGAAAGCGCGCTCGGCACCATGAAGAAATAGACGACCCAGGCATAGGGCGCGAAGGCATAGCCGAGGAAGGCGATGCCTGAAAATGCGAGGCCGATATAGGCCGCGCGCCTTTCGCCGAGGCGCGGCACGATCTTTCCGATGAGCCCGCCTTGCACGATCGCCATCATGAGACCGACGGCGCCGAGCGAATAGCCGATCTCGCGCGGGCTCCAGTCGAACTTCTCGGCGCCGTAGAAGCTCCAGACGGCTGGAAGCGAATTATGCGCGAGATAGTGGAGGAAGAGCACGCCCGCCATGCCGAGCACGACGGGATAGCGGCGGAGCGCCATGAGCGCGCCGAGCGGGTGCGCGCGGGCCCATGAGAAATCGCGTCGGGTGGATTTCGGCAGCGTCTCGGGCAGGACGAAATAGCCATAGACGACGTTCACGAGCGCGAGGCCGGCGGCGGCGAAGAAAGGCATGCGGACGCCGAAATCGCCAAGCAGTCCGCCGATGATCGGGCCGATGATGAAGCCGAGGCCGAAGGCGGCGCCTATCAGGCCGAAATTCTGCGCCTTCCTTTCGGGCGGGCTCACATCGGCGACATAGGCATAGGCGGGCGTGTAGGAGGCGCCGGTGATGCCGGCGACGAGACGGCCGAGAAAGAGCCAGCCAAGCGTCGGGGCGAGGCCCATCAGCGCATAGTCGATGCTGAAGGCCGCGAGCGAGAGAAGAAGCACGGGCCGGCGCCCGAAGCGGTCGCTGAGATTGCCCATGATGGGCGCGCAGAAGAACTGCATCCCGGCATAGACGACGGCGAGCCAGCCGCCATAGAGCGAGGCAGTGGAAATGTCGCTATCCGTCAGCTCCACAATGAGTTGCGGCAGCACGGGCAGAATGATGCCGAAGCCGATCGTCTCGATCAGCACCGTCACGAAGATGAAGGCCATTGCCCGCCCGGCCGATGAAGATGCCATTCCGCTCGCCTCGTTCGCTGGGCGGGCAGTCTAGCCCGGCCGGGCGAATGCGATAACGCCAAATGGCGCTGAAGCGGCGGCATCCCGGATGCGCTTCTCCACCCCAAATGCAAATGGCCGGGCACTAGGCCCGGCCATCCGTGTCACAAGATCGAAAGGATCTTACGCGACCGAGAGGTTCGCGGCGGACGTCTTGCCCTTCTCGGTGACCAGCTCGTAGCTGATCTTCTGACCCTCGTTCAGGGTGCTCAGTCCGGCGCGCTCGACGGCGCTGATGTGCACGAACACATCGCGGCCGCCATCGGACGGCTGAATGAAGCCATAGCCCTTCTGAGCGTTGAACCACTTCACGGTACCAGTAGCCATATAGGTCTCCTTGCGCACTTGCGTGCGGAAATAACCGCGCTTCCATCGCGCGGCTGTGATGACAACCTGATTTTTGGAAGTGTCTTGAGTGGCCCGAAGGGCAAATCAGCCAAGGCAGGCCAAAATGTCGATTGCGGACGAAGGAGACAGGATTACCTGTCCCAAGTCAACCGTTTAGGCTGGCGGGTCCGCTCCCGTGTCAGGCGCTTGTGTGCCAAACGCCTGAAAATACGGGAGAATCCCAGGGCTTGCGCGGGTGAACTACCCCGCCTGGATCATCTCTCGATATGCTTGCGGACGAAGGTAACGGCGTAGAGAAGTTCGCCGTCGAAAAGATCTCGCGGTGCGCCGAGCCCTTCGATCATCTGGAACTTCCGGCGCACGATCTGTCCTTCCATGCGGTAGCCCTTCTCGCTCATGTTCCGGCGATGAAACTCCATGGCCGCGGGCGTGAAATCCTTGGCGAGCACGGTGATGCGCTCGGGCAGATCGTCGGTGTTCTTCTCGTCAGCCATGCCGGTGTCTCTGTCGTCCTTGATCGAGGGGTGGGCGCCCGCCGGGCGGGTGCGGGCCGCAGTATGGGACGAGCGTTCGGCCTTGTCGAGTATCGGAGGGCTCCGGCGGGAAGGGATGAAGCGCCGCGCCGGGCTCAGGCGCTGCCGCTCAAAGAAAAAGCGCGGTGCCTGCGCACCGCGCTTTCGTAGAACGCCGCGCGCCCATCAATTGTTGGGGCGCAGATAATAGCCGGTGCCCTGCCAGTTCATGTCGCGGGAGAGATTCTCCTGCTGCTGCTGGGTTGCGCCGAAATTCGATGTCGCGAAGGGATCGTAGGGATTGGCCGAACCCGTCGTCGTCCGCGTGGAGAAGCTGAAGCCGTTCTGCGACTGCTGCTGGTCGTCGGGGCTCGCGAAATTGGCGCCATTCGAGCCCTGGATCTCATAGGTCGTGTAGGCGAATGACGGCGCGGCGGCGATCAACATACCGGCGGCGGCCGCCAGGGCGGCAAGGGTCATCCTGTACATGTCGTCACTCCCGAATCGA
Organism: Parvibaculum sp.; assembly: GCF_049671045.1. Taxonomy (GTDB): domain Bacteria; phylum Pseudomonadota; class Alphaproteobacteria; order Parvibaculales; family Parvibaculaceae; genus Parvibaculum. Next base: position 14,570 of record NZ_JBATUH010000085.1, on the reverse strand, counting down.
TAAAGGTCTCTCATGAGAGAAGTGCGTTGGCGCAAGCTCATACCGCCCCGCTGGCGGTGTCAAGAAAGCGCGCATTAAATTACAAACCGTTACCCATATTCCGGTGGCCGGGGGGCCGTTCCCGCCACAATTCAGACAAATTGCGGCGGGTTTTCGCCCGGATCAGAAGCCTTCGAGCGTCGCGTAGCGATCGCGGTGGAAATTCGCGTCGCCGAAGGTCGCGGCCGCCACGCGGGCCCGCTTCATGTAAAGGCCGATGTCGAACTGGTCGGTCATGCCCATGCCGCCATGCATCTGCAGCCCTTCATTGGTGACGAGGCGGGCCGTATCCGAAAGCCGCGCCTTGGCGAGGCTCGCGGCCTGGGGCACGTCGTTGCGCCGCGCCTCGAGCGCGGACAGGCCGTCGAGCACGACGGAGCGGCAAAGCTCGATCTCGGAGAACATCACAGCGGCGCGATGCTTCAGCGCCTGGAAGGAGCCGATGGTGACGCCGAACTGCTTGCGCTCCTTCAGATAGTCGAGCGTCTGGTCGAAGACCGCCTGAACGAGGCCGAGCATCTCCGCGGAAAGGCCGATGCGCGCGATGTCGAGTACCTGCTCGAGCACGTCGTTGCCGCCATCGACCGAGCCGAGCACGCTGTCGGCGCGCACGATCACATTGTCGAGCTCGACATTGGCGGCGTTGCGGCTGTCGACCATATGCGTGCGCGTGACCTTCACGCCCTGCGCCTTGGGATCGACGAGAAAGAGCGTCACGCCGGACTTGTCATTGACGTTGCCGGAGGTGCGCGCCGCGACGATGAGCCGGTCGGCGACATGCCCGTCGAGCACGAAGGTCTTCCTGCCGCTGATGCGGAAGGACGAGCCCTCGCCGACGGCGCGCGTCGCGATATGCGCCGGGTTGTGGTGCGGCCCTTCCTCGAGCGCGAGCGCCATGATGAGTTCGCCAGCCGCGATGGCGGAGAGAATTTCCTGACGCTGCGTTGCGCTGCCGGCAAGCTGCACGGCCGAACCGCAAAGCAGAACCGTCGAGATGAGCGGGCTTGCGGCGAGCGTGCGGCCCGCCTGTTCGAGCACGAGGCCGAGGCCGACGGGGCCGAAATCGGAACCGCCATATTTCTCGGAAATCAGAATGCCTGCGAAGCCGAGATTGGACATCTCCTTCCAGACGTCGCGGTCGAAGCCGGCGGGGTCGTTCGTATCCCTGAGCTTGCGCAGATTGGCGATGGGAACGCGCTCCTGAAAGAACTGCGTCGCCGTATCGCGTAGAAGCTGTTGCTCCTCGGTGAGTGCCAGTGCCATCGAATTCGACTCTTTGATTTTCTGGTTGAAAGCGGGAGGAGGGAGCCGCGCTCACCTTCGCGGGAGCGCGGCTTGCCCGGTTCAGTCCGGCAGGCCGAGCACGCGCTTGGCCACCACGTTGAGCTGCACTTCGGATGTGCCGCCCTCGATGGAGTTGCCCTTGGAGCGCAGCCAGGATCGGGTGATGCCGATTTCCTCGTTGCTGAAGCCTTCGCCTTCCCAGCCGAGCGCCTGCGTGCCGAGAATCTCGAGCATGAGTTCATAGCGGCGCTTGTTGAGCTCGGTGCCGTAATATTTGAAGATCGAGGAGGCAGCGCCCGTGCCCGTGCCCGCCTTCGCTTCCTCGGCGGTGCGCTGCAGCGTGAGCGCGAAAGCCTTGCCATCCATCTTCTGCTGGGCGATGCGCTCGCGCAGCGCGGCAGATGCGACGCGGCCACTCGCTTCGCCGAAATAATCCTTGGCCAGCGATTCGAGGCTTGCCGAGCTTCCGACGCCGGAGCCGAGCCCCATGCCGGAAATCATGTCGCGCTCGTGCTGAAGCAGGCGCTTGGCGATCGTCCAGCCCTTGTTCAGCTCGCCGACGAGATTCTTCTTCGGCACCTTCACATCGGTGAAGAAGGTTTCGCAGAAGGGCGAGGCGCCGGAAATCATGCTGATGGGACGCGCCTCGACGCCCGGCGTCGCCATGTCGAAGAGGATGAAGCTGATGCCTTCATGCTTCTTCGTCGTGTCCGTGCGCACGAGGCAGAAGATCCAGTCGGCCTTGTCGGCGTAGGAGGTCCAGATCTTCTGGCCGTTGACGAGATAGTGGTCGCCCTTGTCCTCGCACTTCGTCTGAAGGCCGGCGAGGTCGGAGCCCGCACCCGGTTCCGAATAGCCCTGGCACCAACGGATCTCGCCGCGCACGATGGGCGGCAGGTGCTCGCGCTTCTGTTCCTCATTGGCGAATTCGAGAAGCGCTGGCCCGAGCATCCAGATGCCGAAGCTCGAAAGAGGCTGGCGCGCCTTGATGCGCCGCATTTCCTGCTGGAGAACGAGGTTCTCTTCCTTGGTGAGGCCGCCGCCGCCATATTCCTTCGGCCAGGTGGGCGCGGTCCAGCCGCGGCTCGCCATGCGGTCGAGCCAGACCTTGGAGTCCGGATTTTTCCATCTCGCATTGCGTCCGCCCCAGGGCGTTTCATCCTCGGGCATCGGCGTGCGCATGGAGGGCGGACAGTTCGCCTCCAGCCATTCGCGCGTTTCCTGTCGGAACGTCTCGAGCGGTTCCATTGCTGTTTCCTCGTTCGTCGCTTGTAATATCTTGATTGTTACAGAATATCAGCAGTCCCGGCCGAGGCAATTGCCAATGGCCGCGTAGCGGCTGCCAAATGAAGCCTGCCGCGAATATTGGCAGGAGAGGCCTCAGGATTTGAGGTAGCGCTGCACCTCGGGGCGGGCGCGAAGCTGACGCGCCCATTTGCGCAGGACGCCGACAAGGCGCGGCTCCTCGACGCCGAGCTGCGCCATGGCGACGCCGCCATTGACGCTTTCGCGATAGTCGCTGATGAGCCCGTCCCTGAGTTCGAAGCGGCTCATGCCGTCGATGACGATCTCGTTGCCTTCATAGGCCGGGAGCGTCGAGGTGAATTTCGACAGCGACCAGGCATAACCGAGATTGCCGTTGCAGACGGGATCGATCATCCGCCAGTCATAATCGCGCGCATCGCGATGGAAGAGTTCCGTCAGCATATGCGCGATCTCCGCGCGGCCCTTGTGATCGCCATAGATGTAGTCGTGATAGACCGCATCCTCGGTGAAACATTCGGCGAATGCCTTGCCGTCGCCCGCGCTGGCGGCGGCGGAGAAACGCGTGAGAAGCGCGGCGAATTCGTCCTGGTTCATGGGCTTGCTCCCCTGCATTCGCGTCATGGCCGGACGGGCCGGCCATGACGTCTCGTCGTTCATAAGTCCCGATAGGGGAGGATCAGGCCATGCCGAGTTCCTGCTTGGCGAACTCCGTCACGCCCTTGTAATCCGCCTTGCCGTTCGGCGCGCGGAAGGGGACGGCGCCGATGATGATGCGCTTCGGCGTCTTGTAGCCCGCGAGCTGTTCACGCACATGGGCGCGCAGTTCCGCCTCGTCGAAGCTCTGCCCGCTGGCGATCTTGACGACGCCGGTGACGGCCTGTCCCCATTTCTCGTCGGGAAGGCCGATGACGAGCGCATCGTCAACGGAGGGATGCGTCTTCAGCGCTTCCTCGACTTCCTCGGGATAGACCTTCTCGCCCGCCGTGTTGATGCAGACCGAGCCGCGGCCGAGAAGCGTCAGCGTGCCGTCCGTCTCGACCGTGCACCAGTCGCCGGGGATCGAGTAGCGTTCGCCATTGATCGTGCGGAATGTCTTGGCCGTCTTTTCCTCGTCCTTGTAGTAGCCGACGGGGATGGGCGCCGCCATGGCGATGATGCCGGGCTTGCCGCTGCCGGGCTCGACCGGCTGGTCGTTCTCGTCGAAGACCTTGCAGCGGTCGCCGATCTGGAATTTCGCCGTCTGGATTTCGCCCGCCGCCGTCATCATCGAGGCGCCGAAGCCGACGCCTTCAGAGGCGCCGAAGCTGTCCGTCATGATGCCCTGCGGAATGTGCTTCAGCAGGCCGCGCTTCACTTCCGTCGACCACATGACGCCCGACGAGATGATGGTCACGATGCTCGACAGGTTGTATTTGCCAGGCGCTTCCTCCAGCGCGCGAAGCATCGGCTTGGCGAAGGCGTCGCCGACGATCGCGATCGTCTGTACCTTGCGGCGCTCCACGGCCGCCCAGAGTTCTTCCGGGTCGAGCGAGGGGCTCTCGAGAGTGACGATGCAGCCGCCGCTCATTACCACACTGAGCGAGCTGAGAAGCCCGGTGCCGTGCATGAGGGGGCAGGCAGGAAGATGCGGGCCCGCGGGGCCGGTGGCCTTGATCGCCTCGATCAGCGCGTCCATCGTTTCGGGTACGGGGCCGAGCTTGCGGCCTGCGGCGAGCTGGATTTCGCGCAGGTCGTCATGCCGCCACATCACGCCTTTGGGCATGCCGGTCGTGCCGCCGGTATAGATGAACAGGAGATCGTCGGGCGAGCGCTTGATGTCGAGCCTTTCGCCGGAGCCCGTTTCGGCGAGCGTTTCATAACGCTCCGCGAAGGGAGCGATGTCGTTCGAATCGCTCACCTCGATGAAGGTGCCCACCTTCTTCAGCCGCGGGCGAAGCTCCTCGATGATGTCGCGGAACTCGGAGCCATAGACGACCGTCTGCGCGTCCGAATTGTCGAAGATGTAGAAGACTTCCTCGGCCTTGTAGCGATAGTTGACATTCACCTGTGTCAGCCGCGCCTTGAAGCAGGCATTGAGGAGTTCCATGTATTCCGGCCGGTTGCGCATGTAGAAGGCAACCTTGTCGCCCGGCTTCGCGCCGCGTTCGATGAGGGCGCGGGCGAGATTGTTCGTGCGGCGCGTCGACTCGCCCCAAGTGATGGTGCGGTCGAGATGCGCGAAGGCCGGCGCGTCCTGAGGCAGGACCGGCGCAATGGCGTCGAGAATGTCGCCGAAATTCCAAGGCATGGACTGTCTCCCCATAGGTTTCTTGATTGCTCGGCCGCTGTGGCCTGATTTTGTTTGGGTGGATGATACAGGGAAATGACGGCACGTCACGCATCGGAGGTGCGGGAGCGCCGGATAGCTGTTTTTTTGGCTTTCAATTTTGTCAGCAGTGTTTCGATCCTGCGGAATCGGGCCTCCACACCTGGCACAGGGTTTTTCCCGTCAGCGCCATGTCGAGCGCGCCGCTACGCGCAAGTCTGGTGATGGCGTCGAAGAAAGGGCCATCGATGCGGACGGCGGTATTGGCGTTATAGACGCCGTTATAGGCATCGCCGATTTGCGTGACCAATGCGTTCAACTCTGTCGCATTGACGGCGATGACGAAGGGGCGGCCATTCAATATGACCATGAGCGGGCCGCCGGACCAGCCGGGCGCCATGCCGCAATCATGGTTGAAGGCGCGCGAGTCGAAGCGGTTGATGTCGGCATTCATCTTGTGCCTCGGGCCGCAATGGTCGGAGACCATCAGCGGGCCGATTTCGCCGTTGTGTCCGGCAAGCATGAACTTTGTGCCGCTCGCTCGGCGCGCGTCGGCGTCCTCAGGGTACATGATGAGGGGTTCGAGAGGCTGATATTTCAGCGGGGCCTTGTGCTCAAGCAGAGCGACGGCCCAGTCCTCGTTCCAGTCGGTATCGGGGCGCGCCGTGCCAAGCAGTGTGATGGCGACGGGTATTGCGTCGGTTTGATGGCCTCCGGGCCAGAATTGGCAATGGGACAGTCGTTTGTCGTCGCTGGTCAGGAAGGCATGGGCGACAGTGATGATGATGTCGCGGTGGTGCGAGCCGTGCGGCGCGACGAGGGTGGCGGTCGGACGGCGCGTGCTGCCTTCGCAGGCGATGAGGCCAACGGCGGAAAGATTGTCGGCGTCGGTCAGAAGGCGGCGGTAATCCTTGCCGAAGACATTGGCGCGGGCGAAGTGAACGGGCGTCAGCGCGAGCACGAGACTCGCGGCCGCGATCCACATCAGCAGATGCTTCTCGCCTGAAAGTTTCATGCGCTCCTGCTGGATAGCCGGAACCACGTATGAAGGCGAAGACTAGCATGTTCGGGGCTTGCCGCGCTGCCTCGCAATTCGCGTCGCGATGCGGAGAAGCAGGGCCGCCACGGCGAGGGCGAAGAGGACGACGTAGATGACGCGCGGCTCCTGCGGCGCGTCCTTCGTCACCCGGCCGAAATAGCTGAAGGTGAAGATAAGCCAGATGTCGTAGAGGCCGATCCAGTGAAGCCAGCCCCAGGCTTTCGTGCCCAGCTTGCGCACCGACCAGTCGTTGGAGGTCAGCGCCATCAGCGCGATCAGCACATAGGCGCCGCCGCCGCCGAAAAGTGTGACCATGCCGGGCATTTCACCGCTGACAACCGAAAAACCTGTCAGCGCTGTGAGATGGACGAAATGGGCAAGCGCGAAGGAGAGGCCGAGATGGCGGCGTCGCGCGCGCATCCAGCGCGTCATCGGAGAGGGGAACCAGTAGACGAGGCTCGATGCCAGGAACGGTGCAAGGAAGATCAGGAAGGAAAGCCGGGCCGTGTAGCGGGCGGCATGGAGCAATCCATCGGCGCCTGTGCCCCAGCATGCGAATGAGGTGGCAAGGATGGCGACATCGGCGGCGATTACTGTTGCGTAGAGCCTCCCGGGAATGGCGCGGGGCGATATGGAAGGCAGGGTGGCTTCGAGCGTCATCTGGCCCCACTTTCATACAGCCTGTATGATATACAGGTTGTATAATCGACATTCCGTTTTCATACAAGCTGTATAATTTTGTCCGAAACGCGCAACGCACCGGCCAAGAGACCGTCAAAGAACAGGGAAAGGCTGCTCGCGGCGGCTCGAAAGCTCTTTGCCGAGCATGGCTATGCCGGGACGGGCACTGAAGACATCGTGCGCGAGGCGGGCGTCACGCGCGGGGCGCTCTATCACCAGTTTGCGGACAAGCAGGATCTTTTCCGGTCGATGCTCGAGCGGATGCTGCCGGAGATCGGCCAACGGCTCTTCGATGAAACCATGTCGCGGATCAGCAGCGACAGGGAAGACCTGAAGGTTGGCTGTCAGGTGTTGCTCGGGATTTACGCAGACCCGGAAGTGCGGCGGCTTTTTCTGATCGAGGGACCGGCGGTGTTGGGGCTTGCGGGCTGGAAGGCTCTGCAAGCGCCGCTCTCGACGCTGTTCCTGCATCACGCGCTTCAGCATCTCGTCGATGAGGGGACGTTAGGGCAGGGCGAGCTGGAGCCGGTTGCGGAATTGCTGGCGGGCGCCTTGCAGCAGGCGGGGCTGGGGATCGGCAATGCCGACGATCCGCAGGCGGCGCGGGAAAGATATGCGGCCGGGCTGGATCTGATTGTCGATGGGTTGATGCGGCGGTGAAGGGTCGCTGACGGTCCTTCTTTCAGGCCGGACAAACCCGTTCGGAATGCGCAACAAAAAAGGCGGCTCGCTGGAGCCGCCTTTTCGTATTGCCTGTTCGCGCGCTTATTCGGCCGCCGACATCTTGTCGAGCGAGTAGTCGCGGTTGCCCTGACCGTTGATCTGCAGAAGGTACTTGATGCCTTCCTCGGCGATGTCGTCGCCGACCATGCGGTCGCCTTCGAGGTGAAGTTCCTTCATGTCGATGAAGGCGGCGTAGTTGCCGGCGGTGCGGTTCGTGATGATGCCCGCCTTGAGCAGCGTCTTGATCAGCACGCGGAAGATGTTCGTCGTCTCCTGCATCTCCTGCCGGATGTTGACGTCCGTCAGCGCTTCCATGAACGCGCCCTGCACCCACTCCCAGTCGAGACCGACGGCGGTGTAGATGTGCTTCTTCTGCTCGGGGCTGCCGAGGTTGTAGAGCAGGACCTCGAAGACGTGCCAGGCCCAGTCCTCGATCTGGTCGCGTTCGGCCGGATTGAGGTTCGGGATGGTCTTGTCAGCCCAGATCTTGCCGAACTTGTGGTGGAACGCCTCGTCCGTCATGGTGAGCTGCATGAGCTTCACCATCAGCGGGTCGCGGCTGATCTTGTAGAAGGTCGCGAAAGCGCCCATGGCGAGGCCTTCGACGAGCATCTGCATGCCGACGATCTTCTTCCAGACGAGCGGCGAGAGCACGAGCTCGGTGAGGATGTTGCCGAGCGCGGGGCCCACCTGCACGGGCTTGCCCCAGCGGGCCTTGATGTAGTTCGAGAAGCCCGCGACGTGGCGCGCTTCTTCACGGGTCTGGTTGGCGGCATATTCCTGCGCGCCCGGATCGCGGAGAATGTGGCAAAGCGAGGCCGAGAGCGCGAGCGCGCCGGCTTCGCCATGAAGGATCGAGGAAAGCGACCACTGAACGTCGAGATTGACGAGCTTGATCTTCTGCTTCTCGTCGAGCTTGTCGGCCACCGCGGTCTTGAGGTCGGTATTCTGCGCGGGGTCGATCAGATACTCGTTTTCCATGTCGAAGGGCTGGGAGAAGTCGATGTACTTCTTGTCCATCGGATCCCAGAAATGATCGTGCGTCGCCGAGATGATCTTGTCGAACGCCGTCGAGCGCTTGCCATAGCGGTCGACATCCATCATCGAGGGAAAATCGTCGGGGGCGACGGCTTCGTATGCCGGATCGACGGTCAGGTTCGTCTCAGTGTTGGTCATGTTCCTCCTCCAGGCCCGAATGGCTTCCTTGGTTTGACGTCTTCGTCTTCACTGGGGCGGAACTCGACCGAACGAGGCGGGCGCGGCGTCCAACCCTCATTGAGTATCAATATAACGTGGAGGGTTAATGGATGCAAAAAATAATGACGCTCATGTCATTTTTTTGTTCCGGCCGGGCGGGGCGCCGAAATTGCGGGATCGCGGCGCGGCGGATGGCTAAGCTCTGACGGCAAGTGGGAGAGATAAAAATACATGCGGAAATCGGGATTTGCGGACACGGCTCATGGCCGGCTCGCCTGGGTCGAATCCGGGGGCGAGGGGCCGGCGGTGCTCTTCATTCACGGCAATTCGGCCTGCAAGACCTATTTCGGCCGCCAGTTCGAGAGCGAGATCGGCCGGCGCTACCGCCTGATCGCCTTCGACCTGCCGGGCCATGGCGAAAGCTCCGACGCGCCGGACCCGGAAAGGACCTATTCGATCCACGGTTTCGCCGATGCGGCGATGGCTTTCCTCGAGGCGCGGGGTATTGGCCGCGCCGTCATCGTCGGCTGGTCGCTCGGCGGTCATATCGCGCTCGAATTGCTGGCGCGCTGGCCGGGCACGGTCGCGGCCTGGATCACCGGCACGCCGCCCGCGGGGACGGCGGATATGCAGTCGGCCTTTCTACCGTCCGAGAATATGGGCCTCACCTTCAAGGAGAGCTTCACCGAGGAGGAGGCGCGCTCGCAGGCGCAGGCGGGCGTGGGGGCGGGCGTGCCGCTCGAGCCCTGGATGCTGGAGGCCGCAATGCGCGCCGATGGCCGCTTCCGTCCGCTGATGCTCAGGTCGATCATCGAGGGCCGGGATCTCGACGGGCGCGAAATCGCCGCCACCGCGCCCCAGCCGCTCGCCGTCGTTTCGGGCGGGGCGGAGCCCTTCGTCAACAATGCGTTTCTGACGTCGCTTGCCTACCGGAACCTCTGGGACGGCAAGGTGCATATTCTCGACGGGCTCGGCCACATGCCGTTCTGGCAGGCGCCGGAGCGGGTCAATCCGCTTCTCGCCCGTTTCCTCGACGAGGTTGCCCGCTAGGCATGTCCGCCTTGTGCGCGACGAGGCGGCGCGTCGGAGAAGGGCCGCGATAGCCCTCCATCTCGACGAGGTGGATGGGCTTCAGGATGGCGGCCAGCACGCGCTCATAGAGCAGTTCGGCGGTGACCGGCTTCACGATGTAGTCGGTCACGCCATTGTCGCGCGCGCGGGTCACGAGTTCCTTGTCCCTGTGGCCGGAGATCATGAGCACGGGCAGGTCGGCGTCCGCGCCTTTCCTCCCGCTCATGGCGCGGATGGCCCGCGTCATCTCATAGCCGTCCATGGGCTGCATCGTGCCATCGGTGATGATGAGGTCGAAGTCGCCCGAGGCGAAAAGCCCGAGCCCCTCCTCGCCGCTTGCCGCGCAGGCCACGTCGCCAATGCCCATGGTTGCGAACAGCGCGACCAGCAGCCGGCGCATCTCCGCGCTGTCGTCGACGATGAGAACTCTCAGCGAGCGCAGAAGCTCGTCCTGCGCCTGCGGGCCGCCGTTCATCCGTAGGATCTTTCGTCGGTCTTGGAGGCTTCGGTGAGCTTTTCCAGCGAGCGGAGCGTTTCGTCGGCAAGTGCCGGATCGCAATCCGCGTTCTGCAAGGCGTCGTACATCGCCTCGACATGGAAGCGCATGATCGTCGGGTCGAGCGATTTGCGCGTTTCCATATAGCGGCAGAGCGAGTCCGCGAAGCGTCCGACGATGGCAAAGCCGAATGTGCCCGCAATGCCGCGCACTTCATGGGCGAGGCTGTAAAGCTGGCCGCGCGCCTCGGCCGATCCCGCCATGCAGGCAGGCTCGATAAAGGCGAAGAGCGAGCCGACCTGAGCCTTGATCGTGCCGGCATATTGGGTGCCGAGGTCCCGGATCGTCTGCTGCATCTGTTCGAGGATGCGGGGGTCGAGACGGATCGGAGCGGCATAGTCCGCGCCGAGCTTTCGTTCGGCGATCGAGGGCAGGCGCAGGAAGCGCGCGCTGATATCGGGAGCGGTGGCGTCGTCCATATGGCTGCTCCTCATATATAGGCGACGGCGCTGCGCCGATCGGGCCCTTCGAAGGGCTCGTCGCCGAGGCGGCGGTCGGGGCTTGCCAATGCGGACGGCGGAATGAAATCGCGCGGCCGGTTCAGCACGCCGAGGAGGCGTTCATAGAGAAGGCGCGGCGAGATCGGCTTGCAGAGGAAGTCGGTGACGCCGAGATCGCGCGCCCGCTCGACAGCGGAAAGCTGGCTGTGGGCCGAGACCATGATGATCGGCACCGCGCAAAGCTCGCTCTCGTCGAGAGTGCGCAGCTTGTGCGTCAGCACGAAGCCGTCCATCGGCTTCATCGCCGCATCGGTGATGACGATGTCGGGCTTGTGCGTCAGGAATTTCGACCAGGCTTCCTCGCCGTCGGCCGCGAGAAGAATGTGCCGTACGCCGATCACTTCGAGAAGCCGCGAAATGAGCCGGCGCATATGGATGCTGTCGTCGACGACGAGCACCGTCAAAGTCTCGAATATGGATCGAGCCATGCTAACCCCCGAACCGGAGGCAATTCAGGACTGGCGGAAATTGGCCAGCCCGGCTACTAGCTCCGGCACTCATGCAACGATATGCGCGCCCGGCATGCGCCATCTCGCCATGTGGCGAAAGGCATTCTGGGTCGCAAGGCGCCCCACGCGCCTGAGGGAAAGCATAGTCAACAGGTCTTAAAAAAACCGTAGCGTGGACGGATCATCTAGGCCGATGGCGGCGATCAGGCGCGAGCGGTCACGATCCAGGCGGCGCCGCCAAGCGCGATGCCGCTCTCCGTGCGATGCTTGAGCAGCGCCTCGCGCACGGCGTCGCGCGCGCGGGCGCGGACATCTTCGGGCGCATCCGCGATGAGGCGGGCTATCGGTCCGATCTCGATCGACTGGGTCAGCGCTTCCTCGATGCCGCCCTCGGGCGTGCCGATGGCCATGGGCGCATCGAAAGGCTCGATGGCGATGGAGCTGAAGCCAGCGCGTTCGAGGATCGAGAGAACATGGCTGCGATCCGCGAAGGCGAAGGGGCCTGGCGTTCCGGGCGGCGTCGGCGCGGGCGGCTGCACATGGGCGAGGGCGGCGGCGAGCGGTACCTTGACCCAGTCATTCTCGCCGAGCGCCCGCCAGCAGATGAAGGCGAGCCGGGCGCCGGGTTTCATGCCGCGGCGCAGATTGGCGAAGGCCGATGGCGGATTGTCGAAGAACATGACGCCGAAGCGCGACATGAGAAGATCGAAGCTGCCGGGTTCGAAAGGATAGGAGGAGGCGTCGGCGACCTCGAAGAGGGGGGAGAGGCCGAGCATGGCCGCGCGGTCGCGGGCCCGCGCCACCATCGGCGCGGATATGTCGATGCCCATTACGCGCCCCTCGCGCCCGACCTGCCGCGCCAGTTCGAGCGTCGTCGCACCACAGCCGCAGCCGATGTCGAGCGCATGTTCGCCGGGTTTCGGCGCCGCGACCTCGAGGATAGCCCTGCCGAAGGGAGCGAGGACGCGGTCGAGGCGATCCTGATTGGCGACCCATTTCGCGCCGACGACGCCGTTCCAGGCTTCGATCTGTTCGGCATTGGCGCTCGCGGCTGCTGGATTGCCCGTCATCGTCTCATCCTCCCTGATGCTTTGCGAAAGCTAGCATAAGGAGGTGGCCATGGCGCGAACGCCGTTGGCACCGCCGCGCGAATTATGAGGGGGGTCAGCCTGCGGGCTGCGTTTCGGCTTGTGCGGCCCGCTCGGCGAGCCTGTCGGCGAGTTTGTGAAGCCTTTCCTCGACCTCGGCGATGCTGAGATCGACGGGGCCCAGTTCCTCCTCGGCGGGCGGCATGGCGTCCGCGCCCGTCGGAAGCGCCGCCTCGATGACGCGGGAGCCCGCGGCGGACTGAAGGCGCTGGAGACGCTCCGAGAGAAGAGCGGCGTGATCGGCGAAGCGGGCGCTCACGCTTGCCGCGAGGGCCTGCGCCGCGACGATCTCGGCGGCGATGGTTGCAAGCTCGGCATCCTCGGCAAAGGCCGAGCGCGGGGGCGAGAGCGCGAGACCGCCGGGGCCCGTCGTCAGATTGGCGATCTGGACCGCGATGCTCGCGCGGCCGCGTTCGTCGAGCGCGATGTCGAAGGCGGGCGAGCGGCCGCCAATCAGCCGTCCATTGATGAGGTTGACGCGATTGTGCGAGGCGGAGCCGACAAGCGCGTCGATCTCGGCGCGCACATCGTCATAGCGCCCGGCAAAGAGCGCGCGGCGCCCGGCATCGCTTGTCGCCTGCGCGGCGGAGACGAGATCCCGCGCCTCGCCGAGCTTGTCGCAGACGGCGTCGATCGCGAGCACGGCCGTCTCTATGGTGGAAAAGGCGGTCGCGATGCGCTGGCCGATTTCGGCGGCGAGCGGCGAACCGGACGCGGCGGCCACATGGCGCAAGGCGCGTGCAACCGCGCTGCGCGGCGCGCGCGGCCTGTCCGGCGGCGGCCCTTTTCTCTTCCGCCTCTTTTTTCTTTTGCCGCCCGTGAACAGCGAAAGAAAGCCCATGCCCAACTCACCCCCGACGGCGCATGCCCAATTTCTTCCCGCGAGGTTAACGCAGCATGTGTTGATGGCTTCTAAACGGCCGGGCGGGCGGCCTGTCCTCCATTTGGCGATGCGGCGCGGAAAACATGGGATAGGCTTCGTTCATGGCGAATCTTCCTCTTCCCGTCTGGCGCGTGATTCGGCCCATTACGCGCCTTTATTTCCGGCTCAGCCGCCCCCTGACGGCAGGGGTGCGCGGGCTCGTGCGCGACGAGCGCGGGCATGTGCTTCTCGTCCGTCATTCCTATGTCGATGGCTGGTACCTGCCGGGCGGCGGCGTGGAGCGCTCGGAAACCATGCTGACCGCGCTCACCCGCGAGCTGGACGAGGAAGCGGGAATCATCCTGCGTGCCCGGCCCCGGCTCTTCGGGCTCTATGCCAATTTCCGCGAGTTCAAGTCCGATCACGTCGCGCTCTTTGTGGTCGAGCACGGGACCTATGAGCGCGTTGCGCGGTCAAGCCTCGAAATCGCGGAATATGATTTTTTCGCGCCCGGCGCCCTGCCCGAAGGAACGACGCCGGGCACGCGGGTCCGCATAGGCGAGGTAACGGGCGGGCTGGAGCCCGCCGAATTATGGTGACAGGCTTCAGGCCGTAGCAGGCCGCCTGTGCCACCAGGGGCTTGCCGCCTCGAGCTGACCCGCGAGACGGAAGAGCGTCGCCTCGTCGCCGAAGCGGCCCGAGAACATGACGCCGATGGGAAGGCCCTCCGCATTCCAGTGCAGCGGCACCGACATGGCCGGCTGCCCGGTCATGTTGTAGATGCCGATATTGGGCACGGAGTCGGCGCTGGCCGCGAGATAGGCGCCGATATCGTTCGACATGGTGTTGAGAACGCCGAGCTTCAGCGGCGGCAGGCCGAGCGTCGGCGACAGGTGAACATCGTAGCGCTCGTGATAGGCGGCGAATTCGCGTCCCATCTGGTGCATGTAGAGGATCGCGCCCGCATAGTCGGCGCTGCTGCGCGTTGCCGAGTTTTCGGCGATGAGGCGCGTGAAGACTTCGATGTCGTCCTGCGAGGCCTCGCGTCCGAGCTGCGCGGCGCGGGATCTGAGCGCGAACGCCACATTGGCGCCGATGATGGTGATCTGATGCGTGGCCATTTCCTGCACGTCGATCTCGGGCTCCGCCTCCTCGACATGATGGCCGAGATCGGCGAGGAGCTTCGCGGTCGCTTCGATCGCGGCCACGACATCCTTGTGGCAGGCGCTTCCGTTTGGCCGCCGGGTGGTGAAGGAGATGCGCAGGCGGCCGGGCTCCGTCGTCACTTCGCTGAGATAGGAGCCGCTATAGGCGGGCGCATCGTAGGGATCGCCGGGGGCGTTGCCATGCGTCGCGTCGAGCATGGCGGCACTGTCACGCACCGAGCGCGAGACGACATGCGAGATCGACATGCCCGACCAGCCCTCGCCGCGATCGGGGCCCATGGGCG
>NZ_JBATUH010000084.1:0-22940 GCF_049671045.1 Parvibaculum sp. | reverse complement strand
CAGCATGGCGGTCGCACGGACCGCCGCGCCCGGAGGCGGCGCCGTCTGGCCGCGCCGCCCGCTCGCCGCCGATCACGGTCCCATCGGCCTCTTCCCGAACGCCGGAGCCTGACATGCTCGTCGCCATCATCGACTACGGATCGGGCAATCTGCGCTCCGCCGCCAAGGCGCTCGAACGCGCCGCGCGCGAGAGCGACATCAATGCCCGCATCGTCGTCACCGGCGATCCGCGCGACGTACGCGCCGCCGATCGCATCGTGCTGCCGGGCGTCGGCGCCTTTGGCGACTGCCGCGACGGGCTCGCCGCCATCGACGGCATGTTCGATGCGCTCGACATGGCGGTGCGCCGTTCCGCGCGGCCCTTTCTCGGCATTTGCGTCGGCATGCAGCTCATGGCGACGCGCGGCCTCGAACATGGCGTGCATAACGGGCTCGGCTGGATTGCGGGCGATGTCGCGCTGATGAAGCCGCTCGATCCCGCGCTCAAGATTCCGCATATGGGCTGGAACACGCTGAGCGTGCTCAGGCCCCATCCGCTTCTCGGAGGCATCCCGACCGGCGAGGCCGGGCTCCATGCCTATTTCGTCCACTCCTATGCCTTGATGCCGGCAAGCGAGGAGGACGTCGTCGCGCGCACCGATTATGGCGGTGCCGTCACCGCGATGATCGCGCGCGACAACATGGCCGGCACCCAGTTCCATCCTGAGAAGAGCCAGACGCTCGGTCTTGCCCTTCTCGGCAATTTTTTGAAGTGGCGTGTCTGATGATCCTGTTCCCCGCGATCGACCTCAAGGACGGGCAATGCGTGCGCCTCGTGCGCGGCCTCATGGAAGAAGCGACCGTCTTCAATGACGATCCGGCGGCGCAGGCGCGCGCCTTCGAGGCGGCGGGCTTTGAATATCTCCATCTCGTCGATCTCAACGGCGCCTTCGCCGGCCATCCGGTCAATGCGGGTGCCGTCGAGGCGATCCTGAAGGCGATCTCGATTCCCGCCCAGCTCGGCGGCGGCATCCGCGATCTCGCCACCATCGAGATGTGGCTCGAAAAGGGCGTCCGCCGCGTCATCATCGGCACGGCGGCGGTGAAGAATCCCGCCCTCGTCATCGAGGCGTGCCGCAAGTTTCCTGGCCGCGTCGCCGTCGGCCTCGACGCCAAGGGCGGCCGCGTGGCGACCGAAGGCTGGGCGGAAGTCTCCGATCTCGGCGTGCTCGAAATGGCCCGACGCTTCGAGGATGCGGGCGTCGCCGCGATCATCTACACCGACATCGACCGCGACGGCGTGCTCGAGGGCCTGAACATCGAGGCGACGGTCGCGCTCGCCGATGCGATCTCCATTCCGGTGATCGCGAGCGGCGGTCTTTCCTCGATCGAGGACATACGCCGTCTCATCGCCGCGCGCTGCAAGGGGCTCGAGGGCGCGATTTCCGGCCGCGCGCTTTATGACGGCCGCCTCGATCCGAAAGAGGCGCTGGCGCTTCTCAAGGAGGCGGCATGACACTGAAGGCCCGCCTCATCCCCTGCCTCGATGTGAAGGACGGCCGCGTCGTCAAGGGCGTGAACTTCGTCAATCTGCGCGACGCCGGCGATCCGGTGGAGGCCGCGCGCGCCTATGACGCGGCGGGCGCGGACGAGCTCTGCTTCCTCGACATCACCGCGAGCCATGAAGAGCGCGCGATCATCTTCGATGTCGTGCAGCGCACGGCCGAATTCTGCTTCATGCCGCTCACCGTCGGCGGAGGCGTGCGCACCGTCGAGGATGTGCGAAAGCTGCTGCTCGCCGGCGCCGACAAGGTTTCGATCAACACCGCCGCCGTCAGCAATCCCGATTTTGTTCGCGCCGCCGCCGAGAAATTCGGCAATCAGTGCATCGTCGTCGCGATCGACGCCAAGGAGGTCGAGCCCGGCCGCTGGGAGATCTTCACCCATGGCGGGCGCAACCGCACCGGCCTCGATGCCGTCGAATATGCCTGCCGCGTGGCCGAGCTTGGCGCTGGCGAAATCCTTCTCACCTCGATGGATCGCGACGGCTCGAAATCGGGTTTCGACATCGCGCTCACACGCGCCGTGGCCGATGCGGTCCATATTCCGGTGATCGCGAGCGGCGGCGTCGGCACGCTCGACCATCTGGTCGCCGGCATCCGCGATGGCCATGCGAGCGCCGTGCTTGCCGCCTCGATCTTCCATTTCGGCGAATACACGATCGGCGAGGCCAAGCGCTACATGGCGCAATCGGGAATTCCGATGCGCCTCTGACCGGGATGAAGGACGGCCGGTCCTTCCTCGCGGACCTCTGGCCGGGCGTCATTCGGCCTCGTTGCGGCAGCCCCCGAAACTTGCAATCCTTTCAGCGATGAGGCGCAGGCCGGGACGATCGCGCATCGCCCAATGACCGCTGGACATGAACCGCTGGACATGAACCGCGAGATCGAGCTGAAGCTTGAATGCGAGCCCGCCGCCCTTGAGCGCGTGCGCCGTTCGCGAGTCCTCTCCCGGCTGCAGGCTGGCCCTGCCCGCGCCAGACTTCTTCATTCCGTCTATTTCGATACGCCCGGCTTCGCGCTGTTGAAGGATGGTCTTGCGCTCAGGGTGCGCGAGACGGAAGGAAAGCGCATCCAGACCCTCAAGACCGGCAGCGAGGGCGGCACGCTTGCCAGCAATCGCGGCGAATGGGAGACGCCTCTCGCGAGCGGCGAGGAAGCGCCCGCGCTCAACCATCTGCCCGCCGATCTCCGGGCGCGCATTGTGGAACTCGCCAATGGCGAGGCGATCTCGCCCCGTCTCACCTCGCGCATCCGCCGCACGGCAAGGATGCTTCGGACGCCGGAGGGCGACGAGATCGAACTGGCGATCGACAATGGCGTGCTGAGCGCCGATGGCCGCGAGATGCCCGTGTCCGAATTCGAACTCGAGCTGAAGCGCGGCGCGCCCGCCGGTCTTTATCGCCTCGCGCTCGAACTCGCCGACATCGTGCCGGTCCGCATCGGCCTGCGCAGCAAGGCCGAGCGCGCGCTGGCGCTTGCCAGCGACGAAAAGCCCGCCGCCGTTCGCGCCGAAATTCTGAGCCTCGCGCCCCGCCTCACCATCGAGGATGCCTATGTGGTCATCCTCCGCCACTGCCTGACGCATCTTCTGATGAATGAGGCGGTGACGGTCGACGGGTCGCTCTCGGAGGGCCTTCACCAGATGCGCGTGGCGCTCCGCCGCATGCGCTCCGCCTTCACTGTCTTCCGCCGCGTGATCGGCAAGGACCATGTGCGCCGCCTGTCGCAGGAGGCGAGATGGCTTGCGACCTCCATCGGCCGGGCGCGGGATTTCGACGTCTTCACGAGCGAGATCCTGACGCCCGTCGAAGCCGGATCTCCGGGCGACGAGGGGCTTGCCGCGCTGCGCGCCGCCGCCGAGAAGGCGCGGGCCTCGGCCTGGGCGGGCGCGCGGGCGTCGTTGCGCTCCTCGCGCATGACGCGCTTCGTCCTCGAACTCGCGCTTCATCTCGATGAGCGAAGCTGGCGCGGAGCGGCCGGTCAGGACACCGCCGTGCTCGGCGCGCCGATTGGCGATTTCGCCTCGCGCGCGCTCGACCGGCGATACCGCAGCGTGGCGCGGCTCGGCCGTCACATCGAGGATCTCGACACGGACGAGCGTCATGATTTGCGCAAGCGCCTGAAGCGGCTGCGCTATGCCTCCGGCTTCTTCGCCTCGCTCTATCCGCACGCGGCGACGCGGCGCTATTTCCGCGCCCTCTCCCAATTGCAGGACGATTTCGGCGCGCTGAACGATGTCGAGACGGCGGGAGCGATCATCAAGGAACTCGCCGCCATCGAGCCGGACCTCGCAGCGCAGGGCAAGCGCGTGCTTGCCCATCACGAGCGGCGCGCCCGCAAGCAGTGGCAGTCGGCGCTCGACGAATGGCGCGCCTTCCGCGACGAGGGCGTCTTCTGGCGCTGAGCGGGCCGGAGGGCCGAGGAGGCTTTCCCGAAGCTGAAAATTTTCACCAATCATTTAAACGAATCTGAAGGACAGGGCCGTTAGCATCCCGGACGTCAGCGAGCCTGGGGTGGTCCCGGCGTACCCATGCTGGGAGTGCCTGAATGTCGGCGGAGATGAAAGACCATCGCGCGCGCGAAACGGCGGCGCAGAGCGGTGCCCGGCCAGACCCCCGGCCAGATCCCCAGCGAGATCCCACACGCGACCCTCGCGCCATAGTCGGCCGTCGCATCAGCCAGGAAGCCCTGAAGAAGCTCGAGGAGCTGAACCTGCGTTTCCTCAAGGGCGTGCCGAATGGCTGGTGCGTGGTGATGAAGGATTGCGACCTTTCCGGCCTCGATCTGCGCTCCATCAACCTCTCGCACGGCCATTTCATCGCCTGCAATTTCGAGAATGCCGATCTTGAGGATGCGCGCTTCGTCGGCGCCAATCTCTTCAGCGCCAGTTTCGACGGCGCCAATCTCACCCGCACGAATTTCTCGCAGGCCGATCTGCGCGGCGCCTGCTTCCAGAATGCGGAACTGAGCGAAGCTCACCTCGAAGGAGCCGATCTGCGTCGCGGTGTCGTCATTCGCGCGGGCGGCGTCGCCAGCCGGCGCGAAAATTCCACCTTCCGCAACGCCGTCATGCGCGGAACGAACCTTTCGGACTGCAAACTCCTCGATGTCGATTTCGAGGGGGCGGAGCTTTCCGGCGTCAGCCTTCACGGCGCCGATCTCCGGGGCGCGCGCTTTGCGGGCGCCGAGCTCATCAAGGTCGAGTTCACCGGCGCCAACCTGTCGGATGCCGATTTCCGCCGCGCCATCATGTGCGAACAGACGGCGAACTGCGGCGAGCTGATGCGCGCCAACAAGGCGCGCCGCCCGCCCGGACCCGAGCGCATGAAGCGCATCCTCGACCGCCATCTGGTCTGGATCCAGACCAGCCAGCGCCAGGGAGAACGCGCGGATTTCTCGCATATGGACCTGTCGCGCCACGATTTTTCGCATGTGATCCTGGCGAGCGCGCTGCTTCGCGGCGCGATCCTCGCCGACACCAATTTCCAGCATGCGATCCTCGCCGCCGCCGATCTGCGCGACGCGATCCTCCTGCGGGCGGATCTGACGGGCGCCGACCTTAGGGGCGCCGATCTTCGGGGGGCGAGCCTGCGCCATGCCACCCGGGACGGCGTGCGGACGGGCGCCATGGTCGGGTTGAGCCTCGCCACCCGCACCTGACCCCTCGCAGGCCAGCGAAAAGCGCCTGCTGGCGTCCCAAAAATAAATCTGCTAGGGAGAGCCCGCCGTGTTTCGGGCTCCCGGGGTGATAAGGCCATCCCGGGCGATCCCGGAGCTTTCGCTATTTCGCACTCCCTTTGGGAGAACGCTCTTCGGGGGATGCCCCATGGCAGCCGACGCCCGTCAGCTCGATGCGCTCTTTGCGACGATTGCCGCCCGCAAGGACAGCGATCCGGCTTCGTCCTACACCGCCCGGCTCATGAACGGCGGCGCGCCCCTTTGTGCCCGCAAGCTCGGCGAAGAAGCCATCGAAACGGTGATCGCCGCCATGTCGGGCGACCGGGAGGCCATCGTCGCCGAGTCGGCTGATCTCCTCTATCACTGGCTGGTGACGCTTGCGGCCTTGAACATAGAGCCATCCTCGGTCTATGCGGAGCTTGCGCGCCGTGAAGGCCGATCGGGCATCGAGGAAAAAGCCTCCCGCCCGCAGAACAATACGCCAGGCAAGGCCGAATGACCGTCCTGACGGAACCTGCAAACGCAATACAGGTACGGGAATCCGAGACCATGACGGCAAGCCCCACACTGGACCTGGACCGCGCGCCCCTTTCGCCCTATCGGCATTTCTCCGCGGCCGAGTGGGGCATGCTCCGCAAGGACACGCCGCTCCCCCTTTCCGAGACGGAACTCGAGGAGCTGAAAGGCTTTGGCGAACGCATTTCGCTCGACGAGGTGAGCGAGATCTATCTGCCGCTTTCGCGCCTCCTCAATCTCTATGTGGCCGAGATGCAGGAGCTTTACCGCGTCACCTCGGACTTCCTCGGCCATGCGCAGGACAAGGTGCCCTATATCATCGGCGTCGCGGGCTCGGTCGCCGTCGGCAAGAGCACAACCGCGCGCATCCTGCGCACGCTGCTTGCCCGCTGGCCGAACCATCCCAAGGTCGATCTCGTGACCACGGACGGCTTCCTCTTCCCGAACAGGATTCTCGAAGAGCGCGATCTGATGGGCCGCAAGGGCTTTCCCGAAAGCTTCGACGTGCGTCGGCTGATCCAGTTCCTTTCCGATGTGAAGGCGGGAATGCGCAATGTCGAGGCGCCGGTCTATTCCCACTTCTCCTACGACATCGTGCCGAGCGAGGCGATCGTCGTCGATCAGCCGGACATTCTCATCGTCGAGGGGCTCAATGTGCTGCAGCCCTGGAAGCCCGCCGAGGGCGAGGACCCGCAACCCTTCGTTTCCGACTTCTTCGATTTCTCGATCTATCTCGACGCCGACATAGAGGCGATCCGCGGCTGGTATATCGACCGTTTCCTCAGCCTGCGGAAGACTTCGTTCCGCGATCCCAAGGCTTATTTCCACCGCTACGCGAAGCTCTCCGACGACGAGGCGGTGCAGACGGCGGATGCGATCTGGACGTCGATCAACCTCGCCAATCTGAGGAAGAACATTCTTCCGACGCGCCAGCGCGCCCACCTCATCCTGCGCAAGGGCGCGGATCACCGCATCCGCGACGTGGCCCTGCGGAAGCTCTAGAGCTTCCGCACAGAAATGAATCGTAAGCTCTGAAGCTTACGCACGATTTTATTTTTCCTGATCCAACGCGGCCAGGCCGCCAGATTGCATTGGGATCAAATCGCCTTCGGAAACGGGACGGCTTCGCCATGACAGCCAGCAACCGCATCGTCCTCTCCAGCGACCACGCCGCCATTCAGCTTCGACAGGCCATTGCCGCTCATATCGCGGCGCATGGCTGGGAGGCGGTCGACATCGGACCGACGACGCCGGAGAGCACACACTATCCCAGGCACGGCGAAGCGGCGGCGCGGCTCGTCGCCTCCGGCGATTGCCGGTTTGGCATCATCCTGTGCGGCACAGGCCAGGGCATCATGATGGCCGCGAACAAGGTGAAGGGTATCCGTTGCGGCGTCTGCGCCGACACATTCTCGGCCCGCATGATCCGGCAGCACAACGATGCCAACATGCTTTCGATTGGCGCCCGCGTGGTGGGCGAAGGACTGGCGCTCGATATCGTGGATGCATTCCTGACCGCCCGGTTCGAGGGCGGCCGGCATGCGGCGCGGGTGGAGATGATCGGGGCGCTGGAGGGGTGATGTCATTGCGAGCCGCCAGAGGCGGCGTCGCAATCCGGTCTTCGTGACCCCGTGAAAATAGCAGCGTTGTCCCGGGACTTGTTCCCGGGACCCATGGGCCCCTTCCACCCCGGAAGAAGGATGGATTCCGGGGACGAGCCCCGGGATGACTTCCGAAGTAGTAGCGATGGCGGCGAACTAAAGTCCGCGGGACTTCGCCAACTGGGCGAGCGACACCTGGGGCCGCGGTCCGTAATGCGAGATGACTTCGGCCGCCGCCATGGCGCCGAGCTGGCCGCAACGGGTTGGCGAATAGCCGCGCGCGAGGCCGTAGAGGAATCCGGCCGCGAAAAGATCGCCCGCGCCCGTCGTGTCGACGACCTTCGCCACCTTGTCGGCATCGACGACATGGATCTCGCCATCGGCGACGATGACGGCGCCCGCTTCCGAGCGCGTGAGAGCGGCGAATTTGCACTCGGCCTTCACCCGCGACAACGCCTCGTCGAAGAGATCGACCTCGTAGAGCGAGAGGATTTCAGCTTCATTCGCGAAGAGAAGATCGACCTCGTCGCGGACGAGACGGCGGAACTCGTCGCGGTAGCGCGCGACGCAGAAGGAATCGGAAAGCGTCAGCGAGACGAGGCGGCCGGCCTTGCGCGCGATCGACGCCGCCTTGAGGAAGGCTTCCTTCGCGCCGGGCTGATCCCAGAGATAGCCTTCCATATAGGTGACGGCGGCCGCCTCGATGATGGCCGGGTCGATGTCGTCGGGGCCGAGGTTCTGCGCCGCGCCGAGATAGGTGTTCATGCTGCGCTGGGCGTCGGGCGTGACGAGGATCAGGCAGCGCCCGGTGGGCGGCCCGTCCTCGGCGAAGGGCGCGGGGAAATGGACGCCGAGCGACTTGATGTCATGCGCGAAGACGGCGCCGAGCTGGTCGTTCTTCACCTTGCCGAAAAAGGCGCCCCGGCCGCCGAGCGAGGCGAGCCCTGCGATGGTGTTCGCGCAGGAGCCGCCCGACATTTCGATGGCCTGCCCCATGCGGCCGTAGAGTTCGTCCGCGCGCGCCGCATCGATGAGCGTCATGCCGCCCTTTTCGATGCCATTGGCGATGAGGAACCTGTCGTCGGAATCGGCGATCACATCGACAAGCGCATTGCCGATGCCGGCAACGTCGAATTTCGTTTCAGTCATGGTCCTCGTCGCGGGAAGAAAAAATGGAATGAAGCGGCGCGAGTATAGTGGGCGATTGGCGCGAGGGGGAGCCGGACGATTGGAAAAAACGGGCCGAGCCGATAAGCTCGCGCGCATGTTTTCGGATGCCATGCGCGCGTTGCGCCAAACCTTTTCGGCTCCCTTCCGCCGCGTGCTCGGGCTGTCGCTCGCGGTGACGGTCCTCGTTCTCGCTCTGTTCGGTGCGGGGCTGCAATGGGCGCTCGCCGCCATGCCGCAATTCGGCACCTACTGGCTCGATGTGACGTTCGAATGGATCGCCCGCTTCTTCGCGCTCATCGTGCTCATTCCGCTCGTGCATCCGGTCGTCTCGCTGGTCGCCGGATTCTTTCTCGAGCGCATCGCGGGCGAGGTCGAGGCGCGCGACTATCCGGCCGATGCGCCGGGCCGCGACCAGCCCTTTCTCCAGTCCCTTCTCGTCGCCTTCCGCTTCACCCTCGTTCTCATCGCCGTCAACCTTGTCGCCCTGCCCTTCTATCTCGTGCCGGGCTTCAATCTCGCGCTTTTCTGGATCGTGAACGGCTATCTTCTCGGCCGGGAATATTTCGAGCTGGTCGCGCTTCGCCATCTGGCCACCGGCGAGGTGGGGGCACTGAGGCGGCGCCATCGCGCGCGGATCTTCCTCGCCGGGGTTCTCGTCGCCGCCTTCGCGACCGTGCCGCTCGTCAATCTCGTCGCGCCGCTCTTTGCGACGGCCTTCATGGTCCACACCACGAAAAGGATCGGACTTTCCTGATGCGGATCGGAATTTCTTCGCTCGCCGTTCTCTCTCTCATCCTCGTCGCGGGCTGCGCCAGCGACGGCGCGCGTTCGGGTGTCGGTCTTTCGGGAGCAGCCTTCGCGAGGGTCGAGCCGTCGCGGCAGATAGGCTCCGGCCCGCTCGCGCCGCAAAGCCTTGTCGGCGTGGCGCCGGAAGCGCTGTCCGCGCGTCTCGGCGCGCCCGATTTCCGCCGCGTCGAGCCGGGCGCCGAGGTCTGGCAGTATGCAGGCGGCGCCTGCAACCTCTTCGTCTATTTCTACAAGACCGATGCGGACGTTCTCGCCTCCTCCTATGTCGATGCAAGGAAGAGGGAGGGCGGCGCCGCCGATCCGAATGCCTGCCTCGCCGGTGTGCTGACGAAGCGCAATGTCCCCGTTTCCTGAGCGCCGGCCGCTGTCAGACGGTCGTCTTCGCCTTGTAGGCGCAGAGATCGCGCACGCTGCATTGCGGGCAGAGGGGCTTTCGCGCGATGCAGGTGTAGCGCCCGTGCAGGATGAGCCAGTGATGGGCGTGCAGCCTGTAGCGCGCGGGCACGACCTTCATCAGCTTCTCCTCGACGGCGAGCGGCGTCTTCCCCGTCGCAAGGCCCGTCCGGTTGGAGACGCGGAAGATATGCGTATCGACGGCGATGGTGGGCTCGCCAAAGGCGACATTGAGGACGACATTCGCCGTCTTGCGGCCGACGCCGGGCAGTTCCTCCAGCTCCTCGCGGCTCTGCGGCACCTCGCCCTTGTGCTTTTCGACGAGGATGCGCGACAGCGCGATCACGTTCTTCGCCTTGTTGCGAAAGAGCCCGATCGTCTTCACATGCTCGATGAGCCCTGCCTCGCCGAGCTTGAGCATCTTTTGCGGCGTGTCGGCGATCCTGAAGAGCTTTTCGGTCGCCTTGTTGACACCCTTGTCAGTCGATTGCGCCGAAAGCACGACCGCGACGAGCAGCGTATAGGCGTTATGGTATTGAAGTTCGGTCTTCGGCTCCGGCAACGCCTTGGCGAGGCGGGAGAAGAATTCTTCGATATCGGGCTTCTTCATGGGAGGAAATGCCGGGACGTGCGGATGGCGGGTGCGACCAGAATAAACCCGATTTCCGCCCCTGTCCGGCTGTTGTAGGCCATGGGGCGCAGGCATATCCTTTCGCCATGCAGCCAGCTCCCGACCAGTTGCTCGATCCGCCGCTTCACTTCGATGCGCTCGTGACACCGCACCGATCGCTTGGGCGCAAGGGCTTCGTCATCCTCATGTCCGGGGTGGTGGTGGTCAATCTCGTCGCCGGGCTCATCTGCCTTCTCAAGGGCGCCTGGCCGGTCGTTGGCTTCTGCGGGCTCGATGTCGCGCTCGTCTTCTGGGCGTTCCGCGCCAATTACCGCGCCGCCAACGCCTATGAGACGGTCCAGCTTTCCGACAGCGAGCTTCGCATCCGCCGCGTCGACCGCAAGGGCCGCGCCCGCGCCTGGAGCTTCCAGCCCTATTGGGTGCGGATCGAGCTTGTCGAGCATCCCGACGAGAGCGTCGATCTCTATCTCGTCTCGCACGGCAAGGCGCTGGAGATCGGCCATGCGCTCTCCTCGCCCGAACGGCTCGATTTCGCCCGCGCCCTTCATCGCGCGCTCACGCGCATGAAGGCGCCGGCGGCACATGGCTGAAGCATGGCCGCCGCGCCGCGAAGCGATCAATGCGCTTCGCGTTCGATCAGGATTTCCTTGCGGAGCACATTTCCCTTGTCGTCGAGCTCATAGACGATGGGCGCGCCGGTGGCGATGTTGAGCGCGATCACCTGGTCCTGGCTCAGCTTGTCGAGCTGCATGACGAGCGCGCGCAGCGAATTGCCATGGGCCGCGACGAGCACGCGCTCGCCCTTCAGCACGCGCGGCAGGATTTCCTTCTCGTAATAGGGAAGCACGCGCTCGGCCGTATCCTTGAGGCTCTCGCCGCCGGGCGGCGGCACGTCATAGGAGCGGCGCCAGATATGCACCTGCTCCTCGCCCCACTTTTTGCGCGCATCGTCCTTGTTGAGGCCGGAGAGATCGCCATAGTCGCGCTCGTTGAGCGCCTGATCCTTGATGACGGGAAGGTCCGGCTGGCCGAGTTCCCCGAGCAGCAGCCGGTTCGTCTCCTGCGCGCGCGACAGCCCGGAGGTGAAGGCGATGTCGAAGCGATAGCCCTTTTCCTTGAGCACATGGCCCGCGGCGCGCGCCTCCTCCTTGCCCTGTTCGGTCAGGCCCGGATCGCGCCAGCCCGTGAAAAGGTTTTGCTCGTTCCATTCGCTTTGTCCGTGGCGGACGAGAACAAGGAGGTTCGCCAAGATACTGTTCCTTTATCCGTATGCAGATGAAAACCGGCTTCAGTCGAGGCCGAGAACGTCGGCCATGTCGAAGAGGCCCGGGCCCTTGCCCTGGCCCCAGAGCGCGGCCTTGATGGCGCCGCGCGCGAAGATGGCGCGATCCTCGGCGATATGGCCGAGCACGATCCGCTCCGAAGGCCCGGCGAAGATCACCTGATGATCGCCGATGACGCTGCCGCCCCTGAGGCTCGCAAAGCCGATGGCGCCCTCGGCGCGCGCGCCCGTCTGCCCGTCGCGCCCGCGTTCGGAGTGATCCTTGAGCACGATGTTGCGCCCCTCGGCCGCCGCCTCGCCAAGAAGGAGCGCCGTGCCGGACGGCGCATCGACCTTGTGGCGATGATGCATTTCGACGATCTCGATGTCCCAGGAGGGATCGAGCGCGCGGGCCGCCTGCCGCACCAGCGCGGCGAGAAGATTGACGCCGAGGCTCATATTGCCGGCCATCACGATGGTCGCGTGGCGCGCCGCGGCGCGGATGCGCTCCTCGTCGGTCTCCTCCAGACCCGTCGTGCCGATGACATGAACGATGCGCGCCTGCGCGGCGAGAGCGGCGAATTCGACGCTCGCGCGCGGAGCCGAGAAATCGACGAGCGCGTCGGAATCCCTGATGACGGCGAGCGGATCGTCGGAAACGGCGATGCCGAGGGGCTGGGCAAGCCCCGCGAGCGTGCCGAGATCGGCGCCGACATGGGGCGAGCCTTTCGCCTCGATGCCGCCCGCGAGCTGCGCGCCCGGCCAGTCATGAATGAGCCGCAGCAGCGTGCGGCCCATCCGGCCGCCCGCGCCCGTCACCGCTATTCTCACATTCTGCGTCATGATTTCGCCCGCGCGTTTCACCGCGTGAAATGTCCATGGGCGGTATATCAGGCCCGCCCCGCGGCGTAAATCCGGACGGGCACGCAAGGGCCCGCCCGGAGCGAGCCGGGCGGGCGAGGCGGCGGGAGAGATTACCAGTCGAGCTGGAGACGCGACTGAAGAACCCTGTAGGTCTGATCCGGATTGCCGGAGGCGGCCACATAGTCGTCCTTGGCGATCACATAGTTCAGCATCAGCCGCACATTGGGGTTGAAGTAGTAATTGGCCCCGAGCGTGTAGTTCGTGCCCGTTCCGCGCGCATCGGCGAGCGTCGCCGGCACCGCCCTGGTGTCGAGATTGATCGGGCTTGCGGCGAGGTTCGCGTCGGAAAGGTCGAGCCTGCTGTAGCGCATGGCGAGTTGCAGCGCGTTCGTCGCCTTGGGCCGGTCGAAAAGGCCGCTCTTCACGTTGTAATTGCGCTGCTCGCCGGTGACGAACCAGCTTGCTTCCAGATAGCCGCCGTTAATATCGGCGTCCGCGCCGGAGTTCCGCTGCATGCGGGCGAAAGTCCATTCGCCCTGAAGCGAGAGCGGGCCATAGACAAGCGCAAGCTCCGGCCCGTAGCGCAGCTCGTGCTGCACATTGGTCGCCCTTGCCGCGAGCGTGTAGTTCGCGCCATGAGCCTCGGGGAAGGAATTGAAGGTGGACGAGCCGCTTTCGACGCCCCGGTAGCTGCCGTTCAGGGCGAGATGGAGGACCGTCTTGTCGGTGTTGACGGGCGCGTAGAAGCCGCGTCCAGTGAGCGCCCAGTTGCCGGCATTGGAGCCGTTCTGGATGCCGCCGCTCTGGATGCCACGGGTGAAGAGGCCGCCCGAAAGGCCGAAGCTCTCGCCATCGCCATAGGCGACGAGCGCGCCGAGCTGGCGGCTCGGCCACAGCACCGTCGGCAGCGCATATTCCATGAAGGTGTTGTAGCGGTCGCTCGTCTGCGCGCTGAGGCCGAAGGGCTCATACTGATTGCCGACGCGAAGGAGAAGGTTCTTCGCCAGATCGTGCTCGACATAGGCATCGGTGATCGAGACGCTCGTATTGCCGTAGCTGTAGCCCGCGGGCGCGAAATCGACCTCGAACTTGTAGCGCCAGTCGCCGAAGACCTTGCCATAGACATTCATGCGCGCACGGCGGATTTCCGCGCCATTGCCCATGGGCACCACCGTGCCGCTGTCGTCGTCGATGAGATAGGCATCCGCCTGAAGCTGGCCGCCGATCCCCATGGAGAACTGGCCGTCGCGGCTTTCCATTTCGAGCTTGTTCGGCTTGAATTTCGGCATCGTGTCGAGATCGGCCGTCTTCTTTTCCATCGCATCGATCTTGGCGTCGCGCGCGGCGACCTCGGCCTTGAGCGCCTTGAGTTCGTTTTCGAGCGCCTGGATTCGCGCCTCGACATCGTCCGCCGCGAAGGCGGGCGCGCTTGCCGCGAAGGTCAGTGCCGCGCCGGTCATGAGCGCGGCCAGGCCGGTTTTGAAAGAGTGCATCGTACTTCCCCACATTCGAGGCGCGGACCGCCGCGCGTCAGGGGAAATTGTCGTCCGCGAAATGCTAAATCTTTACGAGCGCGGATGCCGGTGGCGACCATGCCGCGCCAATCTTATGACACAGGTTGCATGGGCGTTGTCCGTATGGTCAAGATCGCGTTAACGCGGTTTCGTCCGCGAAAGGATTACCCCTCACGGATTTCATCCGCGAACGACGAACGCCTCTCGGATTTCATCCGCGAAAAACAAACCAAGCGCCCGCCGCGATGAGCGCAAAGCCGATGCCCGTGTTCCATGTCGGCGCCTGTCCGAGATAGACGGCCGAGAAGCCGACAAAGACCGTCAGCGTAATGACTTCCTGAATAGTCTTGAGCTGCGCGGCAGAATAGACATCGGAGCCGAGCCGGTTCGCGGGGACCGCGAGGCAATACTCGAAGAGCGCGAGCCCCCAGCTTACCGCGATCACCAGCATGAGCGGCGTCGCCTTGTACTTCAGGTGCCAGTACCAGGCGGTCGTCATGAAGATATTGGAGAGGGTGAGAAGGCCGATCGGGAGGAGGTAGGCTTGCATGGGGAGGCATCCGAAGAAAAAGGGCCCGATCGTCCTTCGGGCCCTTGATCATAGCGGAATGACGGCGGCCGTGCTCAGCTCTGGAAGCCGTCCCAGAACTCCTTCACCCGCGCGAAGAAGCCCGAGCTTTCCGGGTTTGTGTCGCCGCTTGACGCCGTCTCGAACTCACGCAGCAATTCCTTCTGCTTCTTCGAGAGATGCACCGGCGTTTCGACCGTGACCTGAATGTAGAGGTCGCCGATCTCGCGCGAATTGACGACCGGCATGCCCTTGTCGCGCAGGCGGAACTGGCGGCCGGTCTGCGTGCCTTCGGGGATCTTGAGCTTCACCCGCTTGCCGTTGAGCGTCGGCACCTCGATTTCGCCGCCAAGCGCGGCCTGCGTCATGGCGATGGGGACGCGGCAAAAGAGATCGGCGCCGTCGCGCTGGAAGATCGGATGCGGCCGGACCGAAAGGAAAATATAGAGATCGCCGGGCGGCCCGCCGCGCAGGCCCGCCTCGCCCTCACCGCCGAGCCGGATGCGCGTCCCGTCCTCGACGCCGGCCGGAATGTTGACCGAGAGCGTGCGCTCGCGCTCCACGCGGCCCGCGCCATGACAGACCTTGCACGGCTTCTCGATGATCTGTCCCCGCCCGTGACAGGTCGGGCAGGTCCGCTCGATCGTGAAGAAGCCCTGCGTCGCGCGCACTTTTCCCGCGCCCTGGCAGGTCGTGCAGGTGATGGGCTTGGAGCCCGGTTCCGCGCCCGAGCCATGGCAGGTGTCGCAGGAAACCGATGAAGGCACGCGGATCTGCGCCTTCTTGCCCTCGAAGGCTTCCTCGAGGCTGAGTTCCATGTTGTAGCGCAGGTCCTGGCCGCGCGTGCGCCCGCCATCGCTGCGCTGCCCGCGCCGTCCGCCCATGAACTCGCCGAAGAGATCGTCGAAGATGTCGGACATGGAGGAGGAGAAGTCGCCGCGAAAGCCCGGATTGAACCCGCCTGCCCGCGCGCCCGCCGTGCCGTCGAAGGCCGCATGTCCGAACTGGTCGTAGGCCGCCCTCGACTGCTCGTCCTTGAGCACGTCATAGGCTTCGTTCAGCTCCTTGAACTTGTGCTCGGCATCCTTGTCGCCCGGGTTTCGGTCGGGATGAAGCTGCTTGGCGAGGTTGCGATAGGCCTTCTTCATCTCATCGGCCGTGGCGTTCTTGTTGACGCCGAGCACTTCGTAGAAATCGCGTTTGGACATTTTGTCGTCTCTATACGGACGAACGCCCCGGCAAGCCGAAGCTCACCGGGGCGTCCTCATGCGTATGTGTGGTCACAGGCATGGATCACGCCCCGCGGGATCGGATCAGGCGTTCCCCTGCCCGTCCCGCTTGTTCTCGTCGATTTCCTCGAACTCGGCGTCGACGACATCGTCCTTGCCGCCCGCCTGCTGCCCCTCGGCGCCGGCCTCGGGGCTCGCGCCCTCTTCCTGCGCCGCCTTGTAGATCGCCTCGCCGAGCTTCATCGCCGTCTGGGTGAGGGCATCCGACTTCGCCTTCACATCGTCGGCGGAGCCTTCGCTAAGCGCGGTCTTGAGCGCCTCGACGGCGGCCGTGACCTCCGCCTTCACATCGGCCGGAACCTTGCTCTCGTTCTCCTGGAGCGTCTTCTCGGTCGAGTGGACGAGGGCCTCGGCATGGTTGCGCGTCTCGACTTCCTCGCGCTTCTTCTTGTCCTCGGCGGCATGCGCCTCGGCGTCCTTCACCATCTGCTCGATGTCTTTTTCGGAGAGGCCGCCCGACGCCTGGATGCGGATCGACTGCTCCTTGTTCGTCGCCTTGTCCTTCGCCGACACATTGACGATGCCGTTCGCGTCGATGTCGAACGTGACCTCGATCTGCGGCACGCCGCGCGGCGCCGGCGGAATGCCGACCAGGTCGAACTGGCCGAGCAGCTTGTTGTCCGCCGCCATCTCGCGCTCGCCCTGGAAGACGCGGATCGTGACCGCCGACTGGTTGTCGTCGGCCGTGGAGAAGACCTGGCTCTTCTTGGTCGGAATGGTCGTGTTGCGGTCGATGAGGCGCGTGAACACGCCGCCCAGCGTCTCGATGCCGAGCGAAAGCGGCGTCACGTCGAGCAGCAGCACGTCCTTGACGTCGCCCTGCAGCACGCCCGCCTGAATGGCCGCGCCCATGGCGACGACTTCATCGGGGTTGACGCTCTTGTTCGGCTCCTTGCCGAAGAACTGCTTCACGATCTCCTGGATCTTCGGCATGCGGGTCTGGCCGCCGACGAGCACAACCTCGTCGATCTGCGCCGCCGTCACGCCGGCATCCTTGAGCGCCTTCTTGCAGGGCTCGATGGTGCGCTGGATGAGATCCTCGACGAGGGCCTCGAGCTTGGCGCGCGTGATCTTCATGGCGAGATGCTTCGGGCCGGAAGCATCCGCGGTGATGAAGGGCAGGTTCACTTCCGTCTGCTGCGCGGAGGAAAGCTCGATCTTCGCCTTTTCGGCGGCTTCCTTCAGGCGCTGCAGCGCGAGCTTGTCGCCCCTGAGGTCGATGCCGTTCTCCTTCTTGAACTCGTCGGCGAGATAGTTGACGAGGCGCATGTCGAAGTCCTCGCCGCCGAGGAACGTGTCGCCATTCGTCGCCTTCACCTCGAAAACGCCGTCACCGATTTCCAGAATGGAGAGGTCGAACGTGCCGCCGCCGAGATCGTAGACGGCGATGATCTCGCCGCTCTTCCTCTCGAGGCCATAGGCGAGGGCCGCCGCCGTCGGCTCGTTGATGATGCGCAGAACCTCGAGCCCGGCGATCTTGCCGGCGTCCTTGGTCGCCTGGCGCTGGGCGTCGTTGAAATAGGCGGGAACCGTGATGACGGCCTGCGTCACCTTCTCGCCGAGATAGTTCTCGGCCGTTTCCTTCATCTTCTGAAGGATGAAGGCGGAAATCTGCGAGGGCGAGAACTTCTCGCCATTGGCCTCGACCCAGGCATCGCCATTGTCGGCGCGAATGATGCTGTAGGGCACCATTCCCTTGTCCTTCTGGGTCGTGGGGTCGTCATAGGCGCGGCCGATGAGGCGCTTGATGGCGAAGAAGGTGTTGGTGGGGTTCGTCACCGCCTGGCGCTTGGCCGACTGGCCGACGAGCCGCTCGGCGTCATTGGTGAAGGCCACGATCGACGGCGTCGTTCGCAGGCCCTCGGAATTCTCGATCACTTTCGGAGTGGAACCATCCATGACCGCGACACACGAGTTCGTCGTGCCGAGGTCGATGCCGATTACTTTTCCCATCTCAAAGGTCCTCTTTTCACTGCGGCAGGCCGGGCGAGCCCTGTCATCGTATAGGCGCTCGCACACCGTTGCGGAAGCGTTGTCGATTTCGCGCCCGTGGCGGCTCCGGCTCCCTAAAGGTCCCCCCGAATTGGTGCTGGGGGTTCAACTTGGCTGGGCTGTATATAGGTTTCGGTTCTGTGGCCCGCAAGCGGCACGCGGCATTTGGGCCACAGGGATTTCCGTGCGGGAACCGTGGATCGGGCCGATGAAGGAGCGGAGAGTGGCGTTGCCGGTCGAAACCGGGCTCGAAGGTCTCATCCTCTACCCGGCCCTGCTGGACGGGGCGGCGCAGGAGGCGCTCCTCGCCGCGCTCCGCGAGAGCGCGCGAAAGGCCCCGCCCTACCGCCCGCGCATGCCGCGCACCGGCCAGCCCTGGTCGATCATGCAGACGAATTTCGGGCCCCTTGGCTGGGTCTCGGACGAGCGGGGCTATCGCTACGAGCCCCGCCATCCCGTGACGGGCGATCCCTGGCCGCCCATCCCGGCCATGCTGCTCGACCTCTGGGCGAGGATCGCGGGCTGGCCCGCCCCGCCCGAGGCCTGCCTCGTCAACATATATAGGGGCGAGAAGGCGAAGATGGGGCTCCATCAGGACCGGGACGAGGCGGCGCTCGACGCGCCCGTTCTCTCAGTCTCGCTGGGTGATAGCTGCATCTTCCGGGTGGGCGGCTTCGCCCGTGGCGACCGGACACGGAGCTTCCGCCTCGCTTCCGGCGATGTTCTGGTGCTGGGCGGAGCCTCGCGCCTGCGCTTTCACGGGATCGACCGGATCATCCCCGGCTCATCTTCCCTCATCGAGGGCGGCGGGCGCCTCAATCTCACGCTCCGCCGCGTAACGAAGCCTCAATAAGGCTGCCAGCCCGGAATCGGCGAGACGCCGAAAAGCCAGAGATGGCCGCACAGAACGAGCGAGAAGGCGATGAAGGAAGCGAGGATGCGCCACCACGCATCTTCCGTGAACCTGAACCGGGTGCGGCCGGCGAGAATGGCGGCGAAAGGCACGTTCGAGGTCAGCCGGGCGAAGGCGTCCCATTGATCGCCGAGCATGCGCCGGCGCTTTTCGTCGATGGAAAGCGTGCCGAGGGCGGCGAGCAGCAGAAAAGTCCCGAAGAAGATGATCGACGCCTTGTCGCCGTTCACGACGATATGGACCGTCGCCCAGATCATCACCCCCCAGAGAAAGGGATGGCGGGTGATATGGACGACGCCCTTGGGGCGCGCATCGCCGTTCTGAATGAAGCGCTCGGAGCGGAAGGCGGTCGGGTTGGGCGTGGTGAGGCCGGTCACCGCAAAGAGGAAGGCGATCAGCATGAAGAGCGGCGCGAGATGGGCAAGCCAGGCCGGCGCCACCCAGTAGAGCCGGTTCGGCTCCATCAGCGCCTCGTTATAGGCGATGGCGAGCCAGAGAATGCCGCCCGCCGACGCCGCCGAGAAGAGCCCGAGATAGACCCACTCGCCGGTGAGCGCGACGATCCTGTCGCGCAGCCTCGTCCCCGAAACGATCAGATGGATGCCGAGAAAGAAAGCGGCGGCAGCCCACAAGCCCAGCATATGTTCCCCTCCCAAGGATATAACGCTGTTATGTACGTGGGGTCGCCATCCTCCCGTTCAAGCGCCCCGGGAAAAGAATGCCCCGGATTGCCCGTCTTTTCTTCGTAAATCTGACGTGATCGGCAAAAATATGAAACCGGCCCGGATGCGAGTGACGGATGCGAGCGACGGATGCGGGAAAAGCGGCGCGCATGTGAGAAAGGCGGCCTTTTGGGGGCCGCCTTCCGCATTTGATCCCTGCCGGGCCCGGAGCGCTTCCCGCGCCTCAGGCCTTGATATCGACCGTCGGGCCGTTCGAGGGCGCGGGGCCCCCTTCCGGCGCCCTGGCGACGCCGACGCGCGCGGCCCTGAGCAGGCGGTCGCCGATCGTGTAGCCCGCCTCGACCACATGGACGACCGTGCCCGCCGGCTGGTCCGCCGTCGGAACCTCGAACATCGCCTCATGCAGATTGGCGTCGAAACGGTCGCCCGGCTGGGGCGTGATCTCGCGAATGCCGTGGCGCTCGAAGGTCGAAAGAAGCTGCCGCTCCGTCATCTCGACGCCCTCGATGAGCGCCTTCACGGTCGGCGGCGCGGCCTCGCGCTCCTCCTCCTTGATGGCGGCGATGGCGCGGCGAAGATTGTCGGAAACCTGCACCATGTCGCGGCCGAACCCGGCCGCCGCATAGCGCACGGCATCCTGCCGCTCGCGCTCGCCACGGCGGCGGACATTCTCCGTCTCGGCCACGGCGCGCAGCAGCCTGTCCTTGAGGTCGGCGATTTCCGCCTTCAGCGCCTCGACCGTCTCGGCAGCGGCTTCGGCTTCCGCGGGCGCTTCGGTTGCGGCGGCGGCGCTTTCCGCCTTCGCCTCCTCAGCCTTGTCGTTTGCCGTTTCGTTGTTCGTCTGCTCGCTCATATCCGCTTCCGCTCGATGGTGTGACGGGGCGCCCCTGTGCGCTTTCGCGCCTGCCCCGATGTGCTCATTCGTGCATGTCTTGTCAATATTCGATGTCGGGCCGGTCAGTTGATGAGGCGGCCCACGAGTTTAGCCGTGAAATCGACCATCGGTATGACGCGCGCATAGTTGAGGCGCGTCGGGCCGATGACGCCGAGCACGCCGACGACATGCTGCTGCTTGTCCATATAGGGGCTGACGACGAGCGACGAGCCGGAGAGCGAGAAGAGCTTGTTCTCCGAGCCGATGAAGATACGCACGCCGTCGGCCTGCTGGGCGAGGCCCAGTAGCTGCACGAGATCGCGCTTGTTCTCCAGATCGTCGAAGAGAAGCCGCACGCGCTCGAGATCCTCCATCGCATGCACATCCTCCAGCAGCCGCGAACGGCCATGAACGATGAGCGATTTGGAGAGCGGATCGTCCGTCTGCGTCGTTTTCGATCCCGACCAGCTCGCAAGGCCCGACGAGACGATGCGGGCGGTGATCTCGTTGAGTTCGGCCCGCTGCGTTTCCATCTCGCTGGCAAGGATCGCCTTCGCTTCCTCGAAGGTTTTTCCCCGGAGCCGCGCGTTGAGATAGTTCGTCGCCTCGACCAGCGCCGAGGGCGGCAGGCCCTTCGGCACCTCGATGACGCGGTTCTCGACCTCCCCGCCCTCGGTGACGATGACGACGAGCGCGCGCTCCCTGTCCACGGGCACGAATTCGAGATGCTTGAGCGCCGCGTCATATTTGGGCGCCAGCACGAAGCCGGCCGCATGGGCGAGGCCCGAAAGCATTTTCGTCGCCTCGCCGAGCACGTCCTCGACGCTCTTGTGCTGGCCGGCCACCTGCCGCTCGATCGAACGGCGTTCCTCCTCGGAGAGGTCGCCGATTTCGAGCAGCCCGTCGACGAACATGCGAAGGCCCGCCTCGGTCGGCACCCGCCCGGCGCTCGTATGCGGGGAGAACAGCAGCCCCAGCGCCTCGAGGTCGGACATCACGTTGCGGATGGATGCCGCCGACAGCGAGAGCGGCAGATGTCGCGAGAGAAAGCGGGAGCCCACGGGATCGCCCGTCTCGAGATAGGTCTCGACGACGTGGCGCAAAATCTCGCGCGAGCGATCGTTGAGATCCTTGACGGCGACCATCCTGCCTTGCGCCTCCGGCCAATATGATTGAAATTCCGCCCGGAAATCCGTTTCCGCGCGATTTGGGTGTGAATCTAGGAAGGTGCCGCGTCCGCGTCAATTGTGCCTGTATGCGCCAATTCGGCTTTTGCCTCCGGGCCCCCGCTCCTTTATGACTTGGCCCGCTGCCAGTTCAGGTTTCGAGTTCAGAAGAAAGGTTTCACATGCGTCCGTCAGGCCGTCAGCCCCATGAAATGCGTCATGTGAGCCTCGAGCGCGCCGTCGCCAAGCATGCCGAAGGTTCCTGCCTCGTGCGGTTCGGCGATACGCATGTGCTCTGCACGGCAAGCCTCGAGGACCGGGTGCCGCCATGGCTCAAGGGCCAGGGTCACGGCTGGGTGACGGCGGAATACGGCATGCTGCCGCGCTCGACGCATGAGCGCATGCGCCGCGAGGCGGCCTCGGGCAAGCAGTCCGGCCGCACGCAGGAAATCCAGCGCCTCATCGGCCGCAGCCTTCGCGCGGTCGTCGATCTGAAAGGGCTCGGCGAGCGGCAGATCACGCTCGACTGCGATGTCGTGCAGGCCGATGGCGGCACGCGCACGGCGGCGATCACGGGCGCCTGGGTCGCGCTTTACGATTGCATCGAATGGATGCGCGCCCGCTCCATGCTCGCCGCCTCGCCGATCAAGGATCATGTGGCGGCGATTTCCTGCGGCATCTATCAGGGCCAGCCGGTGGTCGATCTCGACTATGCCGAAGATTCCGAGGCCGATACGGATGCCAATTTCGTCATGACGGGCCGGGGCGGCATTTGCGAAATCCAGGGCACGGCCGAGGCCGAGCCTTTCAGCGAGGCGGATTTCGCCAAACTCATGGGTCTTGCGCGTTCGGCGATTGCCGATCTCGTCGAGCGCCAGAAGAAGGCGGTTTCCTGATGTCGCGTCATTTCGATGAAAAAACACTGGTCGTTGCGAGCCACAACAAGGGCAAGGTCCGCGAGATCGCGGAACTGCTCGCCCCCTTCGGCATCGAAACGGTTTCAGCCGGCGATCTCGGCCTGGAGGAGCCCGACGAGACGGGCGACACTTTCCGCGCCAATGCCGAATTGAAGGCGCTCGCCGCCGCGAAGGCGTCGGGCCGCCCCGCGCTCGCCGATGATTCGGGCCTCTGCGTCGAGGCGCTGAACGGCGCGCCCGGCATCTATTCCGCGCGCTGGGCGGGTCCGCAGAAGGATTTCGACTTCGCGATGGAGAAGGTGCGCCTCGGCCTCGTCGAGGAAGGCACGCTCGACACGCGCGCCCATTTCATCTGCGGCCTTGCCCTTGCCTGGCCCGATGGCCATGTCGAATATTTCGAAGGCAGGGTGGATGGCGAGCTTGTCTGGCCGCCGCGCGGGGAAAAGGGCTTCGGCTACGACCCGATGTTCATTCCGAACGGCCATGACCGCACCTTCGGCGAAATGGAGCCGGATGAAAAGACACCTCTCACCCACAGGGCAGACGCCTTCCGCCAGCTCGT
>NZ_JBATUH010000083.1:0-28864 GCF_049671045.1 Parvibaculum sp. | reverse complement strand
GGTGACTGCGTGGGCGGCAGCGGCGCGTCCGGTGAAACTTGCGCGGCCGGTGCGGCGGGCGCGTCCGCAGCCGCCGAAGGCAGGATGGATTGCGGGCCGTGGCTCTCGGCGGGCGCGGCCGGTTTCGTGGCGGGCTCCGATAGCGCCTGCCCCTCGCTGCCCGCTTGCGGCGGCGGCGCGGGCTTCAGATCGAGAACGACGCCCAGATCCTCGCGGAAGTCACTGACGGTGACGCCCGGCGCGAGCTTCAGGAAAACGGAAAGCCGTCCGTCGCGCTCCTGTGCGGTGATGGACTGGAGATAGGGAGGCGGATTGACGCGGATGGCGGCAAGCGCAACCTTGGCCGTCCGGTCGAATGTGACGGTCGCCGAGCCCTCCTGCTGGGCCAGCGAGTAAAGCACGGGCTGGTTCCAGTCGAAGACGAGGCGCGTCATGGCTTCATGCCGCGCGACGCGGACGCGGAGGCCCGGCGACGGCGCATCGGGCTCGACGACGCCGCGCTGCTTGTTCAGCCGCGCTTCCTCTTCGGCCTTGCGCCGCGCCTCTTTCGCCGCGGCGATGCGCGCGAGCACATCGGCAGGCAATGGCGGCGGCGCGCCCGCCCATGATTTGGGCAGCAGGTCGACATAAAGGCTGTTCTCGACCTGCCGGACATTCGTCCAGTAGTCGAATTTGAGCGCGAGCCGCAGCGTCTTGCCGTCATTGTCCTGCCGCGCCATGGCGACATAGTCCGGCATCTGCCGTATGAATTCGTTGAGATCGACAGCGAAGGGCTTGTCGAAGGTGACGACGAGAACGCCCGTCGCCGCCGCCACCTTGTGCGCGGGCACGCCGCCCGGCCAGGTGAGCACGATGCGGCCATAGCCACCCGTCTGCGAGAAGCCCGTCGCAAGGGTCGTCGCGGCGCGGGCCGGCAATGCGGCGAAGGCGACGCACAGGGCGAGGATCGCCGCTGCCGCCAGCGCGCGCGCCACATTCAGGCGTTGGCGAAGAATGCCGTTCACGCTGCGCCGCCTCTGCCCATTTCGTCAGGCCCCGATCATGAAGTTCCGGCGCTCCCCCCGCGCCCGCGGAAACGCGCGCAAGGACGCTCACCCTTGAACCGGGCAGCATAAGCAGGCGCGGTTAAGTGACGTTTAAGTTCGGGGGCCGGGAGGGGCGAAATATCCTCAGCCGGGCTGGCCCGGGGCGCCCTGCACGGCGGCGGGCGCAACCGCCTGGGGCGCAATCGCGGGCGCGGGCGCAGCGGATTGGGCGGCAGGCTGGGCGGTGGGGGCCGCGCCGTTCTTCGCGTTGCCGTTCTTTCCGCCTTCTGCGTCCTGAAGCTCGTTCCCCGTCGCAAGCTCCACGGTGAGGTCCTGCGCGGTCACGGGGTCCATCGCCGCGAGCACGGCCGCCATCTTGCGCGGCTCCATCCGCCGCGCGACATCAATGAGCACTCCCATGTCGAGACGCTCGAAGATGCGGGCCGCATCCTTCGGCTTCATCGTTTCATACATCTTGACGACACCGGCCAGGCGCTCCTCGTTGCGCTTGTCGTTGTCGGCGATCTGCCGGTTGATCCGCGCCTCGACTTCCTTGAGTTCGGCGATCCGGTCCTCGAGCTTCTTCTCGGCCGCGCGAACGAGCTGCTCGCGCATGTCGAGATCCCGGGCGCGCTTTTCGAGTTCGTCGTGACGCGCGGAGAGGCTTTCAAGGACGGTGACCTCCGAAGCGCTGACCTTCGGCTGATTGAGCTGCTTTTTCTGCTGATCGAGCTGGGCCTGCGCCTCCGCCGTCGCGGACTTGCCGGTCACCTCGCCACCCGCCTCGACCTTCTGCTCGCTTGCCCGCGCCGGCGAGATCGCGCCGATCTCATCGGCGCCGACGGCCAGATGCATGACCTTGAGCCCGAGCAGAAGCCCGGCGCAGAGCATGACGGTCGGCAGAAGGCGAAGACGTTCGAGCATGTTTCCGGTGCCTCAGCGCGCGCGCTTCAGAAGATCGAGCAAGGGATGGGACACGGAAGCCGGTTTCGTCTCTCTCTGAGCCGCCGGTGCCACCTGCCTCGGCCCTGCCGCGGGCTGAAGCTGGGGCGCCGCCTTGACCGGCATGGGCGGAGGCGCCATGCGGCGCTGTTCGAGCGGCGCGCTCAGCCGGTCGGCGATGCGATTGCCCGCCTCCACCATCAGCCCCAGTTCGTCGGCAAGCGCACGGCCGCGCTTGACCTGCTCGCCAAGCGCCTGGCCGGTCGCGTCGGTCGCCTCGCGCAGCCGCGCAATCGCGCCCGCCGCCTGCTCGGTCGCCATCGAAAGCTCGCCGATCAACTGGCGCAAGCCATCCTGCCCCGAGCGCATGGCGCGCAGCCGCTTGTCGAGCGTCGCGCAATATCCGATCGTCGCGGCCAGCAGCACGCACACGATCGCCTCAAGCACCAGATCAATCGGCAAATTCATTTGCGCACTCCCGCCGTTTCCGCGCCGCCCGGCGCCGCATTCGTGATGGCCGCGCGAACCGCATCGATGCGATTTGGCTTCTTGATCCCGTTCTCGATCCGCACGGCGACATTGTTGCCCATGCGGCCGATGCGGCCCGATGCGAGCGACACCCCGCCGCAACGCATCTCGACCAGCGCGTCGGGCCCGTTGTTCAGCATGAGCGTCTGCCCGACCTTGAAATCCATCACATCGCGCAAGCTCATCTTCTGCTCGTCGAGCACGGCTTCGATGGGGATCTCAGTCGACCAGAGTTCCGTCGCCAGATGGCTTTCCCAGATCGAGTCGCGGCCGAACTTCTCGCCCATGAACATCTGGAGAAGCAGTTCGCGGATCGGCTCCAGCGTCGCATAGGGAAGCAGCATCTCGATGCGCCCTCCCCGGTCTTCCATGTCGATGCGGAGCTTGACGAGGATCGCGGCGTTCGCGGGCCGCGCGATCGCGGCGAAACGCGGGTTCGTCTCCATCCGGTCAAGCTCGAAGGTGATCGGCGACAGGGGCTCGAAGGCGGCTTTCGCATCCTGCAGCACGACCTCGATCATGCGCTGGACGAGATTGAGCTCGATGGTCGTATAGGGCCGCCCCTCGATGCGCATCGCGGCAGTGCCGCGCCGCCCGCCGAGAAGTACGTCGACGATCGAATAGATGAGGTTCGAGTCGACCGTGAACATGCCGTAATTGTCCCACTCCCGCGCGCGGAAGACGGCGAGAATGGCGGGAAGCGGGATCGAATTCAGATAGTCGCCGAAACGGATCGACGAGATGTTGTCGAGGCTGACTTCGACGTTGTCGGAGGTGAAATTTCTGAGCGAGGTCGTCATCAGGCGCACGAGCCTGTCGAAGACGATCTCGAGCATCGGCAGGCGCTCATAGGAGACGAGCGCCGAATTGATGATGGCGCGAATGCCGGTGCGTTCGACATTCGTGTCATTGTCCATCTCGAAGCCGAGAAGACTGTCGATCTCGTCCTGATTGAGCACGCGCTCCGGCGCAGTGCGGAAGGACGGCGTCGCCTGTTCCTGCTCCGACTCCATGGCGTCCATCGCTTCCATCGCGGCAGCCATTTCGTCCTGATCGATATCGTCGGCGTCGGCCATGAATTCAAAAACCCTGTCGGACGGTGCGTCTTACTGGACGATGACTTCCTTGAAGAGGATGTCCGTGACGATGGGCGGCTGAACCGCCAGATTGATGCGCCGCATCAGTTCTTCCTTGACGCGAAGCATGCCTGCCGAACCGTCGAGATCTTCCGTCCTGAGTTCGCGGAGGAAGATCTGGAAGCTGTCGAGCACGCGCGGAAGCTCCTTTTCGAGCCGCGCGGCGGCTTCCTTGTCGGTCACCTGCAGCGCCACCTTCATCTTCAGGAAGTGCTGCGGCGCCGGCCCGCTGAGGTTCACGAGAAAATCCGGCAGATCGTAGAAAACCGGCTCGGCGATTTTCGGCTTCTCTTCTTCATGTCCGCCGAAAATGCCGGACATCCAGATGCCTCCGCCCGCTCCGATGAGGAGCAGCAGCGGAAGTACGATATAGAGAACGAGAACCTTTCCGCTCAGCTTGCGCTTCACGGGCGCGGCGTCTTCTCCACCCTCGTCTTCGGAAAGATCGGCGTCGATCGCAGCCATTCTGCCCACCCTGCCCACCGGCAAGCCCCCGCCGGTTCGATTGAATGCGCCCCATCGCGGAAACCCGCTGGAAACCATGATCCGGACGCAGGCAAATCCTTGCCGATTTTAGTTAATGAAGCGTTGCGAAGCGCGGCGCGGGCGGCAAGAACTGCCCGGTAAAGCCTGCCACGGCGCACCGCCCCGCCGCCCGATCATGGGTTCAAGTCATTGAAATATTTGGGCTTCATGCGTGGCACGCACCCTGCACATGGAAAACCGGAAAAACCGGAGCACCCGCAGGGATCGCCAGCCGACATGGACAACGCACTTCTCATAGGGCTTTCGCGGCAGACCGCCATGATGCGGGAGATGTCCGTCGTCGCGAGCAATCTCGCGAATGTGAACACGACGGGCTACAAGTCGCAGAGCATGCTCTTCGATCAGTATCTGATGCCGGTCGCGAGCGAGCAGAGCCCCGACAAGACGCTGACCTTCGTTCAGGATTACGGCCAGTTCCGCAACCTCGCCGATGGCGAGATGCGCGCGACGGGCAATCCGCTCGATGTCGCCATCAATGGCGAGGGATTTTTCAAGGTGCAGACGCCGCAGGGCGTGCGCTACACGCGCGACGGGCACTTCCAGCTCGACGACACGGGCCAGCTCGTCACCTCGCAGGGCTATCCCGTTCTCTCCGATGCCGGAACGCCCATCACCTTCGCCATCGACGAAGGCCACATCACCATCGCCCGCGACGGAACGATCACGACGTCGCGCGACGGCATCAGCGCCTCCGAGCAGCAGCGCGGCAAGCTCGCGCTTGTGAGCTTCCCCAACATGCAGGCGCTGAGGAACGAGGGCGACAATCTCTACGTCACCGACGAGCAGGAGCAGCCGGCCGCGAACCCGCGCCTCATCCAGGGCTCGCTCGAAGGCTCGAACGTCAAGCCGATCGTCGAGATGACGAACATGATGGAAATCCTGCGCTCCTATCAGAGCGCGCAGAATCTGGTGCAGTCGGCCGACGACATGCGCCGCCAGGCCATTTCGCAAATCGGAAGCCCGGCTTAAGCCCGGCCTCCACATCGAACGGAAACCGAGGACAGTCACATGCAGTCGCTCAGCATCGCCGCCACAGGCATGATGGCCCAGCAGCTCAATGTCGAGGTGATCTCGAACAACATCGCCAATATGAGCACGTCGGGCTTCAAGCGTCAGCGCGCGGAGTTCCAGGACCTGCTCTATCAGAACCTGCGCCGCGTCGGCACCAACTCGTCCGACACCGGCACCATCGTTCCCTCGGGCGTGCAGGTCGGCCTCGGCGTGAAGACGGGCGCCGTCTACCGCATCATGTCGCAGGGCGACATGAACAACACCGGCAACAAGCTCGACCTCGCCATTCAGGGCCGCGGCTATTTCCGCGTGCAGCTTCCGAGCGGCGAGGACGCCTATACCCGCGCCGGCAATTTCCAGCTGAGCCCGCAAGGCCAGATCGTGACTTCCGACGGCTACACCGTGCAGCCGGGCATCACCATTCCGCCGACGGCAACCGACATCACCATCAGCAAGGACGGCCAGGTCCAGGCGACCATTCCCGGCCAGACCACGCCGCAGATCGTCGGCCAGCTCGAACTCTCCGTCTTCCAGAACGAAGGCGGCCTCGATCCGCAGGGCGACAATCTCTTCCTCGAAACGGCGGCAAGCGGCGCGCCGACGACCGGCGCCCCCGCCTCGACCGGCTTCGGCAGCCTCCAGCAGGGCTTCCTCGAAACCTCGAACGTCAACGCCGTGACCGAAATCTCGGATCTCATCACCGCGCAGCGCGCCTATGAGATGAACGCCAAGGTCATCACCGCCTCCGACGAGATGATGTCGGTCGCCTCGAACCTGAAGTAACGGATGAAACCGATGCGCGCCGCCATGCACCTCGTCAAACGCTCCGCTGCTCTCGCCTTCGCATCGGCGCTCGCAAGCGCCGCGCTGGCCCTGCCCGCCGGCGCCGCCGAGCTTCGCACCGAAGTGACCGTGACGGAGAATGTCGTGACGCTCGGCGATCTCTTCGATGGTGCGGGCGATGCCGCGCGCACCATCGTTGCCGATGCGCCCGCCCCCGGCTTCACGAGCGACATTTCGATCTCGCGCATCTCGCTCGCCGCGCGCCGCAGCGGCGTCGCCTGGCGCAACACAACGGGCCTCACCCATATCACCGTCGCGCGTGCCGGCACGGCCGTTCCCGAGACCGAGGTCGCGGCGGCCGTTTCCTCGGCCATCATGGCGGCGACGCCTGCTCTTCCCGTAACGGCGAAGCTCCAGGTC
Source organism: Parvibaculum sp. (assembly GCF_049671045.1). GTDB lineage: Bacteria > Pseudomonadota > Alphaproteobacteria > Parvibaculales > Parvibaculaceae > Parvibaculum. Next base: position 22,473 of record NZ_JBATUH010000083.1, on the reverse strand, counting down.
GACTTCGCAAACGGCCATGCGGGCGTTCAGGTCGGCATCGACCAGGCGCTCTCGGTGAAGGTCGAGCAGATCGCCTTCAACGCCCGCACCGGCAGCTTCGACGCGCTTCTGCGCGCGCCCGCCAACGATCTCGCGAGCCCGCTGCGCCGCGTCTCCGGCCGCGCCTATCCGGTCCTCGACGTGCCGGTGCTGACGCGCGACGTCGCGCCGGGCGATGTCGTCCGCAGGCAGGATATCGACTGGATCAGGCTGCCCGCGAACCGCGTCAGCCAGAACATCATCACCGCCGAGGCGCAGCTTGTCGGCATGTCCCCGCGCTATCCGGTGCGGACGGGCGAGCCGCTGCGCATGAGTGACATTCAGCCACCGGTCGTTGTCGCCAAGGGCGCGCAGGTGGACATGACCTATGTCTCCGGCGCGCTGACGCTCACGGCGCGCGGCCGGGCGCTGCAGAGCGGCGCGATCGGCGACACGGTCGACATTCTCAATCCCCGTTCCAACCGCACCGTGCAGGGCATCGTCGAAGGCCCGAACATGGTGAGGATCGAAGCCTTCGGCGCGCCCCGCGCCGCCGCCGAGCTGAAGTCCTGAGATCGCGCGCACGCGCCAGAAGTTTCGTTCATGAGGTTCAAAATGTTCGTTCGTACAGGGATTTCCCGCCTCGCCGCCGCCATCGCGCTCTCCGCATCGCTTGCCGGATGCGGCGCGATCGACCGCATCGACAATATCGGCGCGGCGCCCGCGCTCGCGCCCATCGCCAATCCGACGACGACACCCGGCTACCGTCCCGTGACCATGCCGATGCCCGCGCCCGAGCAGGTGTCCTATCAGCCCAATTCGCTCTGGCGCTCCGGCTCGCGCGCCTTCTTTCGCGACCAGCGCGCCGCGAAGGTCGGCGACATTCTTACCGTCCTCATCAACATCGCCGACAGCGCCAAGGTCGACAATTCGACCCAGCGCTCGCGCGCCAATTCCGAGAATGCCGCCCTACCGAAATTTCTCGGCGTCGAGACGAAGCTGAAGAACGTGCTGCCCGATGCCGTCGATCCGACGAGCCTCGTCGATGCGACGAGCAAGAGCGCGGCGGCGGGCGCAGGCTCCGTCAACCGCAAGGAAAGCGTCGATCTCACCGTCGCCGCCGTCGTCACGCAGGTTCTGCCGAACGGCAATCTCGTCATCGAGGGCCGTCAGGAAGTGCGCGTGAATTTCGAGGTGCGCGAGCTTCTCATCAGCGGCATCGTTCGGCCCGAGGACATCTCGAACATCAACACGATCCAGCACACCCAGATCGCCGAGGCGCGCATCTCCTATGGCGGGCGCGGCCAGATCACCGATGTGCAGCAGGCGCGCTACGGCCAGCAGCTCTACGACATCATCATGCCGTTCTAGGTTCCGCCCGGCCGAAACCGGCATGTGCCGAAAACCAAAACGCGGCTCCAGCGGGGCCGCGTTTTCGTTGCTGGGGGACGCTGAAGGCGCGTCTCAATCGTCGCGATAGACCTTTTCGCGCCTTTCATGGCGCTCCTGCGCCTCGATCGAAAGGGTTGCGATGGGGCGCGCGTCGAGCCGCTTCAGGCTGATCGGCTCGCCCGTCTCCTCGCAATAGCCGTAAGTCCCCTCCTCGATCCGGCGCAGCGCCGCGTCGATCTTGGCGATGAGCTTGCGCTGGCGATCGCGGGTTCTGAGTTCGAGGGAGCGTTCGGTCTCGGTGGAAGCGCGGTCCGCAAGATCGGGATGCTGAACCGTTTCTTCCTGCAGGTGCTGGAGCGTCTCGCGATTCTCGTGGAGGATGTCTTCCTTCCACTTCTCCAGCTTGCGGCGAAAATATTCACGCTGCCGTTTGTTCATGAACGGCTCGTCCTCGGACGGCGTATAGCCCTTGGGTAGGCGGACAACCATTCGCGGTGATCTCTCCTGACGCACACGGCTTGAAACGGGCCGGAGTATAGGGAGAGGGTCCACGATTCTCAACAGCTAACGAAAGCTGGAAAAAAGTACGTTAACCTTATGAATTATAAGTAATTTTCTTCCCGCAAGCGGGCGGGAGAGGCAATGGCCGCGCTGGCTCAGCCCTTGGGGAAGGTGCCGAACTTCGCCAGCTCGACCCGTGCCCTCAGCTCGATATGGTCGAGAATTTCCGCCAGCCTTGGATCGCCTGCCCGGGTCTGCTCGCCCTCGACGGCCTTCAGCAGCCGCTGCAGCTTCGATTGCGGAACCTGCCCCGCAAGCAGCGCCACCTTGATGTCGTCGAGCATGTCGAGCATCTGCTCGCCGCGCTGAATGGCACGCCGGGGCGAGGAGAGCGCGTCGTCCGCTCCCTGAAGCGCGAGAAGTGAATCGACCGCCGCGAGAGATGCGATGCCCGCAAGCCCCGCGATCCCCCGGCCCTCTTCCGCGCCGTCCAGGGCAAAGCCCGAACCGCCCCGCATCGAGGCCGGGCGCTTGCCCGCCGTCTGACCCAGTTGCCGCGTATTGCCGATTTTCATTCCCATGCCCTCCGGAGCAGATCCGGAAAATGCTCCAGCGCCAGCATGTGGCCGGCATCCTTAATGCGGCGTTAAGCATGAGCGAGCCCCCGGCAGATTTTGCCGCCATGCCGGAAGGAGGTGCCTCCCGCCGCCCGATCTGCCGCCGCCCGCGCGAATGGCGGCCGGAAATATATCAATATTTTCAATGACCTGCGAAACAGGCGGGCATGGCATGGCTTTCGCTAGGCAGGGGCCGTAGTCCCAGGTGTCAGACGGTCAGCTCATGTTCAGGCCCATCGCCCTTTCCTTCCGCTCCATCGCGAAGCTTCTTGCGCTGGCGTGCCTTCTCGCCTTCGCGCTGCCCGTCAACGCGGACGCGGCGTCGCGCATCAAGGACATCGTCGATGTCGAGGGCATCCGCGACAACCTCCTCGTGGGCTATGGCCTCGTCGTCGGCCTCAACGGAACGGGCGACACGCTCCGCAACGCGCCTTTCACGCAGCAGAGCCTCACCGCCATGCTCGAACGCCTCGGCGTCAACACGCGCGGCTCGCAGCTCAAGACCGCCAATGTCGCCGCCGTGATGGTCACGGCAAATCTCCCGCCCTTCGCGCCGCAGGGCTCGCGCATCGACGTGACCGTGAGCGCGCTTGGCGACGCGACCAACCTTCAGGGCGGCGTTCTTCTCGTCACGCCGCTCATGGGCGCGGATGGCCAGGTCTATGCCGTCGCGCAGGGCTCGGTGGCGACGGGCGGCTTCTCCGCCAAGGGCGAGGCCGCGTCCATCGTGCGCGGCGTGCCGACCAACAGCCGCATCGCCAATGGCGCCATCGTCGAGCGCGAAATCGAATTCAAGCTGGCAAATCTGAACTCGCTGCGCCTTTCGCTTCGCAATCCCGACCTCACCACCGCCGAGCGCGTGGCCGGCGCGATCAACACCTTTCTCGGCCAGCCGGCGGCGAATGCGAACAATCCGACCACCGTTCAGCTCACCGTGCCGCCCAGCTATTCCGGCAATGTCGTCAGCCTCCTGACGGACATCGAGCAGCTTCGCGTCGAGCCCGATCTTCCCGCGCGCGTCGTCATCGACGAGGCTTCGGGCGTGATCGTCATGGGCGAGGATGTGCGCGTGAGCCGCGTCGCGATCGCGCAGGGCAATCTCACGATCAGCGTCAACGAGACGCCGCAGGTGAGCCAGCCCGCTCCCTTCTCCAATACGGGCCAGACGACCGTCGTGCCACGCACCAGCGTCAATGTCGAGGAAAGCAAGGGCCGCAAGCTCGCCTTTGTCGATGGCAGCATCAGCCTCAAGGAGCTGGTGGACGGCCTCAACGCGCTGGGCGTCACGCCGCGCGACATGATCACCATCCTTCAGGCGATCAAGTCCGCCGGCGCCCTCCAGGCCGAAATCTCGGTGATGTGATGAACATCGCCGCCGCCGCGCCCGCCCCTTCCGCCTTCGTGCAGGCGCAGACCAACGCCGCGCCCGCGCGCCGCGACGAGCGCGCCTGGGCCGCGGCGCAGGATTTCGAGGCGTCCTTCGTCTCGGTCATGTTTCAGACCATGTTCGAGGGCATCAAGACCGATGGCCCCTTCGGCGGCGGACAGGGCGAAAACGTCTTCCGCTCCCTGATGGTCGATGAATATGGCAAGCAGATGGCGCGCGCAGGCGGCATCGGCATCGCCGACCAGGTCTATAGCGAAATTCTCAAACTTCAGGAGCATGGCAGATGAGCGAGCCCCGCCGCGCCGCGGCCAATGAGCTTTCCCCCTCGGCTCTTGTCGAGCGCATGCTCTCGGTCACTTGCGAGCTGAGCGATGTGGTCGAGCGCGAAACCGCCTTCATCGAGGCGCGCGAGGCGCACAGGATTGCCGAGCTGCAGGCGCAGAAGACGAGCCTCGCCAATCATTACGCGATGGATGTGCAGGCCATCACCCTCAATCACGGGCTGATCGACCGGGCACCCTCCGAGCAGGTGGCCCGCCTCAAATCCGCAATGCGGAAGCTCGAGGACGCGCTGCGCACGAATGCGCTGGCGCTGTCGGCCGCCCGATCAGTGTCCGAACGAATTCTCAAATCCGTCGCCGAGGCGATGAACGAGCGCAAGGCACCGGTCCTCGGCTATGGGCGCGACGCCGCCGTCGCCCGCCCCGCCCCCGGCCAGGCGCATGGCGCGGCCATCGCCCTCGACGCCCGCGTCTGAGGTGCGCCTTCGGGGTTCGCGTCCGGTCATTAACCGTTCGCTAACCACGATTTGAGACTAGTTGAGTAAGAGCGTGGGCATGAGGGGGCAAAAGAGAATGTCGAAATCCGCAAGGTTGAAGCCGGCCAGGACCACCCCCATCGAGCGGGAACTCGACATCGGCGCCACGCTCCATCGCCAGGGCAAGCTGGAAGAAGCCGAAGCCCGCTACCGCACCGCCCTCCTCGCCAATCCCCGCCATCCCGGCGCGCTGCGCCTCATGGGCCAGCTCTGCATTTCGAACAAATGCGGCGATCAGGCCATCGAATTCATCCGCCGCGCGGTCGAGCAGGATCCGAATTTCGCCGAAGCGCATGCCGATCTCGGACGGCTCTATGCGCTCAAGGGCGAAAACCATCTCGCCATCTTTCATTATGACCGGGCCGCGCGCCTGAACCCGGCGGACAAGGAATCCCGCATCGAGCAGGCGCGCCTCCTTTCCGACCTTCTGGGCGACCATGCGGGCGCGCTCGCCATATATGAGAGCCTCCTGCCCATCGCCTCGCACGATCCGCGCATCCATCGCGGCCGCGGCAAGACGCTGGCGGCGCTCGGGCGCAAGGACGAGGCCGCCGCCGCAATGCAGCGCGCCGTGAAGCTCGCGCCGGCAGACCCCCTCGTCGCTTATCATCAGGCGACGGTCCTCACGGAGATCGGCCACAAGGAAGACGCGCTCCAAGCCTTCGAGCGCGCGCACGAGCTTGCGCCATCCGATCACGACATACTTTTCAGCTTCGCGAACCTCGCCCGCGACATGGGCGAAACGCAGCGCGCCGTCGATCTCTTCAGCAAGGCGATCGAGGCCAGGCCCGACTTCGCCGAAGCCTACAGCAATCTCGGCAACATCCTCACCGACGAGGCGATGCTCGAAGAGGCGATCGGCGCCGCCTATCAGGCGGTTTCGCTGAAGCCCGATCTCTTCCAGGCCTACAACAATCTGGGCTCGGCCCTGCAGACGGCCTTCAGGCCCTCCGAGGCGATCGAAGCCTATCGGAGGGGCCTCGAGCTTCGCCCCACCGACGACGCCATGCTCTGGAACCTGTCGCTCTGCCTGCTGGCCATCGGCCGCATCGAGGAGGGATGGGATATTTACGGCTATGGCTTTGCCAGCGGCCAGCGCCAGCCCTATCGCCCCTTCCCCGGCCTTCTCTGGCAGGGAGAGAGCCTCAAGGGCAAGACCATCATGATCTGGCGCGAGCAGGGCATCGGCGACGATCTGCGCTTCTCCACCTGCTTCCACGAAATCATCGAGGAGGCCGGCCACGTCATCATCGAGACGGTCGAGCGCCTCGTGCCGCTCTATCAGCGCACATGGCCGCAGGCGACGGTGCGCGCCGAAACCGGCACGGCCACCGGCCTGCCCGCCCCTCACACCTGCCATCACGTCGATTTCGATGTGACGGCGCCCGCCGGCATTCTCGCCTCGCTCCGCCGCCGCAGGCTCGATGCCTTCCCCGCGGCATGCCGTCCGCTCGTCGCCGATCCGGAAAAGCGCGCCCGCGCCCGCGACTGGCTCGCAAGCCTCGGCGACGGCCCCAAGATCGGCCTCACCTGGCGTTCGGGCCTGCGCAATCCGGTCCGCAACATCGTCGCGACCGAGCCCGGCGACTGGGCGAAGCTCGAGGAGATCGAAGGCGCGAAGATCGTCAATCTCCAGTTCGGCGAACCCGAGGAGGAGATCCGCGACCTCGCGGAAAAGCTCGGCGTCACGATCCACCAGATGCCCGGCCTCGACACGCATGACGATCTCGACGGAACCGCGGCGCTCACGGCCGAACTCGACCTCGTGACGGGCCTTTGGAACGCGGCGACCGAAATGGCCGGCGCGCTCGGCGTGCCGGGCGTGATCTACATGCCGACGGCTCACCCCATGCAGCTCGGCACGGGCCGCCTCCCCTGGCACCCGACGCTCCGCATCCACTCCGTCATGCCCGGATTCGATCGCGAAGCCCTCACGCGCGGCATTCTCGCCGACATCCGCACCCTTCTCGCCGCGCGCGGCTGAAGCCTCGCGCAAGCTGCTCCCGCGCGGCCGCCCCCGGACCCTCCGGCCGAAGCACCGCGTGGGTGAGCCCCGCGTGGTGAGCCCCGCCCCGGCGAAATCCGCCTCGGCAAATCTTTCCCGCCCCCGGCACGGCCTGCCGCGTTTACCATACTAGCCAAAACCCAAGCCATTGATTTTGCTTGGTTTTTCATCTGGCATGCCCCTTGCGATCCATATGCGCAGTAGTGCGTTCATACGCAAGGAGCCAGATAAATGTTCCGCAGAAGGAAGACAGATCCAGCGCCAGCGGGTGCCATGCCCGAAACGGCAAACTGTGCCGAAGCGCGGAACGTTTACGTGAAATTAAGCATTAATTTTCAGTATGGCACTCGGGCCGGGTTGGAACACACCGGCGAAACCCCGGAGGGTAACTAAAATGGCTGATGTGGTTCTTTCTGGTGCGATGCGATCGAATCTGCTGAGCATGCAGAACACGGCAGCGCTCTTGGACCAGACGCAACAGCGCGTTGCGACCGGCCTCAAGGTCAACACCGCGATCGACAATCCCCAGTCCTTCTTCACGGCGCAGGGCCTCAACAACCGCGCTTCCGATCTGAGCACGCTGCTCGACTCGATGGGTCTCGCCGTTCAGACGCTGAACGCGGCAAGCCAGGGCATCGACGCGATCCAGAAGCTCGTGCAGCAGGCCAAGGCCACCGCGACCCAGGCGCTGCAGACCACCGTGCAGGCGACGACGGGCAGCGAAGCGGTCACGGCGCACGATTTCAGCGGCGCATCCGCCACGCTCGTCATCAAGGTCGGCAGTCAGTCGGCCATCACGGTGACGCTGAACTCGAACATCACCAGCGCAGGCGATCTGAAGACTGCCCTCTCCGGTCAGGTTTCCGGCCTCAACGTCAGCACCAGCGGCGGCGCGATCAAGTTCTCCGTGCCCTCGGGCGACAAGCTGGTGATCTCCGGCACGGCCATCGGCCAGGTGATCGGCACCGCGAGCACGCCCATCAACGCCTCGAACGGCACCAACCGCAACAAGCAGGTTGACGACTACAACGCCCTGCTCGACCAGATCGACCAGCTGGCGCAGGATGCGAGCTTCAACGGCATCAACCTGCTTCAGTCCGGCAGCAATCTGCTCGTCAACTTCAACGAGCACCAGACGTCCAAACTCAATGTCGCCGGCACGAACATGTCCTCGACGGGCCTCGGCCTGAACAGGATCACCTATGCCGACTTCGCCGACAACGAGAGCCTCAAGGCCGTTCAGGCTGCGGACGATCGGGCCACGCAGACGCTGCGGACCACATCCACGTCCTTCGCGTCGAGCCTGTCGGTCGTGCAGTCCCGCCAAGACTTCACCAAGCACATCATCAACACGCTGCAGACGGGTGCCGCGGGACTGACGCTCGCGGACACGAACGAGGAAGGCGCAAACCTTCTCGCGCTCCAGACCCGCCAGCAGCTCGGCATCTCGGCGCTCTCGATCGCCAACCAGTCGCAGCAGAGCATTCTCAAGCTCTTCTGATACAGCACACGAATCAGCATCGCGACGAACGGGGCCCCTGGAGGGCCCCGTTTCGTTTCAGGATTCGCGACCTCTTCCCTCTTTAGAAAAATTTGGAGCGCATTTTACCGGGCATTAATTCCTCGCGGAGCATGATCGCGTCCGAGCTCAGGATGAGCTGATCTAAATGTTCCTAGGAAAGGAAACACTATGTCCGGTATCACTCTTTCGGCTGCCGTCCGCCAGAACCTGCTGGCCCTTCAGAGCACGGCAGATATGATGTCGCAGACGAACAACCGTCTCGCGACCGGCCTCAAGGTCAACACCGCCGTCGACAACCCGAACTCCTATTTCACGGCGCAGGGCCTCAACAACCGCGCTTCCGATCTTTCGACGCTCCAGGACGCCATGGGCCTCGCCGTGCAGACGGTGAACGCCGCCAGCAAGGGCATCGACGGCATCACGAAGCTCGTCGCTCAGGCGAAGTCGGTTGCCAACCAGGCGCTCCAGACGACCGTTGCGGCGAACACGGGCTCGCAGGCCGTCACCGCCAAGGACTTCTCGGGCTCGGGTAACGCCAAGTCGCTCGACATCAAGGTCGGCAACACCACGACCTCGATCTCGCTTTCGACGAACATCACCAGCGCCGGTGCGCTCCAGGCCGCCCTCTCGGGCAAGGTCACGGGCCTCACCGTCAGCACCTCGGGCACGTCGCTCAAGGTTTCTGTCGCCAGCGGCGATGCGGTCAGCTTCTCGGGCGCAGCTGCAACCGAACTCTTCGGCGGCGATGCCAAGATCGACAACGGCACGAGCCGCTCAAAGTTCGTCCAGCAGTACAACGACCTGCTCACGCAGATCGACCAGCTTGCCGCTGACTCCAGCTTCAACGGCGTCAACCTGCTGCAGAGCGGCGCCACGCTGACCGTGAACTTCAACGAGAAGCAGACCTCGAAGCTCGACATCCAGAGCGTCAACTTCTCGGCTGCCGGCCTCGGCCTCGCGGCGCAGACGGACTTCTCGACCGACTCGGCGGTCAAGGCTGTCACCAACAAGCTCGACAGCGCCACGACCTCGCTGCGTACGCAGGCTTCGACCTTCGGTTCGAACCTCGCCGTCGTGCAGAACCGTCAGGACTTCACGAAGAACCTGATCAACACGCTGCAGACGGGCGCCGCCGGCCTGACGCTTGCCGACACCAACGAGGAAGGCGCGAACCTTCTCGCCCTCCAGACGCGCCAGTCTCTGGCGACGACCGCCCTCTCGCTGTCGAACCAGGCGCAGCAGAGCATCACGCGAATCCTCGGCTAACACCGAAGGACCGCGCGATACCGGACGGGACGGCGGGGACGAAAGTCCCCGCCGTTTCATTTGGGGCAAGGCCCGGATAGGGTAATCTGCGATCAGTCCCGCATGCGGGAATCACTTGCGGTTTGGACGAACCCCATGGCCCTGAAAGTCGAACTCAAGCCCGGCGAGCGCTTCATCCTCGGCGACAGCATCATCACCAATGACGATCAGCGCACGCGCCTCTTCATCGAGGGGGACGCGCCGATCCTGAGGGAGAAGGACATCCTGCGCCTCGACGAGGCGGATACGCCCTGCAAGAAAATCTATCTCGTGCTGCAGATGATGTATCTCTCGACCGATCCGATACAGCACCACGAGCTCTACTTCCAGCTCGTTCGGGACGTCCTCCAGGCCGCGCCGAGCACCGGCCCCATGCTCGATAACATCAACAATAAAATCTTAACCGGGCAGTTGTATAAAGCTCTCAAGGAAACTCGAAAACTGATCGAGTACGAGCGGGAGCTAATATCGAATGTCAAGACCGCATGAGGCCTACGCCGCAGTCGCCAAGAGCGCCGTCGATCCTCGCGAGTTCGAGGCATCCGTGCTCCTGAAGGCCGCGAGCCAGTTTCAGCGGATCAAGGACAACTGGGAGACGGCCGCCAAGGGCGAGCTTCAGCCCGCCCTGCTCTACAATCGCCGGCTCTGGACGGTCTTTGCGACGGCCGTCACCGAGGAAGACCATCCCATGCCGCGCGAGATCCGTCAGAACATCGCCAATCTCGCCATCTTCATTCTGAAGCATACGATCGACGTGCAGGCCAATCCGGCGCCCGAACGCCTCGACAGCTTCATCAACATCAATCGTCAGATCGCGGCGGGCCTCCTCCAGCGCTCGGCCTGAGCCTCGGACGGAGAGAGCCGCGGACGGAGCGAGCCGGAATCGAAAAAGGACCCGCAATGCGGGTCCTTTTCCTTTTGGGCGCTCATCCCCCGATCGTCATGTCCGGATCGCTCCGGGGCATGACGATTTTCAATGCGCCCCTCAGAGATAATTGACCAGCGACAGCTTCGAGAGCGTCGAGGTCACCTGATAGCTCGCCTGGAGCTGCGTGACGAGCGTCGTGAGCTGCGTCGCCACAGTAAAGGGATCGGCGTTCTGCGTGTTGTCGAGCAGCGTCTGGCTCGTCGAAATCTGCGTCTGGAGATTTTTCTTCGACGTGTCGAGCGTCGAGGATTTGAGACCGAGATCGGTCACGATGCTCTGCACCGATTGCGTGTTGTTGAAGGCGAGCGCGCCCGAGGTGCGCTGCGTCAGCGCGCTGTAGGAAGCAGGCGCATTGGCGTCCGTCGCGCTGTAGGACACGGCGGCGAGAACCGCCGTGCTCTGCACGACCGTGCGCAGCGCGCTCTGGTCGGCCCGGGCGCCATAGGCGATCTGCGAGCCGTCGCCGATGGTGGCGATGAAATTGTTTCCCGCCGTGCCGCTCGTATCGCCCTTGTACCAGAAGACCGTATCGGCAGGCGTGCCGGCCTGCATCGCCGTCGCGGTGGCGAATGCCGGGCCCGTCACGCGCATGGGCGGGTTGGAGAAGAAGTCGTTGCCGGCCTGCACGGCCGAGGCCGCCTTCAGCGTCGTCTGCGCCTCGCCCTGAAGGGCCGTATCGAGCGCGGTCCTGAAGTTCGCCGCCGTCGCCGTGGCGTCCGGCCCCACGGTGAACTGCCCCTTGCCAGGCGGGTTTTCCGCGGTCGCGGTGAGCGTCACCGTCGTCTTCGTCCCGTCGGGCAGCATGAAATCCATCGAGATCGCATCGCCTTCGCTCGGCAGGGATGCGCCGAAATCAATATCGAGCGCGGCCGGCGTGCCCGCGGGCCCCGTCACCGTGGCGCCATTGAGCGTGGAGCTGACGGCCGCGAACTTGAAACCGAAGGGGCTCGACGCTGCGTCTTCGGCCAGCGAAACGCTTGTCGGCGTCGGCGAGGAAAGCGTGAGGCGCCCGCGCCCGTCGCCGAGATCGGCCGCCGCCCTCTCGGCGATGACCTGCTTCAGCCCCGCCCGGCTCGTATCGCCATTGAGGATGAGGTCGGCCGTCTCGACGGGTTCCGTCTGCGTGTCCTTGCCGCCGAAAAGCCTGCGGTCCGCGACGCTCAGATTGAGAAGATCGACAAGCTCTCCGAGCCGCATGCCGGCATTGGTCTGGAGGCTCGTCTGCCCGGTTCCCGTCAGGTTGAACTGGCTCGTCAGCCCGCCCGTCTTCATTTCCGAAGCGATCTGATCGACGCGCGTCAGTGCATCGGAGCTCGCCTTGATGCGCGTCTGCGTCATGTTGATCGTGTCGAGATAGCTGTTCGACTGCGACACCTGATTGTTGAGCGCGAGCACGAGATTGCGCGCATCGCCGAGCTTGCCGAAGCTGTCGGCCTTCCGCCCCGAGGCGAGCTGGCGCTGGAGATCGGCAAGCTGCGTCTGGATCTGCGACAGATTGCTCCGCATGGTCGCCGACTGCGCATATGACGAGATCTGCATGACGTTACTTTCCGATGCTCATCAGAACCTGAAAGAGGTTCTGGATCGTCGTGATGACGCGGGCATTCGCTGCATAGGTGTTTTGCAGCATGATGAGGTTCGACATCTCGGTGTCGATATTGACGCCCGTATCGCTGTTGAACTTGTCCTCGAGCGTGTTCGAGACGATCTGCTGCGCCTGGGCATCGCTCGAGGCGTTCGCGGCCTGCGACGACTGGAACGAGACGATGCGGCGCGCGAAGCTGTCGAGCGAGCCGGCAAAGGGCGTCGTCGCGCTGCCGATGCCCGTCGATGCCGAATAGAGGCGGCTCCCATCCGTCAGACGGCGCAGGAGATCGTTGGGCCGCGTATCGTCGCCGATCAGCGTCTGCGGGCTCGTCTGATAGATGACGAGGCTCGTATCATCCGCGAGCACCGCCTTGTTGACGGCGATGCGCCCCGCAAAGCCCGTGATCTGCGGCGGATTGTCGAAACTGCCCGAATAGGGACGCTGCGCCGTGCCATCGACGAAGAGCGGAAGTCCCGTCCCCGCATCGGCGAGCGAGGCCGGCGTGACGGTCGCGCTGACGACGTTGACGTCGGAGGTTCCCGCCGCGCCGTCATCGAGGAAGCTCAGCGTCGTGCCGCCGGGGTTCGACACCGCGACAGAGGCCGGCAGCGCCGCCTGTATGTCGGCGACGACCCCCGCCATCGGCTGATTGAAATTGATCCCGATCACCACATCGTTCGGATCGCTCGTCGCCATGTTCGAGAGCGGCAGCGCCGAGGGGTCCATGACCTTGACGATGGTGACGTTGTGCTTCGTTCCGGCGGGCGTGTCCGTATAGGTGAGGTTGATCGTGTTGCCCGAGAGAAGCGTGCTCGTGTCGATGCTGTATCCGGTCGCGGGGCCCGACGATGCCGCGGTTCCCGCCACCGTCTCCTGCGAGAGCGACAGCGCGAGCTGGCTCGCAAGCTCGTCAAGCTGCGCCTGCGCCTGCGGCAGCACCTTGTCGCGCATTTCGAGATAGCCGGCGATCGAGCCGGAGCGGAACGCGCCCGAGGCGATGAGATCGACCGAGGTCGTGCCGTTCTGCAGCGTCACCGTGCCGACCGTGCGCTTGCTCGCATCGATATTGTAGCTCGATACCGCATCGAGGTTCAGGTGCGCGTCGAATGTGAGCTGCACCGCCTGCTTGTCGAGGAGAAGCTGGCCGCCCCCGGTGAAGAGCGCCACCGTTCCGTCATCGCGTTCGAGCGCCTTGAGGTCCATCAACTGCGAGAGCGAGTTGATGGCGGCGTCGCGCTTGTCCTGAAGGTCGGCGACCGAAAGGCTGCTCGCCTGCCGCTGGGCGATCTGGTTGTTGAGATCGGCGACCGACTTCAGCAGCGTATTGGCCTGCGAGACAGCGGCGGAGATGTTCTGTTCCGCCTCCTGCCGCATGCCCTGTATCTGCTTCGTCATGCTGTTGAGCTGTGAAGCGAGATTGGAGGCGGCGTTGAGGAAGGTCTGACGCGCGGCAGGGTCGTCCGGCGTCGTCGCCAGCGCCTGGAGCCGCGTTTCGAGCGCGGTGACCGAGCCCGCTATCGAGCTGTTGCTCTCGGGCGTGCCGAACATGGTGTCGATGCGGCCGAGAAAGGTCGTATAGACATTGAGCCGCGCGGTGGCCGCGCCTTCCGTGCGGATCTGCTGCTGCAGGAAGCGGTCGACATTGCGCGTCGCGGCGAGAAGCTGGACGCCGATGCCCTCGCCGCCCGCGATGTTGTTCTGCACCACCTGCGTCTTGCGCGTGTAGCCGGGCGTGCCCGAATTCGCGATATTGCGCGAAACGAGATCGAGGCCGGCCTGGCTCGCATTGAGGCCGCTGATGGCGCTTCCGATGGCGGTGTAGAGGCTCATGACGCGTTACCTGCGATGATCGTGTCAGCGCTTCATGTTCAGCGTTTCCTGGATCAGCTGATCCGAGGTCGTGATGATGCGTGTTCCCGCCGTATAGGCCTGCTGCGCGATGATGAGCTTGGAGAACTCGTCGGCGAGATCGACGTTCGAGGCCTCGACCGCCTGCGCGATGATTTCGCCCGTGCCGCCGATGATCGGCGCACCGGAATCCTGCGTCGCGGCGAAGGCCGTTCCGTTCATCTTCTGAAGCGCGTTCGGATTGTTGAACTTGGCGAGCGAAACCTGGAAGAGGTCGATCGTCTTGCCGTTCGTGTAGGTGCCGGTGATGCGGCCATTGGCGGCCACGGCGACGCTGACGAGCTGGCCCGAGGCGTAGCCGTCCTGATCGATCCTGTTCACGGCGACCGTGCCGTTCGTATCGGCGAACTGGGTCATGTTTCCGGGGCCATGGTGCAGCGTGATATTGCCGAGATTGACGCCATTGACGGTGAGCGCGCTGATCGTCGTCGAGTCGACCGGCGGATTGAGCTGCCCCGAGGCGTTGAAGGCATAGGACTGGCCGATATTGGTCCATTTGGCGGCGGTGCCGGTCGCACTGTCGTCCGACTTGTAGAACGCCTGCCACACATCGCCCGCCGCGCCCGTGCCGTCGCCTGCGGTGTTGTTCACCTTCACCCAGCGGAGCTGCACGTTGACCGGATTGCCCTGGCCGTCATAGACGGTGATGGCGCCGCCCGCGACAGAGCGGTCGAGGAAAGCCTGCTCATTCGCCGCCTGCACGAAGCCGTCGGTCGCCGTCGGCGGAATGGCCGTCGGGTCGTTGGCGAAGGGCGGCGTCGGCGAGGCAGCCTCGGCGGCCGTCTGCAGGAGTTCCGAGCCCGACGCATTCGCCATCATGGCGGCCTGCGCCGTCATCGGGAAGTTCGGCAGGTTGGCGGTGTAGTTGATCGTCGTCGACTGCCTGGCGGCGAGGAACTGGTTGTTGATCTGAATGACCTGCGGCGTGTCGCCGGTCGGATTGTTCGTCATCGGATCGATCGGCAGGCCCTGGAGATAGTAGCCGCCGCCATTCACAAGGAAGCCATTCTTGTCCATCGCGAAGTCGCCGCGCCGCGTGTAATAGGGCACCTGCTGGAAGACAGGCTTGCTGTCCACGGTGGCGACGCGCTGCGAGACGATGAAGAACCCTTCGCCATTGATCGCCATGTTGGTGGAGACCTGCGAGGCATCGACCGAGCCCTGCACGGCGTTCGTGTAGCTCGGCTTGGCGACCACGGCGCCCGGCTGGTGGAAGTTCGGCGAGGACGCGGTCACGATGTCATAGAAGCTCGCATCGGTCCGCTTGAAGCCGGTCGTCTGGCTGTTCGCGATATTGTCCGAGATATAGCCAAGCGCGCTCGACTGCGCGCGGATGCCCGTGATCGCGGTGGTCATCGACCCAAAAAAACTCATGGCCTTGTCTCCATGCCGGTGGCGCCGCCGAGGCGCATCTGTTCGGACCACAGGGAGCAAGGAGCGGGCCAGCCATAAATATCAATGAATTCAATGCGTTAACCTGATAAAAACCACGACCCGTCAGGTAGAAACCGCCCTGCCCGGCAGCTTTTGCCGGGTCGAATTGCAGGTCTGATCAGGCGGGCGGGCGGCGTTTGTCTTGAACCCGTGGAGCCCAGGCCCTAGTTTCGGTGCCGTTTAGCCATTGTCACGGGAGGGAGCGCGTGCCCCGGGCCGCAGCTTCCGGAGAGAAAGCCCAAATCCATGAAGTTTGAAGGTACAAAGAATTACGTTGCCACCGAGGACCTTCGCGTCGCCGTCAACGCATCGATCACGCTTCAGCGCCCGCTTCTGATCAAGGGCGAGCCCGGCACCGGCAAGACGGTTCTGGCGGAGGAAGTCGCAAGCGCGCTCGGCGCCGAGCTGATCACCTGGAACATCAAGTCGACGACCAAGGCGCATCAGGGCCTTTACGAATATGACGCGGTGACGCGCCTGCGCGACAGCCAGCTCGGCGACGAGCGCGTGAAGGACATCCGCAACTACATCACCAGGGGCAAGCTCTGGGAGGCGTTCGAGCGCGACACGCGCCCCGTCCTGCTCATCGACGAGATCGACAAGGCCGACATCGAATTCCCGAACGACCTCCTTCAGGAGCTCGACCGGATGGAATTCTATGTCTATGAGACGAACGAGACGATCAAGGCCCGCCAGCGCCCCATCGTCATCATTACCTCGAACAACGAGAAGGAACTGCCGGACGCCTTCCTGCGCCGCTGCTTCTTCCACTACATCAAGTTCCCGGACGAAGACACGATGCGCGCCATCATCGACGTCCACTTCCCGGGCCTCAAGGGCAAGCTCGTGCAGGAAGCGCTCAACATCTTCTACGAGATCCGCGAAGTGCCGGGCCTGAAGAAGAAGCCCTCGACGTCCGAGCTCATCGACTGGCTGAAGCTGCTGCTCTCGGAGGACATTTCGCCCGAGACGCTGCGCGAGAAGGACCCCTCGAAGCTCATCCCGCCGCTCCATGGCGCGCTGCTGAAGAACGAGCAGGATGTCCACCTCTTCGAGCGTCTCGCCTTCCTCGCGCGTCGCGAGAGGAACTAGACAGTTCCTCATCCGTCATGCCGGGCACGCCCCGGCATGACGATCGGAAAACCGGCAGGATCGTCGCTCGAACGGCAAGGTGCGCCCCATGTTCGTCCATTTCTTTCATGAGCTGAAAAAGGCAAACATCCCCGTCAGCCTGCGCGAGTATCTGATGCTGCTCGAGGCGATGGATGCCAATGTCATCGACCGCAAGGTCGAGGACTTCTACTACCTCTCGCGTTCCTCGCTGGTGAAGGACGAACGCAACCTCGACAAGTTCGATCAGGTCTTCGGCCATGTCTTCAAGGGCCTCGACCTCATGAGCGACACCCAGACCGCCGACATTCCCGAGGAATGGCTGCGCAAGCTCACCGAGAAATTCCTCACCGAGGAGGAGAAGGCGCAGATCGAGGCGCTGGGCGGCTGGGAGAAGATCATGGAGACGCTGAAGAAGCGTCTCGAGGAACAGAAGGAGCGCCACGAGGGCGGCAACAAGTGGATCGGCACCGCCGGTACCTCCCCCTATGGCGCCTATGGCTACAACCCTGAAGGCGTGCGCATCGGCCAGAAGGAAGGCCGCCACGGCAAGGCCGTGAAGGTCTGGGACAAGCGCGAATACAAGAATCTCGACGATTCCGTCGAGCTTGGCACGCGCAACATCAAGGTCGCGCTGCGCCGCCTGCGCAAGTTCGCCCGCGACGGCGCGCCGACCGAGCTCGATCTCGAGGACACGATCCGCTCGACCGCGCATCACGGCTATCTCGACATCAAGATGGTCCCGGAGCGGCGCAACAAGATCAACCTGCTCGTCTTCTTCGACATTGGCGGGTCGATGGACAGCCACATCAAGCTCTGTGAGGAGCTGTTCTCGGCGGCGCGCACCGAATTCAAGAACATGGAGTATTTCTACTTCCACAACTGCCTCTATGAAGGCGTGTGGAAGGACAATCGCCGCCGCCACAACGAGAAGATGGCGACCTGGGACGTGCTCCACAAATTCCCGTCCGACTACAAGGTCATCTTCGTCGGCGATGCGAGCATGAGCCCCTATGAGATCACCTATGCGGGCGGCTCGGTCGAGCACTGGAACGAGGAGCCGGGCGGCGTCTGGCTCGAGCGCGTCACGCAGATCTATGAGAGCGCGGTCTGGCTCAACCCCGTGCCCGAGCGGCACTGGGAGCACACGCCCTCGCTCCAGATCATCAAGCAGATCTTCGCCGAGCGCATGTATCCGCTGACGCTCGAAGGTCTGGACAAGGCCATGCGCGAGCTGAGCCGTTAGGAGCGGAGTTATCTGACCCGCCGACAGAGAATGCCGCCGCGGAGAAAAATCCCGGCGGCATTTTTCTTGCGCCACGTTCAGCGCCGCTCGTCCTTCACGATCCTGCCATCAACGAGATGAATGTTGCGCTCTGCGGCCGACGCGAAGGCGATTTCATGCGTCACCGCGATGACCGTCCGCCCCTGCTCACGCACGAGGCGACCGAAAATATCCTGCACGATCTCGCTGTTCTTCGTGTCGAGATTTCCGGTCGGCTCGTCGGCCAGAATGATTCCCGGATCGTTGGCGAGCGCCCGCGCGATGGCCACACGCTGGCGCTGGCCGCCCGATAGCTGGTCCGGCCTCTTGTTCGCCTGATCCGCTATGTCGAGATCGGCGAGAAGCTGCTGTCCGCGCGCCTCGATCTGCGCCTCGTCGAGCGTGCCGAGCCGCCGCATCGGCAAGGTCACGTTTTGCAGGACGGTGAACTCCGGCAGCAGGAAGTGGAACTGGAAGACGAAGCCGAGCTTTCTCAGCCGGATCGCGGCCAGCGCGTCGGCACTGTGCCCGCTCGTCGCCTCGCCGTCGATGAAGACTTCTCCTTCGGTCGGCACGTCGAGAAGGCCGAGGAGATAGAGCAGCGACGATTTGCCGGAGCCGGACGGCCCCGTGATGCTGACGAACTCGCCGCGGTTGACCGCGAGATTGATCTCGCGCACGAGCGTCACCGGCACCACTTCCTTGAGAATACGCGTCACGCCGCGCATCTCCACCACAGGCACCTCCCCGCTCATGCCGCCCCCCGGATGATATCGACGGGCCGCACCTGCGCGGCCTTGCGCGCCGGATACCACGCCGCCGCGATCGCAGCCGCCAGCGCAAATGCGCCGCCGATGGCGAACGGCCGGAAGCTCCTGTCGAGCACGAAGCCCTGCCGCTCGGTGACGCCGGGCACGTTGAATTTGACGAGGGAGAGAAGCTCCAGCAGCCCGTAACCGATCGACCAGCCGATCGCCATGCCGAGAAGGCCGACGAGCACGCCCTGAATGAGAAACACGGCCTCGATGTCCCTGGCGCGAAATCCCATCGACATCATGATGGCGATGTCGCGCCGCTTCTCCATCACCACGGTCGAGATGATGTTGAAGATGCCGAAAGCGGCAACGACCATGATCGCGCTCACGATCGAATAGGTGATCGCGTTGCGGATGACGAAGAGGCCGAGTATGTCGCGATTGACCTCCTGCCAGGATTCCGAGCGATAGCCCCAGCGCGCCTCGAGCTGGGCGGCAAAGGTTTCGGCGTCGTCCGGATTTGGAATCTTGATGCGGATCTGGTTGGCGATGAAAGGCTTGTCGAGCAGCACCTGCGCATTCTTGAGCAGCACATAGACCTGCCCCGTATCGAGGAGCAGATTGCCGACATGGAAGACCCCGACGACCTTCATGCGCTTGACGAGGCCGGTCGGCGAAATGACCGTCGCAAGATCGTCCATCTTGAGCCCGATCTTGTCCGTGATGCCGGTACCGATGACGATGCCGTCGGCCGTCGTGCGAAGCCGCTCCAGGCTTCCCAGCCGCATGTCGCTTTCGACCTGCGTCAGATATTTCTCCTTGTCGGGGTCGATGCCGGCAACGGAGGCGCTCACATCCTTGTTCGCAAAGCGGACAATCACCTGCCCCGTCAGCGCCGCTTCGGCGATGACGCCGGGGCGCTGCGAAAGCTCATCGACCTTGGCGCTGTAATTCTTGATGCCGCGCAGATATTCGCGCGGCTTGGTGCGCACGAGCGATATCGCGCCATGCTTGAAGGCGATGAAGACGGGCTGCGTCGTCGGATTGCGGAACTCGTCCTTGATCGTGATGTGGGGCGCGTTGTTCACGAGCCGCTGCACGAAGTCCTGCTCGGAGCCCGACATGATTGAGGACGTCGCAATGAAGAAGCCGACGCCAAGCGCGACGCCGAGCATGGAAACGAGGGTCTGGCGGCGCCGGTTCATCAGCTGCGCGAATGCGATCGACAGGGTGACGCGCCAGAACATCTGCCTCAGGGCCCCGAGGCGCGAAGCCGAGTACCCTCGGATAGCCCCGCGGGCGGCGTCGCGATGACGAGCGCATCTTCCGCAAGGCCCGATTTCACTTCGGCCTTGTCCTTGCCCACCGCGCCGATCTCGACCTTGACGAGATGCGCGCGCCCCTCCGCGAGGGTCCAGACCGAGCCGCCGGAGAGCGCCGCCACGGGCACGAGCAGCGCGTGTTTTTCCTCCCGCACGATGATGTTGATTTCGGTCGTCATGCCGGAAAGAAGCGGCGTATCGGAAGGCAGCGCGATGTGGACGCGATAGGTCCGCGCGACAGGGTCGCCATAGGGCGTGATGTCCTTCACCTCGCCGTCAAGCACGCGGCCGTTGAAGGCATCGGCGCGGATCAGCGCTTTCTGGCCCGGCTTCACCTGCGGAATGTCCTCCTCATCGACTTCGGCGTCGATCTGGAGCGCGGACGGATCGCCGACCACGAAGAGCGTCTGCTGCGGCTGCACCATGTCGCCGACCTTGAGCTGCAGTTCCGAGCGGAGCAGCGTGCCGTCTATGGGCGCGCGGATATAGTGATCCTCGAGCTTGGCTTCCTCTGCGCGCAGCGCCGCATCGGCCGCCCCGAGCGCGCTCTCGGCCTGGTCGAGCGCCGCGATGCTGATATTCCCCGACCGCCTGAGTGTGCGCGCGCGCCTGGCATCGCGCTCGGCAAGCGCGAGCTTCGCCTTGAGCTGGTCGACATTGTATGTCTCTTCCGCGAGATCGACGACGGCGAGGACGTCGCCCTTCTTCACCGCGTCGCCTTCCTTCGCGTGAACTTCCGCAACCCGGCCCGCGACCTTCGAGCCCGTCTGCGCATAGACGACGGGTTCGACCGTGCCGGTCGCATAGACCGCCTCGACGGCCGGTCCGCGCTCGGGCTTCAGCACCACGACGGAAGCGGGACGAAACAGAAATACGGCCCCTGCAATTGCAACCGCCGCCACCGCGGCGCCGCCGATCCAGATCGACTTGGCTCTCAAAATGGGCTCCGCTTCTGCCTCAAATCTCGGGGCCGCAGACCCGCAATCCTCGATTGCGGGCAGGCGGAAAAGTCTATCCGTCCCCGTGCCGGGGCCGCCAGTCCGGGATTATACCGATGAGTTGCCGCCAAAATGCCGGGCCCCGTCCTCCGCCACCCCGAAAAAATGCGGATGGAACGCCGCTATTTCGCCCCGTTTCCATTTAATATGGAGCGGAAATGGAGGCAGCCGGCATGACGATGAAACGAGCTTTATGGATTGGCGGCATACTGGGCTTCGGCCTCGCGCTCTCGGCCTGCGCCGACAGCGCCGCCGAAAAGGCCCGCCTTGATGCCGTGGATCATCAGAACTGTGTCGATCTCGGCTTCAAGCCCGATACCGACGCCTACGGAAATTGCCGCCTCAAGATGCGGGAAATCCGTGCCAGGAACGAAGGCGCGCGGTCCCCGAATGTGAATTTCGGCGTAGGGGTGGGCGTCGTTCACGGTTTTTAGCGACAGGGGAACAGAGGAGGCTCAAATGCGAAAATCCTTGGCGCTTCTATCCCTTCTTCTCGTCGCGTCCTGTGTGAGCCCCGAGGAACAGGCGGCCCGCGCGGCAGCGCAGCGCCAGGCCGATGCCCAGGAATGTCAGCGCCTCGGCTTCAAGCCCGATACGCCCGCCTTCGGCAACTGCATGCTGAAGCTCAGGGAAATCCGCGCGCAGGAGGAAAACACCCGCGCCATCGACCGCGCGAACACCATGCCGCCGCCCTGGTGGGGGCCCCGCTACGGTCCGCCCTATTGGTGGTGAGCCCGGGCCGTCGCCCGCCTTCACGCCTGCGCCATGCCCCAATAGTTGAAGCCAGCTATGCGCGGTGTCGAGGGCAGATACATGCTCTGAAGATCGGTGATCCGGAAGCCCGAGCTCTCGATGAGCGAGGGCATCTGCCGGTTGAGGTTGCAGCCGCCGAAAAGCGTCCGCCAGACAGGGTTGATGCGGTTCTGCCATTTGAGAACATCGGCATCGGGCGCCGCGCCGTGCTCGCAGAAGACGAGTTTGCCGCCGGGCTTCAGCACGCGCCGCATGCCTTCCAGCGCCTTCACCGGATCGGGAATGGTGCACAGGCTGAATGTGACGAGCACCGTGTCGACGCTCTTGTCGTCGAGCGGGATCTGCTCGCCCGGCAGGCCGATGAACTCGACCGGGAACGGCAGATCCTTCGCGCGCTCGCCCGCGAGCTTCCATGACGCCTCGGAAGGGTCGAGGCCGATCACCTTCTTCACCCTGGCCGGATCGTAATAGGGAAGATTGAAGCCCGTGCCGATGCCGATCTCGAGCACCGTTCCCTCCGCCAGCGGCACGACCTTCTTGCGCTGATAGCGGATCGGCTTCGTTCCGCACGCACAGTTGATGATGTGCGGCACGACATATTTTTCGTAAAGGCCCATGGCGCTCCTCCCATTGCTCGGGCGGAATTATGGGCATGTCCGGCGCCTAGCGCCACTCCGAAACGCCGAAGCGGAGCAGCCGGTCACCGTCGATGGGCCCGAGCGTGCGGCCGCGCCCCCTGAGCGCGAGGACGCAGGCGCGCAACAGCGCCTTCTCGCGCAGCGCGCTCGCCCGTTTCACGCCCCCGGACAGCGCCTCCCGGATCGTATCCGGCGGCAGCGCTCCCACCTC
>NZ_JBATUH010000082.1:0-10108 GCF_049671045.1 Parvibaculum sp. | reverse complement strand
GCCTCCGGGCGCGGCGGTCCGCGCGACCGCCATGCTGCGCGGGGCCGGACGGGACGGGCCCTGCCAATGGCGGAAGAACTCGCGCTCGGCCTCGACGAGATTGCGGCCCGTCACCACGCCGGCTTCCTCATAGCCCCTGAGGGCGAGCGTCCAGCGGCGAATGTCATTGGCGAAGGCGGCGAAGGCGAACTGCACCGCGAAGGCGAGAATGATCATGGCCGTGTCGCCCAGAACGGCCCCGGCCGCCGCCATCAGGACGGAATTCGCCACCGCATAGAAAAGAAGCGCGAGCCAGAGACGCTGATAGACGAGCCAGATCAGCGGCGCGAAAAGCGCCGGCCAGGAAAACCCCTCATGCACGAGCACGATCCCGTCGCCATCGACTGGCGCGCCGCTCAATTCGTGCACGGTGTAGATGCGCATGGGTTCAGAGCCTTGTCCGGCGGTTGGGCGGATTTTCCGCACCTATCTAGGCGGTTTTCCGGTCATTGAAAACCAGAAGAACGAGGGGTGGCGCGGCACGGGCCCGCGCCCGAGGCGCGAAGCCCGCCCGCAAGATCCCGCCCGGGATCCGGCAAGAGGCCGCTTCAGATGCCGAGCTTGCCCTTGGTCGAGGGGATGCGGTCCGCCATGCGGGGATCGATCTCGATCGCCTCGCGCAGCGCGCGCGCCAGCCCCTTGAAGCAGGACTCGACGATGTGATGGTTGTTCTCGCCATAAAGATTTTCGATATGGAGAGTTATGCCCGCATTCTGCGCGAAGGCCTGGAACCACTCCTTGAAAAGCTCGGTATCCATGTCGCCGAGCTTCGGCCGCGAGAAGTCGACCTTCCAGATGAGATAGGGCCGCTGCGACACGTCGAGCGTGACGCGCGTGCAGGTCTCGTCCATCGGGATCATGACCGAGGCGTAGCGGCGGATGCCCTTGAAGTCGCCAAGCGCCTGACGCACGGCCTCGCCGATGACGATGCCGGTGTCCTCGGTCGTGTGGTGAAAGTCGATGTGCAGATCGCCGACGGCGCGGACCTTGAGATCGATCAGCGAATGGCGCGACAGCTGCTCCAGCATGTGGTCGAGGAAACCGATGCCGGTATCGACGTCATATTCACCCGAGCCGTCGAGATCGAGGGACACGAAGATGTCCGTCTCCTTCGTCTTGCGCTCGATGGTGGCCACGCGGCCTTCGCTCTCTTCAATCATGGGTCTCACCCGAAATTCGCCACAGGGTCTGAAATTCGCCATATGGCCATGACGCCCGCCTTTTACCAGCCGCGGACCCGACAAGCCAGCATGAGGGGCCCGGGGCCGGGGATCACGCTTACCACGCAATGGCTTGAGAGACGTTTACCAAACCCGTTCACTAATTGCGAAGTAAAGATGGAAGCAGAAGAGGCAATGGGTGAAACAACGGGTGCAAACCCTTGTTTTTCGGCGGCGGGCCCAAATCCTCATTGTGTAAAACGGAAACTCCGGCACCAGATGTGGCGGGGCCGCTCTCCTGCCTTTCGGGCAGGGGGCGGGGCGAGGCTTGCCGCCATCGCTTGACCTTCCGGGCCGAAATCTCCACATCTGGAGCCCAACGATCCAGGGGCCGCTCCGGCCGCGGCCGGCGCCGCGGGAGGCGAGCGGTCCGGCCTTCCAATCCGGGAAACCGCTCGATGTCCGATACACGCTCGCCCTATGCCCCCTGGCACGGCACCACGATCCTGACCGTTCGCAAGGGCGGCAAGGTCGTCATTGCCGGCGACGGCCAGGTGTCGATGGGCGACACGATCATGAAAGGCAATGCCCGCAAGGTCCGGCCGCTGGGAAGCGGCAATGTGATCGCGGGCTTTGCAGGCGCCACCGCCGATGCGATGACGCTTTTCGAGCGGCTCGAGGGCAAGCTCGAACAATATCCGGGGCAACTGACCCGGGCCTGCGTGGAACTCGCCAAGGACTGGCGCACGGACCGCTTTCTCAGGCGGCTCGAGGCGCTGATGATCGTCGCGGATGCGAGGGCGAGCCTCGTTCTCACCGGCAATGGCGACGTGCTGGAGCCCGAGGGCGGCATTGTCGGCATCGGCTCCGGCGGCAATTACGCGCTCGCGGCCGCCCGCGCGCTCGCCGACAGCGACCTTTCGGCGGAGGAGATCGCGCGCAAGGCGCTGAAGATCGCGTCCGAAATCTGCGTCTACACCAACAACAACCTCACCGTCGAAGTTCTCGACGCCTGACCATCATCCGGAGTGCCTGGTTTTCCATGAGTAGTTTCTCGCCGCGCGAAATCGTGTCCGAACTCGACCGCTACATTGTCGGCCAGCGGGATGCGAAGCGGGCCGTCGCCATCGCCCTGCGCAATCGCTGGCGGCGCCAGCAGCTGCCCGAGTCGCTCCGGGACGAGGTTCTGCCGAAGAACATTCTGATGATCGGGCCAACCGGCGTCGGCAAGACGGAGATATCGCGCCGCCTGGCAAAACTGGCGGAGGCGCCCTTCATCAAGGTCGAGGCGACGAAGTTCACCGAAGTCGGCTATGTCGGGCGGGATGTCGAGCAGATCATTCGCGACCTCCTCGAAATCGGCATCACCATGCTGCGCGAGAAGAAGCGTAAGGACGTGCAGGCGAATGCGCATCTCGCCGCCGAGAACCGCGTTCTCGAGGCACTGGTCGGCAAGGGGGCGAGCGAGCCGACACGCGAGAGCTTCCGCCGCAAGCTACGGACGGGCGAACTCGACGAAAAGGAGATCGAGGTCGAGGTCGCGGACCTCGGCGGCGGCATGCCGACGCTCGACATTCCCGGCATGCCCGGAAGCCAGGTCGGGATGATCAATCTCGGCGACATATTCGGCAAGGCCTTCGGACAGCGCACCCGGCCGCGCCGCATGACCGTCAGGGCCTCCTATGACGTGCTCATCGCGGAGGAGTCCGACAAGCTCCTCGATCAGGAGCAGCTTACTCAGGAGGCGATCCGCTCGGTGGAGCAGAACGGCATCGTCTTCCTCGACGAGGTGGACAAGATCTGTGCCCGCTCGGAGCGGCAAGGGGCGGATGTGAGCCGCGAGGGTGTGCAGCGCGACCTGCTGCCGCTCATCGAGGGCACGACCGTCTCGACCAAGCATGGCTCGGTGAAGACCGATCACATCCTCTTCATCGCGTCCGGCGCCTTCCACATCGCCAAGCCCTCCGACCTCCTGCCCGAGCTTCAGGGCCGCCTGCCGATCCGCGTCGAACTCGACGCACTGACGCGGGACGACTTCAAGCGCATCCTGACGGAGCCTGAAGCAAGCCTCATCAAACAATATGTGGCGCTGCTCGAGACGGAGGGGCTCACGCTCGACTTCACCGCGGACGGGATCGAGGCCATCGCCACCATCGCGGCCGAGGTCAATTCGACGGTCGAGAATATCGGCGCGCGTCGGCTTCACACAGTGCTGGAGCGCGTGCTCGACGAGATTTCATTCACCGCCGCCGATCGTAGCGGGCAGACGGTGACGATCGACGCGGCCTATGTGCACGAGCACATCGGCGATCTCGCGAAGAACACGGACCTGTCGAAATTCATTCTCTGACGGCGCGGCGCTCGCATCGGTGCCTGAAGCGGTCTTTATTCGCTTCAGGCAAACGAATGGCGCGGCACGTATCCGCTTTCGGCGATTCGTCTTTTCGGTGTCCGAAAGGCGGCAAAACGTGGCTTCGCTGTCCGTGAATCTGGGCACGGGCGAATGTTCCCGCTGAGCGAGTCCGCCGCGTTCAGGCGGGTCGCGGCCTTGCCGATGCGCGCCGCCTGCGCGGCGGCAGGCTTGCCAGCAGTTTTTCTATATCGGCGCCGGAAAGATGCGCGATCTCTTCCGACAGGCGGTTGGCAAGCTCGGTCGCCCTGGGATCGAGGCCCGACGTGTCGATGACGATCCGCGGATGGGAGAGGCGGGCAAGGCGCTCGATCTCCTCGGCCTCATCCCAGATCACATTGAAATAGCCGATGATCGCCTGCACGAGCCGCCAGCTCGGCCGCCCGCGCCGGCCATGCTCGAGCGCCGAGAGATAGGCGGGCGTCACCCGGAGCGCGGCCGCCATGTCCTTGAGGAGGATGCCGCGTGCGGCGCGAAGGTCGCGGAGTTTCCGGCCGAAGGGCGTCATCGCTTTTTCCTGAGCCAGATATAGAAGGCGCCGCCGCCGCCATGCCTCGGATGCGCGGGCTGGAAGCCCGCCACCTGGCCGCGAAAGCGCGGCTCGGCCAGCCATACCGGTAGTGCCGAGCGAAGTTTGCCCGTGCGTTCAGGCGCTTCATGGTAGTGCGCGCCATGAAGCGTGTGGCGTGTGAAGGGGCTCTCGCCCTTGCCGGTGATGACGAGGACGAGGCGCAGTCCCGATTGGCGCGCGCGGGAGAGAAAGCCGAACAGGGCCTCCTCGGCGTCGTCCAGACGAAGCCCGTGAAGATCGAGGCGCGCTTCGGCCTCCATCTGCCCGCGCGCAAGGCGCTGGCTCGTGCGGCGGTCGAGGCCGGTAAGCGGCGGTGCCGAGGGGGCGGAGTGCGGCTGGTCAATTGTTTTGGAACCGGAATAAGATGCGGGTTTCCGTTTTGGAGCCGGAACGATCGGGGCCGGTTCGGGGCTTTCCGCCGCCTGGGCAGCGCCTATGGGCGCGGGTATGGGTTCGGGGGCGGGTTCGGGTCTGGGCCTCTTGCGGGGAAGGGGCCGCGCGTCCCGGACCACCGCCCGCCAGAGCTTGTGCTCCTCCTCGCTCAGGGCGCGGAGGCGGGTCTTGCGGCGTTTGGGCCGCGCCCCGTCTTCATGGCCTCCCTCGCCGCTCATATGCGTCTCCCTCAAGCCGCTCCGGGCCTCAGCGCTCCGGGGCGATGGCCTTGGGAACGAGGGCGATGAGTTCGCCCGGCTCCTTCATGCGCCCGGCAATCTCGGCGGCGCCGGAATCCGCGCCCCAGAAGACGTCGGCCCTTTGCAGCCCGCGAATGGCGGTGCCGGTATCCTGCGCGACCATCAGCCGCCTCAGCGTCACCTTGCCGGGCCCATAGGGCTCGGGCGAGCGCGTGTCGAGCCAGAGAAGCGCACCGAGCGGATGGTAGCGGCGATCGACCGCAAGGCTCCGTCCGGGCGTGAGGCTCACCTTTTCAGCGCCCGGAGGGCCGGCGTCGGGCGCCGCTCCGGCGAGCAGCCTGAAGAAGATATAGGATTCGTTCTGGCGCAGGATCGACGGGATCCGGTCGGGATGGGCCTCCAGCCAGGCGCGGATCGTCTGCATGGACACTTCCTCGCGCGGGATGGCGCCCATGTCGATCAGGACCTTGCCGATGGAGGTGTAAGGGCGGTCGTTCTTGGCCGCGAAGGCAAGCCGCAGAATGCGCCCGTCGGGAAGCTCGACCCGGCCCGAGCCCTGCACATGGAGGAAAAAGGCGTCCACCGGGTCCGCAAGCCAGACAAGGGCGTTCCTGCGGTCGATCCGGCCCGAGGCCACCATATCCTCGATCTCGGCCCGGCTGGGCAGGGGCTTGCCCGCCGCCCGCGCTTCGGCGAAGGCCGCAGGAAAGGCGAGGACCGGCGTGCGGTAGATGCCGCCAGCGGTCAGCGAGCCTTTCATTACGGGCTCGAAATAACCTGTGATGAGGGAGCCCGATTCCGTTCCGGCTTCAAAACGAACTGGCGCGAACCAGGTTTCGAAATAGGCCCGGGCAGCGGCCGGGCCGCCGCCGACACTTGCCGCCGCCTTGCAGGCCGGGCGCCAGTCGCCCGCGAGGCCATAGATCGAAATGTCGGCCCCCCTTGTGTCGAGAGGCGCCTGATCGTCGAGCGCGAGGATGCGCTGGCAGGAGCGTCGGAAGGCCGTGAGGGCCGCCGACTGGTCGTCCGCCTTCCAGCCCTCGAGATCGGCAAAACTCAGCGCCACCCGTCCCGGGCCTTCGATCGGGCCTTCCCGCATGGAGGCTTCCCCGCTGCTGCAGCCCGAAAGCGCCAGCACTACCAGGCCGAAAAATCCGGCCATACCACAAGGCAATCCGGCCCTTCCGGCCTTCTGTCCCGTTCGCCCCCTCATGTGCCCCAGCATCCGTGATGTCAGGCCGCGGAATCGGTGGCGACGAGGCGCCAGTTCGGATTGGCGCTGGCCGTGTCGCGTTCGAAGGTCCAGATATCGGTGACGTGGCGCACGGTCACGGGATCACCCTCGATGACGATGCCATCCCTGTTCTTCACACAGGCCGTCAGCTCGCTGCGGAACCTGACGGTAAGCCGCGCGCGGCGTCCGTCGAGCGCGGCGGCGGTGAGCGCCGCCTCGGTGATGCCGATGAAGTTCTGATCCACCGTCTCGCCACGCGACTCGCGCCCGGCGATCACGCCCTCGAAGCTCTTGAAGACGTTATCTTCCAGCAATGGCGCGAGTGTGTTGCGATCGCCATTGGCGAATGCGGTCACGATCGTCTCATAGGCGATGCGCGCGCCGGACAGGAACGCCTCGGCGTCGAAGCTCCGGTCGGCAAGTGCGATCTCGGTCAGCGTCTGGGCAAGGGGCGAGCCTTCGGGCGCGATGCCGGCCCAGCGGTCCTTGACCGCATAGGGCTCGCGCTGCGCATAGGGCTCGACGGTTCCCGCCTGCTCCTGCGGGCCCTGCTGGGGCCGTCTCGGAAGCGAGATCACCTTGTCGTCGCCACTCGCCGCCGTTTTCTCCGGCGCGGAATAGGGATCGTAGGGCGGGCGCTCATTCCCTGTCCGCCGCCCGAGCACGCTCCTCAGCTTCAGGAACACGCCCACCGCGATCGCGAGCAGTATCAGATTAAAAAGCGTCGATGCTTCGCCCATCCCGGGCCACCTTTCACCAGAATATCGGGCGACGGCACCACCCCGAACCGCATCGACGGTTCAGGAACGGCCGCCCCTCATGGACCAGAAGCGCGGCTCCGCCGGCATGGTTGCCGGCCTCGGACCGCCCTGCCGGGCCGGATCGCATTCAAGCTGCTGAACCCGGTACACCAGTTTGTCCGGCAAGTGCCAATCTTTCCGGATCATGTGTCGGTTTCATCCACTAAACTAGGCCAATCGCCGCCGGTTTGCTACCGGCGGTACATACGGTCCGCGAAGCGCCGCAGGACCGCATCCGCCCGATATATGGAGATCGCCTTGGCGCCTTTCATCCTCGCCGCGCTCATTCTCGTTCCGCTGGCCGAAATCGTCGTGTTCATCAAGGTGGGCGGGCTCATCGGCGCGGGCCCGACCATCGGGCTGGTCGTCGCCATCGCAATCTTCGGAACCTGGCTCCTGCGCCGGCAGGGGCTCGAAACCTTCCGCAAGGCGCAGATGGCGCTCGGCCGGGGCGAAATGCCGGTCGGCGAAGTGCTCGACAGCTTCTTTCTGGTGCTCGCCGCCCTTCTCATGGTGACGCCGGGCCTTCTCACCGATGCGATCGGGCTTCTGCTGCTCGTTCCCCCGCTCCGGCGCCTGATCGGCCGCAGCGCCGCCAAATGGTTCATGGCGCATGCGAATGTGCAGTTCTCCGGCCCGGCAGGCATGCGGGCCGACTGGGGGCGGGGGCCGATCATCGAGGGCGAGGCGGAGGAAGACGGGCCGGACATGAAGGACACATCCGGGAAGCCCCCGGCTTCGGGCGCATCCTCGCCCTGGCGTGGCGGCCTGCCGCCTTCCAACGGCGGCTGAGGCAACGAAAAGGGCGGGATCGCGGGCTTTGGTGTTCTTGTCGCTGGGTTCGTTCCATGTTAGCCAGCAGGATCGCATTCCGACAGAGACGGTGAGGGGGGCCCATGGCCGACGATATTCTTCCGGGAGACACGCAGGCTCAGGGCGAAGCGGGACCGCAGCTCCGCATCCTCACGCAGTACATCAAGGACCTTTCGTTCGAGAATCCGAACGTGCCTCGCACGCTCGGGCCGCTCGAGCATCAGCCCGCCATCGGCGTGCGCGTCGATGTGAACGTCCAGCGCTTCAGCGAGACCGATTTCGAGATCACGCTCTCCATCGGCGTCGATGCCAAGACGAATGAAGAGCAGATGTTTCTGGTCGAGCTGCAATATAGCGGCCTCTTCCGGCTCACCAATATTCCGGCCGATAGCCTCGAGCCCGTGCTGCTGATCGAATGTCCGCGCCAGATCTTCCCCTTCGCGCGCCGGATCATCGCGGACGCGACGCGGGATGGCGGCTTCCCGCCGCTGCTCATCGACCCGATCGATTTCGTCACGCTGTTCCAGCAGCGCCGCGGCGATCTCAGCGGCGCGCCCGAAGGCACGATGCCGAACTGACCGGGAACGGGAGGGCCTGCCTTTCCTTCAGGAAGGCAGGTTCCGCCAGAGAGGCTCGCCACCCAGCGTATCTATGAAGGCGTCATGCGCCGCGCGTTCCGCATCGGTGAGGCGGGACGCGAGCGGCACCGGCCTTTCGCGCCGCTCGGCGGCGACGGCGACCCCGCGCGAGAGCGCGGCCGCCGAGGCATCGAGCACGAGGGTCGGCTGCCGGCCGCCCATGAGTTCCAGATAGACTTCCGCCAGCAGTTCCGCATCGAGCAGGGCGCCGTGCTTCACGCGGCCCGAATTGTCGATGTCGAAACGCTTGCAGAGCGCATCGAGGCTGTTCTGCGCGCCGGGAAACCGCTGGCGCGCGATGGTGAGCGTGTCGATGGCGCGGCGGGCGGCGATCGGCGGGCGGGAGACGAGCTTCAGCTCGTAATTCAGAAACGCCATGTCGAAGGCGGCGTTGTGGATGACGAGTTCGTCCTCGGCGATGAAGGCCAGGAACTCTTCCGCGATCTCGGCGAATTTCGGCTTGTCGCGCAGAAACTCCGATGACAGCCCATGAACCTTGAAGGCGCCTTCGGGCATGTCGCGCTCGGGATTGATGTAGCGATGGAACACATTGCCGGTCGGCACGTGGTTCATCACCTCGATGCAGCCGAGCTCGACCAGCCTGTGGCCTTCCTGCGGGGAGAGCCCCGTGGTTTCCGTGTCGAGGACGATCTGTCTCATGCTTCGAGACTTAACAGATTTGCGCTCCGCGAGCGAGCCGTTCAGCCCTCGCCGAGCCGCGCCTTCAGCACCTTGCCCTCGCGGCCCTTCAGCGCCTCGACGACCTTCGTCACTTCCTCGAAGGCGTGATCGAGGCCCTTGTCCGTCTCGATCACGAAATCGGCGCGGCGGCGCTTTTCGGCATCGGGAACCTGCTTGGCATGGATGGCGGCGAATTTCGCCATGTCCATGCCCGGCCGGGCAAGCACGCGCTCCTTCTGGATGTCATAGGGCGCGCTGACGACGACGACGACATCGACCCGCGTCTCGCCGCCCGTTTCGTAAAGAAGGGGAATGTCGAGCACCACGGCATGATGCCCCTCCGCCGCCGCCTTGCGCAGAAAATCCATCTGCGCCCGTCCGACCAGCGGATGGACGATCGCCTCGAGCTTCTTCATCTCTTCGGGCAGGCCGAGAACGCAGCGCGACAGCTCCGTCCTGTCGACGGCACCGTCGATCACCGCCGAGGGAAAGGCCGCGCGCAACGGTTCGACCGCCGCGCCGCCCTTCGCGTAGAGCGCGTGAACCGCGGCATCGGCGTCGTAAACCGGAACGCCGAGGCGCGCGAACATCTTCGCCGTCTCCGATTTTCCCATGCCGATCGAGCCGGTGAGACCGATGAGCAGCATTTCCCCTCCGCCTTATCTTTCCGTCTCGCCCATATCGGCAAGCACGAGCGCGCGCAATTCCGCCGTGACTTCGGGCCTCACGCCGAACCAGGCCTCGAAACCCGGCACTGCCTGGTGAAGCAGCATGCCGAGCCCGTCCACCACCGCATGACCGCGCGCCCGCGCGCGGGCGAGGAGCCCGGTCTCGAGCGGCGTATAGACGATGTCGGTCACCAATGCGCCGAGCGGCAGCGGATCGAGCGCTATGTCGAGATCGCCCGCGCCCTTCATGCCGAGCGTCGTCGTGTTGACGAGGAGGTTCGCGCCGTCGAGCGCGGCGGCGACATCGTCCCAGTCGAAAACGCGCGCCGAGCGCAGTTCGAGATCGCTGACGAGCGCCTCGGCCCGCGCACGGGTGCGGTTGACGAGGCGCAGTTCCGGCACGCCCTCGCTTTCGAGCGCGGCAGCGATCGCGCGCGTCGCACCGCCCGCGCCGAGCAGGAC
>NZ_JBATUH010000081.1:0-5449 GCF_049671045.1 Parvibaculum sp. | reverse complement strand
GCTCTGATCCGGAGAAGCAACATGCCCGCATCGACCGAAAGCCCGCTCGTCAGCACCGAGTGGCTGGCGCAGAGGCTCGACGCGCCTGACATCCGCATCGTCGACG
Organism: Parvibaculum sp.; assembly: GCF_049671045.1. Lineage (GTDB taxonomy): Bacteria > Pseudomonadota > Alphaproteobacteria > Parvibaculales > Parvibaculaceae > Parvibaculum. The sequence goes on along the minus strand of NZ_JBATUH010000081.1, from coordinate 5,343 downwards.
GCTCCTGGTACATGCCTCAATCGCAGCGCGACCCCCACGCCGAATATGAGCGCGAGCACATTCCCGGCGCGGTCTATTTCGACATTGACGAGATCGCCGATACGTCGAGCCCCTTCCCGCACATGCTGCCGAGCCCCGAGAAGTTTTCCGCGCGCGTCCGCGCCCTCGGCCTTGGCGATGGCAACCGCATCGTCGTCTATGACGGCGCGGGGCTCTTCAGCGCGCCGCGCGTCTGGTGGATGTTCCGGGTCATGGGCCATGAGGATGTCGTCGTCCTCGATGGCGGGCTGAAGAAGTGGAAGGCTGAAGGCCGCCCGCTCAGTGATGCGCGCTCGCATGCGAGCGCCCGCCACTTCACCGCGCGGCGCAACGCGCTTCTCCTGCGCGACCGCGAGGCGATGCTTCGCAATATCGAGACCTGCGCCGAACAGGTGCTCGACGCGCGCAGCCGCGGCCGCTTCCACGCGGTGGAGCCGGAGCCCCGGCCCGGCCTCAAGGGTGGGCACATACCCGGCAGCCACAACCTGCCCTCGGCCGAACTCGTTCAGGCGGACGGCACGCTGAAGCCCGCTGTCGAATTGCGCTCGCTCTTCGAGACCGCCGGCATAGACCTCTCCCGCCCTGTCATCACCACCTGCGGCTCGGGCGTCAGCGCCTGCATTCTCGCGCTCGGCCTTGCGGTGCTCGGCCATCGGCAGACTTCGGTCTATGATGGCTCATGGTCGGAGTGGGGCGCGGTCAAGGGCATGCCCGTCGAAGCCTGATGGCATCGCCCTCGCCGGTGGAACATGGGCAGAGCGGACAATAATGGGCAAGCGGCACAAGACGATTGTCACCCATCTCGAAATGCGTGCCGAGCCGCGCCTGCTCGCCACACCGCGCCCGCGCGGCGCCTGCGCACTGCTGCGCGCATCGAAGCCGCCGCTTCATTTCTACCGCTATCTCTATGACACGGTCGGCCGCGACTATGCCTGGGTGAGCCGCCGGAAGCTCTCGGACGAGGAGCTCGCATCCATCGTCCATGACGATAATGTCGAGATATACGTGCTCTATCTCGACGGCGCGCCCGTCGGATTCACCGAACTCGATTTCCGTGGCATGCCGGACGCCGAACTCTCCTTCCTCGGCATCATCCCCGAGCGGATCGGCGAAGGTCTTGGCCGCTTCCTCCTTGGCGAGGCGATCTCGCTCGCATGGGCGAGGCATCCCGCGCGCCTCATCGTCCAGACCTGCACGCTCGACCATCCTCGCGCGCTCAGGCTCTATCAGCGCGCCGGCTTCACGCCCTATGGGCAATCGGAAGCGGAGTTCGACGAATAGCTCAGTCACGGTCCGGCTTGTTCGAGCCATCCGCGTCTTCGGGCAACGTCTCTACCCGCGCAAGATCTGCGCGAGGAACGCCTTTGTCCGCTCGCTCTTCGGCGCGGTGAAAAACTCCGCAGGCGGCGCTTCCTCCACGATCTCGCCCTGATCCATGAAGACAATGCGATCCGCGACCTCTCGCGCGAAGCCCATTTCATGCGTGACGCAGATCATCGTCATGCCGTCATTGGCGAGCCCCACCATCACGTCCAGAACTTCCTTGATCATTTCCGGATCGAGCGCCGAGGTCGGCTCGTCGAAAAGCATGATCTTCGGGTTCATGCAAAGCGCGCGCGCAATGGCGACGCGCTGCTGCTGCCCGCCCGAGAGCTGGCCGGGATATTTATGCGCCTGCTCCGGAATGCGGACGCGCTCGAGAAGGCGCATGGCGGCCGCCTCCGCCTCCTCCTGCGGCAGGCCCCGCACCCAGATCGGCGCGAGCGTGCAGTTCTCCAGCACCGTCATATGCGGAAAAAGATTGAACTGCTGAAAGACCATGCCGACCTCGCGGCGCACCTCGTCGATGCGCTTCAGGTCTTCGGTAAGCTCGATCCCGTCGACGACGATCCGCCCCTCGTCATGCGCTTCGAGCCGATTGATGCAGCGGATAAGCGTCGATTTGCCGGAGCCCGAAGGCCCCGCGATCACGATGCGCTCGCCCTCGCGCACCGTCAGGCTCACATCTCTCAGCACATGGAAATCGCCGAACCATTTGTGCAGATGCTCGATCGCGATGGCGGGCCTTGCTTCTGACGACATGATTTCTACCTCACGCGGCCGGCATTGAGCCGCCTTTCGATGAAGACCGAATAGCGCGACATGCCGAAGCAGAAAATCCAGTAGACCAGTGCCGCGAAAATATAAGCCGTCGCCGCTCCCTGCGGCGTCACCCACATGGCGTCGGAAAGCTGCGCCCGCACCTGCCCGAGAAAATCGAAAATTCCGACGATGAGAACCAGCGTCGTATCCTTGAAGAGGCCGATGAAGGTGTTGACGATGCCGGGTATCACATGGCGAAGCGCCTGCGGCAGAATGATGAGCCCCATCGTCTGCCAGTAGCTGAGGCCGACGGCGCGCGCCGCCTCATATTGTCCGCGCGGGATGGCCTGCAATCCGCCGCGCACGACCTCCGCCATATAGGCCGAGGAGAAAAGCGCGACGCCGATGAGGCAGCGCAGCAGATTGTCGAAGCTCACGCCTTCCGGCAGGAAGAGCGGCAGCATGACGCTCGCCATGAAGAGCACGGTGACGAGCGGGACGCCGCGCCAGAACTCGATGAAGACGATGGACAGCGCGCGGATGACCGGCATCTCGGAACGCCGCCCGAGCGCAAGCAGAATGCCGAGCGGGAACGAAGCGACGATCCCCGTCACCGCGACGACCAGCGTGACGAGAAGACCGCCCCAGAGGTCCGTATCGACGCCGACAAGCCCAGGCCTGTCGCCCGCCAGCAGCACAATGGCGATGAGCGGATAGGCGACGGCCAGATAGATGACGTTCCAACGCTTCGCCGGCACGCGCGGGATAAGCAGCGGCACGAGCCCGGCAACGCCGAGCACGAAGGCCGTCATCACCCGCCAGCGTTCTTCCACCGGATAACGCCCGAAAAGGAACTGCTCGATATTTGCCGTGACGAAGGCCCAGCATGCCCCCTTCCCCGGCCCGATGCAGGCTTCGCGGTTTTCCCCGCGCCAGACCGCATCGAAAATCGCCCAGTCGAGAAAGGACGGCACGCTCACCCAGAGAAGATAGAGCGCCAGGATCGTCAGCGCGCTGTTCCACCAGTTGGAAAAAAGATTGAGCCGCGCCCAGCGAATGGCGCCGTCGATCGTCACCTGGGCTCCTCCACCGCGCGCCATCTCAACGCTCCCTGATCGCGACGCGGGCATTGTAGACGTTCATCGCAAACGATGTGGCGAGGCTGATCGCCAGATAGACCGCCATGGTGATGGCGATGACCTCGATCGCCTGCCCGGTCTGGTTGAGCACCGTTCCGGCAAAGACCGAAACGAGATCGGGATAGGCGATGGCAACCGCGAGCGAGGAATTTTTCGTCAGGTTGAGAATCTGGCTCGTCAGCGGCGGAACGATGACGCGCAGCGCCTGCGGAATGATGACGAGGCGCAATGTCGTTCCGGGCTTGAGGCCGAGCGCATAGGCCGCTTCCGTCTGCCCCTTGCTGACTGAGGCGATGCCCGCGCGGACGATCTCAGCGATGAAGGCGGCCGTATAGAGCGACAGGCCGAGAACGAGCGCCACGAACTCTGGCAAGAGGCGGAAGCCGCCGACGAAATCGAAACTGCCGAATACCGCCGGCTCAAGCCGGAGCGGCGTCCCGCCGATAGCCCAGACGAGCGCCGGCAGGCCGAGAATGATGGCGGCGTTGACACGGGCGGCCGGAAAAACCTTGCCCGTCCGTAGCCGCCGCGCGCGGGCCCATCGGTGAATGAAGAAGGAGAGAGCGAGCCCGCAGGCAAATGCCGCGAGCATGGCGAGCGTCGAATGCGTCGCCTCCATGGCGGGAAGCACGATGCCACGATTGTTGAGATAGACGCCCGGCATCAGCGTCAGGCTTTCGCGTGGCCCCGGCAGCGGCCGCAATATGGCGAAGTACCAGAAAAAGAGCTGCAGGAGCAGCGGCACGTTGCGGAGCATTTCGACATAGGCGCCCGCAAGCTGCGCGACGAGCCAGTTCCGCGAAAGCCTCGCCACGCCGATCGCAAATCCGAGCGCCGTCGCAAGAACGGTCCCGATGGCGCCGACGACGAGCGTGTTCAGCAGCCCGACGAGAAAGGCCCGGCCATAGCTCGACTCTTCCGAATAGGGAATGAGCGACTGGATGATGCTGAAGCCGGCCGTATGCTCGAAAAAGCCGAAGCCCGAGGCGATGTGCTGGCGCTCGAGATTGGCCCGCGCGGTCGACGCGAAATACCACAGCGCGAAGCCTACCGCGAGCAGGGCCGCAACCTGATAGATCACTGCGCGCAGGCGCGGATTGCTCCACGACAACGGGCTCGACTTCCTGCCTGCGCCTTGTTTTCCGGTCACACGTCCCTCGCCATCAGCGAATGGGCGGCGCGTACATCAGCCCGCCATTTTTCCACAGCGCGTTGAGCCCGCGCGGAATGGCGAGCGGCGTCTTCAGGCCGAGGTTCCGCTCGAACATCTCGCCATAATTGCCGACCGCGCGGATCGTGTTCGCGGCCCAGTCGCGCGAAAGTCCGAGCGGCTCACCATAGGCGCCTTCAGTGCCGAGCAGCCGCTTGATCTCCGGGCTCTGGCTCTTCGCCATTTCGTCGACATTGGCCGAGGTGACGCCGAGATCTTCCGCATTGACGAGCGCAAAGAGCGTCCAGCGCACGATGTCTTCCCATTGCGCGTCGCCCTGCCTCACGGCGGGCCCGAGCGGCTCCTTGGAGATGATCTCGGGAAGCACGGCATGGGCCGAGGGATCCTTGAGCTGCAGCCGCAGCGCGTGCAGGCCGGACGCATCCGTCGTATAGGCGTCGCAGCGGCCGCCATCATAGGCGCCCAGCGCCTCCTCGTTCTTCTCGAAAGCGAGGATGTTGTAGCTCATCTTCTGGCCGCGGAAATAATCGGCGATGTTGAGCTCGGTCGTTGTGCCCGTCTGTGTGCAGATGGTCGCGCCGTTGAGCTGCACGGCGCTGGTAATTCCCGACGCCTTCTTCACGATGAAGCCCTGGCCGTCATAATAGATGATGCCGGCGAAATTGAAGCCGAGCGAGGTGTCGCGCGACATGGTCCATGTCGTGTTGCGCGAAAGAAGGTCGATCTCGCCCGATTGCAGCGCCGTGAAGCGATCCTTCGCGCTGAGCGGCCGGAATTTCACCTTGGCCGGATCGCCGAAAACCGCCGCCGCCACGGCCCGGCAGAAATCAGCGTCGATCCCCGCCCAGTTGCCCCTGTCGTCGGGATTGGAGAAGCCGGGAAGCCCCTGGCTCACCCCGCATTGCAGATAGC
>NZ_JBATUH010000080.1:0-23493 GCF_049671045.1 Parvibaculum sp. | reverse complement strand
GGTGAGACAAAATCAGGACAGGAACATCTCGCGCACGGAATTCCTGATCTCGTTCGCACGCAGGCGGAGCAGCGTCATCGCGCTTTGCGGCGGCGGCGGATCGAGATCGAGCCCGACCTTGCTCGGCCCGCGTTCCGCATCGAGGGCGATGGCGACGAGTTCGACCGAGCCCGCCCGGATGCGCTGCCCGACCTCGATCTCGCGGCCGAGGCGCGCCTGCATGAGACCGGCGAGCGAGAGGCCGCGCTCATGCGGCGTCACCATGAAGCCATACATTTCGGCGACCTCGCCCGCATTGGCCTCGGCGTCGAGCGTGAAATCGACGGGGCCGATGCCCTTGGCCTTTGGCCGCGCCTTTCGCGCGCCGAAGAGGCGGTCGAGCGAGGGAAGCGCATCGGGCTCCGTCAGCAGCATGACGAGATCGCCGCCATTGAAGCCGTCGCCGGGCTGGAGCGTGCGCACCTGCCCCTCGCGCATGACGGAGAGAATTTCCGTGCCCGGAGGCAGCGGCAGGCGGCGCGGACGGCGCAGCGCCATGATGCTCATGGGATCGACCGTATAGGCGATCACGGAACGGCCGACGCCGGCGGGAAGCCCGAGCTCGACCCGGGCGCGCGGGCTCGGGCGCGGCGGCAGTTCGAGCCCCGCCATGCGCGCGATGCGGGGCACGGTCCAGCCTTGCGCGATGAGCGAGGTCAGCACCACGACATAGGCGACGGCGAAGATCACATAGGCATTGTGGAGGCCCGACATGACCGGGATCATGGCAAGGAAGATCGGCACGGCGCCGCGCAGGCCGACCCAGGAAATGAACCCGCCTTCCTCGCGCGTGAACTTGAACGGCCAGATGCAGAGCGCGACCGCCACCGGGCGGGCAACCAGCATCAGCACCGCGGAAATCGCAAGGGCAGGAAGCAGGATCGGCAGGAGCCGCGACGGCGTGACGAGAAGCCCCATCATGAGGAAGAGGCCGATCTGCGACAGCCAGGCCATGCCGTCGAGGAAGCGGGCGATTTCCGCCGTCGCGCGGTGGGCATTGTTACCGAGGCGGTAGCCAACGAGATAGATCGCGAGAAAGCCGCTGGCGCCCGCGGCCTGGGTGGTCGCGAAGACGACGAGCGCGAGCGCGCAGGCAAGGATCGGATAGAGCCCCGCCGAGAGCTGCAGACGGTTGACGGCGCGCAGCACGATCTGTCCGCCGACGACCCCGAAGATGACGCCGCCGACAAGCTGCCAGGCGAAATCCCACAGCAGCGGCAGCGGGTGGGCTAGCGCATGTTGCAGGCTCTCCCCGCTCGCCGCCACCTGCACGAGGATCAGAGTGAGAAAGATCGCCATCGGATCGTTGATGCCGGATTCGACCTCGAGCGTCGCGGCGACGCGCTGCTTGAGCCGCAGGCCCTTCAGATGGAGGAGCGAGAAGACGGCGGCCGCGTCGGTCGAGCCGACGATGGTGCCAAGGAGCATCGCCTCCACCCATTCGAGGCCGAGGAGGTAATGCGTCGCCACGCCCGTGATGAGGGCGGTGAACACGACCCCGGCGGTCGCCAGGATCAGCGCCGGCGCGCCCGCCTGCTGGAACGCATCGCGCCTCGTGCGCGAGCCGCCATCGAAAAGGATGAGCGCCAGCGCGACAGAGCCTATGAGATAGGCGACCTTGAAATCCGAGAAGTGGATGCCGCCGAGCCCGTCCTCGCCCGCCAGCATGCCGAGGCCGAGAAATACGAGCAGGACGGGCGCGCCGATGCGCGAGGAAAGCACGCTGGCGAAGATCGCAAAGGTGACGAGCACCGCGACGATCAGGATGATGTGATTGGCAACTTCCATCCCGGCAATCGGATTCCTTATTTCTGTGGGCGGGCTCCGGATCCAGACCAAGGCTGACCGTGCGTCACCCATCGATGAACAGGCGGCGAGCGGCAAACGCGATGGACCGGATTTGGCTCAGGCCTATACTGTAAAGGGCAAAGAGCCGGCGAGACGAGCAAAAACACGAGGCCGGACGAAATACAGGAGAGGAAAAGATGGATCTCGCCATGCGGGCCGAGGATGTCGCCTTCCGCGACGAGGTAAGGGCCTTTCTCGACGAAAATCTGACCGACGATCTCAAGGCTCATGCGCGGCTGACGCCCGGCATCCTCGCCGATCACGACCTCAGGGTCGAATGGCTGAAGCGGCTGCACAAGCGCGGCTGGTCAGCCCCGTCCTGGCCGAAGGAATATGGCGGGCCGGGCTGGAACGTGATGCAGCGTTTCATCTTCGCTTCGGAATGCGCGGCGGCGGGCGCGCCCATCTCCTCCAATATGGGCCTCTCCATGGTCGGCCCGACGCTGATGGGCCATGGCCGCAAGGAACAGAAGGACTACTACCTGCCGCGCATCCTTTCGGGCGAGGACTGGTGGTGCCAGGGCTATTCGGAACCGGGCTCGGGCTCCGACCTCGCCTCGCTGCAGACCCGCGCGGTCGCCGATGGCGACGACTATGTCATCAACGGCACGAAGCTCTGGACGACGGGCGCGCATATCGCCAACAAGATGTTCTGCCTTGTGCGCACCGACCCCAAGGCGAAGCCGCAGGAAGGCATTTCTTTCATCCTCATCGACGACATGTCGGCGCCCGGCATCAAGGTCGAGCCGATCATCACGCTCGCGGGCGACCATGAGGTCAATCAGGTCTTCTTCGACGATGTGCGCGTGCCGAAGAAGAACCTCGTCGGCGCGGAGAACAATGGCTGGACCGTGGCGAAATACCTGCTCGAATTCGAGCGGGGCGGCTCGGCGCATGGCGCCAATCTGCGCAACGGGCTCAACAGGCTGCGCCGCATCGCCTCCGACGAGCGCTCCAGCGACGGCGCGCGCCTCATCGACGATCCGGCTTTCCGCCGCAAGATCGACGAGACGGATGTCGAGGTGACGGCGGTCGAGTTCACCGAGCACCGCATCATGTCGGCGCTGTCGAACGGGCAGAACCCCGGCGCCGCGTCCTCGATCATCAAGACGCGCGGGACGGAAACGAATCAGAAGATCACCGAACTCGCGATCGAGGCCATCGCCTATTACGCGGGGCCGCATGTCGTCGAGGCGCGCATCTGGGGCTCCAATGTCGCCCCGGTCGGGCCCGAGCACGCGCTGATGCCGATGGCCAAATATCTCAACACCCGCGCCTCGTCGATCTATGGCGGCTCCAACGAGGTTCAGCGCAACATCATGGCGAAGGCCGTGCTGGGGCTCTGACAAGCGGAAATTCCTTCGCGCATCGCAATCCCATGCGCCCCCGGCAATCCAAATCCGGGGGCGCTTCAAGATCGGGGCCCCTCCATGGATCTCAATTTCACGCGCGAGGATGCTGCCTTCCGCGACGAAGTGCGCGCCTTCCTCGATGAAAAGCTGACGCCGGAACTGAAGGAAGCGGGAAGCCTCACCACCAGCGTCTTCACGGACAAGAAGTGGAATCTCGCCTGGCAGAAGATCCTCTATGAGAAGGGCTGGGTGGCGCCCAACTGGCCGGTCGAATATGGCGGCACGGGCTGGACGGAGATGCAGAAATACATCTGGGCGTCGGAATGCGCGCGTGCGGGCACGCCGCATCTCTCGCCCATGGGACTTCGCATGTGCGCGCCGGTGCTGATGAAATACGGCACACCGGAACAGAAAGCCTTCTATCTGCCGCGCATCCTCAAAGGCGAAGACTATTGGTGCCAGGGCTATTCGGAGCCGGGCTCGGGCTCGGATCTCGCCTCGCTTCAGCTCCGCGCTGTCTCGGACGGCGACGACTATGTGCTCAACGGCTCGAAGATCTGGACGACGCACGCCCATTTCGCCAATCGCATGTTCTGCCTCGTGCGGACGAAATGGGACGGCAAGCCACAGGAGGGCATCACCTTCCTCCTTCTCGAGATGAATACGCCCGGCATCAAGGTCGAGCCGATCATCACGCTTGCGGGCGAGCATGAGGTGAACCAGGTCTTCTTCGACGAGGTGCGCGTGCCGAAGGCGAACCGCGTCGGCCCCGAGCATGAAGGCTGGACGGTGGCGAAATATCTGCTCGAATTCGAGCGCGGCGGCGCCTATGCGGCGGGCCTCGCGGTCGGCCTCGAAAAGCTCCGCGCCATAGCCATGGCCGAGCGCGCGGGCGACGGCACGAGGCTCATCGACGAGCCTGCCTTCCGGCGCAAGCTCGACGAGACCGAGATCTCGGTCAAGGCGATGGAGATTACCGAGCATCGCGTGATGGCGGAACTCGCGGGCGGCAAGAACCCCGGCCCCGCTTCCTCCATGCTCAAGACGCGCGGCACGGAGACGACGCAGGCGATCGACGAACTCGCCGTCGAGGCCCTCGCCTATTACGCGAACGCCGATCAGAGAGCGGCGCGCGAGCCGGGCTCGAACATCGCGCCCATCGGTCCCGCTCACGGCCTCACCGTCATGCCGCGCTATCTCAACAATCGCGCGGCGTCCATCTATGGCGGCTCGAACGAGATCCAGCGGGGCATCATGGCGAAGCTGGTGCTGGGGCTTTAGGGGCGCCCCCTCACCCTGCCCTCTCCCCCTTGGGGAGAGGGTTCAAAGAGCGCGTGTTTCAGCGGCCCTTCCGCACCGCCCCCTCCACACTCGTCATGCCGGGCTTGATCCGGCATCCAGGGCCGCCAGCGACGAACTTGCCGCTCAAGCTCCCGGGTCAGACAGACGAATCGGCGACAGTCATTTCCGCCGCGCGATCAGAAGCGTCGTCGTTTGGGTGAAGACGGTTTCGCCCGCCTGATTGACGAGCGTGTGGCGGTTCTTCACCACGCCGCGGTCGGGCTTCGACGATGAGGGCTTCGTCTCGATGCATTCGATGACGAGGCGAAGGCGGTCGCCGAGTTTCGCCGCCTTGTGGAAGCGCACTTCGTCATAGCCGAGCGCGCCGATGACGGCGGTTTCCTCCGGCAGGCGCGCAGCGAGCCAGAGCACCACCGCCTGAATATGCGTGCCGCAGGCCGTCAGCGTGCCGTAGACGGATTTCGCGGCGGCTTCCCTGTCGATGTGGAAAGGCTGCGGGTCCCATTTCCGCGCGAAGGAGACGATCTCCTCCTCGGTCATGTCATAGATGGCGTCGATCTCGTGGCGTTCGCCGACGACGAAATCGTCGAAATAGCGCATGGGTTTCCTCCCCGCATTGGCACTCGATGTCACCCCGGCCCTGAATCCCGGGACAAGCCCGGGATGACAGCTCTTGTTTGCAGGCGAACATATCAAACAAAAAGGCCCGCCGTTGCCGGCGGGCCTTTCCGCATCCGAGTGTTCGAATTACGCGAATTCGATGAGGCCCGCGGCGCCCCGCTGAAATCGCTTAGGCGAATTCGATGAGGCCGGCGGCGCCCATACCGCCACCGATGCACATCGTCACGACGCCATACTTCAGCTTCTGGCCCGCTTCCTTGCGGCGGCGCGCCTCGAGCAGGATGTGGCCGACGCAGCGCGCGCCGGTCATGCCGAAGGGGTGGCCGATGGCGATGGAGCCGCCATTGACGTTGTACTTCTCGGGGTCGATGCCGAGGCGATCGCGCGAATAGAGGCACTGGCTGGCGAAAGCTTCGTTCAGCTCCCAGAGGTCGATGTCGTCGACCTTGAGACCGTGGCGCTCGAGGAGGCGCGGCACGGCGAAGACCGGGCCGATGCCCATCTCGTCGGGCTCGCAGCCGGCGACCGCGAAGCCGCGGAACACGCCGAGGATGTCCTTGTTGCGCTTCTCGGCTTCCTTGCGCTCCATGAGCACGACGGCGGCCGCGCCGTCCGAAAGCTGCGAGGCGTTGCCGGCGGTGACGAAATTGCCTTCGCCGCGCACGGGCTTCAGCGAGGCGAGGCCCTCAAGCGTCGTTTCCGGACGGTTGCACTCGTCTTTCGTGACCGTGTAGTCGACGATCTTCTCCTCGCCCGTGGCCTTGTCCACGACCTTCATCTTGGTCTGCATGGGGACGATTTCGTAGTCGAACTTGCCGCTGGCCTGGGCGGCGGCGATGCGCTGCTGCGAGCGGAGCGAATATTCGTCCTGATACTCGCGGCTGACATTGTAGCGCTTGGCGACGATGTCGGCGGTCTCGATCATCGGCATCCACAGCGCCGGATAGGTCGCCATGAGCTTTTCTTCGGTGATGTTCTTCGTGTTCATGCCGCCCATGGAGACGAGCGAGATCGACTCGACGCCCGCGCCGACGGCGATCGGCACGCCTTCATTGACGATGCGGCCGGCCGAGATGGCGATAGAGTTGAGGCCGGAGGAGCAGAAGCGGTTCAGCGTCGAGCCCGAGGTGGTGACGGGGCAGCCGGCCCAGATGGCGGACAGACGGCCGATATTCATGCCGGTCGCGCCCTCGGGATTGCCGCAGCCCATCGTGACGTCCTCGACATCGCCCGGCTCGATGCCCGCGCGCTCGATGGCGTGCTTGATGGCGTGGCCGCCCATGGCCGCGCCATGGGTCATGTTGAAGCCGCCGCGGCCGGACTTGGCAAGGCCGGTACGGGCCGTGGAAACGATGACTGCTTCTCTCGACATGGAGATCCTCCGATGGAATTGGATTTCGGCGCCGGTTGCCCGGTCTTTTGTGGAGCATTCCTGGCGGACGCCCCGACGATTTGAGCCGCACCATAGACGGCCAGGCGCCGGTTCGGAAAGAAGAATCTCCCCGCCTCCCCTGCGTTCCGGGCGCCGCCCCGCAGCCCTGCGGAAAAATGCGGTTATGGGTAATAAAGTGAAGGAGGGGGCCGCGGCCTTCGCGCTATTCGCCGAGGAGGTGAAGCGCGATCTCGCGGGTATGCGGCCGGTCGCGGTGCTCGACAAGATAGACCGCCTGCCAGGTGCCGAGCGCAAGATGCCCGTCAATCAGAGGGATAGAAGTCCCTGCCACCGTGAGCGCGGCCTTGATATGGGCGGGCATGTCGTCCGTCCCCTCGGTCGAATGGCGATAGGGCGCGCCGCGAGGCGCGAGACGCTCGAAAGCGTCCATCAGGTCGGAAAGCACATCCGGATCGGCATTCTCCTGAACAATAATGGACGCGGAGGTGTGACGAATGAACAGGGTGAGAAGCCCCTCGCGCATGCCCTGCCCCTCCACCCAGCCGCGAAGCCGCGCGGTGATGTCCGTGAAGCCACGGCCGTTCGTTCGTACGGAAAGGATGGTGGTTGCCTGTCGCATGGGGCCATTCTAGCCAAAGAGCGGCCTCGCGCCGCATTCTCTCTTTTCCGCCCTGACGAGGGGGACTAGATAAGGCCCATCCCTATTCCACAAGTTGCTATCGAGCGAGTTCCCATGAACCAGTTGGCCAAGAGCATTCCGCCGGGCTTCGCGCCCGTCCAGTCCAAGGGCTTTGCCGGATTTGCCGGCCCGGTCTTTCGCGGGCACGACGTCAATGGCGAGGTCTTCGTCTTCGACATCGCCGAGCAGCATCTGAACGGCGCCGACCGGCTTCACGGCGGCATGATGATGACGCTGGCCTCCATCGTTCTGGGCGAGGTCGCGCGATCGGCCGCGCAGGCGCGCGATGCGGGCGCGGATGTCCGGCTGCTTTCCATCAATTGCGATTTCGTGAGCGCGGGCGAACGGGGCGAGCGCATAGAGGGCCGGGCCGAGGTGACGCGCGCGACGAAGAGCGTGCTCTTCATTTCGGGCGATCTGCGGGTCGGCCCGCGCATGCTGATGACGGCGTCCGGCGTCTATGCCGTCCAGGCCGGAACGGAAGGCAAATGACGGAAGCGCGGAAGGCAAACGCGCCGGTGCGCCGCCCTCTGCCGACAATGAGCGGCGTCGCGGCGCCCGAGGGCTTCGCGCCGGTGGAGATATTCGATCCGTTCGAGGCGCATGTCGGCCCGCAGTTCGAGCGCATCGAGGCGGATGGCGCGCGCATCGCGGCCTTCATCGCCGACGAGCGGCATGTGCGCGAGGACGACACGGTTCACGAAGGCATGATGCTCACCTTCGCCGACGCCTTCATGGGCGGCGCGGCGTGGCGCGGAACGGGCGGACGGTCTTGCGTCACGCTCAGCATGCAGGCGAGCCAGCTCGGCGAGGCGAAGCTCGGTGACACGATTTCCTGCCGCACCAGCGTCGATCACAGGACGCGCGCCATCATCTTCATATCGGCGGTCTTCACGGTGGGGGATCAGCGCGTGATGACGGCGACGAGCCTCTGGAAGGTACTGGGCGAACGCTGAGGCCGCCGCGACGTCGGCGCGAGCCGTCTTGCGGAAGGCGGACATTCCGGCTTTGCTATGGCCCAACAAAGCAAATCACGCTTGAGGGAGGGTGCCCCATGGCAATCGACTACGACAAACTGATGGCGTCCAAAGCGCTCGGTCAGGAATTCCAGTATGGCGACCGGGAGACGATGCTCTATGCGCTCGGGGTCGGCTTCGGCCGCGACCCGCTCGACGCGAAGGAGCTCCCCTTCGTCTATGAGAAGAACCTCAGGACCGTGCCGACGCAGGCGACGGTCATCGCCTGGGGCGCGGGCGGTATGGCCAATAGCGGCATCAACTATCTGATGGTCGTGCATGGCGAGCAGAAGCTGACGCTGCACAAGCCCCTTCCCGCCGCCGCAAAGATCAGCGTCGACAGCAGCGTCATCGGCGCATGGGACAAGGGCAAGGACAAGGGCGCCATCATCGTCACAGAATCGGTGATCCGCGAACGCCAGAGCGGCGACAAGCTCTGCACGCTGCAATCGACCATCTTCGCGCGCGGCGATGGCGGCTTCGGCGGTCCGCGCGAAGGCGCGCCCGAGCCCCACAAGCTGCCGGAGCGCCAGCCCGACATGACGGTCGAGGCGGACACGCGGCCCGACCAGGCGCTGCTCTATCGCCTCTCCGGCGACCGCAACCCGCTCCACTCCGATCCCGATTTTGCCAAGGCCGCCGGCTTTCCGAAGCCGATCCTGCACGGGCTCTGCACCTATGGCACGACGTGCCGCGCGATCATCAGCTCGCCCATCTGCGATTACGACCCGACGCTCATCACCGGCTTCGACGTGCGCTTCTCTTCGCCCGTCTTCCCCGGCGAGACGATCGCGGTCGATCTCTGGAAGGACGGCAACATCGTCTCCTTCCGCGCCCGCGTGAAGGAGCGCGACGTCGTCGTCATCAACAACGGCAAGTGCACGCTCAGGGCCTGAGGCGGGCCCGTCTCGGGGGATGATATGAAAAGGGAATTGCAGGCGCTGCTGGTCGTCAACGGCGCACTCGTTCTGCTGGCCGGATTCGCGGCCGGTTTTCCTTATGGCTCCGCAGTGGTCGCGTCGATCGCGCCGGATGCGCCAGCGGACACGGCCGAGGCCCTCAGGGCCTGGCATATGGCGCATCTCGAAGGCGTGCTGAACGGCCTTCTGATGATCGCGAGCGCGGCGGCGGCGGGCTTTCTGTCGCTGTCGCAGGCGGCGCAGAGGGTCGTCTTCTGGGGCCTCGTCACCGCCGGCTGGACGAATGTCGTCGCATCGACGATTTCGGCCCTCACCGGCGGGCGCGGAACCGGCATTACCGGCCTCGACTGGAACACGCTCGATTTCCTGCTCTTCATGGCCGGAATTCTGGGCGCCATCGCGGCGATGATCGCGCTGGCGCTTGGCGGGCTCAGAACTGCGCGCGAGCCTTAAGCCGCTTTCCGTGATCTGGCCGAAATTGCCTGTCATTTGGCATTTCCGCCAGTCCGCGGGCGGCCTAGTCTCAACGGCATGACGACGCCCGATCCCGCCCGCCGCCCTGCCAACCACACTGACCGCCACGCTGGCCACCACCCTGGCCACCACCCCGGCCGCAGACAGGTGACGATGCTCGCCTATGAGGATGCGCAGATCCTCGACGTGGCGGGGCCCTTGCAGATTTTTTCCGCCGCCGAAGACGGCGAAGGACATCCCGCCTATACGATCGAGCTGATCGCGCCCGATGCGGGCCCCTTTCGCACCACTTGCGGGCTCGATCTCGTCGCCACGCGCGGGCTCGGCGATCTCACCGCGCAGGACATGGCGAATATAGACACGCTCATCGTCTCCGGCGGCGAGGGCGGCCGAAAGCTCCTGAACGACGAGGCCGTCATCGGTTTCATCCGCGAGGCATCGCGGCATGTGAGGCGCATCGCCTCGATCTGCACCGGCGCCTTTCTGCTCGCGGAAGCGGGGCTCCTCGACGGGCGCCGCGCGGCGACGCATTGGGCATGGGCCGCCTCGCTGCGCAAGCGCTATCCCCTCGTCGAGGTCGATGACGACGCGATCCATCTGCGCGACGACGACATATGGACATCGGCCGGCGTGACAGCGGGCATGGATCTCGCGCTCGCCATGGTCGAGGAGGATCTCGGCCGCGAGCACGCGCTTCACATCGCCCGCCATCTCGTCATGTTCATGATGCGCCCCGGCGGCCAGTCGCAATTCTCCGCCCAGCTCGCCGCGCAAGGCGTGGACGATGCGCGGATCGCGAGGGTCTGCACGCATATCGTGGAAAACCCGCGCGACGACCTCACCGTTCCGGTGCTGGCGCGCGTCGCCCATATGAGCGAGCGCACCTTCGCGCGGCGCTTCGTGGAGGAGACGGGCACGACGCCCGCTCACTTCGTGGAGCGCGCTCGGCTCGACGAGGCGCGGCGAAAGCTCACAGAAGGCGCGCTGCCGATCGAAACCATCGCCTTCGATGCAGGCTTCGGACAGGCCGAGCGCATGCGCCGGGCCTTTCTGCGCCAGTTCGGCGTCACGCCCCATCGCTATCGCGAACGCTTCCAGACGGCGAAGCGCCCGCTCAACACGAGCTTCACAATGGAGGAGCACCCTCATGTCCCGTGAACGCACCATCGGCATTCTTATTTTCGACGATGTGGAGGAACTCGATTTCGTCGGGCCCTACGAAGTCTTCACCATGTCGAACGAGATGTTCGCGCGGTCGGAAGACCGGCGGCCCGACAAGGTCGTCCTCATCTCCGAAACGGGAAAGACCGTGACCTGCGCCAAGGGCATGCGCGTCGAGCCGATGGCCGCCACAGCCAATGTGACGAAGCTCGACCTTCTGCTCGTTCCCGGCGGACAGGGCACCCGGCGGGAAGTGAACAACAGGCCGCTGCTCGAGTGGATCGGGCGCGTCGCAGCCGGCTGCGAATGGGTGACGAGCGTCTGCACGGGCGCGATGCTGCTGACGGCGGCGGGCCCTGCGCGGGGCAAGCGCGTGACGACGCATTGGGCCTTTGTCGACGCGCTGCGCAAGCGCGGCGAAGCCTCCGAAGTCGTCGAGCGGCTGCGCTATGTGCGCGACGGCAATGTCGTCACCTCCGCAGGCGTTTCGGCTGGCATCGACATGGCGCTCTGGCTCGTCGGGCAGATGCATGGCGAGGACCACGCAAGGGCGACCCAGATCGGCATGCAGTACGATCCCGCGCCGCCCTATGCCGCATCCGTCTGAGACGCGGCTTTCCGGGGCGCGGCTGGCCGGGCGAAAACTTCAGCCCTTGCCCAATGCGAAGCGCCGCGCCTCGCGCCAGCCGCCGCTTTCCTTGCGGAAGAGCGAGACTTCCTCGATGCGGGCGCGAATGGGCAGGTGCCGGCGCGCCTCGGCGAGAAACTCCCTTTCGATGCGGTCGAGTTCCGCCTGAGCGCCCTCGCTCTCCGCGGCATGAGCGACAGTCAGATGCGGCACCGTCTCGGCATGGGCGCCCGAATAGGGCAGATTTTCGGGAAAGGCGAGCCGCATCGCGCGCACCAGCGCGATCACGGGCTCGGGCCTTGTAGGCGCAAGCCACAGAATGGACGCAAAGCGCCGGGTTTCGGCAAAATGCAGTTCGATGGGATGGGCGCGCGCGAAAAGGAAGGCGAGCGCTTCCTCCGCCGCGGCGTCGATCTCGTCCCATTCCCTGAAAGGATAGACGAGCGTCACATGCGCAGGCATGCCCTCGGTCGCCGAGGGATCGTGACGGCGCCGCCAATGCGATACCGCCTCCTCCGCTTCCGGCACCCTGAGCACGAGCGCTGTTTCCATCGCACGGGCCTCCTTCATGTTCATATTAGACGAAAAGCGCAGAATCCGGTCTACTCCCTGAAAAGAAAATGGGAGGCAATTCATGTCAGGCAACAATCCGTTCCATCCGGCTCTCTTCCGCCCCGAGGCGATTTCCGCCGAAACGCGGGCCATCAATGACGCCATCATCAAGGCCATGGCCGGGATGGAGGAATGGTGGGATGTGGGCGCGCAGAAGGTGCGCGATGCCCGCGCCCGCGGCGAAGGAGCCTTTCCGCTCGCGCCGAAATCGGAGCGCGCCCGCACGCTGCATATCGAGGGAAAGAACGGCCACAAGGTGCCGTTGCGCATCATCGCGCCGGAAAATCCCAAGGGCGTCTATCTCCATATTCATGGCGGCGGCTGGGTGCTCGGCGCCGCCGACCAGCAGGACCCGATGCTGGAGCGGATCGCGGCCAATACGGGGCTTGCCTGTGTCAGCGTCGAATACAGGCTCGCGCCCGAGAACCCCTATCCCGCCGGGCCGGACGATTGCGAGGCGGCGGCGCTCTGGCTCGCGCGGAACGCGAAGGCGGAATTCGGCACGGACAGGCTCGCCATCGGCGGTGAATCCGCGGGTGGGCATCTCTCCGCAGTGACGCTTCTCAGAATGCGCGACCGGCACGGCTTCACGGGCTTCAGCGGCGCCAATCTCGTCTTCGGCGCCTTCGATCTTTCGATGACGCCGAGCCAGCAGCAGTTCGGCGACGAGCGGCTCATTCTCAGAACCGTCGATATCGCGAAATTCGGCGATGCCTTTCTGCCCGGTGGTCTCGACCGGCGCGATCCCGACATCTCGCCGCTTTACGCGGATCTCAGGGACATGCCTCCCGCCCTCTTCACCATCGGCACGCGCGACGCGCTTCTCGACGACACGCTCTTCATGTATTCGCGCTGGGTGGCGGCAGGAAGGGAAGCGGAGCTTGCCGTCTATCCGGGCGGCGCGCATGGCTTCGTCGCCTTTCCGGGAGAGATCGCCAGAGCCGCGAATGCGCGCGCCGACGCCTTCCTCGCACGCGTGACGGGTTGATCTGCGGCATGTCTCTAGCCAACGGCTATTTCGACAGCTTCCGGGGCGCGGTCAACACCTGGGAGTGCGACGACAATGGGCACATGAACGTGCAGTTCTATGTCGCCCGTGCATCGGACGGCGCTTTCTTTTTGCGGCACGAGCTCGGCCTCAGCCCGAGCGCGATCCGCGAAACGGGCCGCACCATGATCGCGCTCGAGGAGCATTATCGCTTTCACCGCGAGCTTTACGCAGGCGACATGGTGCGCATGCGCTCGCGCCTCATCGACATGCGGCCGCGCACGCTCGTCGTCTATCACGAGCTTCTCAACGCGGCGACCGACGAGACGGCGGCAACCATGGTCGCCGTCAGCGCCCATTTCGACATGAAGACGCGCAAGCTCGCGCCCTGGCCGGACGAGGCGCTCGAGCGGGGCCGCGCGCTCATCGGCCCGCTGCCCGAACATGCGGAGGCGCGCAGCGTGCGGCGCGAGACGCGGCTTCCCGACATCACGCTCGCGCAGGCGGACGCCAGGGGCCTCATCGAAATCTATCGCGGGCCCGTGGCTCGCCATCATTGCGACGATTTCGGCCATATGGCGACGCAGTTCTATATCTCGCGCTATTCGGACGGGTCCGGCCATCTCTGGCAAGGGATCGGCATGGACAAGCAGCGCCTGCTGCGCGAGCGGCGCGGCAGCGTCGTGCTCGAACAGAGGCTCAACTATGTGCGCGAGGTCGTCTCCGGGGACATACTGATCGTCAAATCAGCGCTCGTCGAGGTGGCGGCGAAGACGATCCGCCTCTGCCATTTCATGTTCAATGGAGAGACGGGCCTGCTCGCCGCGACGAGCGAGGTGACGGCGGTGCTGCTCGACCTCGACAAGCGCCGCGCCGTCGGCCTGTCGGACGAGGAGCGCGCGCAGTTCGCCCCTCACATTCATACGCTCGAGGACATCGCGCGATGAGCGGGTTCATCGACACCTATCGCGGCTATGTCTCGTTGCAGGAATGCGACGAGATGGGCCACATGAACATCCAGCACTATATCGGCAAGACATCGGACGCCTCCTACAATTTCCGCGCCGCGATCGGGCTCGGCCATGCGCATCAGCGCGAAACCGGGCTCGGCTATGTCGCGCTCGAGCATCACATCCGCTTTCACCGCGAGCTGCACACGAGCGATCTCGTGCTCGTGCGCTCCGGCGTCATCGAGATGCGCGACAAGACGATGCTCATGTATCAGGAGATGCGCGAGATTCTCGACGACAGGCTCGCCGCCACTTTCGTCGTCAATGTCGGCTGCCTCGATCTCGCGACGCGCAGGCTCACGCCCTGGCCCGAGGCCACGCGCGAAAAGGCGCTGGCGCTCATGGGCGATCTTCCCGCCCATGCGGCTCCGCGCGGCCTGCCGCGCGAAGCGCTCGACCGCGACGTCTCGCTCGCCCGCGCCGATGAACTCCAGATGATCGAGAGCAACCGTTCCGTCGTGAACCCTTGGGAATGCGATACGAACGGCCATATGAATGCGCGCTTCTTCATGGCGCGCTTTTCGGATTCGCAAGGCCATATGTGGGCGCATGCGGGGCTCGGCCGGCATGAACAGGCGGCCAAGGGGCTTGCGACCGCAACCGTCGAAATGCGGCTTTGCTATTTCCGCGAACTGATGGCGGGCGAAACCATCATCGTCAGAACCGGCCTTGTCGAGGCGACGGACAAGACGCTTCGGTATCGCCACTGGCTCTTCAACGGCGACACGGGCGAACCGGCCTGCGCCGCCGAGGGCCTCGGCCTTCTCTTCAGCCGCGAAACCCGCAAGGCCATTCACATCCCGCACAGCGTCGCGCGCCGCTTCGCGCGCGCCTGACCGAATTCAATATCGTAACGAGCAATGAGGACAGACAGATGGCGCAGATGATCGATGTCGCGCGCTCGAGCGTGCAGACATGGCAGTCGGACCAGATGGGGCACATGAATGTGCAGTTCTATATGGAGCATGCGACGCAGGGGCTCGCCGCGCTCGGCGTGCATCTCGGCCTCGGCCCGCGCTTCATAGATGCGGAGCGGGCGCGGCTCGTCGCGCGCGACCATCATGTGCGCTTTCTGCGCGAGCAGCGCCCCGGCGCGCCCTTCACCATTCGCGCGGGCGTGCTCGAGGTGCGTGATTTCGGGCTGCGCGTCTATGAGGAGATGTGGAACACGGTTTCGGGCGAGGTCGCCGCGACCTTCAGCGCCGATGTGGAACTTCTCGATGCGGATTCGCACGAGCTGAAGCCGCTGCCCGCCAGGGCCAAGGCCGCCGCCAAGGCGCTCACCGTCGATCTGCCGCAGCATGGCGCGCCACGCGGCCTCGCACTCTATGAGCCGCGAACCGCGCCGACGCTCGAAGAGGCTGAAAAGATGAACCTCGTCTTCACATGGCAGGGCGAGGTCCAGCCCGAGCAATGCGACGCGCAGGGCTTTCTCATCACGCGGCACTTCATGGGGATCGTTTCGGATTCCATTCCGAACCTTCTCGGCCAGACGCGCGGCGACGACCGCTCCAAGAATTCCCGTGTCGGCGGGGCGGCGCTCGAATATCGCTTCCATTACCGGCGCTATCCGCGCGTGGGCGATGTGCTGACACTGCGCAGCGGGCTCAAGGAGGTGGGGCCGAAGACCTATGTCTGGGGCCACTGGCTCTTCGATCTCGAGAGCGGCCAATCGATCGCCACGGCGGAGGCTGTCGCCATCGCGCTCGATCTCGAGACGCGCAAGGCCATTCCCATTCCCGACGATCTGCGAGAAAGACTCGAGGCGCTGGTGGTGCCGGGACTAGGCGTCTGAGACGTCCGCGCGCGCCGCAATGACGATCCCGCGCTCGCCCGCGATGCGCAGGATCGTCTTCATGCCGCGAACGAGCGGATAAATCCGTTCCATATCGCGCGCGCCGCGGGCGCGCCGGGCGGCGGCGCGCGTTTCACGATAAGCGGCGACAAGCTCCCCGTCGCTCATGGCCCGGAGCATTTCCTCCTTGGCGGAGCGGTCGGGATCGGCTTCGGCGAATGAGAAGGGCAAGGGAGCGGTCCGGCGGAATTGAGGATGTGCGGGAGCAAGGCTACTCTGTCGCAAGACAAACGGGGAGAGGCATGAGCGAATTTCTGAGCGCAATGCTCGACCGGCGGGAGAGCGAAATCCTCGAACGGGCGCGGCGATTTTCCGAAGAATTCATTCGGCCAAATGCCGCGCGATGGGAGCGCGAGCGGCGGATGCCGCTGGAGGCGCTGAAGGCGGCGGCCGCGGAGGGCCTGCTCGGCCTCGAAGTGCCGGCAGCGCTCGGCGGGCTTGGCGCGCGCTATCTTCTCAAGCTCGCCATCGCCGAGGAGATGTCGCGCGCGGACATGCCCTTCGTCTTCTCGATGATCAACACGCACAATGTCGCCGCGAAGCTCGCCCAGAGCGCTCTGCCGCGGCATCGCGAGGACCTCGTCCCGGCACTGATGAAGGCCGAGATCTTCGGCGCGACGGCGCTCTCGGAACCGGGCGCGGGCAGCGATTTCGCCGCGATCGGCACAATGGCGCGCAAGGCCGAGGGCGGATGGCTCCTTTCCGGAGAGAAGGGCTGGATCACCAATGCGGCTGCCGCCGACATCTTCATCACCTATGCGCAGACCGATGCAAGCGCGGGGTGGCGGGGTATCGCCTGCTTTCTTGTCGATGCGCGTCGACCGGGCTTCGTGCGCAAGCCCGCCTATGCGCTCATGGGAGGCCACGCGATCGGCGCGGGCGGCTTCGCGCTCGAGGATTATTTCGTGCCCGACGATGACCTGCTCGCAGGCCCCGGCACGGCCTTCAAGCTCGCCATGCAGAGCGTCAACGGCGCGCGTGTTTATGTGGCGGCGATGTGCGCCGGCATGCTGGCGGCGAGCCTCGAGGCCGCACTCGCCTATGGCGCGACGCGCCACGCATTCGGCAAGCCGCTCGTCGAGCATCAGGGGCTTCGCTGGTCGCTCGCCGACGTGGCGACCGATCTCGAAGCGCTGCGCGCGCTGACGCGCGATGCCGGACGCCTCATCGACGAGGGGCAGGACGCGGTGATGGCGGCGGCGCATGCAAAGAGCCTTGCCGGCCGGGTGACGGTGCCGCGCATCTCCGATTGCATTCAGGCCATGGGCGCCGCCGGGCTTCGCGAGGAAGTGCCGCTCGGGCGGCACCTCGCCTCGGCCAAGATCGCTGCCTTCACCGATGGCTCGACCGAAATGATGCTGGAGCGGATCGGCGCCGGGCTGCGCGCGGCCTATCCAGCCTCAGGCCGATAGGCGCGCATCGAGCGCCAGTGTCTCGCGGCGAAC
Source organism: Parvibaculum sp. (assembly GCF_049671045.1). Taxonomy (GTDB): domain Bacteria; phylum Pseudomonadota; class Alphaproteobacteria; order Parvibaculales; family Parvibaculaceae; genus Parvibaculum. The sequence goes on along the minus strand of NZ_JBATUH010000080.1, from coordinate 6,150 downwards.
GGCATCGGGATATTCCATCGGCAGGAAATGGCTCGACTGCCCGATGCGCAGGATTGTCGCCTCGGGGTCGTGCTTGCCGAGAAGCTCCGGCGCAGGCGCGCGGCAGGTCGAGGCGGGCCCCGCATAAATCAGCGTCAGCGGGCAGCGAAGGCGGCCGATATCGTGCCAGATATTGTGATCCTGCGCGCGGAAGTTCGCCGCTTCCCATTGCGGCGCGCAGGCAAGCTCCACCTGCCCGTCCTCGCGCGGCTTCGTGCCGCCCTCCACATAGTCGGCGATGACCTCTTCCGGCCAGGTGCGGAAGGCGCCGCGCCCCTTGTAGGAGGCGAGCATTGTGGCGCGATCGGGAAAGATCGCGCGGCGGCGCTCGGCGCCATCGGCAAGCGACAGGGGCCCGCCCTTGCGGCCGAGCATGCGGTAGAAGCGCATCACCATGCGCGCGAAGGAAGGCACGAGCACGGGATCGACGAGGACGAGGCCGCGCACGAGATCGGGCCGCTCGGCTGCCACCATGAGGCTCGTCGTGCCGCCCATGGAATGGCCGCCAAGCAGGACGGGCCCGCCCGTCTCGGCGGCGAAATCCTCGACCACGCGGATCAGATCGTCGCGATAGATGCGCCAGCTCGAATGGCCTTGCGGGTTCGCGGGCAGGCTCGTCATACCGTGGCCGCGCGCGTCCCAGGCGCGAATGTGGAAGCGGCTCGCAAGCGGCGAGAGAAGGCGGCGATAGGTCAGCGCGTTGAAGCCGTTGGCATGGGCGAAGTGGAAGGCCGGCTGGTGCTTGCCGTCATACCATTCGAGGTAGGAGACGGAGCCCTCCTCCAGCGCAAGCTCGCGGCGCACAGGCGTCACGTCATTGAGCTGGAGGTTGACATTGACGACGCTCATGATGCCACCTTCCTGAAATCGGGCTTGCGCTTGTTGAGGAACGCATCGACCGCCTCGTGATGCTCCGGCGTCGTCCAGCAGATCTGGAGCGCATCCGTCTCGAGCTTCTGGGCGCGGGCGAGGTCGGTCGTGCAGGCATTCTCGGTAAGGAGCGCCTTGGTCATGCGAAGTTGGCGCGAGGGGTTCTCGGCGATCAGCCCGGCGATTTCGAGCGCCTTGGAAAGAAGCTCCGCCTGCGGAACGACATATTCGCAAAGCCCTTTCGCGCGCGCCTCTTCCGCCGGATAGAGGCGGCCCGTCAGCATCATCTCGCTCGCATTGCCCCAGCCCATGCGGGAAACGAGGAAATGCGACGAGGCAAGCTCCGGCACGATACCCATCTTGACGAAGACGAGGCCGAACTTCGCCTCTTCCGCCGCTACGATGACATCGAAGGGAAGGATCATGGTGACGCCAATGCCGACGGCGACGCCGTTCACGGCCGCGATCAGCGGTTTCGACGAACGGGCAAGCGCGATCCAGTCGACGCCCGCCGGCATGCCGCCCGAGCCGCCGCGCGTATCGTTGCCGGGATCCTTGCCGTCAACCCGCGCCTTGAAGACCTGATCGACATCGGCGCCGGCGCAGAAGCCGCGCCCCTCGCCAGTCATCACGATGGCGCCGATTTCACGGTCGTCATTGGCGGCGGAGATCGCATGGCCAAGCTCTTCGGCCATGCGCGGCGTCCACGCATTGAGACGGTCGGGCCGGTTCAACGTGATGAGCGCGACCGCTCCCCGCTTCTCGACCCTGATCTGGGCGTATTCCATGAGTTTCTCCCGTTCGATTTTTCTGGTTGAGGGGAAGTCTAAGGCAGGCGCGCACACGCCGACAAGCAAGGCCGCTTGACGCCGGGGCGGGCTTGGCCTGCACTGTGCGTATAATGAAATCCGGCCAGGCGGGGGAATGATGGATCTCGAACTCAAGGGAAAAACGGTCTTCATCGCGGGCGCGAGCCGGGGCATCGGCTTCGGCATGGCGCAGGCCTTCGCGCGGGAGGGGGCAAGGGTCGCCCTCACCGGGCGGGGCGAAGCGGCGCTCGACAAGGCGCGCGAGGCGCTCATCGCCGAGGGGGTTCCGGCATCCGGCCTTCTCACCATTGCGGGCGATATGACGAACACGGCCGATCTCGCCGCCGCGCTCGACGCGACGGAGGCAAAGCTCGGCGCGCTTCACGCCGTCATCGCCAATGTCGGCATGTCGAAGGCGCCGCTAGGCTTCGACGTTTCGGACGAGCTGTGGGATGCGGACCTTCTTCAGAACCTGTCGGGCTCGTTCTTCCTGGCCCGCGAGGCGCTGAAGCGCATCGTCAAGCGGCCGGCCGCGGAGCGCGAGGGCGCAAATCTGATCTTCATTTCCTCCATAGCCGGCGTCGAGGCGCTCGGCACCGCCGTCACCTATGCGGCGTCGAAAGCGGCGGTCAACCAGACGACGCGCGCGCTTTCCAAGCTCGTCGGCAAGGAAGGCATCCGCGTCAATGCGATCGCTCCCGGCAACATCCTCTTCGAGGGCGGCGTGTGGGAGAAAAACACGAAGGAGCGGCCCGACGACTGGGCGCGCTGGATCAGACGCGAGGTGGCGCTGCGCCGCTTCGGCAAGGTCGAGGAAATCGCCGACGCGGCGCTCTTTCTCGCCAGCCCGCGAGCGAGCTTCATCACCGGCGCGGTGCTCGTGGTCGATGGCGGCCAGGTGAAGTGATCAGGCCAGCGCGAGCTTGAAATCGCGGCGCGTGAGGCGTGGGAAGGCCGGGAAATCGAGCAGCGCCTCGCCGCCCACCGCCGCGAGAAGTTCACTCGCGCGCGCCTTCTCGTCCCCATCGAGGCTTGCGAGATAGTCGAGCGGGCGCTGAAGCATCCAGAGGTCGAAGGGAAAGATCGCGCGGTTCTCCTTCGCATCCTCGAGCGCATAGACATGCATGCCGATGGCGCGGGGAATTTCCTCCGTGCCCTGCTTCGCGCCCGGATGCTCGTCGACCCACTTGGCGAAGTGCTGCGCCGTCGAAACGAGAACGGGCAGCATTTCGCGCATCATGCGCTGAAGCACGGGCAGAACTGTTGCAGGCACCTCGTCGCGGGCCAGAAACTCGCCGCCCTTGGGGTGGGGCGGCTTCATCATGCGCTGAACCCAGCCGACGACATTGGGCGCGATGCGCTTCATCAGCTCGCCCGATGCCGGGTCGCGATATTGATGCGCGTAAAGCGGTCCGATGAGGCCGAAATCGCCGATCGAGGGCCTCGTGCCGAATAGGAACTCATAGACGGCGAAGTGCCGGTCCAGCTCGCCGAGAAGCGCCTCATAGGATGTCTCGATGGCGGCTTCGGTCTTGGGCGTCACGCCGAGAAACGGGAGAGCGCCCGCAAAGGGCTTCGAAATCCTGAGGCCCGCTTCGCGCTGCGCCTCGCCGGTCAGTTCGGGCGCCGACATCTTGCCGAATTCGGAAATGGCGAAGTCGTAATTCCGGTTCCAGCGATAATGCATGGCCGGGATCTTCAGCCATTCATCGCCATAGACCTCCAGTAGCAGCGCCGCGAGCCGCTGCTTCACCGTCGCGGGATAGACGGGCGCCTCGGGAAAGCGCAGTTCGAGCGCGTCGATGATGTCGGTCGAATCCTGCAGCGCCTCGCCCTCGGGCGTGATCATGACAGGGATGACCGCCCAGCCGATGCGCGGAAGGATCACCTTGCGGTAGTTCTCGGGCGTATTGGGATATTCGGCGAAGGGAATGCGCTTGAAGCGCAGATAGGCGCGCACCTTGCCGCTGTAGTAGCTCGGCTCGGCGCCGTAGAGTTCATAGCCTTCGGTCATGCTTTCCCCGTCCCCGTTCACGCGCGCCGCACACGGCCATTCTTAATGCGTGACATTGGCCAGATTTATAGTCGCAGCCCGCCATCCGCGCCAAGGACCTAATGATGCATGGCGCAGGGGCCGGGTGGCCCCGATTCCGCCCCGAGACAGAGGAAGCGGCGGCCAGACGGGCGACCACGGCGTTTGACAGCGGGCCCGCCCGCACCCACACTTTCCAAAGGTTACGGGCCCCCTTCGGCGCCGGCGAACGACCGTCCGCTCCGCCGACGGATTGGCACACGAACCCTTCCGATGCGGACAAGTTTGGGCCACCAGACCAAGGGGGAGCAGTTCATGAGCGACGCAGACCAGCCGAAGACCGCCTCGATTGTCGAGCGGGTGAAGAACATCATTCTCACGCCCGACGCCGAATGGGCGAAGATTGACGGCGAACAGACGACCATTCAAAGGCTCTACACGGAATATGCCCTCATCCTCGCGGCCATCCCCGCGTTGGCGGGCGCGCTTGGCGGCCTCATCTTCGGCTATGGCGCGATGGGCTATCATTTCCGCCTGTCGATTGGCGGCGCGATCTCGAATGCTCTCTCGACCTATGTCATGAGCCTGGTGAGCGTCACGGTCGTCGCCCTCATCATCGAGGCGCTGGCGCCGACATTCGGCGCGACCAAGGACCGGGTGCAAGCCTTCAAGCTCGCGACCTATGCGAGCACGGCGGGATGGCTCGCCGGCATTTTCTCGCTGATCCCGGCCCTGAGCATTCTCGGCCTGCTCGGCCTTTACAATATCTACCTTCTCTATCGTGGGTTGCCGCATCTGATGAAGGCGCCGCAGGACAAGGTCATCATCTACACGGCCGCTATCGTGGTCGCGGCGATCGTGGTCGCGCTGGTACTCGGGCTGCTGTTCGCGCCCCTGCTTCACATGGGCGTCGGCGGCGGAATGGGTGGCATGACGGAACGGGGCTACTAGCCCCGTTCGCCAGAAGCGCCCCAGGCCGGACAGGCGGCGAAAAGGCGAACGCCCTCGCGGCCGCATATGCGTGGCGGGATCAGGCTCGAGTGAAATAGGGCGCGAGGTTGCGGCGGATACGATCAAGCGGCGCTTCCGGCGCTTCCGGAATGTCGAAGGGCAGTCCGGTGATCGCTTCGTAGGCGCGGATATAGACCGCCGCCGTCTCTACGATGAGATCGGCGGGGATTTCGGGAATATCGTCCTTGTAAGGATCGCATCGCTCGGCGACCCAGCTGCGAACGAAATCCTTGTCGAAACTTTCGGGCCGCTTGCCTTCGGCGAAACGCTGCGGATAGCTCCCCGCGAGCCAGTAGCGCGAGCTGTCGGGCGTGTGAATCTCATCGGCGAGGATGATGTTGCCCTCGGCGTCGGTGCCGAACTCGTATTTCGTATCGACGAGGATGAGGCCCCGCCGCGCGGCAAGCTCCTGTCCGCGCGCGAAGAGTGCCAGCGCATGGCGCGACACCGTCTGCCATTGCGCCGCGGTGAGCAGGCCCTTTGAGACGATCTCGGCCGGCGAGAGCGGCTCGTCATGGCCGCCATCGAAAGCCTTGGTCGTCGGCGTGATGATGGGCTCGGGCAGCTTCTCGTTTTCGCGCAGGCCCTCCGGCAGACGGACGCCATACACCTCGCGCGCGCCCTTCTTGTAAAGCGTCAGGATCGAGGTCGCGGTGGTGCCCGCCAGATAGGCGCGCACGACGATCTCGACGGGGAGAATGTCGAGCCTGCGGCCGATCACGACATTCGGATCGGGATACTCGAGCACATGGTTCGGGCATATGTCGGCGGTCGCCTCGAACCAGTAGCGCGCGGTCTGGGTGAGGACCCGGCCCTTGAAGGGGATGGCGGCGAGGATACGGTCGAAGGCGCTCAGCCTGTCGGAGGCGATGATGATGCGCCGCCCGTCCGGAAGGTCGTAATTGTCGCGAACCTTGCCCTGATAGTGATTGGGAAGCTCGGGAATGGTCGCATCGCGCAAAACCTCATGCGCATGCGCCCGCAGTGCCTTCATGTCCATTTTCGGTCCCGGAATTTCGGTTCGCTGCCGGTGGGAAGCGCCCGTTCTAGCGCGATCCCCGGCATTTGGCTATGCGGCGCCGCAGGACCGCCGATTGAGCCAACGTGACGATATTTTGTCGGCTTGTGAAAGGAGGCGTCGCCATCGGTTATATTTGTGCGCAAGAGGGATGCGGAATGCCGTCGGAGATCGCTGCCGGCGGCAGGGTTTGGGGGCGAATATGCGCATATTTGCAGGCGGGCTCACGGGAACGGCATTGGTGGCGCTCATCGCGCTGGCGGGCGCGGGCACGAATGCGCAGCCGGCGCAGGCAGGCGAGCTGATCGGCGCCGTCGCATCGACCGCGGGCGCCGCCGTCGGCGCGGTGAGCGGCGTCATTGGCGGGGCGG
>NZ_JBATUH010000079.1:0-17290 GCF_049671045.1 Parvibaculum sp. | reverse complement strand
GGCCTCGCTTGACCTCGGCTGTTACAACCAGCCCGAAAGAACGGCCTCCTGCCTGCATCAGCCGGGATGCGCATCCCGGCTGATGCTCCAAGTAAAACACAACCCGTCCACACAAGCCCGGCATGACGCTTTGGGCGAGGTCCATGCCCACAAACTTGGTGTCACCCCGGACTTGATCCGGGGTCCATGGCGGGGCGTTCTCCAACGACCACTCACATTCGTCATGCCCCGCTTCATGCGGGGCATCCACGACTATAAGGCTGGGCGCGGAGGAAATGGATGCCCTGACAAGCCCGCCTTGAGGAAGCGCCTTGGAGGTCGTTCGGGCGATCTCTCAGCGTATGGTCACGGGTGCGTTGGCCTCATGGCCCCAATAGCGCACATAAATGCGATATTCGCCGGGGCGCACGCGATTGGGATCGAGTTCGACGGGGAAGGATTCGTTCATCGCCCGATGCGCGTCGAGCGCGGTCGAGACGGTGACTTGCGTGCACGCGGCCTCGTCGGATTGCGACTGCACGAACTCGTTTTTGCTGTCGGTCAGGAACCAGCGGAAGATCTCGCATTGGTTGGGCGCGGTGAGCGCGATGCGTTCCTTGCTGTTGTTCTCGAGGCGCACATCGACATTCATCGGGATCGACTTCTCGCCGCTGGCCGCGTCGCGCTGGACCGCGTTGACGGTCAGCTGCACGGGCTCGTCCGGCTCGACGGCGCCCGTATAAAGAAAATAGGCGATGACGCCGACAATCGCGATCATCGCGACCGACATGTTGATCATGCGCTGTCCGAGTTCGGACGCGGGGCTCGGCGGTTTCGGTGCGGCCATGGCGGATCTCCGGTGGGGCGGGCTCAGGCGGGCACGCGCTGCCAGCCATCCGCGCCCAATGCTTCCTGCGGACGGAAGCGGGTCTTGTAGGCCATTTTCCGGCAATCCGCGACCCAATAGCCGAGATAGACATAGGGCAGGCGCAGCTCTCTCGCGCGCCTGATGTGGTCGAGCACCATGAAGGTGCCGAGGCTGCGCTCCGCGAGCGAGGAATCGAAGAAGCTGTAGACCATCGAAAGCCCGTCCTCGAGCCGGTCGGTAAGGGCGGCAGCGATGAGCGGGCGGCCGCGCCCGTCGGCTGGCGTGAAGCGGTATTCGAAGACCGAGGTCATGACAGTCGTGTCCTCGATCATGGACACGTAGTCGAGCGCGCTCATGTCGGCCATGCCGCCTTCGGCGTGGCGCTCGTCGAGATAGCTGCGTAGCAACGCGAATTGCTCCTCGGTCGCGCGGGCGGGCTTTTCGGTGCCCGTCACGTCCTCATTGCGCGCAAGCACGCGGCGGAAGCTCTTGTTGGGCGCGAACTCGTCGACGAGGATGCGGACCGAGACACAGGCCGAGCAGCCGTCACAGGCGGGGCGATAGGCGATGTTCTGGCTGCGCCGGAAGCCGGATTGCGTCAGCACGTCGTTGAGCGCGACGGCGTTCTCGCCGAGAAGGTGGGTAAAGACCTTCTTTTCGTAGCGCCCGGGCAGATAGGGGCAAGGCTGCGGCGCCGTTATGTAGAACTGCGGAAACCGGTTGCCGAAATGCTCTGTCACTGGTGCTCATCCATGCGAGGGTACCGGTGACAGGATAGGGCGGATGGGCCTTTCTGACGAGCTTTCTGTAGCCCCGCGGGCTTCACGCTCGCTGGTCCTGACCCTGGCCTTGACCCTGGGCCTGGCGGCGGACGACCACCGTGCCGCAGAGCATGTCGTGCAGGCCGCGCTTGCGATCGTTGAGGAAGGGCACGATGAGCACGATCGCCCAGGTCACGCTCACGGTGACGTAGAAAAGGATCGTTTGCAGCGCCGCCTGGAGGTAGCCTGGCCGGTATCCGTCCCATGTTCTAAGTTCGATACCCTGCCAGCGCATGCCGGGCGTTGCCGAGTGCGGCCCGCCAAGCGTCAGAACGAAATAACCGAGACAGATGAGCGGCCAGAGCGCGGCGCCCGGCCAGAGCAGGCCGAGAGTGAGAATGCCGAGGATGACGAAAACGATCATTGCGGCAAAGCTGATGACCGAGAGGATCAGCAGATCCGCGATATAGGCGAGCGACCGGCTGAGAATGACCCCGTCAAAGGAGCCTTGCGGCCAGGAATAGGAGCTGCTGCCGCTGGTGGCCGGTTCGCCGCGGATCAGGCTGTTTTCCTCGCTCATCGGGCTCCCTCGTCCTTCCCGGTCATCACTCGCTGTCTGGTGAAATAGGAAGGTCCAGAAGGCTTCGCAAGCGGGGAAAGCCCGATTGTCAGGGTTTGAAGCCGGGCGGTACCGGCGGTGCCTCGCGCAGCAGCACGATGGAGAGGCGCCGGTTCGCCGCCATGCGCGGGTCCTCGGGGAAGAGCGGCTCGGAATCGGCCTTGCCGACGACCTGATAGATGCGGTCGTCCGGGAGCCCCAGCGCGCCGATGATCCGGCGGGCCGCATTGGCGCGATCGGCGGTCAGCTCCCAGTTCGTATATCCGGCCTGACCCCTCAGGGGCGTGGAATCGGTGTGCCCCGAAATGCTGACACGGTTCGGCAGCTTCATCAGCACCCTGGCCACCGCCTCGATGAGGTGGCGCGTGCGCTCATAGGGTTCGGCGCGGCCAGAGGGGAACATGGAGCGGCCGTCCTGATCGACGATCTGGATGCGCAGCCCTTCCGGCGTTTCGTCGATGATGACGTTCTTCGACAGTTCGGCGAGTTCGGGACTGTTCTGCATCGCCTGACGCAGGCTTTCGGCGGCGCTGCGGAAGTTCTGCTCGTCCTGCGATATGGCGCCGATGGCGGTCGCGTTCGTCGTGGCCGCAGTCATGGTCGCTTTGGCCGCGTTTGTCGATTCGCGGTAGCCATTGGAGGCGGCCGCGGTGCGCTGGTCGTTCGTCTCCGGGCTTTTCGGCGCGGCGGGCGTCGAGATCGTCATGACGACGCGCGGCGTCGAGCCCGGCATGCGCGAGCCCTGCGCGTCGAAGGCGGTGCCGCCCATCATGCCGCCGGAGCCGCTCGTCGAGCGGCTGACATTTGCCGGCGCGAAGTAGTCGGCCAGCCCCTGCTTCTGCTCCGGCGTCGTCATGCTGATGAGCCACATGAGCAGGAAGAACGCCATCATGGCGGTCACGAAGTCGGCATAGGCGATCTTCCATGCGCCGCCGTGACTGGCGTGGACGACCTTCTTTACCTTCTTGAGGATGATCGGGCGTTCGTTGGACGTGGCCATGCTCGACCCTCCGTTGCGACGTCAGGCTGCGGCGGTCTGAAGGTTTGCGGTGGATTGCTCCACCTCCGCGAATGTCGGGCGCACCTCGGACATGAGCGCCTTGCGGGCGAACTCGATCGAAACGGCGGGCGCATAGCCGGCCATATGCGCAAGGAGGCCCGCCTTCATCGACAGGTAATATTTGGATTCTGCCTCGTAGATATTGCGCAGCGACTGTGCCATGGGGCCGAAGAAGCCATAGGCGCAGAAGACGCCAAGAAAGGTTCCCACAAGCGCGCCGCCGATGAGATGGCCCAGCACCTCCGGCGGCTGGTCGATCGAGCCCATGGTCTTGATGACGCCGAGCACCGCGGCGACGATGCCGAGGGCGGGCGTGCCGTCGGCGAGCGCCTGAATGCTGGCGACGATCCGCTCGCGCTCCTGATGGTGCGTTTCCAGCTCCTCGTCCATCAGCGCTTCGAGCTCATGGGCGTTTTCGGTGCCCATGGTGATCATGCGCAGGTAATCGCACATGAACTCGACCGCATGGTGGTCGGTAGCGAAGTTCGGGAACTGCTGGAAAATGGAAGATTCGGAAGGGTTCTCGACATGCGCCTCGAGCGCGAGGTTGCCCTTGCTCTTGGCGAGCTTGAAGAGGGTGAACTGGAGGCCGAGAAGCTCCAGATAGGCCGCCTTGTCGTAGCGGGGGCCGCGAAAGAGGGTCTTGAAGGTGCTGCCGATCTTCTTCAGCACGGCGGGCGGATTGCCGATGACATAGGCGCCGACGGCCGATCCGAGGATGATCAGCGCCTCGAACGGCTGAAACAGCACGGCCAGATGCGCGCCCATGGCGGCATAACCGCCGAAAACGCTCAGCAAAACCACGAGAGTGCCGACGATCAGGCGCATTTGCGTCCGTTACTTTCTTCCAGAAATCCCCACATGCGGGAGCGCAGGCCATCCCGTGGGGGCCATTCTGGTCGGACGCCTCTTAACAGGCGGTTTAACATGTCGGATTTGCACAAAAAACACAGGATTTGCGCGGCTCGCAGGTTGCGCGCGTCCGGCCCTTTGCTTAAACGGAATCGAGTGCCGCTCCCCGCGGTGCCTGCTGAGAGGGAGCGGCAAATCCATCATGACCCACGACACCCGTAAATTTCGTAACGCCCTTGGCTGTTTCACCACCGGCGTGGCCGTCGTCACCACGCAGGTCGAGGGCAAGGAGCCAATCGGGGTCACGATCAACTCGTTCGCGTCGGTCTCGCTCGAACCGCCGCTCGTGCTCTGGAGCCTGGACAAGAAGTCGGACACGCTGCCGGTCTTCAATGCGGCCAAGGCTTTCACGATCAATATTCTGCGCGAGGACCATCGGGACCTGTCCTCCCGGTTGGCGCGGCAGGGCGACCACAGCCTTGCGGGCCTGCCCCTGCGGGCCGGCGCCAGCAATGGCTGCCCGGCGCTCGAGGACGCACTCGCCCATTTCGAATGCGAGGTCGAGGCGCGGCATGAGGCGGGCGATCACATCATCATGATCGGCCGCGTGCTCCACTTCGAATATTCCGAGGACGGACGGCCGCTTCTCTATCATCGCGGCAGCTACCGGGGGCTTGCCGAGGGCAATCCCTAAACCGGCCCGGCCTGTCCGGCGGCCGCCGTCAGACGGTCCTTTTCCTCGACCGATAGCAGGTTGGCGCGCATCAGCGTCAGACATTCCAGCATCGCCAGATAGTCGGCCTCGCGGATGCCGTCGATCGAGGCGTTGTGAATGTCCGCGTAATGCGCCATGCCGCGATGCTTGTGGGCGTGGAGGAGTTCGGTCAAATAGATGCATTTGGCGCGCTTGTCGCGCGGATGCGACCGCCGCTCGACGAGCCCAAGCGCTTCAAGCTCGCTCACATAAATCCCGATCGAGACCTTGTGTATCTGAAGCTCGTTCGCAAGCTCGGTCTGCGTGCGCCCGTCATGCTGGAGAAGCGCGGTGATGATGCGCGTCTGGTTGCGGGTGAGGCCGCTGCGCCGGTCATAGACGGTGGCCAGAAGCGTGCCGACTTCGGTGATGAGGTTCAGGAAATATTGCGGCGCGAAGCGTTCGTCGGGCGCTTCGCGTTCGACAGTCTTTGCGGCACCTGCCTGTTTCGCCTTCGCCATGTGATCCCCCTCAGACGACGCACACGCGGCGACACGATGTGTCATTCCTTCAAATTTGGCCGCGAATGCCGACTTGACGCCTGCCAGCCCGGATGATTTCGTAACTAAGATTTACTAAAAAGGCGCCCGGCGGTCATTGAAATTCGCATCGGCCGGGAATGTATACGCCATTCGGGGAGAAACGGGAGATGGCAGAAGATTCGGCGGCTCAGGCCGTGGCCAATGCGGCCGGCGCGGCGCAGACGGCGGGCGATGCGATCGCGCAGGCTGCGGCAGCGGGCGCGGCGGAGCCCTGGTATGCGCTCGGGCCCCTGATCGACAAGGGCGGCCCCATCGTCGCCCTGCTGCTGGTCCTTTCGGTCATTTCGGCGGCGATCATTCTGCTCAAGGTCTTTCAATACTGGAGCGCCGGCCTTTCGAGGCGCAGCTTCATCGAGCCCGCCGTCGAGCGCATCGAGGCGGGCGACCCGGAAGGCGCGCTCAAGGTGCTCGGCAAGCATCGCACGCCGGTCGCGCGCGCCATGGCGGCGGGCATTCGCGCCAAGGTGCGCGGCGATTTGCGCGACGAGGACGTCGCCGCCGAGATCCAGCGCGTCGGCGCGGTCGAACTCGGCGCGCTGCAAAGCTACTTCCGCTGGCTCGAGGTCATCGGCAACATCTCGCCGCTGCTCGGCCTGCTCGGCACCGTGATCGGCATGATCCAGGCCTTCCAGAAGCTCGAACTTGGCGGCAGCAATGTCGATCCGGCTCAGCTTTCCGGCGGCATCTGGACGGCGCTTCTGACGACGGCGGTTGGCCTCGTCGTCGCGCTTCCCGCCGTGACCGCGCTCAACCTCTTCGAGGGGCGGGTCGATCAGGTGCGTCTCGTCATGCGCGATGCGTCCGCGCGCGTGATCGCGGGACTTCATGCGCGCCAGAGCGGCGTGCGCTCGAAAGCCGCCGAGTAGCGCCGGAAGGGGCGAGCGTTCATGTTCGACGAGCCCATCAGGCGACGGCGCGTTTTCAGCCTCACACCGTTGATCGACGTCGTCTTTCAGCTCCTGATTTTCTTCATGCTGTCGGTGACGTTCCTGCAAACGCAGACGCTCACCGTCTCGACGCCCGCGCAGAGCAGCGGCGCCGCGCCGCTCGATGCGAATGTCGTCGAGATCTGGCTCTATGCCGATGGCAGGATCAGGGTCGCGGAAAAACCAGTCGCGCCGGCAGGGCTCAATGAGGCTGTCAGGAGCGCCATTGGCGGGCGGAACGACATGACGGTTTCGATCCTCGCGCAGCGCGGCGCGCGCACGCAGGCGCTCGTCAGCGCCATCGAAGCGGCGCGGCTCGCCGGGGCGAAGGATGTCGGCACCGCGCGTGTGGAGAATTTCACGCCATGATCGAGTTCGATGAACCGCTGCCGCGCCGGCCTTACGAATCCATCGTGCCGCTCATCAATGTCGTCTTCTTGCTGCTGATCTTCTTTCTGCTCGCAGGCACGATGGGGCCTTCCGAAACGGTCAAGGTGAACCTGCCCGTGGGCACGCTCGACGACAAGAACAAGCGCCAGCCCGCCATGATCTATATGGAGCAGGACGGCTTCATGTGGCTCGGCAAGACCTTCGTCGCGCCGGAAGCGGCGGGCTTCATGGTCAGGGATTTCATCAGGGACGCGGGAACGGACCGCGTCGCCGTGAAGGTCGATGAGGCGGCGCCCGCCGATGCGCTGCTCACGCTCATGGAGGCATTGCGGATCGCGAATGTGAAGGAAGTCACCATTCTCACGGAGCGCGCGCGGTGAGCATGGCCCTCGACAGCACCTCCTTCGATGCGCCGGCGGTGCGGACGCCGCGGCTGTGGCTCTTCATCGCGGTTTCGATCGCGATCCATCTCGCGCTCTTCCTTTTTGGCCTGGTCAGCGGCGGCATTTTCGGTGGTCCGGGGCCGGGCGGCGGCGACGCGGTGACGTTCCGCCTCGCGGCGGGCAGCGGGCATGATCGTTTCGCCGCGCCCGTGTCGGGCCATGCGAAGCCCACGCCGCGCCCGAAGCGCGTCGAAAAGCCGAAGCCCAAGCCCGAACCGAAGCCCGAAACAGTGGTCCGCAAGAAACAGGGCGAGGCACCGAAGCCGCTCGCGGCGGAGCCCGAGGTGCAGCCCGAGACGAGCGCGGAAGAGGCGGGCGCGGCCGGCGGCGGCCTTCCCGGCGGGCAGGGTCAGGGCGCGGGCGGCGATGCGGAGGAAACCATCCTCAACCGCAAGGGGACCTTGCTCTCGGGCGGCGAGATCACCTCGCGGATGGGCGGGCGCACTTTTCATCTCGAAATGGGCCGTATCGACGTCGAAGGCGGCAACAGGCTCATCAACACCGTGATCGCCCTCAACCCCGACGGCACATCGGAAGTCACCCTCACGCGCTATTTCTACCAGACCTATCACTCGCAATATTCATCGACGAGGAGCGCCACCGGCACGGGGCGCTGGTGGATCGAGGGCAATCGCTGGTGCCACCAGTCGAGCATCATCAATTACGGCACCAAGGACTGCTACAACATCACGGTCGACGGCCCGACCGTGCGGCTCTATTACGCGCGCTGCGACCTCGAATCCTCCCAGCTCTGCAAGACGGGCCGCATCGCGGGCGAGGGCAACGTCAAATAATCAGACTGCGGAGCGACTTCCGCCGATTTTACACGCTGGCGCCACCCTGCTAGAAAATCATCTCCACAGCAATTCAGGGACAGGCGAGGCGGCGATGGCGAGAGTGGCGTTTCTCGGGCTCGGTGTCATGGGCTATCCGATGGCCGGGCATCTCAAAAAGGCGGGGCATGAGGTCACCGTCTATAACCGCACATCGGCAAAGGCCGAGGCGTGGGTCCGCGAATATGGCGGGCGCTCGGCGCCGACGCCGGGCGACGCGGCGCAGGGCGCGGAGATCGTCTTCGCCTGTGTCGGGAACGATGCCGATGTGCGCGAGGTGACGCTCGGCTCGGGCGGCGCTTTCGCCAGCATGGAACGCAGCACCGTCTTCGTCGACCACACCACGGCCTCCGCCTCTCTCGCGCGGGAGCTCGACGCGGCGGCGCGGGAGCGCGGGCTCGGCTTCGTCGATGCGCCCGTTTCCGGCGGGCAGGCAGGGGCGGAGAAGGGCATTCTCACGGTGATGGCGGGCGGCGAGGAGGCGGCCTATCGCGTGGCGGAGCCGGTGATCGGCGTCTATGCCCGCGCCGTGCGGCTGATGGGGCCTGCGGGCTCGGGCCAGCTCACCAAGATGGTCAACCAGATCTGCATCGCCGGGCTGGTGCAGGCGCTGGCCGAGGGGCTGGAATTCGCGAAGAAGGCCGGCCTCGATCCGGCGGCCGTCATCGACGTGATTTCGAAGGGCGCGGCGCAATCCTGGCAGATGGAAAATCGCTACAAGACCATGATCGAGGGCGCGTTCGATCATGGCTTCGCCGTCGACTGGATGCGGAAGGATCTCGGCATCTGCCTCGACGAGGCGAGGACGAATGGCGCGCATCTGCCGGTGACGGCGCTGGTGGATCAGTTCTATTCCGAGGTGCAGGCCATGGGTGGCGGACGCTGGGACACGTCGAGCCTCATCGCACGCTTGCAGCGAGGCGCCTCGAAGTAAAGCAAACCCGGGCGCGTCTCCACGCCCGGGTCTTTCTTCGCTTTCAGGGAGCGGATCTTCTCAGAAGTTTGCCGCCAGAGTGAGGGAAGGTCCGTGGATGAGATAGTCGGACTTGCCGACATTCATGCCGAAGTAGCTGTTATCCGTGATGGCGACATTGACCGCCGACCAGTACTGGAACTGATAGCCGAGAACGAGCTTCGTATTCCCGACAACGTTCCAGCCGAGGCCGAGCCTGCCGTCGGCATTGAGCGACGCCTGGCTTGTGTTGCTGCAATCGCCGCAGACCTAGCCCGACGTGGCGCTCGTTTCCGTCTTGCCCGCGAGTGCCGCAAGGCCGAGCTGGCCTTCTAGGCCGAGGGCATCGTAGAGCGGCAGGCTGCCCTCGCCGATGAACTTGCCCGATGCCCTGCCGCACTGTCAGACTATGGATGAAATCCGACGGAGCGTTGCAGCGACGTCGTGTCTAGCATGGTGAAGCTTGTGGTCAAAGAAGCCCGCTTCTCTTCCGTCGCCGAGGTGATCGAGCGGCTGAACCCTTCCTATCCGGTGTTCATGGTCTTTCCGGAGATTCTCAAGGATCGCGCGCGCGCCTTCCTTTCGGGTTTTCCGGGCACGGTGCTCTATGCCGTCAAATGCAATCCGGACCCGCATGTGCTGCGCGCGCTTTACGAGGCGGGCATCCGGCATTTCGATACGGCCTCGCTGCCTGAGATCGCGAAGATCAACGAACTCTTTGCCGATGCGCACTGCTATTTCAACCATCCGGTGAAGAGCAGGGGCGCGCTCGAATCCGCGTCCGATGTCTATGGGCTCGAGGATTATGTCGTCGATCACATGGCCGAACTCGACAAGCTCTGCGACGTCGCGGGCACGGACATCATTGTCGAGGTGCGGATCGCCACGGAGCATGGTCGGGCGGTCTATGATCTCTCCTCGAAATTCGGCGCGCGGTCTGGTGATGCGGTGGCGCTGCTTGGGGAGGCAAACCGGCGCGGCGCGCGCACGGCGGTCGCCTTCCATGTCGGCAGCCAGTGTCCCGATCCGGACGCCTACAGGCTTGCCATGATCGACGCGGCGGAGATCATCCGCCAGGCAGGCGTGCCGATCGAGTATCTCGATATCGGCGGCGGCTTCCCCGTGGAATATGGCTCGCCCGTGCCGCCCATGACGGCGTTCTTCGACGTCATCATCCGGGCGAGGGACGAATTGGGGCTTTCCATGCCGCTCTACGCCGAGCCCGGACGTGCGCTCAGCGCCGATGGCTGCTCGGTGCTCGCGCAGGTTCAGCTCCGCAAGGATGGCGACCTCTACATCAATGACGGCGTTTATGGCTGCCTGGCGGAAATCCAGCTTGGCGGCCAGAAGCCGCCGCTGCGGGCGCTCCGGCTGGCCAATGGGAAGTGCGGGCCGGTTTCGGGCGCGACGCGGACCTTCCGCATCTTCGGCCCCACCTGCGACAGTCTCGACGTCTTCAAGGTTCAGTTCGAATTGCCGGACGGCATCGGGGAGGGCGACTGGATCGAGTTCCGCCGCATGGGCGCCTATTCGATCGGAATGCAGACCGCCTTCAACGGATTTTTCACCGATACGGTCGTCGAGGTCGCGGGGCTCAACGGCGCCTGAGATTTTCCGAAACCATCCTCAGTTCACGGACTGTTCTCTCGCGGCTCGTTGATTTTCATGTTAACAATGATAACATAGGATCGCGCCGGACAAAGCGGGAACGTCATGCGGGCAAGGCTTCGTGGACAAAGGACGCATTACCATCACGGCGATCTGAAGCGCGCGCTGATGGATGCGGCGGCGACGCTGATCGACATACGCGGGCGCGACGCGCTCACGCTGCGGGAGGCGGCGCGTAGGGCAGGCGTCTCCGAGGCTGCGCCCTATCGTCATTTCGCCAATCTCGACGAGCTGTTGGGGGAAGTGGCGCTTGAAGGCTACGAGATGTTGATTACCGATCTCGAACATGCCGGCTCGGCGCGCGGCGTGCGCGACGCCTATCTCGCCTTTGCGGGCGATTTTCCCGGCCGCTATGCGCTGATGTTCGGGCCGCTCGCCGACAGGAAGGCGGCGGCGCGGCGCAGGGACGAGGTCGAGCACGTCGCGGAATTGACCGAAGAGGCGGGCGGGCTCGCCACGCTGCATGGCATGGCGTCGCTCAGGCTCGCGGGACTTGCGGACTAGCGGGGGGTCAGAGCCCCTTCAGAAGCCGCGCAGCCGCGGGCGCGAAATAGGTGAGGATGCCGTCGGCGCCGGCGCGCTTGAAGCTCAGCAGGCTTTCGAGGATGACCCGGTCGCGGTCGAGCCAGCCATTTCCGATGGCGCCGGCGAGCATCGCGTATTCGCCGGAGACCTGATAGGCGAAGGTGGGAAGGCCGAAGGCCTGTTTCACCCGGTAGAGCACGTCGAGATAGGGCAGGCCCGGCTTCACCATCACCATGTCGGCGCCCTCGGCGATGTCGAGCGCGACCTCGCGGAGCGCCTCGTCGCCATTTGCCGGGTCCATCTGATAGGTGCGCTTGTCGCCCTTGAGCGCGCTGGAGGAGCCGATGGCGTCGCGGAAGGGGCCGTAGAAGGCCGAAGCGTATTTGGCCGCATAGGACATGATCTGCGTGTCCTCGTGGCCTGCTTCCTCCAGCGCGGCGCGTATGGCACCGATCCGGCCGTCCATCATGTCGGACGGCGCGATGATGTCGCAGCCCGCCTCGACCTGAAGAAGCGACTGGCGGATGAGGATTTCGACCGTCTCGTCATTGAGGATGCGCTCGCCTTCCATCACGCCGTCATGGCCGTGGCTGGTGAAGGGATCGAGCGCCGCGTCGCAAAGGACGCCGAGGCCGGGAAACTCCTTCTTGATCGCGCGTGTCGCCTGGCAGACGAGATTGTCCGGGTCGGTGGCGAGCGAGCCCATGGGGTCGCGCTTCTCCATCGGCGTGTGTGGGAAAAGGGCGATGACGGGAATGTCGAGCGACACGGCCTCTCCGGCGGCGCGCACGGCCTCGTCGACCGAAAGCCGCTCGACGCCGGGCATGGAGGGAATAGCCTCGCGCTTGCCCTTGCCCTCGATCAGGAAGAGCGGCCAGATGAGATCGTTCGGCGAAAGGGAATTTTCGGCAATGAGCCTGCGCGACCAGTCGGCCTTGCGATTGCGGCGCATGCGGATGGCGGGAAAGGCGGGCATGGGGCGTGGCTCATTTGTCATGCGCCACTCATAGCCCCTGCGGCCAGCCGGCGCAATGTGAGGTTGCTCCGGGCGGATGCTCTCCTTTCCGCTGCGTAAGCCTTGCCCGCGTTGACAGGGGGTGGGGGCGTCATTATCACGGCCAAAAGCGCATGGCCGCAGGAGGAAGATTGCAATGCAGTTCGGGCTTAGCGAGGACCAGCGGGCGTTTCAGGAAATGGCGCGAACATTCGCCGCCGAGGAACTGGCGCCCCATGCCGCCGAATGGGACCGGACGCATTTCTTTCCGGTGGAGACGCTGCGCAAGGCGGCGGCGCTCGGCCTTGCGGGCATTTATGTGAAGGAAGATGTCGGCGGATCGGGGCTCACAAGGCTCGATGCGGCGCTCGTCTTCGAGGCGCTGTCGGAAGGCTGCACATCGACGGCCGCCTTCCTCTCGATCCACAACATGGCGTCCTGGATGATCGACACATTCGGGAGCGAGCTTCAGCGCCATCGCTTCCTGCCGAAGCTGACGACGATGGAGCTCATCGCGAGCTACTGCCTGACCGAGCCGTCATCGGGCTCGGACGCCGCCTCGCTCCGCACACGCGCGGTGAAGGACGGCGACCACTATGTGCTCAACGGCTCCAAGGCGTTCATCTCGGGCGGCGGCGTGTCGGACATCTATGTCTGCATGGTGCGGACGGGCGAGGCGGGCGCGAAAGGCATCTCCTGCCTCATCGTCGAGAAAGGAACGCCGGGCCTCTCCTTCGGCGCGCCGGAGCGGAAGATGGGGTGGAACTCGCAACCCACCGCTCAGGTGATCTTCGAGGATTGCCGCGTGCCGGTCGCCAACCTCATCGGCAAGGAGGGCGAAGGCTTCAAGATCGCGATGATGGGGCTCGATGGCGGGCGGCTCAATATCGGCGCCTGCGCGCTCGGCACGGCGAAGGCCGCCTTCTCGCGCGCAAAAGCCTATCTCGGCGAGCGCCAGCAATTCGGCAAGCCGCTTTCGGCCTTTCAGGCGCTTCAGTTCAAGCTCGCGGACATGGCAACCGAGTTCGAGGCCGCGCGGCTTCTGCTCTTCCAGGCGGCGACCAAGGTCGATGCGAAGGCGCCGGACGCGACGATGCATGCCGCCATGGCCAAGCGCTATGCCACGGATGTGAGCTTCAAGGTGGTGAACGAGGCCCTGCAGATTCACGGCGGCTACGGCTATCTCAATGATTTCCCGCTGGAGCGGCATCTGCGGGATGTGCGCGTACACCAGATCCTTGAGGGCACGAACGAGATCATGCGCGTCATCATCGCGCGCGAGTTGCTGAAGAGTTGAGCATGAGCGAAGAAGCCGAAGTCCTGTTCTCGCGCGTGGGCCGCGCGGGGCTCATCACCCTCAATCGTCCGAAGGCGCTCAATGCGCTGACGCTCGGCATGGTGCGGCTCATCCATCCGCAGCTCACCGCCTGGGCCGCCGATCCCGAAATCGGGCTCGTCATCATCGAGGGGGCGGGCGATCGCGCCTTCTGCGCCGGCGGCGACATAAGGGCGCTGCATGATTGGGGCAAGGCGGGCGACCCGCATGTGATCCGTTTCTACGCGGAGGAATATCGCCTCAACACCTATATCAAGCGCTATCCGAAGCCCTTCGTGTCGCTGATGGACGGCATCGACATGGGCGGGGGCGTCGGCCTGTCCGTTCACGGCTCGGTGCGCGTCGCGACAGAGCGGCTGACCTTCGCCATGCCCGAGACGGGGATCGGCCTTTTCCCCGATGTCGGCGGAACCTGGTTCCTGCCGCGCTGCCCCGGCGAGGTCGGCATGTTCCTCGCGCTCACGGGCGAGCGGCTCAAGGCGGCGGATGCGATCTATGCCGGGATCGCCGATGTCTTCGTTCCGAGCGACAGGCTCGACGCGCTGACGGAGCGCCTCGCGGCCGGGGGCGCGATCGACGAGGTGCTGAAGGAACTCGCGGGCGATCCCGGCGTGCCGACTCTGGCCGCGCATCGCGACGCGATCGACCGGCATTTCGCGGGGGGCTCGGTCGCCGGGATCGTCGCCTCGCTCGAGGCCGATGGTAGCGAGTGGGCGGCGAAGGTGCTCTCGACGCTGGCGACGAAATCGCCGACCAGCCTCCTCGTCACCCATCGCCAGATCCGCGAAGGCGCGAAGCTCTCCTTCGAGGAATGCATGAAGCTCGAATTCCGGCTGACCAATCGCTTCATGCGGGGTCACGACTTCTATGAGGGTGTGCGAGCGATCATCATCGACAAGGACCAGTCGCCGGTCTGGAAGCCGGCGGCGCTCGGCGAGGTCGGCGCGGAGGCCGTCGATGCCTATTTCGCATCGCTGGGCGAGGACGAGCTGACGTTCGGCTGAGTTAAGGAAAGTTGAACGCCGTGTCTCCTTCCGGGTGACAAATATTCAATTTGTACCGGGTTTAAGCAGTCGTTAGGCACATGCGGCTATTCTCTCATGCGGCGGGAGTCCAGGAGCGACTCCATCCAGTGTTCGCTGCAGTTGAGAGGCTAGATCATGTCTATGATGACGACGCAGGCTAATGTTGTGGTTGCCCGGGACGACCAGGCAGCGGCTAAGCCGTCATATCTGGAAGCGCTGACCTATGTCGAGCGTCTGCATCGCCGGCTTCTCGACGTGATCAAGGACGAACTCGACCGCCTCAACTGCTCGGAGATCAACAGCGTCCAGGCGCTGCTGCTGTTCAATATCGGCGATGCCGAAATGACGGCGGGCGAGCTTCGTACGCGCGGCCACTATCTCGGCTCCAACGTCTCCTACAATCTCAAGAAGCTCGTCGAGGCCGGCTATATCAGCCATCAGCGTTCGCGCCTCGATCGTCGCTCGGTCAGGGTGCGCCTCACGGAAAAGGGCCACGACATCTGCCGGGCGATCGACGAACTTTACAACAAGCATTGCCGCTCCATCGCCGAGGTCGGCGACATCAGCATCGAGGAGCTGAAGCTCATCAATGCGACGCTGAACAAGCTCGAGCGCTTCTGGACCGATCAGATCCGCTACCGCCTCTGATCCTCAAACCCGCTTCCATACCGCCCCGTCCTGCCATGCGCGCGGACTGCATGCTTATTGCAGTCTGGCGGAGATCAGGCGTTAACCTGTCCCGAAGCCGGACGAAGCGCCGGAGACAGGGTTAATTCTGATCGGGCCGTGCCGGGTTAGGGCGTATTTTGGCGAAATCGAACGGACTTCGTGTTGCGGGACTGCTGCTTCAGGCACTGATCGCCTGCGGGCTCGCATGGCCTGCCCATGCGGTGCCGCGCGCCGCGCAGCAGGATGCGCAGTGGATCGACCCCTGGTCGCCCGGCACGGAGAACGAGGCCGGGTCCGCCGCGAACTCGGCCGTGCCGACGCTCGGCACGGATGGGCTTTCGCGTTTTGGCGACGCCATCGCGCGCTACAGGCGCATGGAGGCGCGTGGCGGCTGGCCGCGCATTCCCGAGGGCGAGCCGCTCGAGAAAGGCGTTCACGATCCGCGCGTGGCGCTGCTCCGCGCGCGCCTCGCGGCGAGCGGCGACATGGCGCAAACGTCGAGCAGCGACCCGCAACTTTTCGATCAGGCTGTGGCCGATGGCGTCCGAAGGTTTCAGGCGCGGCTCGGCATGCGGGCCGACGGCACGGTCGGGCGCGCGACGGTCGCGGCGCTCAACGTGCCGGCCGGGACGCGCGTCCGCCAGCTTGAAATCAACATGCGGCGGATCGCCAACGCAACGCCGGAACTTCCGTCGCGCTATGTGTTCGTGAACATTGCCGGCCAGCAGGTCGAGGCGGTGGAAGGCGGCAGGGTTTCCCTCCGCAAGCGGGTGATCGTCGGCAAGGAAGATCGTCAGACGCCGGAATATACGAGCCGTATCGGCTCCGTCACGCTCAATCCCTACTGGAACGTGCCGCAGTCGATCGCGATGAAGGATCTTCTGCCGAAGATCAGGTCGAATCCGGGCTTCCTCGACCGCATGGGTATTCGCGTGCTGCGCGGCGACGGAAGCGAGGTCGATGCGGCGAGCGTCGACTGGCGCGATCCCGGCGCCATTGCGAAGTACCGGCTGCGCCAGGACCCGAGCAGGTACAATTCTCTCGGAACGGTGCGGATCAACTTCCCGAACCCTCACGCCGTCTATCTGCACGATACGCCGGTGAGAACGCTTTTCAGCCGAAATGACAGGAGCTTCAGCTCGGGCTGTGTGCGGGTGGAGGATATTCGCGACCTTGCGGCCTGGCTCCTTCGC
Source organism: Parvibaculum sp. (assembly GCF_049671045.1). GTDB lineage: Bacteria > Pseudomonadota > Alphaproteobacteria > Parvibaculales > Parvibaculaceae > Parvibaculum. The sequence continues at coordinate 901 of NZ_JBATUH010000079.1, read as the reverse complement.
GATGCGGGCTGGACGCGGGCGCGCATCGACAGGGCCATCGCCGATGGTGAGCACACGGACGTGGCCCTCGCCCGGCCGATGCCGATCTACATGATCTATCTCACCGCCTGGGTGGGCGAGGATGGCACTGTCAATTTCCGCGACGATGTCTATGGCCGCGACGGCAAGCTCTCAGCCTCCTTTCCCGGCCGCTGAATTCGACTAGACTTTCCGGATTCGCGCCTGAGCGAAGAGGGGGAGAGCGACACCATGCCGTCACTGCGACCGGCCAGATTTCCGTATCTCGAACATGACGGCATATTGGCGTTCGCCCATCGCGGCGGCGCGAATGACTGGCCGGAGAACACCATGCCCGCCTTTCAGGGAGCGGTCGATCTCGGCTACCGCTATGTCGAGACGGATGTTCACGCGACGCGCGACGGCGTGCTGCTCGCCTTTCACGACGATCATCTCGACCGCGTGACCGATCGCACCGGCATGATCGCGGAGCTGGATTTCGAGGAGGTCCGGAAGGCGCGCGTGGCGGGCCGGGAGCCGATCCCGCGGCTCGAGGAACTGCTGCTCGCCTGGCCGGAAATCAGGATCAACATCGACCCGAAGCGCGACAATGCGGTGGAGCCACTCATCCGGGTTCTGCGTTCCTCGGGCGCGATCGACCGCGTCTGCGTCACCTCCTTTTCGGGCGCCCGCACGGCCGCCATACGCGAGGCGCTGGGGCCGCGGCTCTGCACCGGGCTCGGCCCGGCGGGGACGACGCGGCTTCGCCTGTCGAGCTGGCTCGGGCCCATGGGCGGGCTCTGCGGCGGCTTCGTCGAGGGCTGCGCGCAGATACCCGTTTCGCAATACGGGATACGGCTCATAGACCGGGCGCTGATCGGGCGCGCCCATGAGGCGGGGCTCC
>NZ_JBATUH010000078.1:0-8572 GCF_049671045.1 Parvibaculum sp. | reverse complement strand
GGCCTGAAGGGTGCCGCCGCCGGCGTGGGCAATGTTGCCAAGACCGGCGCGCAGGCGGCCGGGCAGAAAGTCGCCGATGGGGCGCGGTCGATGAAGGAACGCATGGCGGCGGCCTTTCGGCCCGATGACGCCGGATCGGCGTCGGGGGGCGGCGCCGCACAGGCCGCAAGCGAGGCTCCCGCCACAGCCCCATCCACCGAGCAACCCGCCTGGGCCAAGCGCCTGCACCGCAGGCAGCAACTCACCCATGCCGCGACGACCGCCGCCCACACGCTGCGCGGCGGCGATGGCGGCAGCTCCAGCCAAGGCCCGAGCCTGCGCGATTCCGATTCCTGATCTTCAAGGAGAACTCCCATGCGATTCAAACGACCGCAGGTGCGCTACGCCGATACGCCACAGCCTGCTACTCCGTATCAATCCGCCGCCCAGGTTTGGGACGAGCGCATCGGCTCGGCCCGCGTGCAGGCCAGAAACTGGCGTTTCATGGCCTTTGGCTGCCTCACGCTGGCCGTGCTGATGGCGGGCGGCCTAGTCTGGCGCTCGGCGCAGTCCATCGTCACGCCCTACGTCATTGAGGTGGACAACGCGGGCCAGGTGCGCGCTGTCGGCGAGGCCGCCACGCCCTACAAGCCCAGCGATGCGCAGATCGCCTACCACCTGGGCCGCTTCATCGGCCTGGTGCGCTCGCTGTCCATCGACCCCATCGTGGTGCGGCAGAACTGGCTCGATGCCTACGACTACACGACCGACAAAGGCGCGGTCGTGCTCAACGAGTACGCCCGCACGAATGACCCGTTCGCGCGCATCGGCAAGGAGTCGGTGACGGTGCAGATCACCAGCGTGACCCGCGCCAGCGACACGTCTTTCAACGTGCGCTGGACGGAAACGCGCTTCGTCAATGGCGCGCTGGATCGCACCGAACGCTGGAACGCGGTGATTTCCACGGTGCTGCAAACCCCGCGCACCGAGCAGCGTCTGCGCAAGAACCCCTTGGGCATCTACGTCAACGGGCTGTCGTGGAGCCGTGAACTGGAAGCGAACGAAGGAGCAAAACCATGAATGATCTTTTCCGTAAATCCGTCCTGCCGGTAATTCTGTTTGTCCTGGCGGGCTGCGCCACGCAGGGCAAGCCGCCGCCCGTTATCTCGCTCGATGAAACCGTGCAGGCCCAGCCGCTGCCGGAACCACCCGCGCCGGTGGAAGTGGTCAAAGTGCCCGAGCCGCTGGCGCTGCCGGCGCAGTTGAAGCCAATGCCCGAGGCAGAAGACGCCAAGCCCGCGCCGGAACCGACCGACGAGAAGGTGCGCGTCTCGCGGGCCAATACGGAGGCCCGCGTTGCGCCCACGCGCGAGGGCTACGTCAACGCGATTCAGGTGTGGCCTTTCACGGATGGCGCGCTGTATCAGGTCTATGCGGCCGTGGGCCGCGTAACCGTGATCGCGCTCCAGCCGGGCGAGGAACTGGTGACGGTGGCCGCCGGCGATACCGTGCGCTGGATCGTCGGAGACACATCGAGCGGCAGCGGCGATGCGTTGCGGGTCAATGTGATGGTGAAGCCGATCCGCTCGGGCCTGAAGACCAATCTGGTCATCACGACCAGTCGGCGCACTTACCTGCTGGAACTGACCTCGACCGAGAAGACGTGGATGGCATCGGTGTCCTGGGAGTACCCGAAGGACAAGATGCTGGCCTTGCAGCGCCAGGCGCAGGCGGCGAGTGCCGCTGCGCCAGTCGATGCCGGGCTGTCGCTGGAGAAGATCCGCTTTCGCTACGCCGTCAGCGGCAGCAATCCGCCGTGGAAGCCGCTGCGCGCCTTCGATGACGGCGAGAAGGTCTATATCCAGTTTCCCGCTGGCATCGCGCAAGGCGAGCTGCCGCCGCTGTTCGTCATCGGCGCGCAGGGCGATGGGCAACTGGTGAACTACCGCTTCCGCTCGCCGTACTACATCGTGGATCGCCTGTTCGGCGCGGCCGAACTGCGCCTGGGAGGCGACAAGGGCGACGTGGTGCGGATCGAGCGCACGGACGGCGTGGCGCGGAGGAACTGACATGAGCCAGGACGACACTCCAGACCATGCCGCGCCACAGGCGGGCAAGGTGGCGCCCGAGGCGGTTGCGCTGCGCGCCCAGCCGCGCCCGGTCACGCGGCTGAACCGGCGCACGCTGGCCATGCTTACCGGCGGCCTGTCGGTCGCTGTGCTCGGGGCTACGATCTGGTCATTGCAGCCGCATCGACGCGGCGCGGGCGAGCAGACCGAGCTTTACAACGTCGATCGCGTCTCGAAGTCCGAAGGGCTGGATGGCCTGCCGACCGACTACTCGAAGCTGCCGCCGAAGGTGCCAGAGCTGGGGCCGCCGCTGCCGGGCGATCTTGGCCCGGCCATCGTGAAGTCGCAGCAGCCGGTGACGCCAACCTATGCGCCGCCGGGGCACGACCCGGAGGATGCGCGACGCAAAGAAGCGGATGCGGCGGCGGCTTCGTCAGTGTTCTTCCGCTCGGATGGCCAAGGCCAGAGCGCCGCCACCGTGGCGCAGGCCGCGCCGGGTGCGCCTGGCGGCGCAAGCACGCTCGCGGCCTTCGACCATCTCGCCGCCGGGCCGGCCTCGACGGCGGCCCAGCCTGCCGACCCGACCACCATGCAGAACCGGCAAGACCAGAAAGAGGCGTTCCTGAAAGGCGGTTCTACGGAAACCCGCAATTCCGGCAATTTGGCGCTGCCAGCATCGCCGTATCAGGTAATGGCCGGAACGGTGATCGCCGGTGCGCTGGTGACAGGCATCAAGTCCGACTTGCCGGGCGACGTGATCGCCACGGTGACGGAGCCGGTCTACGACACGGCGACGGGCAAGTTCCTGTTGATCCCGCAGGGCTCGCGCATCCTGGGCAAATACAACAGCCAGGTGAGCTACGGGCAGAGTCGCGTGCAGGTAGTGTGGAACCGGGTCATCCTGCCGGACACGTCCTCGCTGAAGCTCGACAACCTTGCGGGCACTGACCCGGCCGGATATTCCGGCCTTGAAGATGGCGTCGATTGGCATTGGGATCGGGTCTTTGCTGGCGCGGCGCTGACGACGCTGCTGGGCGTAGGCGCCGAGCTGGCCGCGCCGGAGAACCGGCAGGGCGGCAACCGCATCGTGATCGCCGGGCGCGACAGCGCGCAGGACAGCATCAATCAGGTCGGTCAGGAGATGACCCGGCGCAACATGAACATCCAGCCGACGCTGACCGAGCGGCCGGGCCTGCCGGTGAGGATCATCGTCAACCGCGATCTGGTGTTGCGACCGTACCAACCGATGTTCTTCCAGCGGGGGGCAATGCAATGAGCACGACCAAGAAGCTGCGGCTTGGGCCGCTGCCAAAACTGGAGTCCACGAAGCTGACCTTTGCGTGCCCGGCCAGCCTGAAAGCCGACCTCGACCGCTATGCCGCGCTACACGCGCAGACCTACGGCGAAGCAGTCGATGCGACAACACTCATCCCGCACATGCTGGAGGCATTCATGGCGGGAGATCGTGGATTCAGGAAGGACACGGCAACATGGAGCGCGCCATCGAAGCCGACGTGATGGCGTCGCTCACACCCTGCGGCATTCATCGAACGCGCAGCCTTGGAGCTGCGCGTTCTTCATTCTGGATGCCACCAATCCACTGGACTATGATGGTGAAACAAGCCCGCCGCCCCTCGGCAATCCAGCACGATCAGGTGCGATCCGGCTTTCTCTCCCGACGCTCCTATGTGGCTCCTAGCCAATCAAGCCGCAGTCCTGCGACGCGGCCCCAAAAAGAGCTAACCTACTGTCCCATATACGGTTTCAATCCTTGCGTGCTTTGCACGAAAGACTTGACACCAGAACTTTTTTGTCCGCGGCTCGCCCTTCATGCCCGGCGATATGTGGGGTAATGGGGTGTCGTGGTCTGGCTTTCCGTGATGTAAATCAGTACACGGATTTATAATTAAAATCCGCGTCACGAGTAAATAAGTCGTACACAGAATATATATGGTGTAGGCGTTGCGGCGCTTCCGTCTCGCGCGGGGCTTCCCCTCCTGCAAAATTTTCGCCGCGCGAACAAGCCTTGACAGCATTGAATTATTTCGCCTTGAGCTTGCCCAATTTTCGCCATTGTTGAGCACGGTTGAAATTGAATCAGCCTGCGTATCAATGCGCGCATGTGGCGAAAGGGCGCGATAAGACGAAAAATAATCGCGTAAAATCAGCGTTACTCCCATTTTTTCCGCCGAAAAAATGGCGGTATGCCAATGACATAGAAGATTCGCTCGTTTATGCGTCAACGAATGGGTTGTGGGCCCCAAAACCATGTGTTAATCGGACCATCCTTGTTAAGTGTGTGAATGCCCAGGTGTCGGGATGGCATCGGGCTCTGGCACGTACTGGCGGCGCTGTCCGCAGTGCCTCGGAAACGGGTTCCTCCTGAAAGGGGGCCTGCAAACCGCTGAAGCGGGATGCTCCGGGGACTGATTGAACAACAAAGCGGTCGGATTGGAGAACGATGCGTAAACTTCTCGAGTGGCTCGATTTGGGCCACACCCTCTCGGGCGCGATACATGTGACAGCGGGCGTGTGCTGCCTCGCTGTCGTATCGGGCGCGCTGCTTGGAAGCTTCACATCCACGGAAGCGGCGCTGCCGGGAGCGCCCGAAGCGCAGGTGGCGAAGGCGGAAGCGCCGAAGGTCAACCGCGAGAGCATCATTCTTTCGAGCGTGGAGGAGCGCGACGCGGCGGTCGTCATTCCCGCGGTCTTCCGTCAGTCGGACACGTCGCTCGTCCACAGCGCCGTCGCCATCAGCAAGCCGCGCATACAGATCAATCTCAAGGACCTCGAAAAGGAACGCCGCTGCCTCACCGAGGGCGTCTATTTCGAAGCGCGCGGCGAAAGCGTGGTCGGCCAGCTCGCCGTTGCCGATGTCATCCTCAATCGCGTCATGTCGGGCCAGTATCCGTCGAGCATTTGCGGCGTTGTCTTCCAGGGGCAGAAGGCGAAACAGTGCCAGTTCTCATTCGCCTGCAATGGCGATATGGACAAGCCGCGCGATCCCGTCGCCTGGCGCAAGGCGCAGCGCATCGCGCATTACGTTCTCTCGGGCAAGGTGCGAAACAGCATCGTCGGTCCGGCGACCTTCTATCACGCGACTTATGTGAGCCCGACATGGGCGCGCTACATGGTCGAGGTGGCGAAGATCGGCCAGCACATCTTCTACCGCCCGGCCGATCCGATGGATAATTCCGACCCGTCCTGATCCATCCGGGTACGGAAATGAAAATGGCGGAGCCGAGGCCCCGCCATTCGTGTTTGCAGACGGGCGTCTGCGCCTTTCCTACTCCGCCTTTCTGGCTGCTTCCGCTTCCTGCAGCATGCGGGCTATGGGCCCCGTCGTCGCGATCTGTTCGCGGACGATCTCGGGCATGTTGCCGGCCGCCTTGTCGAGTTCGGCAAGTTCCGGCGGGACATACCAGTGCAGCTTGTCCGAGCCATAGGCTTCCCAGACGGCCTTCGCCACCTCGACCGGCGGAATGGCGCGGAACATGCCTTCCTTCGGCGCGTTCTCGACCGCGCCCGGCGGCAGGATCGGCGTGTCGATGAGGCCGGGCAGGACGTCGGCCGCGCGCACGCCGAAGCGACGAAATTCGATCGAGAGCGCCTCCGTCAGGCCCTTCACGGCGTGCTTCGTCGCCGAATAGACGGCGATGCCCGGCATGCCATAGGTCGCCGAGGAGGACGAGGTGGTGAAGCAGAGCGAGTTCGGCGTCGCCTTCAGAAGCCCGATGGCGGAATGAATGCCGTTGAGCACGCCGATGAAATTGACATGGACGACCTTCAGGACGTCCTCGAAGGGCTGCTCGTCGAAGAAGCCGCCCGCGCCGATGCCGGCATTGTTGTAGAGAATGTCCATCTTGCCGCCCGTCGCGGCGCCGAATTCGGCCACGGTCTTCTCGAAGTCGCGCTTGTCGGTGACATCGAGGCGGCGGACGATGCAGTTCTCCGCGCCGAGTTCGGCCTCCAGCGACTTGAGCCCATCCAGGTTCTGGTCATAGCCGCCGACGAACCAGCCCTTGCCGTGGAAAAGGCGCGCCGTTTCGCGGCCCATGCCCGATGCGGCGCCCGTGATGAAGATGGACTTACGTCCATTCGAGCTTCCCATAATGCCTCCCGAGGTCTGTGATTATTTTGCTGGACCGCATTCTAGTCGGATCGGCCCGCGCAAGGCGAAGGGAAAGACGCGGCGAAAAGGGGGCTCCGGGCGGCAGGGCCGCCAGGGGGGAGGGGAAGGGTGCGCGATAGCGCTCCAGCGGGCTTTCCGGTCGGCTGGGAAGGCTTGGCGGGATCAGGCGACCGTCAGCGTCTCGAAATCGAGCCCGAGATCGAGGCAGCGGGCCGAATGGGTGATGGCGCCCGACGACATGAGATCGACGCCCGTCTCGGCGATGGCGGCCGCGCCCTCGATCGTGATGCGCCCCGAGGCCTCGGTCACGGCGCGGCCGGCGACGAGGCCGACGGCGCGAATGAGCGTTTCGGGCGGCATGTTGTCGAGAAGCACAAGCTCGGCGCCCGCCGCCAGCGCTTCTTCGAGCTGCGTGAGCGTATCGACCTCGACCTCGATCTTCACCATATGGCCGATATGGGCCCTGGCCTGTGCCACGGCCTGTGTGATGCCGCCTGCGACCGCGATGTGATTATCCTTGATGAGGACGGCGTCATCGAGCCCGAAGCGGTGATTGGTACCGCCGCCGGCGCGCACGGCGTATTTCTCGAGCGCGCGGAGCCCCGGCGTCGTCTTGCGGGTGCAGCAGACGCGCGTATGCGTATGGGCGATGGCGCGGGCGATGGCGTTGGTCGCCGTCGCCACGCCGGACAGGTGCCCGAGGAAATTGAGGGCGACGCGCTCGCCGGTGAGGATCGGGCGGGCAGGGCCCTCGATCGCGGCGACGACATCGCCCGGCGCGACATCCGAGCCGTCCGGCTTGCAGATCGCGATCTTGAGCGAGGGGTCCATGAGCCGGAAGGCCATGCGCGCGCAATCGAGCCCCGCGATCCGGCCATGCTCGCGCGCGCGAATGACGACGCGCGCCTCCGCGCTTGCGGGGATGGTGGCATTGGTGGTGATGTCGCCGGCCCGGCCGAGGTCTTCGGCAAGAGCGGCCTTCACCGCCTGCTCGATGAGAAAGCCGGGCAGCGGCTCGAGATTGGGGATCATGCGCAGGAACCGGTCTTGGCTGTGGCGTCGTCGATGGCGGCGGAAATGGCCTCCGCTTCGGCAAGCGTGGTGAAGGTGCGATGCCGCCAAGCCTCGCGCGGCTCGGGAAAATCGCTGCGGAAATGCCCGCCCCGGCTTTCCTCGCGGGCAAGGGCCGAGGCGGCGATGAGGCGCGCCGTCGTCGTCATGTTGACGAGAAGGCTCCGAGCGCCCGCCGCCCGCTCGATGCGGGCGAGTTCCTCAAGCGCGCGGATGAGGCCGTCGCGATGCCGGATGACGCCGACATGGGCGCTCATGAGCTGGCGAAGCTGCGTGACGAGAAGCGTCGGGCTCGGCAGATCGGCCGAGAGGGCGGGCGTGGCCAAAGGTCCGTCCACGGATGGAAGCGTGCGCCCGTCTATATCGGCCGCGATGCGCGCGCCATATACGATGGCTTCGAGAAGGGAGTTGGAGGCGAGCCTGTTCGCGCCATGAGCGCCCGTGCAGGACACCTCGCCGCAGGCCCAAAGGCCCTCGAGGCTCGTGCGGCCCGTCGCATCCACCTTGATGCCGCCCATATGGTAATGCGCGGCCGGCGCGACGGGGATCGGATCGCGCACCGGGTCGATGCCAGAGCCGATGCAGTTCTCGTAAACGGTCGGAAAAGCCTCGGGCAGGCGCGCGCCGATGGCGCCGCGCGTGTCGAGATAGACGGTGCGGCCGGCCGCGATCTCGCGGAAGATGGCGCGGGCGACGACATCGCGCGGCGCAAGCTCGGCGTCGGCGTGAACGGCGGGCATGAAGCGGCGGCCGGCGGCGTCGATGAGGATCGCGCCTTCGCCGCGCAGCGCTTCCGTGACGAGGGGGGCCGGATCGCGCGTGCCCGCAATGGCCGTCGGGTGGAACTGCACGAATTCGGGATCGGCGATGATGGCGCCCGCGCGGGCGGCGATGGCGACGCCCTGTCCGCGCGCCTGGGGCGGATTCGTCGTGACCGCATAAAGCTGCCCGGCGCCGCCGCTGGCGAGAACCGTCGCGCGCGCGCGGACGAGGATCGAGGCGCCCGTTTCGGTGTGGCGCGCATGGACGCCCGCGACGCGCCCGTCCCTCATCGCCAGCTCATAGGCGGAATAATTTTCGATGACGCGGATCGACGGGCAGGCGCGCACCGCCGCGACGAGCGCTTCCATGATCGCCCTGCCGGCGCGGTCGCCGCGCACATGCACGATGCGGCGGTGGCTGTGCGCCGCCTCGCGGCCGACGGCGAGATGGCCCTCGAGGTCGCGGTCGAAAGGAACGCCAAGGCGAAGGAGATCGTCGATGCGGGCCGGCGCCTCGCGCGCCATGGAGAGCGCGACCGCCTCGTCGACGATGCCCGCGC
>NZ_JBATUH010000077.1:0-15352 GCF_049671045.1 Parvibaculum sp. | reverse complement strand
AGCGACATGAGCGCCGCGCCCGCCGCCGCGACATAGCCGATGCGCGGCAGCCGGCGGACAGGCGCGACGAGGCCGCGAAAAAGGCTCGCCGCCGGCACTTCCCGCGCCAGCGCCAGCGGCCAGATCGCGAAGGCGAGCGCAGTGAGAAGCCCATAGGCCGTGGCGAGAATGAGCGGCCCCGCATAAAGGCCGGCCTCGACCGGAATCGGAATGAGCGAACCGGCGAGCGAGCCGAGCATGAAGGGCGCCGCCGCGCCGATGGCGAGGCCGATGACGATGCCCGCGAGCGACAGCGCCGCGACCTGCGCGAGATAGATCTGAAAGATGAGCCCGCCCTCGGCGCCGAGGCACTTGAAGGTCGCGATGACGTCGCGCTTCTGGTCGAGAAAGGATTTGACCGCATTGGCGACGCCGACCCCGCCGACGGCAAGCGCCGTCAATCCGACAAAGCCGAGAAAGAGCGCGACCCGTTCGACGAAGCGGCGCATGGAGGGTGCGCTGTCCGTCCGGTCGCGGATGCGCCAGCCCGCGTCGGGAAAGGACTGCTCGAGACGGGCGACTATCGACTTGATGTCCACCACGTCGCGCGCGGCTTCGGGCAGGCGCAGCCTGTAGTGATAGTTGACGAGGCTCCCCGGCTGCACGAGCGCCGTCGATGGCAGCGCATCCTGGGCGATCATCGCGCGCGGCCCGAGCGCGAAGCCGTCGCCGACGCGGTCGGGCTCATGCGCGATGAGGGCGCGCAGATCGAAGACCGCCTCGCCGATGCGAACCCGGTTGCCAGGCTCGAGCCCGAGCCGGGCGGCGAGATTGGGCTCGGCGACAAGCCCATATGCGCCGTCGTGGAGCGCAAGCGCATCGCCAAGCGGCATGGGCGGATCGAGCCTCATCGCGCCATAGAGCGGATAGAGCCCGTCCACCGCCTTCAGTTCGACGAGGCTCTGCCTTTCGCCTGCGAGCGTCCGCGCCATGGCCCGCATTTCGGCCGAGCGCGAGACGATATTGCCTTTCTGGATGGCGGCGAGCTCGGCCGCGCTCGCCTCGCGATGGATGAGCCGCACATCAACATCGCCGCCGAGAATTTCCTGGCCGCGCTCGGCAAGTCCCCGCGTCAGCGCGGTCGAGATGGAACCGATGCCCGCGATCGCCGCGACGCCGAGCGCGAGGCAGGCAAGCAGGATACGAAATCCCGAAAACCCTTCCGCGAGGGAGGCGCGCAATTCGCGCCGCGCAAGGCGCAGGGCGAGCGGGAGCGACCCCGTCATGGTGCCCCCGTCCCTTGCGCCCCCTCGATCAACCCGTCCTTCAGGCGGATCACCCGTGCGCAGCGCGCGGCGAGGCGGTCGTCATGCGTGATGAGGAGAAGTGTCGTGCCCTTGCGCCTGTGCAGCGCGAACATGAGCTCGATGATCTCCGTGCCCGTCTTCTGATCGAGATTGCCCGTCGGCTCGTCGGCCAGAAGGATCTCCGGATCGCCCGCCACGGCGCGCGCCAGCGCCACGCGCTGCTGCTCGCCGCCCGAGAGCTGTGCCGGATAATGCGAAAGCCTGTGGCCGAGGCCGACCGCGTCGAGTTCCGCCTTCGCCCGCTCCAAGGCGTCTGCGCGGCCCGCGAATTCGAGCGGGATGGCGACGTTCTCGAGCGCCGTCATGGTGGGGATGAGGTGGAAGGACTGGAAGACGATGCCTATATGTGCGCGGCGGAAGCGGGCAAGCGCGTCCTCGTCGAGCCCGGTCAGCTCTTTGCCCGCGATCCGGACCGAGCCTTCATCCGGCCTTTCGAGCCCGGCGAGCACCATGAGAAGCGTCGATTTGCCGGAGCCCGAAGGACCGACCAGACCAACCGTCGCGCCCTCCGCTACGTCAAGGTCAATGCCGCGCAGAATGTTGACGAGCCCCGCCGCGCTCGGCAGGCTCAGCTTCAGATCCCGCACCTCGATGATCGCGTCGCTCAACCGCCCGCCCGCCTGTTCCGTTTCCCTGAGGCCATATGGCATGTTCGCACTGATTTACAAGCAAGCGGCGGCTTTTCTTCTCTGCGCATTGCTTTGCACGCCCGCGCTTGCTGCCGGCAAGCCCGTCACCATCGTCGCCCTCGGCGACAGCCTCACCGCCGGCTATCTTCTGGGGCCGGATGAAGGCTTCGTCCCCCAGCTTCAGAAGGCGCTCCGCGCGAGGGGACATGACAATATCGTGATCGAGAATGCGGGCGTCTCCGGCGACACCACATCGGGCGGCCTTTCGCGCCTCGACTGGGCCGTGGGGCCGGGAACCGACGCCGTCATTCTCGAACTCGGCGCCAATGATGCGCTCAGAGGCATCGATCCTGCCGTGACGCGCGCCAATCTCGAAAAGATCGTGCGGCGCCTCGAAGCGCGCAACATACCCGTTCTTCTCGCAGGGATGCTCGCCCCGCCCAATATGGGCGCGGACTATGCAGGCGCCTTCAACCGCATCTATCCCGAGCTTGCATCTGCGAACGGACTTGTCTTCTATCCCTTCTTCCTCGACGGTGTCGCGGCGCATCCGCGCCTCATCCTCGCCGATGGGCTCCATCCGACGCCCGAAGGCGTCTCCGTCATCGTGACGCGCATTCTGCCCAAGGTCGAGGAACTGATCGGCCGCGCGGCGCGGAGAGGAACCGCCGGGGCGAACAGGTAGTGCTTTTCCTTCCGTCCGGGGCTCTCCCGGACGTTCATCAAATCAAGAAACGCGCGCGCCTTCGGGCGCCAGTCAGGAGCATCTCATGGAGTATCGCGAACTGGGCCGGACGGGCCTCAAGGTCAGCTCGATCTGTCTCGGCACCATGACCTGGGGCGAGCAGAACACCGAGGCCGACGGTCACGCCCAGATGGACTATGCCATCGACAACGGCATCAACTTCTTCGATACGTCGGAGATGTATTCCGTGCCGCCCCGGCCGGAGACGCAGGGCTCGACCGAAAAGATCATCGGCAGCTGGTTCAAGGCGCGCAAGAGCCGCGACAAGATCATCCTTGCGACCAAGGTCGCGGGCCGCTCGCCGATGAACTGGCTGCGCGACGACAAGTCGCCGACCGAGCACAGCCGCAAGCAGATTTTCGAGGCCGTGGACAAGAGCCTGAAACGTCTGCAGACGGATTATATCGACCTCTACCAGCTTCACTGGCCGGACAGGCCCGTGTCGCTTTTCGGCGGCCATGGCCTCACCTACAGGCATGTCGAGGCGCCGACCCATCCGATCGAGGAAATCCTCGCCACCCTCGCCGAGGTGGTAAAGTCCGGCAAGGTCCGCCATATCGGCCTTTCCAACGAAACACCCTGGGGCACGATGACCTTTCTGCGCCATGCCGAGGCGAAGAACCTTCCGCGCGTGCAGTCGATCCAGAACGCCTACAACCTCATCAACCGCACCTTCGAGCTTGGCGGCGCCGAAATCGCGCATCGCGATGGCGTCGGCCTTCTCGCCTATTCGCCGCTGGCGCAGGGCTACCTCACCGGCAAGTATCAGAACGGCGCGCTGCCGCAAGGCTCGCGCAAGCAGCTCTTCAATCGCCTTCAGCGCTATGAGAGCCCGCAGGCCGATGCCGCCATCGAGCGCTACCTCGCCATTGCGAGGAAGCATGGGCTCGATGCCTCGCAGCTTGCAAACCAGTTCGTGACGACGCGCTCCTTCGTCACCTCGAACATCATCGGCGCGACCTCGATGGAGCAGCTGAAGCTCGCCATCGGCTCGCGCGACGTGAAATGGACCGACGAACTGGAGAAGGACGTGAACGAGGCTCACGCCGCCCAGCCCAATCCCTGTCCCTGAAACCGGAATGCCGTGCCTGGACCCCGTCCGGGCACGGCGCTTGCGATTGCAGAACCATGATCCGTCTGTTCACCGCCCTTGAAATTCCCGGCGAGATCGCCGGGCGCCTGACGCGCCTTCAGCGCGGGATCGAGGGCGCGCGCTGGATCGAACCGTCCGATTTCCACATCACCCTGCGCTTCATCGGCGATGTGCCCGAGGACGTCGCGAACGATGTCGACGAGGCGCTTCAGGAAATCAGCTTTGATCCCTTCGAGATTGAGGTCGAGGGCGTGGGCGAGTTCGGCGGCAAGAAACCCCATGCGCTCTGGGCGGGCGTGCGGCCGAGCGAGCCTCTGACCCGCCTGCAGGCGCGGCAGGAAAGCGCGATGCGCCGCGTCGGCCTCAAGCCGGAGACGCGGAACTTCACGCCGCATGTGACGCTGGCGCGGCTCAAGGGCATTGAGCCGCCGGAGGTCTATCGCTTCATCGAGGCGAACAATCTCTTCGCCACGCCGCGTTTCGAGGTGAGCCGCTTCGTCCTCTTCTCGGCACGGACGAGCACCGGCGGCGGGCCATATGTGCCCGAGCGCACATATCCACCCGAAGCGGAGTGATCAGGCGCCTGCTCTCGCCTCGATCGCATGCATGTCTTCGTCCGACAGGCCGAAATGATGGCCGATCTCGTGGATGAGAACATGCGTGACGAGATGGCCGAGCGTCTCGTCGAATTCGGCCCAGTAGTCGAGCATCGGCCGGCGATAGAGGAACACCATGTCCGGCAGATGCGTGACCGCGTCGGTGAGCTGATAAGGCTGGCCGAGGCCATGATAGAGGCCAAGGAGATCGAAGGGGCTCTCGAGCCCCATATCGTCGAGCACCTCTTCGCTCGGGAAATCTTCCACCCGAATGACGAGCCCCTCGCAGCGCCTGCGGAAGTCTTCGGGCAATCTTGCGAACGCCTCGTCCGCCAGCCGCTCGAAATCGGCAAGCGACGGTGCCCTCCTCTCGCGCCAGTCCATTTCCTTCTCCTTGCCGCCGTATGCTTCGTTGCGCGGCATCCTATCTCAAAACCGGATAGACTTCCGCCCGTCGCGCTGTCCCGATGCCGGGCGCGCGTTTCATTCATCCCATGATCGCCCGGAGGCCTTCAATGATCGAAAGACTGACAGATGCAGCGCGCAGAAAGGCGCTTCAAAGCCTGAAGGGCTGGACCAAGGTGAGAGGCCGCGACGCCATCGCCAAGACCTATCTCTTCAGGGATTTCAACGAGGCTTTCGGCTTCATGAGCCGCGTGGCGCTCGCCGCCGAAAAGTCCGACCACCATCCCGAATGGTTCAACGTCTACAACAGGGTCGAGGTGACGCTGACCACGCATGACGCGAACGGCGTCTCCGAGCGCGACATCAGGCTCGCGCAATTCATGGACCGGATCGCCGGCCGGGCCGGCCGGGCGAAATAGGCCGACGCCCTGATGCAAGAAAGCCCCGGAGTTTCCTCCGGGGCTTTCATCGTTTCCGTCTCCGGAAATATTAGCGCGGCGCCATGCGGATCGCGCCGTCGAGGCGGACCGTTTCGCCGTTGAAGTAGCCGTTCTCGATCATCTGCAGAGCGAGCGAGGCATATTCCACCGGGTTGCCGAGACGCGAGGGGAACGGCACCTGGGCGCCGAGCGCCTGACGCACCTTCTCCGGCGCGCCCGCGAGCAGCGGCGTGTCGAAGATGCCGGGCAGGATCGTGTTGACGCGGATCGCTTCGCGCGAGAGATCGCGCGCGATCGGCAGCGTCATGCCGACGACGCCGGCCTTCGAAGCCGAATAGGCCGCCTGGCCGATCTGGCCGTCGACCGCCGCGACCGAGCCCGTGTTCACGATCGCGCCGCGATCGCCATCCGGCAGCGGGTCGAGCGAGAGCATGCCGGCCGCCGACTTCGCGATGCAGCGGAACGTGCCGACGAGGTTGATCTGGATGATGAGGTTGAACTTGTCGAGCGGGAAGTGCTCGGCCGCGCCCGTCTCCTTGTTGCGCGAGGCGGTCTTGATCGCGTTGCCCGTGCCGGCGCAGTTGACGAGGATGCGCTCCTGGCCGATCGCCGCGCGAACCTTCGCGAAGCCCGCATCGACGCTCGCTTCATCGGTCACGTTGACCTTCGCGAACACGCCGCCGATTTCCTTCGCGAGCGCTTCACCCTTTTCTTCCTGAAGATCGAAGATGCCGACCTTCACGCCCTTCGCGGCAAGCGCGCGCACCGTCGCCGCGCCGAGGCCCGATGCGCCGCCGGTGACGATGGCGCTGATGCTTGAATCGAGTTTCATTCGTCCATTCCTTCTCTGCCGACCGCGCGGTTCGCCGCGTCGGATTGGCGCCGATTTAACAAATTCGCGCGGCCGAGTGCGAGCCCAAAAGTGCCGGTGGCAAGAGGATTTGGCGCCTCGGCTGATTGACGCAGGGTCCGCCTTGCCTTGCAGGAGGCCGCCCGGTGCCCCATCTTGTCCCTGCCGGGCGAAAGCCCGGCGTCGTAACAGCGGCGGATGGAGAAATGTCGCAAAGAGACGCGGAATCCGGTCTCGAAAATCCGGATCTGGCCCTGCCCGCCGTCCTCGCACGGAACGAGGAGACGGTCCGCCAGGGCTTCTGGAAGAAGATGGCGCGCGTCGCGGGCCGCGTACCCTTCGCCGAGGAAGCGGCTTCCGCCTGGTTTTGCACGCGCGATCCCGCGACGCCGCTTCGCGTCAAGGCGACGCTGCTCGGCGCGCTTGCCTATTTCGTCCTGCCCGCCGATCTCATTCCCGATTTTGTCGCCGGTCTCGGCTTCACCGATGACGCGACGGTCCTCATGGCGGCGATCGGCCTAGTCTCGAGCCACATCAAGCCTGCCCATCGCGCCGATGCGCGAAAGGCGCTCGGCCTGCCACCGCTCGACGGCAAGTCCTAGCGCCGCGCGAATTTCGCCCGGAGCGCCGGAACGAGCCTCTCGGCAAAGACGCGCGACTTCGCTGGCACATGCCGGCCCGCCGGCTGCACGACATGGATCGGCAGTTCCTCCGGCTCCTGCGCGGCGAGAATGCGTGTGAGCCGCCCTTCGCGGACGAGGCTTTCGGTTTGATAGGACAGGAGCCGCGCAATCCCGACCCCTGAAAGCGCCGCGTCGATGGAGGCTTCGATCGAGGTCACGGAAAGTCGCGGCGACACCGTGACCGCCCGCCTTGCGCCCCTCTGCCCGAAACTCCAGACCTGCTGACCGGCGGCCGGTCCCGCGACGACGATGCAATCATGCCGCGAAAGCTCGGATGGAGATTTCGGCGTGCCGCGCCGCTCCAGATAGTCAGGGCTCGCATAAAGTCCCCGCGTGACCGAGCCGACCTTTGTCGCGCGCAGGCTCGAATCCTCGAGCGGGCCGATCCTGACGCCCAGATCCATCCCCTCATCGACGAGCGACACATAGCGGTCGAAAAAGAAAAAGCGCATGGTCACATGCGGATAGGCGCGCAGGAATTCCGTCGCCACGGGGAGCACATGAAGCCGTCCGAAAATGAAAGGCGCGGTGATCGCGAGAAGCCCCTGCGGCTCGTCGCGCTCGCGCGTGGCCGCCGCCTCTATCGCCTCGAATTCGGCAAGCAGCGCGCGGCAGCGCTCGTAATGGCGGCGTCCCGCATCGGTCAGCGAGACGGCCCGCGTCGTCCGCTGGAGAAGCCGCGTTCCCAGGCGCTCCTCGAGCGCCGCGACGGCGCGCGACACCGCCGCCGGAGAGCGGCCGAGCCGCCTGGCGGCGCGGACGAAGCTTTCCTGCTCGGCCACGGCCACGAAAACCGAAAGCGCATCGAGCCTGTCCATTTATTATTCCGCTTTCGGGAACAGAGAAGCCCGATATTTGCAGATTAATCTTCGTGGTGGAACACCCGATATTCCCGCCAGACCGGACACAATGGAACGGCCCATATGAGCCAATTCGTCAGCGATGTCGCCTTCACCCCCGCCGTGAAGGCCTTTCAGGAACGGCGCGGCAGCCGCCCCCATTACGAAAAGCACGACATGCGCGACCGGCTTTCGCCTGATGTCGCCGCCTTCATCGCGCAGAGAACTTCGTTCTATTTCGCCACCGCCAGCGCGGAAGGCCAGCCTTATATCCAGCATCGCGGCGGGCCGAAGGGCTTTCTGCGCGTACTCGACGACCGCACGCTCGCCTTCGCCGACTATGCCGGCAATCACCAGTACATCACCATCGGCAATCTGAGCGAGAACGCCCGCGCCTATATGTTTCTCATGGATTACGCGACGCGCACGCGCGTCAAGATCTGGGGACGCGCCGAAGTCGTGGAGGATGCCGCGACCGTCGCCATGCTGATGCCCGAGGGCTATCGCGCCCGTCCCCTGCAAGCGGTCGTCTTCGCCATCTCCGCGATCGACTTCAATTGCTCGAGCCACATTCCGCAGAAATTCGACGCCGACGAGGTCGCCGGCGCGCTCGCGCATCTGCAATCGAAGATCGACATGCTCGAAGCCGAGCTTGCCGCCGTCAAATCAGCAAAGGAGCCATCATGACGACACCGACACCCATCAAACCGCCCTTCACGCGCGAAACGGCAGCAGCCAAGGTCCAGGCGGCCGAGGATGCGTGGAACTCACGCGATCCCGACCGCGTGGCGCTCGGCTATGCGGTCGATTCCCAATGGCGCAACCGCAGCGAATTCGTGAAAGGCCGCGACGAGATCAAGGCGTTCCTCCGCCGCAAATGGGCGAAGGAACTCGGCTACAGGCTGAAGAAGGAACTCTGGGCCTTCGACGGCAACCGCATTTCCGTCCGCTTCGAATATGAGTGGCACGACGACAGCGGCCAGTGGTACCGCTCGCATGGCAACGAGAACTGGGAGTTCAATCCGGACGGCCTGATGGGCCGCCGCGAGGCCAGCATCAACGATATTCCCATCCGGGAGGAAGAGCGCAGATTCAGGTCCTGATCCGCGCTCTCCATCCGTTCGCTCAAACGGTCCAGGCGCCGCTCGCATTGGAGCGGTAGCCGAGCGAGCGATAGGCGGCATCGACGAGCGCCTGACCGCGCTCGTTGAGCAGGATGCCCATGCCCATGCGGTTCATGTTGTAGCCGAAGCTCATGCGCGCTTCCGGATCGGCAAAGCCGATCGAGCCGCCCATGCCGACATGGCCGAATGCGGCATCCGACAGGATGACGCTCGAGCTCGGCGCGTTCGGCACCTTGCGATTGTCCATCGACTTCATGAAGCCGAGCGCGAAGCGCGTGGGGATGAGAAGCGTCGCATCCTCATGCGTGGCCATGGCGACGCGGCCCATGCGGGCGAGTGTTTCGGCGGAGACGAGCTTGCCGCCGCCATTGGCGAGCGGCGCGTAGAGCCCGGCAAGCCCCCGGCCGTTGGAAATGCCGTTGGCAGAGCCGATCTCGGCCGCATGGCACTCGCGCGAATTGAAATTGGCGCCGCCATTGTTCAGGAGGAAAAGGGCCGCGATCGATTTCGGATCGCTCATCACGGCCTGCGTGAATTTCGACGGCGGCGCGGACGGATCGGGAACGGCATAGATCATCGGCGCGACGCGCGGCTCGATCTCTTCCGGCAGGCCGATCCAGAAATCGAGGCCGAGCGGGCCCGCCACCTCGTCGCGGAAGAAGGCGCCGAGGCGCTTCCCGCCCGCGCGATGCACGATCTCGCCCACCGTCCAGGCGAAAGTCACGCCGTGATAGCCATTGCGCGTGCCGGGCTCCCAGAAGGCCTTTTCCCGCGCGATGAGATCGACCATGTGGTCATAATCGTAATAGGCGCCGTCCTTCAGCGTCTCGCGCAGATGCGGCACGCCGACCGAATGGTCGAGCAGCATGGAGACGGTCGCCTCCTCCTTGCCGTTCTGCGCGAATTCCGGCCAGTACTTCGCCACCGGCGCATCGAGATCGAGAAGCCCGCGATCGGCGAGCATGTGGGCGCAGATGGCCGCGGCTCCCTTGGTGCAGGAAAAGACGATGGAAACCGTATCGCGCGTCCAGGGCTCGCCCTCGCGCGCCTTGCGCCCGCCCCACAGATCGACGACCGTGCGGCCTTCGAGTGTGATCGACACATTGGCGCCGACCTCGTCCCGCGTCTCGAAATTCTCGACGAAGGCCTCATAGACCTCCCTGAATTTCGGATCGTATTCGCCCTCGATCCGGCCCGCTTTCGTTTCGCGGCTGACCTGCTCTGCCGGCATGCCTTCTCTCCCTGTTGTTTATGTCATGCGCTCCGAGGCGCCGTTATTGGATGGCAGGAGCCGCTTCGCCCGCGCCTTGCCTGGCGGCGAGAATAGCGGCCCTGATTTTCTCCGTGAGAAGAGCATATCCGCTCGCATTGAGCGACAGCCCGTCCCAGCGGAAAAGCTCCCTGCGGATATTGTCCCTCGCATCGAACATCTGCGAGGCCACGTCGATATAGTGGAGGTCCGTCCGGGTCCTGACATATTCCTCGATGAGTTCGTTGGCGCGCCTTGCCCCGTACCAGCGCGAAAGGCGCATGGGCGAGGGGCGGATCGAGACGAAATAGACCGGAGCCCCGACGCCCTGCGCGCGAAGCGCATCGACGAAAGCCTTGAAGTCGCCGAGAACGTCTTCCGGCCTTCTGCCGCGCACATCCGACATGTCGGCCTCGCCCGCGATGAGCACGATGGCGCGCGGGCGGTAGGGGACGATGATGCGCGCCGCGTAATGCGTGACATGCGAGATCTGCGCGCCGCCGAAGCCCCGCTGGATGACGGGGATCGGCGCCATGTCGGCGGCAAGCGTTTCCCAGAGCCTGACATCGTCCGCGCCGACGAAGAGCACCGCATCAGCCGGCGGCGGATTCGAGACATCGCGGCGCTCGAAGGCCGCAATGTCTCCCTCCCAATAGGAAGGCTGGCCCGAGGCCAGCAGCACATAGACGAGGAAACCGAAGAAGGCGACGACGACGAAGCCCGCCGCCGCGCCGATCATCACAAGCGTTCGCCCCATGGGCCGCCGCCTCCCCCTCGCCTTTGCGTCAGGCTTCCCCGATCAGGGCACCAGCACGATCTTGCCCTTGACCTTGCGCGCCGCCATGTCGTTCAGCGCCTCGGCCACCTCGGTGAACTTGTAGGTGCGCGAGACATGCGGGCGCAGCTTGCCCTCCTTGAACCATGTCATCAGCTCCTTCAGGTTCTCCTGATGGCGCTGCGGCTCGCGGCCAGTGAAGGCACCCCAGAAGACGCCGACGATCTGGCAGCCCTTGAGGAGCGCGAGATTGAGCGGAATCTTCGGAATGGGCCCCGAGGCGAAACCGACCACGAGGAAGCGCCCTTCCCAGTTCGTCGCCCGGAGCGCCGGCTCCGAATAGTCGCCGCCGACGGGATCGTAGACGACATCGGCGCCCTGACCGCCCGTGAGTTCCTTGATCTTGTCGGAAAGCTCGCGCTGCTGGTCCTTGTCGAGCGCGCCGGTCGGATAAAGGATCGTCTCGTCGGCGCCATGCTCGCGGCAGACGGCGAGCTTGTCCTCGGACGAGGCGGCCGCGATCACCCGCGCGCCCATCGCCTTGCCGAGTTCGACGGCGGCAAGGCCGACGCCGCCGGCCGCGCCCAGCACCAGCAGGTTCTCGCCGGGCTTCAGATGCGCCCGGTCCTTGAGCGCGTGATGCGACGTGCCATAGGTCATGAGGAAGGCCGAGGCCGTCACGAAATCCATCTCGGCCGGAATGGGCGTCGTCCGCGCCTCGTCGATGGCAAGCTCTTCGGCAAAGCCGCCCCAGCCGCACGAGCCGATGACGCGGTCGCCGACCTTGAGCCGGGTCACGCCTTCACCGACCTTCTTGACGACGCCGGCAACCTCGCCGCCCGGCGAGAAGGGGAGCGGCGGCTTGAACTGGTACTTGTTCTCGATGATGAGCACGTCGGGGAAGTTGACCGCCGCCGCCTGGACCCCCAGCACGACCTGGCCCTTCTTGGGCTCCGGCGAGGGAACCTCCTCGATGACGAGCTTCTCCGGCGGACCGTATTCCTTGCACAAGATGGCTTTCATGGGCTTCCCCTGTCTTTAGTGAATATCGCTGCCTCTGACTTACCACAGCGCGCCGCAAAGTCGCCAGATTTGCAGGTCACCATTCCCCCTCTCAAGCGCCGTTTCCCGCAAACGGGCCCGCCCTCCAGTCTGGAAATTGCCCTCCACCCCCGGTATGGTCATGCCGTCTTTCCATCGGCAAGGAATGAGTCTCGATAAATGCTGACAAGCACGCGCCTATTTGCCGCTGCGGCCCTCGCAACCGCCACTCTCGGCTTCACCGTTGCCGCCGGCGCGGCCGATGCCCCGAAGCTTCTCGGCAAGTTCGATGACTGGACCGCCTACAGCTATGGCAGCGGCAACGACCGGATCTGCTATGTGCTCGGCGAGCCGAAGACGCAGGACCCCAAGGGGGCAAAGCGCGGCGATGTCTATTTCATGATCACCCATCGCCCCGGCCGCAACATCCGCAACGAAATCAGCATGCGCGCGGGCTATCCCTTCAGCGCCACGTCCAAGCCCTTCGCCACCATCGGCAAGGACAAGTTCCAGATGTTCACCGGCGTGCCGGAGGGCGGCGAGCACCAGTATTGGGCCTGGCTCGACAAGACCGACGACGAGGGCCGCATGGTGAAGGCGATCCGCGCCGGCGCCTCCATGGTCATCAAGGGCACCTCGGCGAAAAAGACCACCACCACGGACACTTACTCGCTGAAGGGCTCGAGCATGGCCCTTTCCAAGATCGACACCGCCTGCAAGTGACGCGAAAAGGCCCCTGACAGGGCGCCGATAACCGGGTCCTGCCCGCGGGATTGGCGTCCGCCCGCCCGTTTGTGCTATGACCCCGGCGAAACGGGCCCCATGCCTGATCCGGCGGGGCCGCAGGACGAGCACATGGCGACGAGCCTCGACATCAGCCACGAGAAGCGCGCGAGCGCCCGGCAATCCGGGCCGCTGCCCGCGCTTGCGCCCCATCCGGCCCCGGCTGCGCCCGCCGGGAAGCCGAACCTTGTCGGCCTGAGCCGCGAGGCGCTTGGCGAGGCGCTTCAGTCCCTGGGACTGCCGCGCAACCAGATCAGGATGCGTGTCGGCCAGCTCTGGAACGCGATCTATCATCGCGGCCTTACCGATTTCGCCGACATGACGACGCTTTCCAGGGAGCTGAGGGCGAAGCTCGACGAAGCCTTCGTCGTCGCCCGGCCCGAAATGGTGGTCGAGCAGAAATCGGTCGACGGCACGCGCAAATGGCTCCTCCGGCTCGCGCCCGACAAGCCGGGCATGCCGGGCCCCGAGATCGAGGCCGTCTACATCCCCGAGGAGGGGCGCGGAACGCTCTGCATCTCGAGCCAGGTCGGCTGCACGCTCACCTGCACCTTCTGCCATACGGGCACGCAGAAGCTCGTGCGCAACCTCACCGCCGGCGAAATCGTCGGCCAGCTTCTCGTCGCCCGCGACGCGCTCGGCGAATGGCCGGATTCGGGCCGGAACTCGAACGACCGCCTCGTCACCAACATCGTCATGATGGGTATGGGCGAGCCGCTCTACAATTTCGAGAATGTGCGCGACGCGCTCGACATCGTCTCGGATGGCGAGGGGCTGTCGCTCTCCAAGCGCCGCATCACGCTCTCCACATCGGGCGTCGTGCCGATGATCGAGCGGGCGGGCAGCGAAATCGGCTGCATGCTGGCCGTCTCGCTCCATGCGGTCAATGACGAGACGCGCGACCGGCTCGTGCCGCTCAACAAGAAATATCCGATTGCGGAGCTTCTGGATGCCTGCCGGAACTATCCCGGCGTTTCCAACGCGCGGCGCATCACCTTCGAATATGTGATGCTCAAGGGCGTCAATGACAGTCTCGCCGACGCGCGGGAACTCGTCCGCCTGCTGAAGGGCATTCCCGCCAAGATCAACCTCATTCCCTTCAA
Source organism: Parvibaculum sp. (assembly GCF_049671045.1). Taxonomy (GTDB): domain Bacteria; phylum Pseudomonadota; class Alphaproteobacteria; order Parvibaculales; family Parvibaculaceae; genus Parvibaculum. The sequence continues at coordinate 1,651 of NZ_JBATUH010000077.1, read as the reverse complement.
CCCCTGGCCGGGCAGCCCCTATGAATGCTCCGACTGGGCGACGATCGAAAAATTCGCCGATGTCGTGAACCGCGCGGGCTATGCGAGCCCCGTGCGCACGCCGCGCGGCCGCGACATCATGGCGGCCTGCGGCCAGCTGAAGAGCGAAACCGTGAAGGCGCGGGCGAGCGAGCGCTTCAAGACCACGCAAACCGCGCCGGACACCTCCACCTCGGAAATCTAGGCCGCCAGGTCCCGCAACTGATCCGTCGCCGCGAAACTCGGCCGCCCGCGGATGCGCTCGAGCCAGCGCGAGGACAGGGGCGCGCATTTCAGCGCCCCGTCGCCCTCGGCCGTCATGCTGGCGAAATGGAGATGCGGAAAGAGAAAGCAGTCAGCCAGCGAGATCTCGTCGCTTGCGAGAAATTCGTGATGCCGGAGATCCTTCTCGATAAGCGCGAGCTGATGCACGAATTCGGTCGCGGCCCGCGCGATGAGCGCCTCGTCGGGCCTTCCGCCCCGCATCGGCACGAGGAGACGCTGCTTGGCGAGCCCGTTCGTCATCGTCGGAAACATATGCGCGTTGACGAGGCTCACCCAGCGCAGCATCTCGGCGCGCTCAAGCCCGTCTGCCGGTTGCAGCGCCGGCCCCTCGAAAGCCTCGTCGATGTAATGCGCGATCGCGAGCGTCTCATAGAGAAAGATCGCGCCATGCTGAAGCACGGGCGAGCGCGCGAAGGGATGGAGCTTTTTGTGCGTGTCGGAGCCCGGCTCGAGCACATTGACCGACCATGGGACGCCCTTTTCCGCCGCAACGAGGCTTGCCGTCCAGAGATAGACGCTCATGGGCTGTGAATGAAAGACGATGGTGCTCATGGGCCTCTCCCATCACTGGCGCAAGATGCGGAACCAAGGAGATCGTCGTCCATCCTGCATCGCGCAAGAGGCGCAAGCGTGGCTACACGAAAAAACCGCACCGCGATTCCGGAAACTCACGCCCGCGACCGCGCCCATTGAAGCGCCGCTTCGAGCCGGTCATTGCCCCAGAAAATCTCGTCGCCGACGACAAAGCTCGGCGCGCCGAAAATCCCCTTCACGATGGCCTCTTGCGTTTGCGCCTTGAGCCGCGCCTTGTTTTCATCCGACGCTGCGCACTCCATGATCGAGGCCGCGTCGAGGCCGAGCGCGTCCAGTATTCCGGTGAGGACCGCTTCGTCGGAAATGTCCTTCCGCCCGGCGAAATTGGCCGTATAGACGGCGCGCGTGAAGCCGGGAGCCCAGCCCTCCCCCGCGCCGAGAAGCGCGATCCGCGCCGCCCTGAGGCCGTTCTGCGGGAAGCGCACCGGCTCGCTGAGCGCCAGCCCCTCGGCCGCGCAGATGCGGGCGAGATCGCGCCACATATAACGGCCCTTGGCTGGATAAATATTGAAAGGGCTGTCGTTCCACCCCTGAGCGGCGAAGATCGGCCCGAGCAGGAATGGCCGCCAGCGCAGCTCGACGCCGGCAGCCGCCGCGAGGCGTTCCGCGCGCATCGCCGCCGGATAGGAATAGGTGCTTGCAAATTCGTACCAGAACTCGACGGCTGTCATGCGGGAGCCTCCTCCAGTGCCATTACGGCAAATTGGGGATCGGCCCCGCCCATCACAAGTGGGGAGCGCCCCTTGCCGCCGAA
>NZ_JBATUH010000076.1:0-19535 GCF_049671045.1 Parvibaculum sp. | reverse complement strand
TCCTGGGTTCAACCATTGAAAGGAGGTGATCTGATGTCTAACGGTTTGATGACACCGTTTGCCATCGCCAGCATTTCGATCGCGACAGAGGATCGTAACGCGAGCGCGGTGAGGTCGGACACTCCTGGAGACTTCATCGCCTGACGACGATCGTCGTCACCCGGCGAAATCCGCTCGGGTAACGCGACAAATGCGCCAAGAGCGACAAACGGAGCGGCCCTGTAAACGATGAACATAACGGGCCGCGTCGCAGCCGTTCCGAACTGGCCGCCGTACTCCAGATTGGTGTACGGCGGCCTTTTCAATTTTCGGCACGCCCCGGCTGCCAATCAGCCGTTCTGGATCTGCCAGCTGCCGTCCGGCTGGCGGCAGGCGGTGCCGAAAGCCTGCTGGGCGCGTCCGCCGATATAGACCGTCTGCTGATATTCGCGGCAATAGCCCGCGCTCGTCCGGTAACTGCGGCCGGGCTCGACATAGCCGTAATTGCCGCTATCCGGATTGCGCCATTCCGTCCGCGCGCCACTCTCGAAGGAGCGGTAGGACGCCTGCGAGAGATATTGCTGGTCGGCGCGGTCGAGACTCTGGCCGATGCTGTTGCCGACGAGCGCGCCGAGCAGCACGCCCGCACCCGTCGCCCAGAGGCGGCCCGTGCCGCCGCCGATCGCCTGACCGGCAAGGCCGCCTATGACGGCGCCGCCCACCGTACCCATGGTTTGCTTCGGCCCGTAGCCGCCATATCCGCCGTAACCGTTCTGTGCGCAGCCAGCGAGTATGGCGGCGAGAGCGGCAGCCAGCGCGATGCGAGAGATTTTCATGGGATACCCCGAAATCGATCGTTAAAACCGGAGCTGATCCTGACAGGCGGCGCTTGAGCAGTCGCTGAACGCTGCATTCATCCTGCGTTCAGATTGCCGCCGCCGCCCGCCTCCCCTACTCGCTCGCCGCCGGCAGAACGAGTTCGGCGCGAAGGCCGCCAAGCGCCGCATCGGCGAGATGGAGTTCGCCGCCATAAAGCTCCGCGATCTCGGTCACGATGGAAAGGCCAAGGCCGGAGCCGGGTTTCGTTTCGTCGAGCCTGCCGCCGCGGCGGAGCGCGGTCTTGCGCTTTTCCTCCGGCACGCCTGGCCCGTCATCCTCCACCGTCACCATGAAGACGGCGCGGCCCTTGCGCGGCGCGGCCAGCGGCCGGGCCTTGAGTTCCACGCGCCCGGCCGCCCATTTGCAGGCATTGTCGAGCAGGTTTCCGGCCATCTCCTCCAGGTCTTGCGCCTCACCGCGAAAGCCGAGGTCTTCCGGACATTCGACGGCGATGGAGATGCCCCGCTCGGCATAGATGCGTTCGAGCGTGCGCGCGAGCCGGGCGAGCGTCGGCGCGACGGGTGTGTGCGCGCCGAAGACATTGGCCGATGCCGCCATGCGGGCGCGCGCAAGGTGGTGGTCGATCTGTTCGCGCATATTCGCGGCGAGTTTCACGGCCTGCTCGCCGAACCCGTCAGGATGGGCGCGCGCTTCATTGGTCAGGACGCTCAGCGGCGTTTTCAGCGCATGGGCGAGATTACCCACATGCATGCGCGCGCGCTCCAGCACCTCGCGATTGCTTTCGAGGAGCGAGTTGATCTCGTCGGCAAGCGGCTCGATCTCGCTCGGAAACTGCCCATCGAGCCTCGTCGCCTTGCCGGACCTGATCTGCGCGAGCGCGCGGCGTACGCCTTCGAGCGGCCGCAGGCCGAAGCGCACCTGAATGAGAAGCGCGATCAGGATGCCGGCGCCGAGCCCGACCATCGCCATGAAGACCGTGCTGTTGAAGCTCTGGATATCGGCTTCCATTTCCGCCTTGTCGCCGGCGACGGCGAAGGAAACGGGCACGTCATAGCCCGGCAGCATCACGCGGCGCTCGACGACGCGCAGCGACTGGTTTTCGGGGCCCGTCGCATCGAAATAGCGCGCGCCGGAGACATCGCGCCGCGAGTCCTTGCCTTCGGCGAGGTCGATCGACTGGTCGAAGAGCGAGCGCGAACGCAGGGCAAGGCGCTGCGCGAGCGGCGCGATCTGCCAGTACCAGCCCGAATAGGCGAAATCGAAGCGTGTTTCGTTGAGGTCGCGCGAGCGGACGATCTGGTGCTGATCGTTCACCTCGGTCGTGGCGATGAGGCTTCCGAGCAGCACCTCCAGCCGCGCGTCGAAGGAACGCTCGACCGTATTGCGGAAAAGCGAGGAAAGGATGATGCCGCCCGCAAGCAGCACGACCGAGCTCCACAGCGCCGCGCCCGCCACCAATCGAAAGGCGAGACTGTCGGTGCGGAGGTGAAGGCTTCTAGGCAGCATCTTCCGGGGCGGCGAGCCGGTAGCCGAGCCCCCTCACCGTTTCGATCATGTCCTTGCCGAGCTTGCGGCGGAGCCGGCCGACAAAGACCTCGATGGTATTGGAGTCGCGGTCGAAATCCTGATCGTAGAGATGCTCCACGAGTTCGGTGCGCGAGATGATGCGGCCCTGATGGTGGATCAAATATTCGAGCAGCCGGTATTCGAGCGAAGTGAGCTTGACCGCCGTGCCGTTGACCGTGACGCGCGAGGTCCGCGTGTCCACCCGCAAGGGGCCGCATTCGAATTCGCTCGTCGCATGGCCGCTCGCCCGGCGCAGCAGCGCCCTGAGGCGCGCCAGCACCTCTTCCATGAAGAAGGGCTTGGCCACGTAGTCGTCGGCCCCGGCATCGAAGCCCGCCACCTTGTCCGACCAGCGGTCGCGCGCGGTGAGGATCAGCACTGGCATGTTGCGGCCCGCCCGGCGCCACTTCTCGAGCACGGTGACGCCGTCCATCTCGGGCAGGCCCAGATCGAGGATCACCGCGTCATACGGCTCCGTATCGCCGAGAAAGTGCCCCTCCTCGCCGTCCATGGCCTTGTCGACGACATATCCCGCCTCGGTGAGCGCGGTCACGAGCTGGCGATTGAGGTCCGGGTCGTCCTCGACGACGAGCAGTCTCATGCCTCAGCGTCCTCCCTGGCGATAGCCCAATATTTCACCCGTTGCCGCATCCGCCGAGACGATAGCGACGCTGCCGTCGGCGGTCATCAACTTGATGAGATAGACCGGGCGGCCTCCGCCGTCCACCAGTTGCGCGTCGAGAAGACGGCCGGGATGGCGCTGATGCACCTTGGCCAGCACCTTGCCGAGCGGCAGGATCTTGCCCTGGCGCACGCCTTCCCGCGCCGCATTCTGGTCGGTGCGCATGTCGGAATTCCGCAGCGGCCGGCCGATATAGGAGCGCTCCTGCGACCAGGGGGCCGCATGGACGGGCTCCGCCCCCGCCATCAAGGCGAGGATCGCAGAGAATGCCAGTGCGGCCGATGCGAGCGTCCTTTTCATGCCCCCGGTTCTAGCTTCCCCAGACTGAACCTTCGATGAATGGAAGCGAGCGGCTTCAGAAGCCCGAAAAGCTCGCCCACTCCTCCATCGGCGCGCGGTCGGTGCGCAGCTTGTTGATCGGCGCCGCCTCGTCCATATAGCCGAGCCCCATGCCGCAGAAGAGCATGAGTTCCGGCGGCATGCTCACGAATTCCGCCACCGTCTTGTGCCAGATGGCCCAGGCTTCCTGGGGGCAGGTGTGCAGCCCCTGCTCGCGTGCCGCCAGCATCACCGACTGCGCGAACATGCCGAGATCGGACCACTGGTCGATCCCCATCTGGCGGTCGATGGCGAAGAAGATGGCGACCGGCGCATCGAAGAAGCGGAAATTGCGCGCGAACTGCTTGAGGCGGCCGGCCTTGTCCTCGCGCGCCACGCCGATCGTCGCATACATGTCCTCGCCGCATTTGAAGCGCCGCGACCTGTAGGGCTCCGTCAGGTTCTTGGGATAGATGTCGTATTCGGTGCCCTCGCCGAAAGGCATCGTCTTCTGCTTCTCGGCGATGATCGCGAGAAATTCCTTCAGCCGCTCGCCCGTCAGCACATAGACGTGCCAGGGCTGAAGATTGCCGCCGGACGGCGCCCATTTTGCCACATCGAGAATGGCGCGCACGGTCGCCTCGGGCACCGGCTTGTCGAGAAAGGCCCGGCAGGTGATGCGTGTCTTCAGGGCTTCCGTAACGTTCAAGATCGTAACTCCATTCTGAATAGAAACTTCGCGGGGCCGTCCCGTGGCCGGGCTGGCTGCCGTCACCTCGCGGTCACATAGGGCCAGAGGGCGTCCGCCCCGCGCGCGATCGTCTCGCGGCCGAGCCAGTCTGCCCATTCGGCGCCCGATCCGAACTCGGCCCGCCACGACCAGAGGCGGCGCGTCGCGAAGTGAAGCCCGTGCTCATATGTGAAGCCGATCGCGCCATGCACCTGATGCGCGATGGAGGTCGCGATCGAGGTCGCATCATCGGCGCGCGTTTTCGCCACCGCAATTTCAAAGGCCGCCGCATCGCCCGACGTCACCTTGTCGGCGCGCTGCGCTGCATGGGCCGATGCGATGCCGACCGCGGCCGACTGCGTGGACAGCACGGCAAGCTGTTGCTGGATCGCCTGGAACTTGCCGATCGGCTTGCCGAACTGCGTGCGCTCATTGGCATATTGCACCGACTGGCGCGTCAGATAGTCGAGCGCGCCCGCCATCTGCGTCGCGCGCATCAGCGCCCCGTAGAGACGCAGGGCATTGCCGGGCAGGCCGGCCCAGGCGGTATCGACGACGATATTGTCGAAGACGAGCGTGTCGCGCGGCTCGCGCGCGACATTCTGATCCTTTTCGAGCCGCGCATATTCGAGCGGCGCGAGCACCGCCTCGACGCCCCATCCGCTTTCGACGAGGGTCACGGCATGGCTCGCATTGCGCCCCCAGGGCACGCGCTTCGCCGTGCCGGTCAGCCGGCCGCCATTCAGCTTGAAATCGCCTTCCATCACCGTGACGATGCCTTCGGGCATGGTGATGCCGGCGCGTCCGAGCACGAAGCCCGCGAGGATCGCTTCGGCGAGCGGTACGGGCGCGGCATGCGCGCCCGCGGCCTTGATGACGACATGCGCATCGCTCCATGTCGCGCCGGCGCCTTCCTGCGCTTCCGGCAGGAGAATGCGCGTCATGCCGTTTTCGACCAGCGCATTCCATAGCGCCTCCGGCCAGCCGCCCTCCTCCGCGCCCTGGATCGCCTGCTTCGTCGAGTGATCGTCAAGAAGCTTCGTCACACTCGCATCGAGGATCGTCTGCATCTCGTTCATCTTGTCTCTCCTCTCAGCGAAGACCGAGGCCGCGGGCGATGATCCCGCGCAGAATTTCGCGCGTTCCGCCGCGCAGCGAGAAGGAGGGCACGGTCTGGGTGAGATAGCCGAGCACCTGCTCGAAGTCACTGCCCGATCCGATCGTCGGCTCCATCCCGAGAATCTCGTGTGCCTTGACCGGCATGTCCTGCTCGAAGCCGGTGCCGAGATCCTTCACCACCGAGGCTTCGAGCGCCGGGTTCTCGCCCTTGTCGAGCATGCCCGCGACAGAGAGCGACATCTGCCGCAGCGTCACGAGCTCCGCAACGAGGCGGCCGATTTCCCGCGCGCCGTCGGTTCCGCCGCGCTTCTGCAGCTCACGGATCATCTCGACGAGAAGGATGAAGCTCGAAAGATAGCGCTCCGGCCCCGATCGCTCGAAGGCAAGCTCGGCATTCACCTGCGCCCAGCCGGAACCTTCCGAGCCGACGAGCATGCCCTCCGGCACAAAGGCGTCCTCGAACACGACCTCGTTGAAATGCGCGTTGCCCGCGAGGTCCTTGATCGGACGGATGGTGATGCCGTCCGTGTTCTTCAGATCGACGAGGAACTGCGTAAGGCCCGCATGTTTGTTGTTCGGATCCTGGCTCGTGCGGAAAAGCGCGATCATGTAATGCGCCTTGTGCGCGTTCGAGGTCCAGAGCTTTGTGCCGTTGACCTTGTATCCGCCATCAACCTTTTCGGCGCGCGTTCGCGTGGCCGCGAGATCGGAGCCCGAATCCGGTTCCGACATTCCGATGCAGAAGAAGCATTCGCCGCGCGCGACTTTCGGCAGGATGAGCTGGCGCTGTTCTTCCGTGCCGAAATTGAGGAGCAGCGGCCCGGACTGCCGGTCGCCGATCCAGTGCCCGCCAACGGGCGCGCCGGCCGCGAGCATTTCCTCCAGCACGACGTAACGGTCGAAGGCGGAACGCTCATGCCCACCATAGCGTTTCGGCCAGCGCATGCCGATCCAGCCGCGCTCCCCCATCTTCCGGCTGAAGTCGGCGTCGAAACCCATCCATGTCTGCGCGCGCGTCACGGCGGGTACGTGCCGCAACTCATTGTCGAGAAACGCGCGAACCTCCTCGCGGAGACCCTTCGTTTCCTCCGGCAGTTCGCACAGGTCAAAGCGGAACGTCTGCATCGTCATTTCCGTTCAAAAGCTGCAACTCAAAAACCAGTATGCCGTGTCGTCAATTCAGATCGCCAGCGCCGTCGTGCCGCCATCGATGCGGAGATTGAGCGCGGTGAGCGCGCCGGCGCGCGGCGATGCGACGAAAGCGACAAGATCGGCGACCTCCGCCGGAGTCGTCACTCGCCCGGTCAGATTGTTCATGAAGGTCTTCAGCACATGGGGCTCGACTTCTTCCCATGTCGTGCCCCAGCCCTTCTCATAGCCTTGCGCGAGAAAGCGCTCCTCCACTTCCTTCGTGCGGATGAGACCGGGGCTTACAATGTTCACGGTGATGCCGGTGTTGGCAAGTTCCTTCGCGAGGCTCACAGTCATGGTGGCGAGCGCGCCCTTCGCCGCATAATAATGCGGCATGCGCGCGGCGGGCTCCGTCGAGCCGATCGTGCCGAGCATGATGATGCGGCCCCAGCCGCGCTCCTTCATGGCGCCGATGGCGAGGCGCGCCATGCGCACGGCCGAGAGCACGTTCTTCTCATAGGCGTCGATCCAGCCCGGCGTTTCCGTGCGCGACCATGAGCCCGCTTCGGCGATACCGTAATTGTTGACAAGAATGTCGATGACGCCCGCCGCCCGCACGGCTGCCTCATATGCCGCCTTCGCCCCCTCGTCCGTGGTGATGTCGCCCGCCACGGCGAACGCGTCGCCGCCCGCCTCACGAATATCGGCAGCGACGGTTTCGGCCTCGCCGTCCGCCATGCCATGCGCGACCACGCGCGCGCCTTCGCTTGCCAGCCGCTCGGCGATGACCCGGCCCGTGCCGCGATGCGAGCCGGTCACCAGAGCGGTCTTGCCTGTGAGTTGAAGATCCATCGCCTCCCCCGGATTTGCCGTCGAGCCCTTCGGGCCCCGCATATTTGGCGTGAAGTCGGCGCAGCGGCAAGCACCGGGAATACCCGGTCATGCAAAAGGCGATGCGAAAATGCAGATCGGACGAGACGTCAGAATTCCGCTGCGGCAACGGGCGCAGGCACCCGGTCGCCCAGCAGGTTCGGGAAGGCGCGGCCGGTATAGACGCCGGCGGCGAAGACAACGACGGTCGCCACGAGAATGCCGAGGATTCTCATCCATGGCAGCCTGCGACGGGGCTCACTGAAGATCATCCGGCGGGAGCCGAACATTCTGCGCGAGGAAAAAAGTCTGCCGCCAGCCATGGACCCTCATGCCCGCCAGGATGTACCGCATACGGCACGCGGTCCGTCCGCGTTCAGGGTCGTTATAGAACTTCGGGGAGATGGCGTCACCCCTCCAACAGCCGTTCACGCAGCGGAGGGCGACATTCAGAAGCCTGCGACCGCGACCTGTGCCGCCGGCGCCGTCGGACCGAAAGTGAAGAGGTCGGGATAGGCGCTGCCTGTATAGACGCCTACGGAAAATACGACCGCGCCCATGCCTGCAAGGCCGAGCAGGATGGCGAAGGGGCGCCTTGACCGGCGCTGGTAAAAAATCTTCCGCTGCATCGAGGTCGACCGGAAGCAGGACATGGATACCAAAACGCTATCGCCTCTTCGTTGACGAATTGATAACGCGCTGCCCCGCCCGCACGCCGCGGCAGGGCCTCAATCCGCTGCATAAAAGAAGCGCTGCCCGATAAGGGCGCGAGGCTCTGCATCTCTGGCCCAGCAGGGCCAGTCGTCATGGGCATGGAACTTCGTCGCGCCCCGCGTCGGGTCCTCGATGTCGCCAGCGAGGATGAGGCAGACCAGCGCCAGCGAGCGGCAGAATTCCGCGTCGGCGAAATCGGCATCGATGCGGTTGCCACATGCGAGGGCAATTCCCGGCGCAGAGGCGGCACTCCCCTCGCCCCGACCACGCGCAGCACGCGCATTGACGAGCATCCAGGCGAAGGCGATCCGCCCCTCCTCGCAGTCGCCCGCCGTCTCGCGGCGCAGCCTCCGCGCAAGGAGAAGCATTTCGGCGAGGTCGGGCGGGTCGGCGCGTGCGCAATTCTTCGCCCGTGAAGGGCGGCTCGTCGTCTCATGCATGGGATTTCCGCTGTGCCTGGGTATTTGTTCCTATTTTGTTCTTGCTGGCCCGATTGTCAAGCACGACGCCCCTGCTTGCCGGCCCTCCTCCCTTCACTCGTCGGGACCGGTCAGGGCGATGTAGTGAATGGCAAGGCGAACCCGGCCGCCTGTGAAGGCCCCGCCCACGGAAGAAATCTTCAGCGGCGTCGCCGCCCAATAGGTGACCGGCGTGCCCGAAGGGCCGATGACAGTCGATCCCTCGGCAACGCCGATACCATTCCCGTAGCGCGTAGCATCGGCAGCGACGCCGAGGTTCCACGAGGTCGCGCCGGTGACTGCGGTCAGTACGCGTCCCGTGATGCCGAGCACGATCGCGCATTCGGGTATGGCAAGGCCCGTGTCGTTCGTCGTGCCCGCCGTCAACGCATGTTCGCCCTCGACGACGCCGAACTCGGTTGCCGCACCGTGCGGGCTTTTCGCCGTGGCGTTCTCCTTCCGCCAGCCCGCGCCGTCGTGAAGCACGAGATCTCCGGTTCCCTCGTCATGGGCGCGCCAGCCCGCCTGTGGCGCGAAGAACTGCCACGCTCCATCCGTGAAGGCGGCGACCTTGCGGTCCGCGCCTGTCCAGAGGCCGGTCGCGCCGGGCCCGACGATGTAGCGGTCGCCTTCGCCGGGGCTTGCGGGCGGAGCCGTCAGCGTCCTGCCCTTCACCGAAAGATGCACCAGCGCGTCAAGCGCGCGCAGCGCCTCGTTCACCGTCACATGCTTCTGCGCTTGCGCGGACTCCAGGTAGGGCAGTTTCAGATGGGTGGTCTCAGACATGAAGCGTCGCCTCTCTCATCGTGCCGCGCCCGAAGCTGCGGCTGATCTGCGCGACCCTCACATCGAGCGTCGCAATATTCGTCGTTCCGAAATCCGCCTGCTGCATGGCCGCGGAATAGATCGCCGTCGCCGTGAAGCTGCCAAGCGTTCTGATGGCGATTCCAGCCTTCATGATGTCCACTTCATAGCGTTCCTCCTCCTCGCCGAGCGGCACGTCCACGCCTTCCCAGCTATCGCCGCCGATCCGTGTACGCCTTATCCATGAGATCGAGATGGAGCCGTCGGCGAGCCTTCGTCCTCTCGGATGAACGGGCGAAAGCGGCCGCAGTCCGACGCCGCTGAAGCTCCGCGTCTCGCGCCTGTAGCTTTCATCGTCTATCGGCTTCGATGCCGGACCATAGGCCCAGATGCGCGCGAGCCATCGCTCGGCATCGCTCATGTCAAGCTCGGCAATGGCCCCGTCGAGCAAAACGAAACGCGCTCCCTCCGCCAGCGGCCGGCGCATCGCCGCTTCCGTTCCGGCCTGTCCGCGCAAAAGCCCCGTCAATTCGTAGCTGTCCGGCGCAACGAGCGTCGCATCGAGGAACTGGATCACCTCGAACTCGCCCTCCGGCGTTTCGAGAGCGGCGGCATTGGCGCCCGCGAGCACGGCCGCCTCGCTCGCCGAGCTGAGCGTGCCCGACGATAGCGTGACGGAGAGCCTCTGGCTCCGGTCCCAGCGCCCTGTCACGCCCGGACCGAAAGCCGATGCCGTCCTTCCGAGCGTCGCGGGCTTCGTCACCACCCTGTTGAAGGCGAAGCCCGTGCCCGTCGCGCTTTTGTGAAAGGCGACGGCGCCCGGCCAGGGTTCCGCCGCCACGGCGACGCGCGGCGCATGCGGCGTTTCCGTTCCCGCGAGCAAGGGCAAGTCGAGAAAGACGGCGAGCGGCGCGCCGTGGCTCTCCGGGCTCGCGGGGCGATAGTTTCGCAGCGGCGCGGTCGACGGGCCGAAAAGGCTCGCCTCGGAGGCGACCGCCCTCGCCTCGCGCCAGCCGGCATCGGTAAGCGCCGTCAGCCGATAGCGCGCGCGCCGCTCCGGCAGAACCAGTTCCACCACATCGCCCGGATCGAGCGCCAGCCTGCTCGGCGGCAGTTTGAGCGCCGCGCTCTCGCGTTCGACCCAGGCCTGCTGCAACCATATATCCGCGACGCCCTGAGCATCTTCGTGCGTCATCACGATCGGCAGCGCCGCGGCGGCAACGCGCTGGCTTGCGACCGACAGGCGCCGCGCCTCGACCGCCGCCTGCCGGTAGTCGAGGCCGCCATCGATGAAAGTGAGCTTCGCCGAGAGCGGCAGTTCGGTCTCCTGCCCGCGCTTGAGCTCATAGCCCTGCGCGGCGCTCGTCTCCTCGACCGCGAGTTCAGCGGGCGTCAGCGTCAGCGAAGGCCAGGCGCCGAGGTGCCGGAAGCGGACCTTGCCTTCCGCTTCCGCCGCATCGAAAAAGCGCGCCAGCATGAGCGGCTCCAGCGCCTGCCGCGGCGACATGATCCGATCGATGGCGAAGCCCTGCACGATGCCCGAGAGTTCGGAGACATCGAAATCGGTGAAGCCCACATCGCCCATGATCGCCGCGACGAGATCGCCAAGCGGCACCGCGCCCACCCTGCCATTGAGCCAGTGGCCGCGCTGCCAGTTGGCGCCGTCCGCCCAGATGTCGGTACGATCGGGAAAGGCGGGAAAGGGCCGCGCATCCCAGGTCCAGAAGAAGATGTCCTCGGGCGCGATCATGCGCTTGCCATAGACGGCCGAGAGCGGGTTGTGCGCGCCGCCCTTGCCCCAATGGCTCATCATCGCCTCCAAGAAGCGGCGCTGAATGAAATCGTCGCGCGTGCCGCGCGAGAAATGCGGCGCCGCGCTTTCGGACGATTTCGCATCGAAGAAGACGTTGGGTTCGTTCGTCCCCTTGTCGATGGCGGGGCAGCCCGCTTCGGTGAAAACGATGGGCTTGCTCTCGGGCACCCATGCCGTCGGCGCCGCGCTCTCGACACCGCCGGGCCTGTCGTGATGCGCGTTCGCCCACCAGCCCCGCAGATCCTTCGCGCGATAGACCCATGGCTTGCCATGGGCGCCATCTGTTATGGGCGAGCGGCGCTGCGCCGCGCGGTCCGCATCGCTCGCATAGTACCAGTCGAAATTCTCGCCCGCGCCGAAGCGCGACGTCAGATAGTCGAGGTCGTAGATCGAGGATGCGATCCGGCCGTCGAGATGGTCACCCGAAGAGCGCCAGTCGGTGAGCGGCGGGTAGTAGTCGATGCCGACGAAATCGACATTGGGGTCGGCCCAGAGCGGATCGAGATGGAAGAACACATCGCCCGATCCGTCCTGCGGCTGATGGCCGAAATATTCCGACCAGTCTGCTGCGTATGAAATCTTCGTTGCCGGACCGAGAATTGTCCGCACATCGGCGGCGAGCGCCTTCAGCGCCGCGACGGCCGGATAGGTCGAGGCGGCGCTGCGGATTTGCGTGAGGCCCCTCAGTTCCGAGCCGATGAGGAACATGTCGACGCCGCCCGCCGCGACGCAAAGATGCGCGTAATGAAGCACCATCCGGCGATAGGACCATTCCGCGGGGCCCGAATAGGCGACGCCCTCGCCGAGCCGCGTGAAATGGCCGGGCGCGGCCGTGCCGAAGAAACCTGCGACCTGGCTTGCGGCTGCGCTCGTCTTGTCCGCGCTGCCGGGCCGGCCCGCCGCCGGCGCGCAGGTGATGCGGCCGCGCCAGGGATAGGCCGGCTGGCCTGCCCCACCCGTATAGGGATCGGGGAGCGCGTTCCCCGCCGGAATATCCATCATGATGAAGGGGTAGAAGACGGTTCGCAAACCGCGCGCCTTGAGATCGCGGATGGCGCGAATGACCGAGCGGTCGGATGGCGTGCCGCCAAAGGCGGGCCGCCCCTCGACCGAGCTCACCACCGCCGCGTCCGTGCGCGAAACTCCCGAGACGTTCCATTGCGCGGGCACGGTGATCTTCCAGCCCGTCTCGACCTTTGGCTTCACCGTGCAATGTCCGCAGCGCAGATCGTCGCCAAACCAGGATACGACGAGCGATGCACTCGCGACATTCGGACAGGCCGCTTGCAGCTCGTCCATCGCAGTCACGAAATCGGCGGTGCCCGCATTTCCATGCGCGTTCGCCGCGCGGCTCGACACTTCGCTCAGGATCTCGCGCACGGTCTCCGTGTCGTACACGAATTCGCCCGCGCCGGGGATGATGGTCACGGCCCGGATCGACGCTTCCACATCGCTCAGCGAGCGAAACACCTCGAATGAGAGCTGCGGCACGCGGTTGCCGAAGGGCGAGAGGTCAAGCTCCTCGAAAACGACATAGGCAAGCCCGCGATAGGCCGGCGCCTCGCCTTCCACCGCCTCCATGAGCGCGTCCGGTGCCTGCGTCTCCTCGCCCTTGTGCAGCCGCCAGTTGACATCGGCGAGCGATAGCGGCTTGCCATCCGCCCAGACGCGGCCGATCCGCGTCACCGGGCCTTCGCAAAGTCCGATGGCGAAGGATGCGCTGTAGCTGTATTCGGTGGCGCTCGCGCCACCGCCACCGCCCTTGCCGCCTCCAGCCTCTCGTCTGGAGACATGCTCCCTGAACTTCGTCGCCCAGATGATTTGGCCCGAAAGCCGCGCGCGGCCATAGAGACGCGGTATCGGCGCCCCCTCGGTCGAGGCCATCACATGCAGGTCGGAAAGCCGCGGCCCTTCGGCGTTTGCGAGCGTGGGGCCGAATAGCGCCTGATCGACATAATTGCCGATCCCCGCGCCGATGGCGCTGCCGAGCGCCGCGCCGCTCACCGTCGCGCCGAGAATGTTCAGGCCCGCGGGCAGAAGCGCGCTGCCGAGCGCCGCGCCCGCAGTGGATAGAATGAGTGTCGCCATGTTCGCTTTCGTTTTCCGCCGTCGCGCTGCGCCGGCCGGGGTCAGTCCATCACGCGGGGAAAGCGGAACGCATAGGCAAGCCGCGCCCGCCACCAGGAACCAATTGTGGTTTCGACGACGGCGCGGCCGGAATAGGCATGCACCATGCGTTCCGCCGCGACGAGAATGGCGGCGTGTTTCGCCGGTCCCCGCGCCCGCATGCGGAAAAGCACGACATCGCCTTCTCGCGCTTCATCGGCGGCGATCTCGGTCATGTGTCTGCGCGCCGCATCCGCCATCGTCTCGTCGCAAGCGCCGGGCGCCTCGGCCCAGTCGGGCGTATAGGCAGGCGGCGCTTCCGGTTCCTCGCCATAGAGATCGCGCCAGACGCCGCGCACAAGGCCGAGGCAGTCGGTGCCCGCGCCCCTCGCGCTCGCCTGATGCCGGTACGGCGTGCCGATCCAGTCGCGCGCCGCGCGGACGATCTCCGCTCGCGTCATTTCAGTTCCGCCTGCCGCCGTCATTTGCGCCTCCGGCCGATGGATAGGACATGACGAAATCGTTTCCCGGCATGTGCGGGAAGCCGCGAAAGCGGATGGCGTTCGAGAATTTCACCCGGCAGGTGGCGAACTGCTTGTCACATCCGGCCATGATCTCGAACGTGTCGCCCGCCGCCACGCCGCGCGTCATGGGCTGCCACAGCTCGATGAGCGCGCCGCCCGGTTCCGGCGCATGCAGCTTCACCTCCATGAGCGCGTCCTTGTTGGCGCCGCTCGTGAAGCGGAGCCGCCCGCGCTCGAACCAGCCTTCGGCAAATCCCGCAAGTCCATCCACCGTGAGAATACGATCGTCGGCCGACGAGATGACGACGCCGCTCGCCGTCAGCCCGCCGGGGTCGAGGCCGCAGCGCCCGTCGCCGAGATCGGCATCGCATCCATATTGATAGATCCTCCCGACCGGCTGGTTCAGCCGGTGCGCCAGGCCGCGCAGCTCCGCCGCAAAGCCCGTCGCGCCCCGCGTCACCTGGCCGAGATTCCCCTTTCGCATCAGCACGCGCTGATCGGTGTCCCGCCAGTTGACGCGCCAGACCTCGACCTCCGCGTCGTCATAGAGGCCGGCGGCGAGATCGCCGTCATTGAGCCGTTCCGAGGAGAGAGCGCCTAGCACATCGAGATTATCGACGGCTAGCCCTGCGCTCGTCTCGATGGCGCTTGCCGTCAGGCCCCCTGCCGCTTCGAAGGTCACGCCGCCGAATGCGAGATCGCCATCGTGATCGGTAAAGCCCATGACGGTGCCGTCACGCCGGACGAGTTTCCAGCAATGGCAAAGCGTCGTCACGCCGCTTGCGAGATGGGCCGCAAGAGCTAGCGAGAGCATTTTCATGATTGCACCTTTGTCCCCGCCGCGCTTCAGGTCCTGATCTCGATCACCGGAATGGCCGGCACCGAGCCCGCCTCGAAGGCGGCAAGATTGATCTCGAGAAAATCCGTGTCGAAGCGCACCGGCACGTCGAACTCATAACCCGCCGTCACAGCCGCGCCTGAAGCCGGTATCGCGCCGCCGGAAAAGGTCACGATTCCCGTCGCCGCATCGAGCGCGAAATCCGCGCCCTCCATCTTTTCCGCGCCATCGACCGCCACGCGCAGCGTGCCTGCAACCGGCTTCCTGATCGCTCGCTCGAAGCTCGCCCCACCTGAGCTGTAAGTCTTCGCCAGTTGAAATGCCGCGCGGGCGCCGTCACCCGTTCCGATCCGCTGATCGAGCGGCGAAATCGCGCCGCCCGGCGCGCAGGATTTCCAGTCCGCACGGTCCTTCCACCGGAAGCCGTGAAGCCTCCCGCGCCGCGCCTCGAAGAATTCGATCAGCATGTGGAGATCGTCGAGGGTTCGCACGCCGGTTCCCGCGTTGTATCGCCTGCGCGAGCCCGCCCAGGGGCTGTTGCGTTCCTCCGCGCCGGAGCCGAGTGTCACGATTTCCGTGCGGCGCTCGGGACCTCCGGTCGAACCGAATGAGATCGCCAGCGGAAAACGAACTTCGTGAAATGCCATCAGAGGTTCCTCGCGCCGCGCGCCGCCACGCGATTGAGCATCGCGGCGATTTGCGTTTCCGAACGGCGGAAGCTTTCGGCATCGCTCGCCGTCACGTTGAAGTGGATTTGCACCGGCTGCTGCGCCCCTGCCGCCGCCACGCCGAGCCGCCCGTCGCTTCCGCGTTGCAGCGGCAAGATGGCCTCGGCGCCCGCCTCGCCCGCGAGCCCCGCTCCGCTCCGAAGCGGAAAGAGCAAGGGGCTCGAGATGACGCCGCCCTTGGCGAAGGGTTTCACCTGGCCGCCCGCGAACACGTTGCCGTTGGCGCTGGCGACGAGCGAGCCGAGCGCGCCTGAGAGCGAGCTGCCCAGCGATCCGGCTATCGAGTTCACGGCGCCCTTCAGGACGAGAGCCGAAAGATCGAGCGCCAGTTTCCGAAGCGTGTCCGAAAGCGAGCGGCCTTTCAGCGCCACGCTGTCGAACGCGCTTCCCAGCGCCGTTCCGAAGTCGCGCCCGCCGTCCGCCGCCCGCCGGTATTGCTCGGTCACGGCGGCGAGTGTGCGCGTGGTCTCGATGCCGAAACTCGCCGTCGCGCTCGTGGCCTCCTGAAGCGCGCGCGCGAGCGCCGCGGCATCGCCCGTCGTCATCTGTTCGTTCATCGGCTTCCTTCCTGTCTGCATGCGGCGCGCACACCGTCGCGCAATGTCGCGTAGTCGGCGAGAAAGCGGCCGGTCATGGATGCCGGCCCGAGCCGGTCGAGTTCGTCCGCCACCGCGGCCTGTTCGGCCGGCGTGTAGCCCCGCAAGGGAATGCAGCCCGGCTCAGAAACTCCCGTCGCGCAGCCTGCGAGCGACATCAGACTGATCGCGAGGCCCCATGGACATCGCTTCCTCGATTGCATTGCGCACCTCCATCTGACGCCGGAGCCTCGCGGCCTCGGCGCGATCGCCCGCCCAGAGAAACGCCGTCATGGCCGATGCGAATTGCGCGGCGAGTGCCACGATTTTTTCGAGCAGCCCGATCATGACGGCCTTTCCGTCCCGCTCGTGTGAAGGCGCGCCTCGATCATTCGCGCCAGATGCGCGCCATCGAGGCCCAGCGCCTTGATCGCCTGCGGTACATGCGCGAGCGCGTAATTCGCGGCCGAGGCGACAAGTTCGCTTCGGACCGCGACCGCGCCCCGTTCAGCTCCCGCCGCGTTGAGCCGCGCAATGGCGAAGGCAATCCCCATGCCGAGCGCCTTGTCGAGGATCTGCCCGAGCTCGCCGTCGCGCTTAGCCTTGAGGAAGGCGCAGGCCTTCGCCGCCATCACCGATGCGAGCGCCGTCAGCACCGCAAGGGCAAATTCATTCACCAGCGGCTGCAATGCCGTAAGATCGATCGTATACATATGAAGTCCTCTCAATCGGGAAAGCGGCGCGTAAGCGCCTCGAGTTCGGCACGGCGGATCGCAGAGACTTGCACCTGGGCAAGCCCCGCGCCTCGCGCGGCCGCGGCGAGTTCGGCGAGTGTCATGCGCCAGAAATCCTGCGGGGCGAGGCGGAGGCGGCCGAGGCCGATTTCCATCGCCTGCTCCCATGGAAATTTCTTCATCGCGCTCAAAAAACTGTATTGAAGATCCGTCAAACCCTGATCGTCATGGCCCGGTTCATTCGGACCATCCACGTCCTCGCAGCCGCGCTGAGGTACGAGTTCCCGGACGCTTTCTATGTTTCGCCGCCGCTGAATGTCGCGGTGAGAAGATCGGCGACGATGGCGACGTAGCCGGCCGCGCCGCCTTCGCAGCTCATCCCTGCCACCTCCTCATCACTCACCTCCTGACCCGCGCCGCGAAGTCCGGCGCCGATCACGCGGATCGCGTCCCGCGCCGAAATGCGCCCCGTCTCGAAGCGGCTTGCGAGCGCCAGCATATCCTCGCCGCCAAAGGCATGTTCGAGTTCGGCGAGCGCGCCGAGCGTGAGCACGAGCGTCCGCTTCTCGCCGCCGAGAACGGCCTCGATTTCGCCCCTTTGCCTATTCGCCATGTCTGCCCTCACATCGCGGTGAAGCTGAGCTGGCCTGCGGATTCCAGCGACAGGTCGAAAGTCATCTCGCCATCGTGCTCGCCCGCAAATTCGAGCGCCGTGATCTGAAATGGGCCCGCCACCGTACCGAAATCGGGAATGACGACCTGCCAGACCCTGATCGCGCCATCGAAGAAGATCTGCCTCACGCTCGCATCCGACGCCTGATCGCGAAAAATGCCGCGTCCCGTGATGCTCGCCGAGCGCACGCCCGCGCCTTCGAGCAGTTCGCGCCAGCGCCCGCTCGAATCCGCATTCGTCACGTCGACGCTGCGCGCGTTGAAGGCGAGAGCGCGCGAGCGCAGTCCCGCCACGGTCACGAAACTTCCCGTCCCGCTTGCATCGAGCTTCACGAGCAGGTCCTTGCCCTTTTGTACCGCCATGATTTGCTCCTAGATCGGTTCTGTGACGGCGCGAAAGCGGATGACGCCGCGCCATGTGGTTCCATCCGGTTCGCGCCGCGTTTCGGCTTCGGCGAAGCGGAGATTGATGAGACTTTGCCCCTCCGGCGTCAGCGGCGCGTCATGCAGCGCCGCATGGAGCGCGCCGAGGATCGCCTTCGCCTCGCTTCGCCCGCCCGCGCGCGACCAGACATTGAGCGCCAGCCGGTGCTCCGCGCCGCAAGTGTCGCCCGTGTCGAAAGCCTTTACGAGCGCATCGCCGATCGTCACATAGGGGAAGGCCGCCTCGCCCGGCACGCTGTCATAGATGCGTCCGTCAACGAGCGCGTTGAGCGCCGCGTCTCCGGCGAGATGGGCATAAATCGCGCGTTGCAGCGCGAGATCGGCATTCATCGTCGGCATCGTCACTTGCCCCTCTCCTCGCAATCGATGGCGAGCCAGCGCCGCCTGCCATCGGGGTCGAAGGCGCCCTTGATGTCGAGCACGCGGCCGCGCCATGTGAGGCGCATGTCGCTCTTTACGTCGCCGCGATGGCGGACGACGACGCGGAAGGGCTCGCGTGCCTCCAGCCGGTCGGCTTCCGCAAGCTCCGTTCCCTTGAACGAGATGACATCCGCCCAGACGGTCGCAACCTGCAACCAGGCAATCGTCCATCCGCCCGCGCCGTCGCCTGCGCGCTGCGGCGCCTCGATCGTCACGCGCTCACGCAATCTGCCGGGGCTCGTCACAGTTTCAGCCTCCGATAGGGCGCCACGAGCGCGGCGACGGTGAGCGGAATGTCGGCTGCCGAACTGCCGAAGGCGACTGGCCCTCGCGCCTCGAACCAATGCGCGACGAGCATCAATGTCGCCTGTCGCAAGGACTCAGGCACTTCGGCGCCCGTGCCATAGCCCGCCGTGAAGTCGATTTCGATGCCGCCGATCCCGGCTGCCGGCCGGGGGAGCCGCGCGTCACTCCGCGCGGCCATGCGTGGCGGCTCGGCGCCGAGGTCCATGTCGAAGAGCGTTGGATCGAGCGTCACCGTCCCCTCGCCCGCATCGACGTGAACCGCGTCCACCGCCGCGACCGGCGCAAGAGGCAGAGAGATGTCGCGGCCGGGCCACGCATCGAGGACGAGGCGCCAGCCCTGCGTGACGAAGGCGCGCCGTGTTTCGGCCTCGAGCGTTGAGCGCGCCGCCGTGATCAGCGCCGTCACCAGCGCGTTTTCCTCCACGCCGTCGAGGCGGAGAAAGCTGCGCGCCTCGGCGAGCGTCACCGGCTCCTCCGCCGGTCCGGCGATGAGCATGAGCGTCATGAGATCTCTTTCGTTGAGTGCTTGCGGGCCGGAAAGGAGCGCCGCCCCGGCATCTCGCCAGGGCGGCGTTCCCGTCGCCGTCAGGCGGCCGGTTTCACATGCGCGGCCGAGAGCACGGCGAGCGCCGCGACGGGCGTGCCGTTCGCATGGTTTCCCGTCAGCGCGATGGAGACGCGGCTGTAGCGCGCGTTCCCCACATAGCCGATGCGGTATTCCTTCTGCGCCTTCGCGGCCGCATCGACAGTGGCGAAGATGCCACCGGCCGACAAGGGCCCGCCCGTCACCGCCCTTGCGTCCGTCACCGGCGCCCAGTTGGTGCCGTCTTCGGAGGCTTCGAGCTTCGCCTCCATCTTCAGCGCGGTCGAGAGCGTGTCGCCCGAGGCTCCGAAGAGCACGATATGCTCCACCGCCTCGAAGCCCCTGCGATCGACCGGCGCGCCGGAACGCGCTGAAGCCGTCACTGCGGGATCGAGCGTCTGCACGGTCCTGATATTGTGGTGAATGTCGCGCATGGCTCCCTCCTCAGGCCGTTCCGAACTTCAGAAGCTTCAGCGCCTCGAAGTTCTGCACGCCGCCGCCCACGCGCTTCGTCGTATAGAAGAGCACATAGGGTTTGGCGCTGTAGGGATCGCGCAGCACGCGCACGCCGAGCCGGTCGA
>NZ_JBATUH010000075.1:0-7616 GCF_049671045.1 Parvibaculum sp. | reverse complement strand
GTGCCGGATCGCGTGTGCCCGCAATGGCCGTCGGGTGGAACTGCACGAATTCCGGATCGGCGATGATCGCGCCCGCGCGGGCGGCGATGGCGACGCCCTGTCCCCGCGCCTGGGGCGGGTTCGTCGTGACAGCATAGAGCTGTCCGGCGCCGCCGCTGGCAAGAACCGTCGCTCGCGCGCGGACGAGGATCGAGGCGCCCGTTTCCGTGTGGCGCGCATGGACGCCTGCGACGCGGCCGTCCCTGAGCGCCAGTTCATAGGCCGAATAATTCTCGATGACGCGGATCGACGGACAGGCCCGCACCGCCGCGACGAGCGCTTCCATGATGGCCCTGCCGGCGCGGTCGCCCCGCACATGCACGATGCGGCGGTGGCTGTGCGCCGCCTCGCGTCCGACAGCGAGATGGCCTTCGAGGTCACGATCGAAAGGAACGCCGAGGCGCAGGAGATCGTCGATACGGGCCGGCGCCTCGCGCGCCATGGAGAGTGCAACCGCCTCGTCGACGATGCCGGCGCCCGCGACGACCGTGTCGGCGGCATGGGCTTCGGGCGTATCGCCTTCCTCGACGGCGGCGGCGATGCCGCCCTGCGCCCAGGCGCTCGACGCCCCGTCGCCGATGGGCGCCGCGGCAAGCACCGTGACAGGGCGAGGCGCGAGTTTCAGCGCCGTGAAAAGCCCGGCAAGACCTGCGCCGACGATGAGGACATCACCGGCATCCGTGACCTGGTCGTGGGACATGGGCATCGGCCCCTTATGCGCAGGATCGCGCGTGTCAGTTCCCCAGATTGATCATCCGCTCGACGGCGAGCCTTGCGCGCGCGCCGATGACCGGATCGACCGTGACTTCCTCGCGCATATGGACGAGGCAGTCGAGAATGTTCTTGAGCGAGATGCGCTTCATGTGCGGGCAGAGATTGCACGGCCGCACGAACTCGACATCCGGGTTTTCGACGGCGACGTTGTCGCTCATCGAGCATTCGGTGACCATGACGACGCGGGCGGGCTTGTTCTCCTTCACCCAGCTGATCATGCCGCTGGTCGAGCCCGAGAAATCGGCCTCCGCCACCACTTCGGGCGGGCACTCCGGATGCGCGATGATGACGATGTTCGGATCGTCCTTGCGATACTGGCGCAGTTCCTCCGGCGTGAAGCGCTCATGCACTTCGCAACGCCCCTTCCAGGCGATGACCTTCACCTTGGTCTGCTTGGCGATGTTCTTGGCCAGAAATTCGTCGGGAATGCAGAGCACCCGGTCGGTGCCGAAGCTCTCGACGACCTTGAGCGCGTTCGACGAGGTGCAGCAGATGTCGCTCTCCGCCTTCACCTCGGCCGATGTGTTGACGTAGGTGACGACGGGCACGCCGGGATAGCGCTGGCGAAGAAGGCGCACATCCTCGGCCGTGATCGACTCGGCGAGCGAGCAGCCCGCGCGCGAATCCGGGATCAGAACCGTCTTCTGCGGATTGAGGATCTTCGACGTCTCGGCCATGAAGTGAACGCCGCACTGGACGATGACATCGGCATCCACCTTGCCTGCTTCCTTGGCGAGCTGGAGCGAGTCGCCCCGGAAGTCCGCGACGCAGTGGAAGATTTCCGGCGTCTGATAATTATGCGCGAGCAGAACCGCGCCGCGCTCCTTCTTCAGCTTGTTGATGGCGTGGATATAGGGCGCGAAGAACGGCCACTCGACGGACGGGATGACGTTGCGCACCTTCTCGTAGAGAGGCGCCATCTCCTTGGCGAGGCCGGGCGTGTATTCGAGGTCCGGCATATCGACCGGCTTGAATTTGCGCGGCTCGGCCTTGCGCGCGGCGTCAGCGCGATCGAGTTCTCCAGCGATTGCCATCCCGGCCTCCTTTATGCTCAGAATGAGCATATCATAGAGATCAAAAACGCCGGCTCCTTCGGTCGGGCCGGGTCCATTGGGGAGATATGCTACGTCTGAGTATTAGACAAGGTCAACAGCCAAAATAGGACAATTTCGCGCAAGGTCTCGCTCGCCGGATTCTTCACAAGCTATTGTATCCGCTTATGAATTTGCCCGGCTCTTGGACGGGGCGAGCCGCAGGCCCGGCGCGGGCCGCTCGTTGAGTACCTCGCGGCGGAAGCGGAATTGCTCGGCCGGCCGGCCGCCCGTGCGCGTCGTCACCCGACCCGTGCGCTCGACAAGGCCCGCATTTTCGACGAGGCGGCGGAAGTTCTGCTTGTGGACATGAAGGCCGAGCAGCGCCTCGACCGTCTTCTGAAGCTCGAACAGCGTGAAGGTCGGCGGCATCAGCTCGAAGGCGACGGGCCTGTATTTGAGCTTGGCGCGAAGCCTCCCCATGGCGGTGGCGAGGATGCGGCGATGGTCGAACTGCATCGGGCGGCCGAGAATGGGCTCGTTCGCCGCTCCGTGGGCGATGGCGTTGGGGCGCCGGTCCCGCGCCGCCTCGCGCACGAGCCCCGCTTCGTAAAGCAACTCGTAGCGCTCGAGCACCTTCTCGTCGTCCCAGTGAACGCCGTCTAGGCCGAAGCAAAGCCGCGCGCGGTCGCGCCGTTTGCCGCGCATGAGTTCGTCTTCGCTTGCTTCCGACTGGTGCGAGGCCCATTCGCGCAGAAGCGGAGCGATGATCTGGTCGATGATGGCGGGTTTCCCGCGCCGCCAGTCTTCCCACGGAAAATGCTCGTACCAGTCGCGCCAGGCCGCGCCCGAAAGCTCGCCGTCATGCGTGCGCGTGAGCGCGAGATAGCCCACCGAGACGACATGCTCGCCCGGCGTCTCGACTTCGAGCGCGTGGCGGCCGCGATCGCCGAATGTGTAGAGCTGCTCGACATAGCCGAGCGCGAGATGCGTCTGCTCCTGCACCCAGGAGCGCATGCCGATCTCGAGTGTGCGGTGTCTCGCGGGATCGAACGGACCGAAGGGCAGCGCGTCCCAGCCGCCGGCCGGATTGCCGCTCGGCCCGGCGCTTTGCGGCACGACGAGAATCTTGGGCTGGTCTTCGGACACGGTGACGATGGCCGCATTGAGGCCGATGACGACAGCCTTGGTCGCAAGCCCGCCATGGGAGTTGGTGCGCGGCGATGCGCGCCTTTCTGGTCCTGTCGCCGCGCCCGCGGGGGCGGTCATGGGACCGTCCGCTCAGGGTGGGTTGGGAGGGAGAAAAGCTCGCCCTCCCAGGCGGCGCGTCCCGGTCCCAGCGCCTCGACAGCCTCGCGCATGCGGCCGTTGCGGCCGAGAAGGTCGTCGGCGATCCTTACCATCAGGCGATTGGGATGGGCATGCGAGCCCCGCGCGCGGACGAGCCGGGCGAGTTCGTCTTCCGGGTGATCCTCGTTGAGCGTGCAAAGCGCGATGAAGGCGGCCGCCGTCGAGCGGCTGATCCCGGCCCAGCAATGGAGAAGCATCGGGCTGCGCTGATCCCAGCTCCGGACAAAACCGATGAGTTCGGAGATATGGCCTTCGCCGGGCGTGACGAGCATGTCGTTCGGCTCGGCGATGTCATTGACCGCGAGCTGGAGGTGCAGCTCCCGCGCCACGCCCTCCGGCGTGTCGATCATCGTCTCGGGGTCGAGCAGGCTCACCAGATGAGACGGCCGGACGGTCCGGATCGCGTCGATGACAGCGCTGAGGGGACTGACGTAAATCATCGTGGAAGAATAGCACAAATCCGTAAAAAGATCCGGCGAACGGCCGCTCTATCAGCAGCTTATCAGATTCGTGCGAAGATTTGTGACGGCCTCAGCCCGCCGTCAGCTCCTCGAATCGCCTGAGGAACCGCGCCTGGGCCTCCCGCGTCGGCAAGGGCTTCAGGCTTATGGGGGCAAGGCCCCTAGGCCGGCTGAATATGCGCGCCGCCTCCTCGTCCTCGAAGCCCGCGATCTGCGTCGCCTCGAAAAAGGCCGATGCCTTGTCGGCGCGCTTGATGATTTCCTCCACCGTGTGCGGCAATTCGGCGGGCAGGCCGAAGCGCATGTGGATGGCGCCGGCAAGCCGCTTCTCGAACGCCTTGTAGTCGATGCCGAGCGCTGCCTTGAAAGGGCTGATCATGTCGCCGATGACATATTCGGGGGCGTCGTGAAGAAGTGCCGCAAGCCGCCAGCGGCTGGGCCAGCCGGGACGGAATTTTACGCAGATGTCATCGACGAGCACGCAATGCTCGGCGACCGTGAAGGCATGATCGCCCCTGGTCTGCCCGTTCCAGCGCGCGACACGGGCAAGCCCATGCGCGATGTCCTCGATCTCGATATCGAGCGGCGAGGGGTCGAGAAGATCGAGCCTGCGCCCGCTCAGCATGCGCTGCCAGGCGCGCGATCCTTTGTCCTTGCTTGGGCCGGGCCTGGCCATATCGTCGTCCTTGAGTTGAGGCCGTGCACGTTAGGACGCGGGCAACGGATTGTCATCCCGCGGATGGGCTCCGCGCCCGGCCGATAAGGGATTTCCCGGGGTTTGCCGCCGGCTGGCCCCCGTCATAGAGTCTCAAGTCATAGAGTCTCGTGTCATGGGGTCTTCGCCGCGGTGCTTCTTCCGCATGAAGGATCCTCATCCGTCCGCTTGCAAGTGTCCGACTGGGCGCCGAACCGACAACGCAGGAAAAGCATGGCTGTCGATCCCATCCCGGCCGATCTTCTCTATCGTGCCTGCGATCTCAAGCAGTTCACCTTCGAGACGACCGCCGATCTGGAGGACCTGCCGGGGCTTGTCGGTCAGGAGCGCGCGGTTGAAGCGCTGCGCTTCGGCACCTCGATCCATCGGCATGGCTACAATATCTTCGTTCTCGGCCCTGAAGGCGCGGGCAAGCATGAAGCCGTGCTGGGCTTCCTTGCCAATCTCGCCGTTCGCCAGAAGGCGCCTTCGGACTGGGCCTATGTGAACAACTTCCGCAGCCCCAACAAGCCGATCGTGCTCGAAATGGCCGCAGGCTCCGCCCGCGGGCTGAAGGAGGGGATGGCGCGCCTCATCGACGATTTCAAGATTTCGGTGCCCGCGCTTCTGGAGAGCGAGGAATATCAGAACCGCCGCCAGTCCATCGAGGAGGAGTATCGCGAGCGCCAGGAAAAGGCGTTCGAGGAACTTCGCATGAATGCCGAGGCAGAGAGCATCGCGCTTCTTCGCACGCCTTCAGGCTTTGCGCTCGCGCCCATCCATCATGGCGACGGGCATGAAGGCGAAGTGCTGAAGCCGGACGAATTCAACAAGCTCCCCGAAGCCGAGCGCAAGCGCATCGAGACGACGATACAGGCCCTGCAGAAGGAGCTTGCCGATATCCTCGAGCATATTCCGGCCTGGGAGAAGGAGCATCGCGACCGGGTGACGAAGCTTAATCGCGAGATCGCCGAACGCCTCATCGAGCAGTCGATGCGCGATCTTCGCCAGCGCTTCGACACCATGCCGGCCGTGCGCGACTGGCTGGCGGCCGTCGCCGCCGACCTTGTCGACAATATCGGCATCTTCGCGGGGCAGGGCGACCAGCAGCAGCAACAGGTGACGATCGCGCTTCAGGCCATGGCGCAGGGCCAGCCGCTTCCCTTCGGCGCACTCAATCCCTTCCGGCGCTATGAAGTCAATGTGATCGTCGAGAACAACAATGTACCCCGCTCGGTCGGAACCTCGCCCTGGAAAGCCCATATGGAGCCAGATACGGGCGGCTATATCGGCGGCGGCGCGCCCATCGTCTATGAGGACCACCCGACGCTTCAGAGCCTTGTCGGCCGCGTCGAGCATCTGCCGCAAATGGGTGCGCTCATCACCGATTTCATGCTCATCAAGGGCGGCTCGCTCCATCGCGCGAATGGCGGCTATCTCGTTCTCGATGCACTGAAGATCCTGCGCGAGCCGCTTTCCTGGGACGCGCTGAAGCGCACGCTGCGCCGCCGCAAGATCGTCATCGAATCGCCGGGCGAATTCCTGAGCCTCGTCAGCACGGTTTCGCTGGAGCCGGAGCCCATCCCGCTCGATCTCAAGGTCATTCTGCTCGGCGACCGCTACCTCTATTACATGCTCTCCAATCTCGATCCGGAGTTCAGCCAGCTTTTCAAGGTCGCCGCCGATTTCGAGGATGAGATAGACCGCGAGGCGGAGAACGATCTTCTCTATGCCAGGCTTCTGGCCGGCATGTGCCGCAAGGAAGAGCTGCTGCCGCTGGACAGGTCGGGAGTCGGCCGCGTCATCGAACGCGCCTCGCGGCTCGCGGAGGATGCGGAGAAGATCACCACCGCCATGTGGCCGATCGAGGATCTGCTGCGCGAGGCCGATTTCGTCGCGCGGTCCGAAAGCAAGGCGTGCATTTCGGCACGGCATGTGGACGCCGCCATCGAGGCGCAGATCGCGCGGGCCGACAGGATGCGCGAGCGCAGCCTCGAAATGATCACGCGCGACATCGTGATGATCGACACGGAAGGCGCCGTCGCCGGTCAGGTGAACGGCCTTTCCGTCCTCTCAATGGGGGCGGTGTCCTTCGGCCGGCCGAGCCGCATCACCGCGCGCGTCCGCATGGGCATGGGCGCGGCCCGCGTGCTCGACATCGAGCGCGAGGTCGATCTCGGCGGGCCCATCCACTCCAAGGGCGTGCTGATCCTCTCGGGCTATCTCTCCGCGACCTTCCTGCCGGAGATCCCCTTCTCCATGAGCGCGAGCCTTGTCTTCGAGCAATCCTATGGCGGGGTCGATGGCGACAGCGCCTCGTCGGCCGAGCTTTATGCGCTGATCTCCGCGCTCGCTGAAATGCCGATTACTCAGGCGCTCGCGGTCACGGGCTCCGTGAACCAGCTCGGGGAAGTGCAGGCGATCGGCGGCGTCAACGACAAGATCGAGGGTTTTTTCGACATCTGCATGCGCCGGGGGCTCACGGGGGATCAGGGCGTGCTCATTCCGGCCGCCAATGTGAAGCACCTCATGCTGCGGCAGGATGTCGTCGACGCGGTGGAACGCGGCATGTTCGCGATCTATCCTATCGAGCGCATCGAGGATGGCGTCGAATTGCTGATGGGTTGCCCCGCGGGCGAGCGGGGGCCCGATGGAACGTTCCCGCAAGGGAGCGTCTATGCGCGGGCCGAGGCGCGGCTTGCCGCCTTTGCCGAAAATCAGCGCCGCTTCGCGCAACGCGCCGACGAGAACGGAAAGAAGTAGCGCCATGGCGAGAGAAACGCCGGCCGCTTGTTCCGGCCAGGCTACAAAGGAACCGCAGATGCCCGAGAGCCGCATCGTGATCGGGCTCGACACGCATTTCATGACGCGCGAGGCGCTGGCGCTTGCCGCGCGCCTTGCCGCATCCGTTGATGCGCGCCTCAAGGGCGTATTCGTCGAGGACGAAAATCTGCTCTCGCTATGCGAGCTTCCCTTCGCGCGGGAAATCTCCTTTTCGGGTGAGGTCCGCGCGGTCGACCCTGAGCACATGCTGCGTGCCCTGCGTGCGCAGGCCGAAACCGCAAGGCGCGTGCTCCAGCGCATCGCGGCCGAGGCGCGCGTCGACTGGAGTTTCGATGTGCTGCGCGGCCGCTCGCTCGCCTCGCTGGCGGAAGCGGCGCGTGCGGAGGATACGCTCGTCATCCGCTCGCCGCATGCGCCCGCGCGCGAGGTGGGCCGCGCGGTCCGGGCGGCGACGCGGGAAGGGCACGCCGATGTGCTTCTGGT
>NZ_JBATUH010000074.1:0-12038 GCF_049671045.1 Parvibaculum sp. | reverse complement strand
TGGCGCGGCGCGCGCGGCACGGCCTGGCGCATGGCGGCGCTCGCCATCACGCTGCTTGCGCTTCTCAACCCGACCATGCGCGAGGAAGACCGCCAGCCCGTGCCGGATGTCGTCGCCATCGTCGTCGATCGCAGCCAGAGCATGGATGTCGGCGCGCGCCGGAAGGAGGCGGGCGAGGCGCTGGCCCGCATCGAGAAGGCGATCCGCAATCTCAAGGGCGTAGAGATGCGCATCGTCGAGGTCGAGGGCGGCGCGGGCGGAAGCTCCGAGGAAGACGGCGAAGGCACGCGCGCCTTCGCGGCTCTTGAAGGCGCTCTGGCCGATGTGCCCCGCGAGCGGGTGGCTGGCGCCGTTCTCATCACCGACGGCGAAGTCCATGACGTGCCGAAGACCGCGGCGGCGCTCGGCTTTGACGCGCCGGTTCATGCGCTCATTGTCGGCCGCAGGAACGAGAGGGACCGCCGCCTGACCGTGCTCGAGGCGCCGCGCTTCGGCATCGTCGACGAAGCGGTGAAGCTCGCCTTCCGCGTCGACGACACTGGCGCGAGCGCGGGCGAGGCATCCGGCATGACGGCGCCGGCCACCATCTCCATCGACGGCAAGGAAGTGATGAAGACCGCCGTGACCGTCGGCGAGAAGACAGAGGTTTCGCTGTCGCTGAAGCATGGCGGCCTCAACGTCATCGAAATCGATGTCGCGCCCGGCCCGGAGGAACTCACGCTCCTCAACAATCGCGCCGTCGTCGTCGCCAATGGCATCCGCGACCGTCTGCGCGTGCTTCTCGTTTCGGGCGAGCCGCATCCGGGCGAGCGCACCTGGCGCAACCTGCTGAAGGCCGACCCCTCCGTCGATCTCGTCCACTTCACCATCCTCCGCCCGCCGGAGAAGCAGGACGGAACGCCCATCGGCGAATTGTCGCTCATCGCCTTTCCGACGCGCGAACTCTTCGTCGACAAGCTCGACCAGTTCGATCTCATCATCTTCGACCGCTTCAAGCGGCAGGGCGTGCTGCCGCTCGAATATCTGTCGAACATCGCCAAATATGTCGAGAATGGCGGCGCGCTGCTCGATGCGGCGGGCCCGTCCTTCGCCTCGCCCTATTCGCTCTACCGCACGCCGCTTGCGGTGATCCTGCCCGCTCAGCCGACGGGCGACATCACCCTTGGCGGCTTCCGGCCCGAAGTCACCGCAACCGGCCACAAGCACCCCGTCACCGCCGATCTTCCGGGCAGCGCCGACAACCCGCCCAAGTGGGGCCGCTGGTTCCGCGTCATCGACAGCAGGGTCGAGCGCGGCGAGGTGCTGATGGAAGCGCCCGGCGGACGCCCCCTCATGGTGCTCGACCATGCCGGAAAGGGGCGCGTCGCGCAGGTGCTCTCCGATCACATATGGCTCTGGTCGCGCGGCTTCGAAGGCGGCGGTCCGCAGGCGGAACTTCTCCGCCGCCTCGCCCACTGGCTGATGAAGGAACCCGACCTCGAGGAGGAAAACCTTTCGGCCACGATCGAAGGCGACACGCTGAGCGTGAAACGCCGGACCATGGCCGACATGACGCCTCCCGCCGAAGTCACCCTGCCCTCCGGCAAGACGAAGGAACTCGCGCTCGAGGAGACGGCGCCCGGCCGCTTCGAAGGGCGCATCGCCATCAGCGAACTCGGGCTCTACCGCGTGACGCAGGGCGACCTCAGCGCGGTGACGGCGGCAGGGCCGCTCAACCCGAAGGAATTTGCCGATGTGCGCGCGACGGAAAGCCGCCTGAAGCCGCTCGTCACCGCAAGCGGCGGCGGCATCTACTGGGCCGGCAAGGACGCCGGGGACACGCCCTCCGTGCGCGGCGTCCGCCCCGAGCATGACGCGGCCGGCGACGACTGGCTCGGCCTCAAACGCAACGGGCAATATCTCGTGCGCGCCGTCCATCAGGTGCCGCTGCTGTCAGGCCCCCTCGCGCTCATCCTCATTCTGGGCGCGCTCGCCCTCGCCTGGCACCGGGAAGGCCGCTGACGAGACGGCGAAAGCCCGCGCTCCGCGCTTGCGGCATAGCCGGGCCGGGCGTATGTTCGCCCGCGATGTTATAATATTACATTTTCGGAACGCCCAATGGAGCCCTCCTCCGATCTCCCCGCCGCCCCCACCACGCCGCCAGCCTTCTCCGCTCTCGGCGCGAGCGTGCCGCAGCGCCTTGGGATCGCGAGCCTCCTGATCGCGCTCATCTGGCTCGCCGTCTATTGGGCGCGCGCCTGATGGCCGGCCTCATCGACATTGACGATCTCACCGTCGCCTATGACCGGCGGCCCGCCGTCCACCATCTGAGCGGCAGCTTCGCCGAAGGCAGCCTCACGGCCGTCGTCGGCCCCAACGGCGCCGGCAAATCGACGCTTCTCAAGTCGATCGTCGGGCTTCTTCGCCCGAGCCAGGGGCACATCGCCATGAGCGGCATCGCCCGGCGCGATCTTGCCTATCTTCCACAACAGGCCGAGATCGACCGCAGCTTTCCCATCGACGTCGCCGACACCGTGGCCCTCGGCCTCTGGAACGAAACCGGCATCTGGAAGACGGTCACGGGCGACGGGCGGCGGCGCACCGCCGCGGCGCTTGCCCGCGTCGGCCTCGAGAGCTTTGCCCGCCATCCGATCGGCAATCTCTCGGTCGGGCAGTTTCAGCGCGTGCTCTTCGCCCGCATCATCCTTCAGGATGCGCGGATCATTCTTCTCGACGAGCCCTTCGCCGCGATAGACGAGCGCACCACCGCCGATCTCCTCGCCATCGTGAAGCGATGGCATGAGGAAGGCCGCACGGTGATCGCCGTGCTCCATGACATGAACGAGGTGCGCGAGCATTTCCCCGAGACGCTGCTGATCGCGCGCGAACTCGTGGCCTGGGGGCCGACCGGAGAGGCGCTCACCGAGGAGACGCTCGCCCGCGCCCGCGCCATCGCGCGCACATGGACGAACGGGCACAGCCGGGAGCATGCGGCATGAGCCTCTATGCGAATGTGATCGCGCCCTTCGCCGAATATGGCTTCATGCGGCGCGCCCTCGTCGCCTGTCTCGCGCTCGCGCTCGGCGCCGGGCCCATCGGCACCTTCCTCGTTCTCCGGCGCATGAGCCTCATGGGCGATGCGATGAGCCACGCCATCCTGCCGGGAGCCGCCATCGGCTTTCTCGTCGCGGGCCTTTCGCTCTGGGCCATGTCGGCCGGCGGCCTTGTCGTCGGCCTCGCCGTGGCGCTTCTTGCCGGCATCATCAGCCGCGCGACGGCGCTGCGCGAGGATGCGAGCCTCGCCGGTTTCTATCTCATCAGCCTCGCGCTCGGCGTTCTCATCGTCTCGACCCGGGGCTCGAATGTGGACCTGCTGCATGTGCTCTTCGGCAGCATCCTGTCGGTCGATGACGAGGCGCTGCTTCTCGTCGCCTCCATCTCGACGGTGACGCTCGTGGCGCTCGCCATCATCTATCGCCCGCTCGTCGTCGAATGTTTCGACCCCGGGTTCCTGCGCGCGGTCGCGGGCCGGGGCTCGCTCTACCATGTCGTCTTCCTCGTGCTCGTCGTCGTCAATCTCGTCGCCGGATTTCAGGCGCTCGGCACGCTGATGGCGGTCGGCCTCATGATGCTGCCCGCCGCAGCCGCGCGCTTCTGGGCTGTCTCCGTCTGGTCGCTCTCCGCTGTCTCGAG
The DNA here is from genome assembly GCF_049671045.1 of Parvibaculum sp. GTDB lineage: Bacteria > Pseudomonadota > Alphaproteobacteria > Parvibaculales > Parvibaculaceae > Parvibaculum. The sequence goes on along the minus strand of NZ_JBATUH010000074.1, from coordinate 8,366 downwards.
CGCGATCGCCTTCATCTCCGGCTGGATCGGGCTTCTCGTCTCCTACAATTTCGACCTGCCCTCCGGCCCTTCGATCATCCTGACCGCAGGCGCGATCTATGTGCTCTCGATCCTCGCAGGCTCGCAGGGCAGCCTGCGGAAGCGCTTCTTTCCCGGCGCGCATTTCCACAACGAGCCTCATGGCCCGGCCTGAGACGACGCCCATGAAAAAACTTTTCGGCGCATTGGCGTTCTTCCTCGCGCTCTTCTCCGCGCCCGCTTTCGCCGAGCCTCTCAAAGTGGTCGTGACCTTCAGCGTGCTTGGCGACATGGTGCGGCAGGTCGGCGGCGACCGCATCGATCTCACCGTCCTTGTCGGGCCAGATGGCGATGCCCATACTTTCGAGCCAAGCCCCGCCGATGCGCGCGTGCTCGCCGGAGCCGATCTCCTCTTTCTGAACGGGCTCGCCTTCGAGCCCTGGCTTGCCAAGCTCGCCGCCGCCTCGGGCACGCATGCCCGCTTCGTCGTCGCAAGCGATGGCGTCAAGCCGCTGAGCATGAATGAAGGCCGCGCAACCGTTCCCGATCCGCATGCCTGGCAGGACCTTTCGAACGGCGCTATCTATGTCCGCAATATCGAGGCGGCGCTCGCCAGCGCCGCGCCCGCCGACGCCAAGGTGTTTCAGGAAAATGCCGCGCGCCTGCTGCGCGAGCTTGCCGATCTCGACGGATGGACGCGCGCCGAGATCGCCGCCCTGCCCGAAGCTTCGCGCAAGATCATCACCACGCACAGCGCCTTCGGCTATTTCGGCGCGGCCTATGGCGTCGATTTCCTCGCCCCTGAAGGGCTCAGCACCGATGCCGAGCCGAGCGCGCGAACGCTCGCGAGGCTCATCGACCAGATCAAGCGGGAGCATATCCGCGCCCTCTTCATCGAGAACATGTCGGACCCACGCTTCATCCGCATGATTTCCGCCGAAACTGGCGCGAGCCTGGGCGGCAAGCTCTATTCCGATGCGCTCTCCAAGCCCGGCGGCCCGGCGCCAACCTATCAGGCCATGTTCCGCAACAATGTGCCGCAGCTCGTCGCGGCGATGCGGCAAAATCGGTGATGGCGGCCGAAAAGGGCTGATGTATAAGCCGGGCCTTCGGCGGCGGCTCGCCGCCCCCCCTCACCAAAGGCCCCGCGCCCATGCTCACGACGGTTTCAGACTGGCGACCGATGCGGCAGGCCGATCTCGGCGCGGTCGACGAGATCGCGAAGATCGTCCATCCCGCCTATCCTGAGGACATCGCCGTCGCGACGGAACGGCTCGCGCTCTTTTCGCAGGGCTGCTTCATCGCCGAAGGCGAGGCCGGCCTGCTCGGCTATGCGATCTCGCACCCCATGGTCCTCGGCAGGCCCGCCCCGCTCGACAGCCTGCTCGGCGGCCTGCCCGAAGATGCGAATTGCCTCTTCCTCCACGACATCGCGCTGACGGCAAGGGCGCGCGGCCTTGGCTTCGGCCGACTGCTCATCGCGCGGCTGCGGGAGGTCGCGGCAGCGCACGGCCTTGCCCGGCTCGCCCTCGTTTCCGTCAACAATTCGCAAGCCTACTGGCAGGCACAGGGCTTCGAGACATTGGCGCCCGATGCGGCGCTTGCCGCCAAGCTCGCAAGCTATGGCGACGATGCCGCCTATATGGCGCGCGTCCTCTGAGCAGGCGCGTCGCGCATCTCCGGTGCCGGTTTCGTGATCGGGCCATGCGCGGCCGCAAAAGCGCCGGGCTCGAGTTCCCGATAGAGAAGCCGCGCCGGATCGACCGGCCCCGGCATTGAGAGCCGGCCCGGCGGCACGGGAACGAAGCCGACCTTGGCGTAATAGGGCGCGTCGCCCACAAGGATCACCAGCCGGTAGCCGAGCGCCTCGGCATCGGCAAGTCCGCGCTGCATGAGCTTGACCCCACAGCCCTGCCCCCTGAGCCGCGGCTCGACAGCGAGCGGCCCGAGCATGAGGCCCGGCACGCCGCCGATGACGACCGGCCAGAAGCTCAGCGAGCCGACCATGCGGCGCTCAACCTTGCCGTCGCCGGTCACTTCATTGGCGAAGGCGACATAACAAAGCTCCGGAATCGCCCTGTTGCCCTCGCGCAGCCGCTGCGCCGTCTTGGCATAGCGGCCCGGGCCGAAGCTCAGGTCGAGCAATGCGTCGATGGCGGCCTGATGCTCGGGCCGCTCGAATTCGATTTCAAACATGGAAAGCTGTCTCTCGGGTCTGGACGATGCGCTCGGGGTTGGTGGCACCCGCCGCTCTGCCTTCCGGGCCTCTTCAGCCCTGGAGGCCGCGAACGCGACGGCGCGCCCTGCGGAGAGCCTTCCGGCCCTCGCAGCCCATTCGTCGTCGCTCGATCGCAAGGCGCGTCATGTCCAAATCCCTCCGGGTCCGGGCGCAATCGCTGCCGACCCTCGCAGACATGGACGCGGATAGCACACACGGATACCCGACGTAAAGCGGCAAGCACGGCCCGTGGCCCCTGAAAAGGTCTGGAACCCACCGGGCCCATTCGGTAGCTTGCCACCAACTCCAGGCCCAACGTCATAATCAAAGATCAGGGAGAGAACCCATGGGACTTCTTGAAGGCAAGGTGGTGCTCGTCACCGGCGCGGCAGGCGGCATCGGCAAGGAATGCGCGCTGATCGCGGCACGGGAAGGCGCGAAGGTCGTCGTCAACGATCTCGGCGGCAGCGTGAAGGGCGGCGACGAGGGCAACGCCTCGGCGGCCCAGAAGACTGTCGACGAGATCAAGGCGGCAGGCGGCGAAGCGGTCGCCAACTCCGACAGCGTGGCGCTGAAGTCGGGCGCCGAGAACATGGTCGCCCAGGCGCTCGACACGTTCGGCGCGCTGCACTCGATCATCAGCCCGGCCGGCATCCTGCGCGACGGCATGTTCCACAAGATGCCCGACGAGGACTGGGACGCCGTCATCAACGTCCACCTCAACGGCAGCTACAACATCGCCCGCGCGGCCATCAATCATTTCCGCGAGCAGCAGGAAGGCAGCTTCGTTCTCTTCACCTCGACCTCCGGCCTCATCGGCAATATCGGCCAGGCGAACTACGCCGCCGCGAAGATGGGCATTGCCGGCCTCTCGCGCATCATCGCGATGGAAGGCGCCTCGAAGAACGTCCGCTCCAACATCATCGCGCCCTTCGCCTGGACGCGCATGATCGCGACGATCCCGGTCAAGGACGAGGCTTCGGCCAAGCGCGTCGAGCGCATGAAGAACGCTATGCGCGCCGAGCAGGTCGGCAATTTCGCCGTGGCGCTCGCCGCGCCGAGCTGCACCGCCAACGGCCAGATCTTCGCCGTTCGCGGCAACGAGCTCGTGCTGTTCTCGCAGCCGCGCCCGGTGAAGTCCGTCGCCCGCATCGACGGCTGGACGCCGGAGACGATCCTCACCCACGCCTTCCCGGCGATGGAAGGCGGCTACACCGATCTCGGCAATACGGGTTCGGTCTTCACCTGGGAGCCGGTGTAAGCATTTGCCCGCGGCTCGTCACGGCCCGGACAAGCCGGGCCATGGCGGGGAAGTGAACCTGGACATTCTCGGCGGCGGCACCCATATAGGTGCCGCCGTTCGGCTTTCAGGAGGGTGATATGGCAAAGAGAAAGACGCCGCCCCCGCTAAAGGGGCGGAACCCCGCGGCAAAGGCGCTCGCCTCGCCGCTCCACCGGCAGCGGGTGGTCAAGAACCGCCGCAAATATGACCGCAAAAGGCGCGATGCCATCGAAGGCTTCGCGCCTTTTCATTTGGCGCCAGCCCTTCTCTTCGCCTGACGCCCCGTCTGACGCCTCGCCTGGCGCTTCGGGGCGAGCGAGCCCGTCCAGCGCGCCCGGCCCGGCCCGAACTTCTCCACCGCGAAATCAACAAAGGCCCGGACCTTGGCCGAGAGATGCCGCGTGTGCGGATAGATGACATGGAGCATTAGCGGCGGCGGTGCCCAGTCATCGAGAACGGAAACGAGCTCGCCCGAACGAAGCGCGTCGCAACTGATGAAGTCGGGCGAAAGGCTGAGCGCCTGCCCCGCGCGCAGAACGGCCGAGGCCGCATCCGCATTGTTGCAGAGAAGCGGCCCCTTGAGTTCCACCTGAACGGGCTTCCCGTCGCCATTGCGGAAATCGAGAAGTTCCGGCCGCGACATTTGCGTGTAGAGGATGAAGGGATGGTCCGCGAGGTCATGCGGATGCTTCGGCACGCCATGCGCCTTGAAATAGCCGGGCGTGCCGACGACGAGGCGGCGCACCGGCGCGAGCTGGCGCGCGATGAGGCTTGAATCGACGAGCGGCGAGATGCGCAGCGAAACGTCGAAGCCCTCTTCCATGAGATCTATGCGCCGGTCGTTGAGTTCGAGTTCGACGACGAGTTCGGGATAGCGCGCGAGAAATTCGGGCAGCACCGGCCCGAGCTCCCGGATGCCGAAGGTCATCGGCGCATTGATCCTGAGCTTCCCCCTGACCGCGCCTTCGATGCAGGAGGCATCGCGCTCGGCCTCCTCCGCCTCCGCGACGATGCGTGCCGCGCGCTCGAAGACGACCGCGCCCGCTTCAGTCACGCTGATCCGCCGCGTCGTGCGGTTGAGAAGCCGGACACCAAGTTCGTCCTCCAGCGCGGCGATCTGCCGGCTCACCATGGATTTCGAGAGCTTCAGCGCGTCCGCGGCCGCGGTGAAGCTGCCAAGCTCCACGACCCGCGCATAAACGGCGAAGGCATTGAGATCGAGCGGCATTTGTTGCACCTCGCAGAACAATCTGTTCTCGAAACAATGAATTGTCTCAGAGGCTCGCGCAATTATTTTTAGAGCACCAACCCGTTGCATCCGGCGAAGAGGCGCCGGTCCGATCAGAAGCGAGGAAACAATGTCGGCGAATACGCGCGTTCTCGTGCTTTATCACAGCTCTTACGGCCACATCGAAAAGATGGCCGATGCGGTCGCGGAAGGCGCCCGCTCGGAAGCCGGCGTCGAGGTCGTGGTGAAGCGCGTTCCCGAAACCATGCCCGAAGAGGCGATGAAGCAGGCGAACATGAAGCTCGACCAGAAGGCGCCGCTCGCGACGCCGGCCGAGCTCGCCGATTACGACGCCATCATCTTCGGCACGCCGACGCGCTTCGGCAACATGTCCGCCCAGATGCGGAACTTCCTCGATCAGACGGGCGGGCTCTGGGCGCAAGGCAAGCTCATCGGCAAAGTCGGCAGCGTCTTTACCTCGACCGGCGTGGGCATCGGCAATGAATCGACGATCCTCACGACACAGGTGACCCTGCTTCATCATGGCATGGTCGTCGTCGGCGTGCCCTTCGGCGCGCCGGGCATCGGCGACATTTCCGAGGTGCATGGCGGGTCCTTCTATGGCGCAGGCACCATCGCAGGCTCCGATGGCGCGCGCCAGCCGAGCGAAGTCGAACTCGGCATGGCGAAATATCAGGGCGCGCATGTCGCCCGCATCGCGAAGAAAATGAAGAACTGAGGCTTCTCGCGGAGCGCGCGCCTCCTTCGGTCCCATGCGCGCGCCGCGACACTCCGGCCGGCAGCGTTCCTCCTCCCCGGCTGCCGGCCGGTCAGATTCCGAAAGGAGAAACACATGATTGACGTCAGACCCCTGGAGACACTCGGCGGCGAGAACCATGGCTGGCTCGACGCCAGGCATCACTTTTCCTTCAGCAATTATTACGACCCCACCCGCATGGGCTGGGGCGTGCTCAGAGTGTGGAACGACGACCGCATCAAGCCGCGCACCGGATTTCCGCCCCATGGTCATCGCGACATGGAGATCATCACCTTCGTGCGCGAAGGCGCGATCACGCATCGCGATCATTTGAACAATCAGGGCCGCACACGCGCGGGCGACGTTCAGATCATGTCGGCGGGCAAGGGCATCCAGCACGAGGAATGGAACCTCGAGGACACGGACACCACGCTCTTCCAGATCTGGATCGAGACGCGCCTGAAGGGCATCCGCCCGCGCTGGGAACAGGCGGAATTTCCGAAGGAAAACCGCAAGGGCCAGCTCGTGCAGCTTGCAAGCGGCAAGCCCGACGCGCCCGCCGAAGCGCTCTATATCGAGCAGGACGCCGCCATACTCGGCGCGACGCTCGATGCGGGACAGGAGGTCGTCCACGAACTTGCGGGCGGGCGGCTTGCCTATCTCGTCCCGTCGAAGGGAAGCGTCACCGTCAACGGCGTGCTCGTGCCCGAGCGCGCGGGTGCCGCCATTCGCGGCGAGACGAGGCTCGTGATCCGCGCCGGGGAAGACGCGGAGATCCTGCTCGCCGATCTTCCGCCTGAAGTTTGAGGAGGTATAGCAATGGGACTTCTCGTCGACGGAAAATGGCACGATGAATGGTATGATACCGGCAAGACGGGCGGCCGCTTCGTGCGTAGCGATCCGGCCTTCCGCAACTGGGTGACGGCGGACGGCTCTCCCGGCCCCTCGGGCGAAGGCGGCTTTGTCGCAGAGGCGGGGCGCTACCACCTCTATGTTTCGCTCGCCTGCCCCTGGGCGCACCGAACGCTCATCTTCCGCAAGCTGAAGCGGCTCGACGACAGGATTTCGCTCACCATCGTCGATCCGCTGATGCTCGCGGAAGGCTGGACGATCGAGGGCACATATCCCGGCACCCTGCCCGACGGCGTGAACGGCAAGACGCGGCTTCACGAGATCTATCGGCTCGCAAAACCCGATTACACCGGCCGCGTCACCGTGCCCGTTCTGTGGGACAGGACGCGCAGGACCATCGTCTCGAACGAATCCTCCGACATCATCCGCATGCTGAACTCGGCTTTTGACGGCCTCGACGGCGTGGACGCCTCGCTCGACTTCTACCCCGAGGAGCTGCGCCCCGAGATCGACGGCCTCAATGCCGTGATCTACGACCGCGTGAACAATGGCGTTTACAAGGCGGGCTTCGCCACCACGCAGGCGGCCTATGACGAAGCGGTGAGCGCGCTTTTCGACGAACTCGACCGGATCGAGGCGCGCCTTTCCGGCCAGCGCTATCTTGCGGGCGCGAGGATCACCGAAGCGGACTGGCGGCTTTTCACCACGCTTATCCGCTTCGATGCGGTCTATCACAGCCACTTCAAATGCAATCTGCGTCGCATCGCGGACTATACGAACCTGTCGAACTATCTGCGCGAGCTTTATCAGGTGCCGGGTATCGCGGAGACCGTGAATATGAGCCACATCAAGCTGCACTATTACGGAAGTCACAAAACGATCAATCCCACCGGCATCGTTCCGATGGGACCGATCCTCGATTTCTCGATCCCGCACGACCGGGCGCTCATTCCCGTTTAGGACTTCGATCCGTAGACGCGCTTGACGCCGACGAGGCTGCGGTTCTCGTCATAGCGATCCATCGGCGGCAGACCGAAATGGAATGCCTTGAGCGCGGCATCGCCGCTCTGGCGGACATCGAGATCGACATTCGAGGTTACGCAGAAATTGTTCGCATGGCGTGCCGTATAGAAGCCGCCGCAATGGCGGACCGCCGCGCGCAACATGCCGAGCTGAATGTCGTTGAGCCGCTTTAGCGTCGCCTCGTCGCGCGACAGCGCGTTGGGATCAAAATCCACGGCCGCCGAAAGCGCGCCGATGCCACCGCAGAGGATCATGACCGACAGGCAGAGAGTGGCTGCGATTTTTTTCATATCGCTCCTCCGGTCCCCCGCTGCTCACATTAGCGCTGGCGGCTGCGACGCGGCTACTTAAGATAGGAGAAAACAAACAAACAGAGGGAAGGACGATGGCCGGTTTTTCGGATTACGACAAATATGACGCTCTGGGTCTCGCGGATCTCGTGCGCAAGCGCGCCGTGAAGCCGGAAGAGCTTCTCGACGAGGCAATTGCCCGCACGGAGAAAGCCAATCCGACGATCAACGCCGTCGTGCTCAAGCATTACGACGAGGCGCGCGCACAGATCGCGCGCGGTCTGCCCCAGGGACCCTTCACCGGCGTGCCGTTTCTTCTGAAGGACCTCCACCTCCTCCTCGACGGAACGGTGACGACCTTCGGCTCGGCCTACTATCGCGACTACAAGGCCGATCACAACAGCACGCTCACCGAGCGCTATCTCGCCGCCGGCCTCGTCATTTTCGGCAAGACAAGCTCGCCCGAGTTCGGGCTTTCAACTTCGACCGAGCCGCATCTCTATGGGCCCACGCGCAATCCCTGGAATATCGGGCACTCGGCGGGCGGCTCCTCCGGCGGCGCGGCGGCGGCGGTCGCGGCAGGTTTCGTTCCCGTCGCCAATGCGAGCGATGGCGGCGGCTCGATCCGCATTCCGGCGGCGGCTTGCGGCCTTTTCGGCATGAAGCCGACGCGCGGCCGCACGCCCAGGGGCCCCGAT
>NZ_JBATUH010000073.1:0-3963 GCF_049671045.1 Parvibaculum sp. | reverse complement strand
GGCGGCCCAGGCCGGTCCGTCGGAAACCGCGCCGCAATCCGCCCGTGAGCGGGGCGCCGATCCGTCCCCGGCTGCCGATAATGGCGCTTCCCAGCCTGTGAGCCGCAAGGCACGCAAACGCCGCCGCTCGCGTGGGCGAGGCAAGCGCGCGGATCAGCAGGCATCTCCGGCGTCCAACACAGCCACAGGCGCTGCGCGTCCGCGCGGGCAGGGCAACCGTCCGTCCCGCCACGCGCCGGGCGATGACGGCCCGGTCTATGGCGCGCTCGATCTCGGCACCAATAATTGCCGCCTGCTCATCGCGAGACGCAGCCGCGACGGCTTTCGCGTCGTCGATGCGTTTTCCCGCATCGTGCGCCTTGGCGAAGGGCTTTCGTCGGCCGGCCGTCTCGGCGATGAAGCCATGGACCGCGCCGTCGAGGCGCTTCGCGTCTGTGCCGACAAGATGGCGCGGCGCGGCGTCACCCGCTCGCGGCTGATCGCGACTCAGGCCTGCCGCATTGCCGGCAATGGCGCCGACTTCATCGAGCGGGTGAAGCGGGAAACGGGCCTCTCGCTCGAAATCGTCTCGACCGAGGACGAGGCGCGGCTCGCCGTCGCTGGTTGCGCGCCGCTTCTCGATCGCGCCTGCACTTCGGCGCTCGTCTTCGACATTGGCGGCGGCTCGACGGAGCTCATCTGGGTGAACATGGGAGCGGACGGCCGCAACGGCGCCGGTTTCGGCCGCCAGCGCCCCCGCATCGAGGATTGGACTTCGCTTCCCTGCGGTGTCGTCACGCTGGCCGAGCGCCATGGGGGAATCGATGTGCCGGGGTCTATCTACGACCTCATGGTGGACGAGGTGAGCGCGCGCATCGCGCCCTTCATGGAGCGGCTGAGTGCCCTCCGCGAGGATGGGGGCAATCCGCTGGGCGGCTTTCATCTCCTCGGCACGTCGGGCACGGTGACAACCATCGCGGGCGTTCATCTCGGGCTTCCGCGCTACGACCGCAACCGGGTGGACGGGGTCTGGATCACGCCGGGCGATGTCCACCGCGTGACCCGCAATCTCCTCACCATGAAGTATGAGGACCGCGCCGCGCACCCCTGCGTCGGCCGCGAGCGAGCCGACCTGGTGCTTGCGGGCTGCGCCATCTTCGAGGCGATTTCGCGGGCCTGGCCTGCCGAGCGGCTCCGCGTGGCCGACCGGGGATTGAGGGAGGGTATCCTCCTTTCGCTGATGGATGCCGATGCGGCGCGCGGCAGGCGGCGGCGGCGGCGCTCGCGCGGCGGAGCGAGGGCAAAACACGAGCAGACTGGGGCAACTGCATGACAGAAAAGAAGAAATCGGCCAGCGGACCGATCGGCAGGACGCTCAAGGTGCGTGTGAAGACGGCGAAGAAGCGGTCGCTCTCATCGACGCTCTGGCTCGAGCGCCAACTGAACGACCCCTATGTCCACGCCGCCAAGAGAGAGGGCTATCGCTCCCGCGCGGCCTACAAGCTTTCCGAGCTCGACGACAAGTTCCACTTCCTGAAGCCGGGCGCGCGCGTGGTCGATCTCGGCGCGGCGCCGGGCGGCTGGTGCCAGATTGCGGTCGAACGTGTGAAGTCGCTCCACGGCCGCGGCGAGCGGCAGGGCCGCGTCATCGGCGTCGATATTCTCGACATGGAACCCATGCCGGGCGCCACGATCATGAAGCTCGATTTCCTGTCGGACGGCGCCGACGAAAAGGTGAAGGAGGTGCTCGGCGGCGAGGCGGATGTCGTTCTTTCCGACATGGCCGCGCATGCGACGGGGCACCGCCAGACCGATCATCTGAAGATCATGGCGCTTTGCGAGGCGGCGGCGCAGTTCGCAACCGAGGTGCTGAGCGAGAACGGCACCTTCTGCGCCAAGGTGTTGCGCGGCGGAACGGAGAACGATCTCCTGAACTTCCTCAAGCAGCACTTTCACACCGTGCGGCATGTGAAGCCGAAGGCGAGCCGGGCCGATTCGGCAGAAATGTATGTGCTGGCGCAAGGCTTTCGGAGCAGAAGCGAAGAATCTGCCTGAGCTTTGTCGGCGTGCCGGTCGCGGGCATGACTTGCGATCCGCCATCCGGCCAGGAGAGGAATGAGCGGCCTGATTTCAATCTTCCTTTGCAATTGCGAACAAGGGTGGTAGAAGCCAGCGCCAACACACGATAAGGCTCCCGGCATTCGGGACAGGAGGTTGGCTTGGATATCCGCGAAGCATTGACGTTCGACGACGTTCTCCTGCTGCCAGCGGCCTCCTCCATACTGCCAAGTCAGGCCGATACGCGAACGCGGCTCACACGCTCCGTATCTCTCGGCATCCCGCTCATCTCCGCCGCCATGGACACCGTGACCGAAGGCCGGTTGGCCATCGCCATGGCGCAGGTCGGCGGCATCGGCGTTCTCCATCGCAACATGTCGCCCGAGGACCAGGCCGAACAGGTCCGCATGGTCAAGAAGTTCGAATCGGGCATGGTCGTGAACCCCATCACGATCGAGCCGGATGCGACGCTGGCCGAAGCCCTCGCGCTTATGCAGCAGCACGGCATTTCGGGCATTCCCGTCGTCGAGCATTCCGGGAAACTCGCGGGTGTCCTCACCAACCGCGATGTGCGATTCGCCTCGAACCCGCGCGAACCCGTCCGCAATCTGATGACGAAGGACAATCTCGTCACGGTGAAGGACGGCGTCAGCCAGGAGGAGGCCAAGCGGCTCCTCCACAAGCACCGGATCGAAAAGCTGCTGGTGGTGGACGATGCCTATTGCTGCATCGGCCTCATCACGGTCAAGGACATCGAGAAGGCCCACCTGCACCCGAACGCGACCAAGGACGATCAGGGGCGCCTGCGCGTCGCGGCCGCGACGACGGTGGGCGACGAGGGTTTCGCCCGCTCCGAGGCGCTGATCGCGGCAGGCGCCGACGTCATCATCGTGGATACCGCGCATGGCCACTCGGAGCGCGTCTCCGAGGCGGTCGAGCGCATCAAGAAGCTCTCCAACGTCACGCAGGTGGTGGCGGGTAACATCGCGACCGGCGACGGGGCGAGGGCGCTCATCGACGCGGGCGCCGATGCGATCAAGGTCGGCATCGGGCCGGGCTCGATCTGCACGACCCGCGTGGTGGCCGGCATCGGCGTGCCGCAGCTCACCGCGATCCTCGATGCGGTCGAGGTGGCGCGCAAGTTCGACACGCCCGTCATCGCGGATGGCGGCATCAAATATTCCGGCGATCTCGCCAAGGCCATCGCGGCCGGCGCCGAATGCGCCATGATCGGGTCGCTCTTCGCGGGCACGGACGAGAGCCCCGGCGAGGTCTTCCTTTATCAGGGCCGCAGCTACAAGGCCTATCGCGGCATGGGCTCGGTCGGGGCCATGGCGCTCGGCTCGGCGGATCGCTACTTCCAGCAGGATGTGAAGGATTCGCTGAAGCTCGTGCCAGAAGGCGTTGAAGGACAAGTGCCTTACAAGGGCCCGGTCGGCAACGTTGTGCACCAGCTCGTGGGCGGCCTGCGCGCAGCCATGGGCTATACGGGCTCGGCCACGATCAGGGACTTCCAGGAGCGCGCGAAGTTCGTGCGCATCTCGTCGGCCTCGCTCCGCGAGAGCCATGTCCATGACGTGAAGATCACCCGCGAGGCGCCGAACTATCCCGGCACCGGCACCTAAAGATTTGACGGCCAGGACATGACCCCCGGGGCCCGCCTGCAGGCGGCGATCGATATTCTTTCCGCCATCGACGAGACGAGGCATCCGGCGGATCGCGTGTTCGACGCCTGGGCCCGCAAGAGCCGTTTCGCCGGGTCCAAGGACAGGGCGGCGGTCAGCGAACTCGTTTACAGCGTGCTGCGGCACCGCGCGGCGCTCGTCGCCGCGGTCGGAGGCGAGAGCCCGCGCCTGCTCGCGCTTGCCGCCATTTCGCTCATGGACGGGGCGGGGGCTGCGCCCGCCATGGCGCTCGCCGATGGCG
>NZ_JBATUH010000072.1:0-11445 GCF_049671045.1 Parvibaculum sp. | reverse complement strand
AATAATGACGATGGCGCCCCGATCGGAAATGGCGGCCTCGGCTTCACCGGAGGCAGGAGCGAGCAATCGGGCAGCGGTTTCGAGTTCCAGGCGAGAGCCGAGGGCGGGCTCGGCTACAATGTCATGGTGACGAAGAAGGTGCTCACCTGGTAGCGCCTATTCGCGCCGCGTCGCCAGCGTGGTTCCGACAAGCGTTCCGATGAGGGCGTCGTCCTGGCGGGCCTCGCGCAGGTCGGCGCCACGCAGATCGGCGCCGCGCAGATCCGCCCCCCTGAGATTTGCCCGCACGAGCACGGCGCCGCGCAGATCGGCGGCCGCGAGAATGGTGCCGGACAGGTTGGCATCCGACAGAATGGCCCGCTCGAACTTCGCCCCGGCCAGAATGCGCCCCGAAAGATCGAAGCCCGCGAGATACATTTCGGAGAAATCGGCGCGAAGGCCCTGCCGCCGGTCCGACTGAATCCACAGCAGATGGTCGTTGAGAATCTGCTCGAGCCGGGCGGCGAGCGGCGCCTTGCGGGCCTTCTTCGCGCCCAAAACGGAATCGGCGTGTTTCGCGGTCGCGTCATCCATGATCGCCGCGCGCAAGTCCGCATCGGTGAGATTGGCCCTCTGCAGCGAAACATCGACGAGCTTCGCGCCGGAGAAATTGGAATCGCGCAGATCGGCGCCCTGCATGTTGACGCCGCTCAGTTCCGCGCCCTCGAAGCTCGCGCCCGCGAGCTTCGCATCCGCGAGGTTGGTGCCGCGAAGATTGGCATTGCGGAAGCTCGATATGCTTTGCTTCAACGAGCTTTCCTTGCCGTGGCGGAAGACAACGCCAAGTCCGAGATCGGCGCCATCGAGCGTCGCGGCACTGAGCTCGGCGCCGTCGAACTGGGCGCCGCGCAGATCGGCGCCGGTGAAATTGGTGCGGGTGAGGTTCGCGCGATCGAAGCAGGCGCTGAAGAGATCGGCATCGACGAAACGCGCATCCTCAAGATCCGCGCCCGTGAAGTCGCAATTGACGAACTGGCCTTCGGAAAAATTCAGGTTGCGAATGTCGAGGCCCGACAGGTCGCAATCCTTCAGATGCACGCGCCAGCCATTGGGCTTGCGCAGGAGAAAGCGCTGGTGAAGCTCCGCGATCTTGCCGATGAGGTCCTGGGGAATTCGCATCTGCTCGATGACCTTGCGCGGCGAGCGCGAGGAAACCGGCTCAAGCGCCGTCAAGACACGACCCTTTGGCGAAATGTTGGACATTGTGGAGGGACCCAGAAAGCCACCGACTACATACAGACATGTATGCGGCACCAGTCCCTTAAACGCGGATAAGATCCGCCTGCCCTTTTTACTAAAAATTTAAATGCAGCGGCGGAGTCCCGCTCTTTTTCCGCGGCGGGGCGCATGACTGCACAATGAGGTGCAATTTTCATTTCAGTCGAGCCCGGCGGCACCTCGCGGCCACGGGCGGGAAGGTCCCGGCTCCCTCATGGCGAGGGAGCCGGAACGCCTCATCTCATGCGGCGGCCTTCTGGGGCGCGAAGCGCGCATAGAAGGTGTCGCCCTTCTCGGCCATGTCGCGCAGAAGCTTCGTCGGCTTGAAGCGTTCGCCGTATTTCTGGGCGAGCTTGTCGCAGGTGTCGACGAACTCCTTTGCACCCACCATGTCGATGAGCGAGAGCGGACCGCCGGTCCAGGGCGCGAAGCCCCAGCCGAGGATCGCGCCGACATCGGCATCGCGCACGTCGGTGACGACGCCTTCCTCGAAGCAGCGCGCGGCCTCGAGCGACTGGATGTAGAGGAAGCGCTTCTTCAGCTCCTCGACATCGACGTCCTCGATGTCCTTGTGCGTGCCCGCGATATCGGCGAGGCCCGGCCACAGCTTCTTCTTGCCATCGGCCGGATAGTCGTAGAAGCCCTTGGCGGCCTTCTTGCCGACGCGGCCAAGCTCGATGACCATCTTCTCGACGATCTTGTCGGCCGGGCCCGCGACGTATTTGTCGCCAAGGTCCTTCTTCGTCTGCTCACGGACCTTGTAGGCCAGATCGAGCGATACCTCGTCATTGAGCGCCAGAGGCGGCATCGGCATGCCGGTCGTGCGGCCGACATTCTCGATGATCGCGGGCTTGATGCCCTCGGCGAGCATGGCAAGGCCCTCGCCGACATAGGTGCCGAAGCAGCGCGAGGTGTAGAAGCCGCGGCTGTCATTGACGACGATCGGCGTCTTCCTGATCTGCTTCACATAGTCCATCGCCTTCGCCAGCGTTTCCTGGCTGGTGCGCTTGCCCATGATGATCTCGACGAGCTGCATCTTGTCGACGGGCGAGAAGAAGTGGATGCCGATGAAGTTCTCCTGATGCTTCGCGGCTTCAGCAAGACCCGTGATCGGCAGCGTCGAGGTGTTCGAGCCGTAGATGCCGCCTTCGGCGAGCATGGGCTCGGACTTCTTCGTCACATCGGCCTTGATGTCGCGATTCTCGAACACGGCCTCGATGACGAGATCGGCGCCCTTGAGATCGTCATAGCTCGTCGTCGGCTTGATGCGGGCGAGAAGCGCGTCGGCCTTCTCCTGCGTCGTCCTGCCCTTTTCGAGCTGCTTGGCGAGGAGCTTCTCGGAATAGGCCTTGCCCTTTTCGGCGTTCGCCTGATCGGTGTCGAGAAGCACGACCTCCATGCCGGCCTGCGCCGACACATAGGCGATGCCCGCACCCATCATGCCCGCGCCGAGAATGCCGAGCTTCTTCACCTTGAAGTCCGGAACGCCGGCCGGACGGCGCGCGCCCTTGCCCAGTTCCTGCATCGAGAGGAAGAGCGAGCGGATCATCGCCTTGGAGCGCGGGTCCATCAGGAGCTTCGTGAAGTAGCGCGTCTCGATGCGGAGTCCCGCCTCGATCGGCACCTGAAGCCCTTCATAGACGCAGGACATGATGTACTGCTGCGCCGGGAAATTGCCATGCGTGGTCTTGTGGAGCGTGGCATTGCCGATGGTGAAGGTCTGGCCGGCCTTGCCGTCATGCGGGCCGCCGCCCGGAACGCGATAGCCTTCCCGGTCCCAGGGCTGAATGGCGATCGGGCAGACTTCCGGGCCCTTCTTGCCATGCTTCACTTTCGGCTGCGCGAGCCCTTCCTTGAGCCAGGCCTTCGCCGCGCTCAGAAGTTCGGCAGCGGGAACGACCTTGCTCACGATGCCGGCCTTCAGCGCCTTTTGCGGATCGAGCGCCGTGCCCTGAAGGATGAGCGGCAGGGCCGCCGCCGCACCGATCAGACGCGGCAGGCGCTGCGTGCCGCCGCCGCCCGGCAGAAGACCGACCTTCGCCTCGGGAAGCCCGATCTGCGTCTTCGGATTGTCGGCCGCGATGCGATAATGGCAGGCGAGCGTCACTTCGAGGCCGCCGCCAAGCGCCGTGCCGTTGATGGCGGCGACGATCGGCTTGCCGCAGGTCTCGAGGCGGCGGAGCAGCATGTTGAAGTGCAGATTGCCTTCATACATCGCCTTGACGCGCTCTTCCCTGGAGCCGCCGCCGGAGCCGCCGCCCGCCTGACCGCCCATCATGGAGAGATCGGCGCCGGCGCAGAAGGCGTCCTTGCCCGAGGTGAGGATGGCGCCCTGGATCTTCTCGTCGGAAACGATCGCCTCGATGATCGCGGCCATGTCGGCCATGGAGCTCTGCGAGAGCACGTTCATCGAACGGTTGGGCATGTCCCAGGTGACGAGCGCGATGCCGTCGCCATCGACCTCGAATTTGAAGTTTTCGTAAGTGGTCATGTTGTTACCTCAGACGCGCTCGATGATGGTGGCCGTGCCCATGCCCGCGCCGACGCAGAGCGTGATGAGGGCCGTGTTGAGATTGCGGCGTTCGAGTTCGTCGAGAACCGTGCCGAGGATCATGCCGCCGGTCGCGCCGAGCGGATGGCCCATGGCGATGGCGCCGCCATTGACGTTCATCTTCTCATGCGGAATGTCGAGCGACTGCATCATGCGCAGAACGACCGAGGCGAAGGCTTCGTTGAGCTCGTAGAGGTCGATGTCCTCCGGGCGCATGCCGGCCTTCTTCAGCGCCTTGCGCGAAACATCGGCGGGGCCCGTCAGCATGATGCAGGGTTCCGAGCCGATCGACGCCATGGCGCGGATGCGGGCGCGGGGCTTCAAGCCCATGGCCTTGCCGGTGTCGAGATTGCCGACGAGAACGGCGGACGCGCCATCGACGATGCCCGAGGAATTGCCTGCATGGTGGACGTGGATGATCTCCTCGACTTCGGGGTAGCGCTCGAGCGCCACGCCGTCGAAGGCGAATTCGCCGATGCCGGCGAAGGAAGGCTGGAGCGCGGCGAGCGACTGCATCGTCGCGTCGGGGCGCATGTGCTCGTCATGGTCGAGAATGGTGAGGCCGTTGATGTCTCTCACCGGGATGACCGACTTGCTGAAGTAGCCCTTCTCCCAGGCATTGGCCGCGCGCTTCTGGCTTTCGACGGCATAGGCGTCGACATCGGCGCGCGAGAAGCCGTATTTCGTCGCGACGAGATCGGCGCCGATGCCCTGCGGCGTGAAGTAGGACTTGAACGCGATCTGCGGATCGGTCGACCAGGAGCCGCCCGAGGCGCCCATGCCGACGCGCGACATCGATTCAACGCCGCCGCCGATCGCCATGTCGGCTTCGCCCGACATGACCTTGGCCGCCGCCATGTTGGTCGCCTCGAGGCCGGAGGCGCAGAACCG
The DNA here is from genome assembly GCF_049671045.1 of Parvibaculum sp. Classification (GTDB taxonomy): domain Bacteria; phylum Pseudomonadota; class Alphaproteobacteria; order Parvibaculales; family Parvibaculaceae; genus Parvibaculum. The sequence goes on along the minus strand of NZ_JBATUH010000072.1, from coordinate 6,746 downwards.
GTTGATCTGCACGCCCGCCGTCGTCTGCGCGTAGTCGGCATTGAGCACCGCGATGCGCGCGATGTCGCCGCCCTGCTCGCCCACCGGATCGACGCAGCCGAAGACCACGTCGTCGACGCGCGAGGTGTCGAGATTGTTGCGATCCCGGATCGCCTTCAGAACCTGGGTGCCGAGTTCGAGCGCCGTCACCTCATGCAGCGCCCCGTCCTTCTTGCCCTTGCCGCGCGGTGTGCGCACGGCGTCATAGACATAAGCGTCGGTCATTTTCGTCTCCCTGAGAGAGGTTGCGTTTGTAGCTCCCCTCACCCCGGCCCTCTCCCCGGAGGGGGAGAGGGAGAAGGACTTGGCCCGGCCCCTCTCCTCCTTTGGGGAGAGGGTCGGGATGAGGGGCCTTTATTAGAGCGTGCGCGCGATCAGCATTTTCATGATCTCGTTGGTGCCGCCATAAATCTTCTGGATGCGCGCGTCCGTGTACATTTGCGCGATCGGATATTCCATCATGTAGCCGTAGCCGCCGAAGAACTGGAGGCAGGTGTCCACGATTTCGCACTGCTTCTGCGTCGTCCACCACTTCGCCATGGCAGCGGTCGTCGGATCGAGCTTGCCTTCGAGAAGCTTCATCGCGCAGTCGTCGGTGAAGACGCGCGCGATCGCCGCCTCGGTCTTGCATTCGGCAAGCCTGAACTGGGTGTTCTGGAAATCGAGGATCGACTTGCCGAAGGCCTTGCGCTCCTTCGTGTAGGCGGCGGTGACCTCAACGGCCTTTTCCATGGCGACGCAGGCCTGAACCGCGATGATGAGACGCTCCTGCGGAAGCTGCTGCATGAGCTGGATGAAGCCCTTGCCTTCTTCCGTGCCGAGAAGGTTCGAAGTCGGCACCTTCACGTCGTCGAAGAAGAGTTCCGAGGTGTCCTGAGCGTGCTGGCCGATCTTGTCGAGGTTGCGGCCGCGGCGGAAGCCTTCGACCTCATCCGTCTCGACCATGATGAGCGAGGTGCCCTTGGCGCCGGCCGCGGGATCCGTCTTCGCCACGACGCAGATGAGCGTCGCCTGCTGGCCGTTGGTGATGAAGGTCTTCTGGCCGTTGATGACGTACTGGTTGCCGACCTTCTTCGCCGTGGTCCGCACGCCCTGAAGATCGGAGCCCGTGCCCGGCTCGGTCATGGCGATGGCGGCGACCATCTCGCCCGTCGCCATCTTGGGCAGCCACTTCTTCTTCTGCTCCTCGGTGCCATAGGCCTCGATGTAGTGGGCGACGATGCCCGAATGCACCGAATTGCCGAAACCCGCCACGCCCGCGCGGCCCTGCTCCTGGGCGATGACCATTTCATGCGCGAAGGAACCACCACCGCCGCCATATTCCTCGGAAATCGAGGCGCAAAGAATTCCGGCTTCGCCCGCCTTGTTCCAGGCATCGCGATCGACATGGCCCTGCTTGTTCCAGCGCTCGGAATGAGGCGCGAATTCCTTTTCGTAGAACTTGCGCACGGAGCTCTCGAGGATCTCCAGCTCTTCCGTCATCCAAGGCGACTTGTAGCCCGCGATCATTTCCATCTGTCCTGTCTTCCTTCCCTGTATTTACCAACCCCGAAGGGGCCTTTTCTTTTGATTGGCGGCGCCATCAGAACTCGTCGGCGCCGAATGCCATGAGCGGCGCGGCGCCGATGCGAATACGCTCGAGATAAAGCGCCGTTTCCGGCGCGACCCGCTCCACATAATAGAGGCCGGTCTTGAGCTTCGTTTCATAGAAGCTCCTGTCTTCTGCCGCGCCGTCGAGCTTCTCGAGCGCGGCCTTCGCCATCAGCGACCACATGAAAGTGACGGCCGTGACGCCGAAGAGATGGAGATAGTCGGTCGAACCCGCGCCGGCATTGTCCGGGTTCTGAAGGGCGTTTTCCATGAACCACATGGTCGCCGCCTCGAGATCCTTGCGCGCAGCCGAAAGCGCAGCCGCGAAGGGCGCGAGCTTTTCGATTTTTCCGGCTTCCGCCAGGAAATCGTCGACGCGCTTGAAAAAGGCGAAGACCGCGCGCCCGCCATTCGCGGCGAGCTTGCGGCCGACAAGATCGAGCGCCTGAATGCCGTTCGCGCCTTCATAGATCATGGCGATGCGGGCATCGCGGACGAACTGGGCGAGCCCGTTCTCCTCGATATAGCCATGCCCGCCATAGACCTGCTGCGCCTCGACGGCATTGGCAAATCCGCGATCGGTGAGATGCGCCTTCACCACCGGGGTGAGGAGCGCCATCATGTCGTCCGCGAATTCGCGCATGGCCGCGTCGTCCGACGCATGAGAGAGATCGCCCTGCAAGGCCGTCCAGACGAGAAGCGCGCGCGCGCCTTCGTTGAACGCCTTGGCGTTGAGCAACATGCGGCGCACATCGGGGTGAACGAGGATCGGATCGGCAGGCTTGTCGGCGGCCTTCGGCCCCGTGAGCGAACGGCCCTGAAGCCGCTCCTTCGCATAGGCGACGGCGTTCTGATAGGCGGCTTCGGACTGCGAAAGCCCCTGAAGCCCGACGCCGAGCCGCGCTTCGTTCATCATGGTGAACATGGCGCGCATGCCCTTGTTCTCTTCGCCGACGAGGAAACCTGTCGCCTCGTCATAGTTGAGCACGCAGGTGGCGTTGCCGTGGATGCCCATCTTGTTCTCGAGCGCACCGCAGGACACGCCATTGCGCGCGCCGAGGCTGCCATCCTCCTTCAGGAGAAACTTGGGCACGAGGAAAAGCGAAATGCCCTTGATGCCCTGCGGCGCGCCTTCGATGCGCGCGAGCACGAGGTGGAGGATGTTGTCGGCAAGATCGTGTTCGCCGGCCGAGATGAAGATCTTGGTGCCGGTGATCTTGTAGCTTCCGTCCGCCTGCGGAACGGCCTTTGTGCGCAGAAGGCCGAGATCGGTGCCGCAATGGGGCTCCGTCAGGTTCATCGTGCCGGTCCACTCGCCGGAGACGAGCTTCGGCAGATAGGTCTTCTTCTGCTCCTCGGTGCCGTGGTGCAGGAGCGCGGAATAGGCGCCATGCGAAAGGCCCGGATACATGCCGAAGGCCATGTTGGCCGAGGACACCATCTCGTTGAAGATGACGCCGAGCGCGTTCGGCAATCCCTGTCCGCCAAAGGCGGGGTCGGCGACGAGCGCCGGCCAGCCGCCTTCGACAAGCGTCCTGTAGGCTTCCCTGAAGCCCCTCGGCGTCGTCACCACGCCGTTCTCGAGCTTGCAGCCCTCCCTGTCGCCGATCTGGTTCAGGGGTTGCAGCACTTCTTCCGAAAGTTTCGCCGCTTCATCGAGGATCGCATCCACGACATCGAGCGGCGCATCCCTGAATCCGGGAAGCGCCGCATATTGCGACATGTTGAAAGCCTCGTGCAGGAGGAAGCGATACTCCCGCAATGGAGCCTTGTAGACCGGCATTATGTCCTCGCGTTGAAGAGCGCGACGGCAAAAAGGTCAGGCCGTCGCCGATGAAGCTGATTGCTGGAGGCGGACTTCACCCTTGGCGACACGGGGGCGCTTCTTCGCATCCACAAGCGCCTGCGCCATCTGCTTCTGGAGAACGCCTTCGAGCCGCTCGCAGCTTTCCTGAAGCGTCCTGATCTGAAGATCGATTTCCTTGCGCTGCGCCTCGAGGCTCGCGATGCGGCGCTTGAACTTATCGATGGCGACGCGGTTCTGCGTCTCGCATCCGTCCTCGAGATCGTAGAGGCTCAGTATCTCCTTGATCTCGGAAAGCGCAAGGCCGACATTCCGTCCACGGACGATGAGAAGGAGACGCGCACGGTCGCGCGGGTGATAAATGCGGGTCTGCCCCTGGCGCTCGGGCTTGAGAAGCCCCTTGTCCTCATAGAAGCGGATCGCGCGCGTGGTCAGACTGAATTCCTCGGCAAGCTGCGTGATCGAATAGGTGACGCCGACGGCATGAGCCGGCTCGGCGCCCACGGTGATGGCCTGCGGCCCCTCAAACTGCTGCTCCATGAACCTCTCCTGTTTCCCCATTGACCGGGCGGGAGGCGACGAACAAATCGCAGCCCCGCGGCAAGCCCGGCGTCATTCGTCTGGCGGTGTCCCGCCTTATTTTGTGATGACAGCGGGGACGTTAATTGACGTTGACGTAAGCGTCAAGGCCTCCGGCGACATTGCCGCGCGCCCCTCGACTTGCTCTAGTGCTGCCATCGCGACGCGGGCCGGCGCTGGGGCGGGACCGGGTCGGGGAAGACGAGGAATCGATGACGATGCTTTTCCGTTCGGGGTTCGTCCTTGCGCTGAGCCTTCTGCTCGCGGCCTGCGCCACGAGCCGCGATCCCGTGGCTCCGCCCCCGCCGACCCGGGTCAACATCGCCTCGCTTCCGGCCGCCGCCAGCGCCGCCGCGCGCACAAACGACCCGCTGGAGCGGGCGCTTTTCGCTGCCGTCAACGACTACCGGGCGAAGATCGGCGCGCCGCCGCTCGCGCGGGACAGCGTCCTCGAACGCGCGGCCGCCGTTCACAGCGCGGACATGGCGCTGAGAAATTTCTTCGGGCACTTCAACCCGGACGGCCAGGGCCCCAAGGAGCGTGTGCTGGCCGTGTCGTCGCAATTCAAGGGCCGGATCGCCGAAAACCTTTCCATGGTGGAGGGCATGAAGCGGCGAACGACGGAGCAGATCGCCGAGATCATGCTCAGGGGCTGGATCAACAGCCCGTCCCACCGGAAGAATCTGCGGAATGCGGACTATGTCCGCACCGGCATCGGCATCGCGCGCCACGGCGACGCGATCTATGCGACGCAGCTCTATGCCGGGCCGTAAGACCGTGCGGGAACGCGCCTTTTTGCCCGGTTAACCCGATATTTACCGACATTGACGTTTTATGGACCCGTTCCGTGGCCCGGCCGCGAGAACCCCTGGGCCCAGTGCCGCCCATGCAAACGGGCCCCGGCGGGGCGGGCGTCTCGTCGCGAAAGATGCGCTGGCCTATACTAACCAAAAGGGTTAAGGGGCTTAGTGATTCGGATGAGATCGGGTGTACCGTGGAGCGTAAAGGGCATAGAGCCCGAAGCGCGCGAAGCTGCCAAACAGGCGGCTCATCGTGCCGGTGTCACGCTTGGCGCCTGGCTCAATCAGATCATCATGGATGCGGGGACGGACGAAGTCGGCAAGCCGACGGGCGAGCCGAGAGCGGCCCAGCCGCAATCAGGCTTCGCGCAGCCCGCCTTTCACCAGCCCGTGCCGCAGTTCTCGGCCGGTCCGGCGCAGATCGACATGACCCCGGTTGCCGAGGCCATGCGCGACATCGTGCAGCGTGTCGAGACTAGCGAGCGGCGTACAGCGGACCTCGCGCGGCGGCTTGAACAATCGGTCGGCCAGCTCGCCGAGCGGCTGGAATATTCGGAGCGTGCGATGGAGCAATCTTCCGAAGCCGGCATGATCGACCCACTCGAGCGCAAGATACAGCAGCTCGCCGAGAGGCTCGAGGAAACAGAGCGGAGCCGCGGCGCGCGCCGCCCGGACGACAAGGCGATCCAGACGCTTGAAAAGGCGGTGACCGCCGTCGTCGATCATCTCGACACGGCGGAGCGCCGCACCGACGACTCGCTTGCGGAGATCAGGCAGGCGCTCTCCCAGCTCACGAACCGCGTCGATGAACGCGACGAGGAAAAGGAGCGCGAGGCGGAGCTTGCCCGCGCGCGCGCGGTCGAAAACCATCTGCAAACGCTCGCGTCCCGGCTGGAGAAGATGGAACACTCCGTCGGCGGCATCGGGCCTCAGGCGGTGGAGGCCGCGATGAAGGCGATCGCGGAAAAATCCGACGCCGAACAGCACAAGGCCACTATCGCCGGCCTCCAGAGCAATCTCGCCGAGATCACGCAGCGCCTCGAGCGCGCCGAGAGCCGGACGGAAGAAACGCTCAAGGCCTTCGAGAAGACGGTGGCAAGCATCGCGCGGCGGCTGGAGGATATGGACCGCCCCCGCAATGACGCGCTGCCCGAGGCCATGCGCGTCATCGAAAGCCGCATCGAGCAGATGGCGGACCGCCTGCAGCAGAACGAGGACATGACGGCGCAGGCCGCGCAGTCGATCGAGCGCGCGATCGCCGGCATGTCGGACAATCTTCACGTGACCGAGAACCGCTCGCGCGAGACGGTCGAGTCGCTCCATGTGATGCTCGAACGCATGACCGAGCGGCTCGCGAAGCTCGAGCAGGACGCGAAGGCTCAGCGGTCGAACCCCGTCCTGCCGCCGCAGATCTCGACGGGCTATGGCGCCGGAAACGGCTTCGTGCCTTCCGGGCAGCCCTTCGCCGTTCCGAATTTCGACATGCCCCCTTCGGCCGCCTTCGGCGGCGCGACGGGCGGCCTCCTGAACAATCCCCAAGGCAGCCCGTTGAGCAACCCATTGGGCAATCCGTTGGGCAGCCCCTTCGGCGACGAGCCCGGCATGGCCGGGTTCCGCAACCCGTTCGCCGATATGGAGACACCGGGCTCCCTTCCCCCGGCGCCGCCGCCTTCGCAGTCCCTCGCGCAGCCCGTGCCGGAACTTGCGGGCGATGTGCCGCCGCCCTTCGCTGTCCATGGCGAGGAGACGCGGCGCGAGCCGACACTCGATATTCGCGGCGCGGATGCGGAGGAAGCTCCCGAGAGCGCCGGCGAACCGGAAATGAGCAACCCCGCCGCCGAGACGGCGCGTGCCGCCAATGATTTCCTCGCCGCCGCCCGCCGCGCGGCGCAGGCCGCCGCCCAGGCAGGGCGCTCGGGCCCGCAGCCCATGCT
>NZ_JBATUH010000071.1:0-31976 GCF_049671045.1 Parvibaculum sp. | reverse complement strand
ACGCTCTGGGCGGCGCAGGCCGTCTTTGAAATCGAGACGTCGCAGGAGGATTGGGACAGTGCCCTTCAGACGCTCGACCGCATGCTGTCGGCAAAGCTCATCAGCCGCGATGCCGCGCGGCGCCGCCGCGCCATTCTTCTCACCGCGCAGGCGCTGACGGCGGAAGAAGCCGCGCGCGGGCAACTCGGGTCTGCACGCGAGGGGGCGCGCGAAAAGGCGCTGTCGCTCGCGCGCAAGGCCGTTTCGATAATGCCCGATTTCGTTCCGGCAGTCGCGCTCGCGGCGAGGCTTTGCGGCGAGACGGGGCGGGTGCGGCGTGGGGCGAAGCTCATCGAGGATCTCTGGGCGCGGGCGCCGCATCCCGATCTCGCCGACGCCTATATGAACCTCGTCGCCGGAGAGAGCGCCTATGACCGCTGCAAGCGCGTGCGGCTTCTCGTCGGGCGCAACCGCAACCATATCGAGAGCCGGGTGGCGCTGGCGCGGGCGGCCATCGGCGCGCGCGACTGGCTGACAGCGCGCGGCGCGCTCGAACCTCTCACCGCCGGGCAGGTGGAGGAGGCGCCGACGCAGCGCATCTGCGAACTCATGGCGGAGATCGAGGAAGGCGAGCATGGCAATCGCGGCAGCGCGCGGGAATGGCTCGCGCGCGCTCTCCATGCGCCCGAGGATGCGGCCTGGACGGGCGAGGGCTATCGCTCACGGCGCTGGTCGGCGATCAATCCGGTGACGGGCGAATTCGACGCGCTCGAATGGAAGGCGCCGGGCCTCCGGCTTCCTTCCCTCGTGGCCGCGCCCGCGCCCGAAGTAGCCCCAGAGACAACGCCTCCAGCCACCCCGGAACAGCCCCTTTCGCCTGTCCCGCAGGCGGCCGCGTCGGCCGCTGCCGTGGCGCAGGCGCCCGCCGGGCGCATGACGGAAGGGCCGGACGCACTTGCCTTTCCCCCGCTCCTGCCGGACGATCCCGGTCCGCTCACGGATGATGCGGAGGAAGAGGGAGAGTCCAAATGGTGAAGCGCATTTTCCAGGGTGTGGGCGTTCTCGTGCTGCTCGCGCTTGTCGTGATGGCGGTTTCGGTCGTCCGCTTCGACAAGAGCAAGGAAGAGCTGCTGCCGAAATATGCAAGCCCCGCCTCGCAGTTCATCGCGCTCCCCGACGGCGCGGTCGCCCATGTGCGGGACGAGGGGCCCCGGGATGGTCCGGCGCTCGTTCTCATTCACGGCTCCAACGCCTCGCTCCACACATGGGAGCCATGGGTGAAGCTTCTCGGTGGCAAGTACCGTGTCGTCACCATGGACATGCCGGGCCACGGGCTCACCGGCGCCGTGCCCGGCGACGATTACAGCCGCAGCGCCATGGTCGCCTTCACGCATGAGGTGGTCGGGAAGCTCGGCCTCGGCCATTACGCGATCGGCGGCAATTCGATGGGCGGAGGCGTCGCCGCCGAATATGCGGAGACCTATCCGGCCGAAGTGTCTGCGCTGATCCTCGTCGATGCGGCGGGCATTCCGAGAAAGGCAGAGGCGGGAGAAAAGCTGCCGCTCGGCTTCCGCCTCGCGCGCATGCCGGTGCTGAACAAGATTCTTCTTTATGTGACGCCGCGCTCGATCTTCGCCGAAGGGCTGCACAAGGTCTTCGTCGATCAGTCGAAAGTGACCGAGGAGATGATCTCCCGCTACTACGATCTGGCGCTTTACGACGGCAACCGCAAGGCGACGTCCATCCGCTTCCGCACCCCTTCGAATGACGAGGCGGTGGCCGAAAGGCTCGGCGCGATAAGGGCGCCCACGCTCATTCTCTGGGGCGACAAGGACACGCTCATCCCGGTCAAAAACGCGGCCGAGTTCGCCCGGCGTATTCCCGGCGCCAAGGTCGTCATATATTCCGATGTCGGGCATGTGCCGATGGAGGAAGTGGCGGAAAAGAGCGCGGCCGACGTGGCGGCCTTCCTCGACGGGGCGCTTGGCGGCGAGAAGGCCGCCGCGCCCGGCCTGCCGGCCGAAACGGCGCCCGTTCACCACGATGGGCAGATCGAGGTCCTGCCGCTGAGCCCGGAATAGCGCGCGCCTGAAATCCCGGCCCCGTCACCCTCAATCCTGTTGCCAAAGCGCCTGCCCCGGGGTATCTGAAGGGCCCCGAGAGACAGGTTCGCCTGCGCCTCCGGCGCCGCTTTAGCTCAGTTGGTAGAGCACCTCATTCGTAATGAGGGGGTCGGGTGTTCGAGTCACCCAAGCGGCACCATTAATATCAATCACTTACTCCTTGATGCCGCAACCCCTCGCCCGAAGGGCGCATACCTCATGGCCACAACGCACGACGACTGAACCATAATCTGGTTCCTGACGTTCAGATGCTGTAAGAGGGAATCTTCTGCCAATGCGGCGATGAAGCCGGGTACAGGCTGAACGGCCTTGCCTCGGCACCTGATTCGCCAATCGCCAATGGGGGGTTGCGATTGCATCCGCGCTACAGACGTACCTGCCGCGTTTGCGGTTCGCCGGATCTTGCGCCGGTCATTGATCTGGGAGGACAGTATCTCCAGGGCTCCTTCGTGAAGCCCGGTGTATTGATGCCGCCGACGCGCAAATTGCCAACGCAACTTGTACGCTGCGACGTAACGCGCAATGAAAATGGTTGCGGCCTGCTACAGCTCGCGCATTCGTTCCCGCCCGAAATTCTTTATGCGAATTATTGGTATCGTTCGGGCACCAATGCGACGATGCGGAACCATCTTGCAGGCATCGCGAAGAGTGCATTGTCCCTGGTGAGCAAATCCAACCCGACGGTTCTGGATATCGGGTGCAATGACGGCACGCTGCTTGCGAATTATCCCTCCGAAAGCCGACGCTACGGCGTCGATCCGTCCGACATCGCGCGGGAAATCAAGGACGGTACGGTGGTCATCAACACGATCTTCCCCTCCGAGCAGGCGATCGGCATCCTGCCCGAGAGAGGCATAGATATCATTACATCCATCGCGATGTTCTACGACCTCGAGTCGCCCGTCGATTTTGCGATGAACATCGAACGGCTTCTCAGCGAGGAAGGCATCTGGGTTTTCGAGATGTCGTACCTCCCGTTGATGCTCCTGCAAAATTCGTTCGACACGATTTGTCACGAACACCTCGAGTATTACAGCCTTGCCGCGCTTGAGGAGATCGCCCGGCGGGCCGATCTGCGCATCTTCAAGGTCGCCATCAACGACATAAATGGCGGCAGCATCCGCTGCTACGCATGCCGCGCGTCAAATTCAGAATATGGGACCCCGGAGGACCGTGCCGGGCTTCACAGGCTGAGGATCAGAGAGTTCGAGATGGAACTCGACACTGACGCGCCATATGTGATGTTCCAGAACCGGATCGACCGGCTAAAGGACGAGCTCAATTCGTTGCTCTTCAACATTCGTGCGCAGGGGAAGCGCGTGCACATCTATGGCGCGTCGACCAAGGGCAACGTCTTGCTGCAATGGTACGGCATCAATCGCGTCATGGTCGATTGTGCGGCCGACCGGAATCCAGACAAGGCCGGATCCCGTACGCTTGGGACCGACATACCGATCGTTTCGGAAGAAGAATCTCGCGCGGCAAAGCCCGACTACTACCTCGTGCTTCCGTGGCATTTCAAACGCGAGTTCCTCGAGCGCGAGCGCGAAATGATTTTCGCCGGCACGAAGATGATATTTCCTCTGCCGGAAGTGGAGGTCGTGACGAGCGATAACTACGAGACGTCCCTGGCGGCTGCGAAGCAAGGGACCGAATACCTCACACAACTCCTGCTCGGCTGACAGGCAAGGCCCGTGCCCCGATCTCTCGTCCTCGGTGTCAACGGCCAAGACGGCAGTTACGTTGCGGAAGCATTGCTGCGCAGGGGGCATGAGGTCATTGGTATCGGAAGGGGCGGGACGAGCCGCTATGTCGGGTCGTCCCCGAATTTTAGCTATGCCGATCTCGACCTGAGAGACAATGATGCACTGGCCGGATTTGTTGCCGAGGCCAGGCCGGATTTCGCCTTTCACTTCGCTGCCGTCCATGGGGCCGCAGGGTTCCATTACGAGCCGGTCGTGGCGGACATGCTGGCGGTCAATGTCACCGCTCTGCATGTCCTGCTGGAGCATGCGCGGCGCGAGGCGCCCGGAATGCGAATCATCTATGCCGGCTCGTCGAAGATCTTTCCGGCGCCGCTTGCCGGTGTGATCGATGAGCTGACGCCTGCAAGAGCGACCTGTCTCTACAGTATCGGCAAACTTACAAGTCGGGACCTGATCGCCTTTTACCGATCGCAACATGGCATTGCCGCGACGAACCTCATACTTTTCAATCATGAATCGGCAAGGCGGCCGGCGCGGTTCTTCCTCCCGACAATTGCCCGGGGTATCGCAGAAACTCTGAGCAATCCCCGACACAGCTTCAGGGTGCATACGCTCGACTTCTGGATCGACTGGAGTGCGGCCGAAGAAGTCGCAGAGCTGGCTGTCGAGATTGCCGAGCGGTCGGACGAGGGCGAATTCGTGTTGGCCTCGGGCATCGTCCGGCATGCGCGTCTGGCCGTAAGCGAATTGTTTGCGAAGTACGGACTTGACGCCGAGCGCCATGTCCTCACGTCTCTTGAGCCGTCTGATCCCGGCCCGTCTTTCAGTGTCTCGCTTGCTCGGCTCGAGCGGGCCATCGGACGCCGGCCGGCAAAATCGCTGCAGGACATTGTCGCTGACATGATTGCGTCCGTTTAACTGCGTCGAGTAAGTGAGGGTTGTAAAGTGGAGCGTGTACTTCTTGCGCAGCTCGGCGCCAAGGGAGACTGTCTTTATGCAACCATCCTCGCCCGGCAACTCCGACAGGACTTCCCGGATGCGCAAATAACCTGGGCGATCTTCGATCAGAATGCGGACCTGCTCGCCAATAATCCGCATGTCGACGAGATTTGGGAGATACCGCTGGCAGATCGAGGCCAGACAGAGACCATGTGGCGGATTTTTGAGCGTGAAGCGCTTCGGCGTTGCGCAGGCGGGGAATTCGATCGCGTCATTTTCTCCCAGATCGCCCCGGAAAACTTTCAGAATTATGACGGCACGGTCCGGCCAAGCATATTGCGGGCATACGGCAGACCAATCACTGTTCCGATTGAAAGTGTGATCAACCTCACCAGTGATGAGATAGGTCGTGTCGAGCAATATGTTCGCGACCAGTCACTCGAAAAATTCCGACACCGAATTCTTTTCGAATGTACAGCGCAGAGCGGGCAGTCCTTCGTGAACCCCGATCTCGCGCAGGCGGTCGCTGCCGAGGTCTATGCGAGGCTTCCCGATGCGACGGTCATATTCACCACGCATCTTCCGATGAAGCTCAAGGACGACCGATCTCGTTACGCTGGGACGTTGTCTCTGAGGGAAGCAGCGCATCTGACCCATCACTGCACGCTCTTCGTAGGTTCCGGCAGTGGCGGCACCGTAGCGGCGTCGTCGACGGCTTCGGCTCCGCTGCCAATGATTCAACTATTGAAGAAGTCCACCTATGTCTATGCGTCATTCGCCCATGATTTCGAGTATTTCGACATAAGAGATCGCGCGGTCCTCGAAATGACGGATGAACACCCTGCCAGGATCGCCGACTGCATCGCAGCAGTTTGCCGAGATGGGATTGCATTGGCTTTCGAGCGTTTCGACGCCCGTATTCCCGTCGGATTCGATCATTACTTCAAGAGTATCGAGACGTACCTCTTAAGCCGGCACCGCTATCTCGACGCCGCCCGTTCGCTGACGGCGACGGCCCGCCGATATGGCTGGACCGCGGAACTCATTCGCTTCGGCGAGGAGCGCGTGGCCCGAAATCTGGCTCTCGATCCTCGGTGGCTGTTCCTCTCCAACCGTCATGAAGGCGAACGGTTCAGGGCGTCTCTCGCCGATGCGCGGGCGAACCCTGTCTGTGTCGCCCGGCAGGGACGATGGCGGGACGAAAACGGGAGGTGAGAGCGATGATGCGAGACCCGATTACACGACTATTTCGTCGAAGGCGCAGGCGCAAAAGCCGGAAAGAAGCGTACACGCGTTCGCTCATGGCCGACACACTCGATCGTAATCTCTTCTTGCAGGGCCAGATCGCCGGGCGGATGGTCGATCAGGCAAAACCGCTTCGTGATTTGAGCGAGGCCGAGTTCCGTGTCTACTCTCAATGGGGCGAGGACGGAATAATCGACTGGCTCGTGTCACATGTGGCCCCGATCCATGACCGCTTCGTCGAATTCGGCGTCGAGACCTTCAAGGAAGCGAACTGTCGTTTCCTTCTCCGGCATCGCAATTGGAAGGGTCTGGTTCTGGACGGCAGCGACGATAATATGGCCGCGCTGCGCGACGATCCCATATACTGGATGCATGATCTGACCGGCCGGGCTGCGTTCGTCACCGCAGAGAATATCGACGAACTCATTGTCTCATCGGGGTTTGGAGGGCCGCTGGGCGTATTGTCGATCGATATCGATGGCAATGATTATTGGGTGTGGCGTGCGATTGAAAGTGTCACGCCTGACATCGTCGTCTGCGAAGTAAATCCGATTTTTGGCGACTCGCGAGCAGTGACTGTTCCCTACGATCCTGGATTCCGCCGCTTCGCCGCACATTCAAGCGGTCTTTACTTCGGCGCTTCGATCAAGGCGCTGGTGCATCTCGGGCGGGAAAAGGGCTTCACATTTGTGGGGACGAATTCGATGGGTATCAACGCCTTCTTTGTCCGCGATGAACTGGCCGCTCCCGTTCTTGAACTCCTTCACGATATAAAGGCGTTTCCGCCGCGTCATCGCGACAGCCGCAATGAGGGGGGACAACTATCTTTCGTCGGCGGCACGGCGCGATTTGATCTCATTCGCAATATGCCGGTCGTGGATGTTCTCACGGGAGAGCAACTGTTTCTGCGCGATCTGCAACAACCCTATTCGGAAGAATGGTTGAAAGCGTTGAGCTGACGCTTTTGAAGGGATGCTTGCATGCTTAAAAAGATAAAATCCGCGGTCAGGAAACGGAGCAGCCGGAAACTGAACGCGCAAATCGATGAATTGCGAGTCGCGGTTGCCGCGCTGCTCGCTGCCGGGCAAACGCCGAACGGCTCCGTGAAAAGCCCCAACGATATAGATGCAGTGCTGCTACATGCAGCGTCGGCGCATATCGAAATGGAGCGCCTCAATGGGTTATACGAGGCAACGATTGCACGGGTTGCTGCGGTCGAGGTGCGCCTTCGCAGCCTTGAAGAGCGGCTCAAATCCGATAGCGGGAGGTAGGTTCTCTCGCAATCAAGCCGTAGTCTTCTTCATCAGCAGCAGCGTTGTGCCAATGCCTTCCGCATAGCGGTCGTAGAGCTTCGCCAAAGCGTCGATAGGTTGAGTGTGTGTCTCGCCAGCACCGAAATCCACAAAGTGCGAGAACTGCGCCTCGGCCTCCTTGCGGAATATCTCGGCACCGCCCGTTCGTTTCATGCCATAGGGCCAAAACTCCGTGAATGCCGAGTTGCATTTCTCCAGGAAGTTCCGTGCGCCCCTCAGCACGTAAGGTTCAAATCCCTGTACGTCCATGTGCAGGAAGCACGAAGCGGGATCAATGCCGAGTTCTGCCAAAGTATCGTCAAGCGTGCCAAGCTTCACGGGGATCGTTTTGCGGTTTTCTTCGGAATAGCGATTGGCTACCGCCGCGGCGTGAGTCTGTTCCCTGATGCGGTGATCGCCGAAATTGTCCGGCGCAAGCTCCAGTTCCGCAAGACCCGACTTTTCTCCCAGCGCCATATTCATTAGCTGACATCTGTCGCCATAACCGTTTTCATGGATATTCATCTCCAGAAATCGAAAATTGACCGGATCGGGTTCAAAACAGACGGCACGGTTGAACAGGCCCGAATTCATCGCATAGATCGTATGGGTGCCTATGTTCGCTCCGACGTCGAGGAAGACGGCGTTGTCGGGCAACTCTATAACTCCGGCCGTTATCGCGGCTTTGAGCTGCAAGAAGTCGTTGAAATCGAACTCGCCTGCCGAGAACAATGCGAAGCCGATAACGCTGTCGCCAGGCTTTACCCAGAACGACCCGTGCGGTGTTTCGAGGAGAACTGCCTTGCAATTTCTTTGGGCCAGATAGTCCCAGACGGCCTTCGCCTTAGGCGCGCGACTCTTAGTCCGCAAGCTACGGTCAACGCGCTTCCGGATTTTTTGGAACAGGCGAAACATTCAGAATTCCATCCTCGCGTTGGCGCCGGGCCTTTCGAAGCGACTCGGAAATTATTCGCTTAATGGCTACGTCCATCGTTTCGCCGGCTCAAGCGGAACGGGTGGGAAGCGTCTCCAGGACGAAGTTCCGGCGATTGCGGCCCGCCAGCGCATCATGACCAGCGGTTTGTCGGGAAATATCTGAGGTCGTTTCCCAAGCGGTAGAGATAGGCGAGGTAGCGCTCGGCGGGAACCTCGCGGGCGAAGAGGATTTCCGCAAGCTCCTCCTCGCCGATGGGGAAGGGGAGAAAGCCGATATAGGCCGCGCCGAAGGGCACGGCGGCGTCGACATGGGCGCCGAGTTCCGCGAGCCAGTTCTCGAGCCGCTCACGCCAGGCGGTGTCGAGCCCGCCCGATGCCGCATGGGCCGCATGGGCGGCATTGGCCGCCAGGGGCCGGTCGGCCGCGCAGGCGCGCTCGAGCGCCGCCATGGGCAGGGCGAAGACGACATAGGCCTTCTCGCCGCTCGGCCCCGCGATCACCTCGGCAAAGCTGCGGCAGGGTATGCGCGCGCCATTGGGCAGCCTTGCCACGCCGTGGCGCCAGGCCGGATGCCTCGCCGCGCCTTCGGCGGCGAGGTTCTCGTTCGCCGCCACGCCCTCCGCTGTCGCGAGATCGGCATGGCTCCAGAGCGCGTCGACCGCGCGGGTGAGGCGCTCGTCATGCGAGCCAAGATCGATCACGAGTTCGTAGTATCCGCCAGTGCCGAACTCGGTTGCGCCGCGCATCGTCTTCAAGCCGGTCTCCGCATGTCCTTCGGACCGCTCGCCGGCCCGTCGGGTCCGTGGCATGTGCCTTCCTGTTTCATGCAGGCGCAGCCCGAAAGCTCGTTCTCGGCCAGCGCCGCCAGATGGCTGTCGAGCGCCGCCATGAGAAGATGCTGCATCGGCATCTGCAGTTGCGCCGCTGCGATGGAGAGACGGCGAAAGCGGTCGGCGTCGACCCTGAGGGTGAGGCGGTGAGCGAGGCCCGCGCCCATGTCGTGAGGCTGGGGGGCGAGCGGCGCAAGCGGCTCCGGCTCGGCCCAGCCATTGGCGAGGATGTCTCGCGGGGCGGTTCTCTGCGGCGCGGGCGAGGGGCCTGCATCTCCCTTGCGGACGAGCAGGCTTCCCGTGATGGAGGCAAATTTACGCTGGCTCATCTGAATTTCTCGAAATTGCCGGGCATGAGCGATGAAGGCTGGGCGCCGGGCTTCGGCATGCGGTCGGCATTGCGGCGGCCGAACACGCTCACCCGGCGTTCGGGCATGCCCGCGGGCGGGCGCCCGTCGGGGTTCTTGCGCCGCTCCTCGCCGCTTCTGCGCTCGATGCCGTTCGGGCCCGAGGGCACGGCGAGGAGGCCGGCATCATGCCCGGCGGGAATGGGCGGCGGCTCGACGGCGAAATGGGGCATGGGCGCCTCGCGCATGGGCGGGACGGGTTCGTCCGCCTCATCCGCAACGGCATCGCCTGCCGGAGAGAGAGCGGTGAGGGTTCTGACGCTCGCATCGGCGTGATGGGGCGCGGCGAGGCCATGGGCGCCGGTGATGCGGGCAAGCCTGCCGCCGATATAGGACCAGAGTTCCGCGATCTCGCGGGCCGAGCGGCCTTTCGGGTCGATCTCG
Source organism: Parvibaculum sp. (assembly GCF_049671045.1). GTDB lineage: Bacteria > Pseudomonadota > Alphaproteobacteria > Parvibaculales > Parvibaculaceae > Parvibaculum. Next base: position 22,135 of record NZ_JBATUH010000071.1, on the reverse strand, counting down.
CCGATCGTCTTGCCGTCGATCATGCTGGCGGCGAAATCGACGCGGTGGTGGAGCGTGACCGGCGCGACGGTGCCGTGCTGGGACAGCGCCACGGCCGATTCGCCCGTGATGCGCGCCCGCGCCGTGGCGGCGTTCATCACGAAGACGAGCGGCTTGCCGTGCCGTTCGGCAATGTCGATCGTCGCGCCCACGGCGCGCAGATCGTGCGGGCTCGGGCGCGCCGGGATGACGACGAGATCGGCATGAGAGACGACTTCCGAAATCGAATGGGTGATCGCGGGCGGCGTGTCGATGATGGCGAGGCGAAAGCCGTTCATGCGCAGATCCTCGAGGCCCTCCTCGAGTTCCTCGACGGCGATGCGGGCGAAGGCGGGGGCGGAGGCGGCGCGCGCGTTCCACCAGTGGGAGAGCGATCCTTGCGGGTCGGTGTCGATCAGCACCACCGGGCCGGCGCCGTTATTTTCCGCCTCGACGGCCAGATGGCCGGAGAGAGTGGTTTTTCCGGAACCTCCCTTCTGGGAGGCGAGAACGATGATGTGCATTTGAGGGCGGCGCTCCAGTCGGTACGAGCTTGCGTCGCCTCCATCAAAAGACAGCTCCTTTTAAGCTTCCGATAAGAAAAATGTTCAAATTGCTAACCACAATTATCTCAAAATCTATCTATCCGCCGGGGCTGCCGGGGGACGGCGGCCCGCTAGTTCCGTACCCGGAATATCGACGATGCGCCCGAAACCGGCGATGAGATGCGCGCGTTCGACCGACATGGCGAAGAAGCTGAAATCGGTGAAATCGATATAGGCCGCCGCCTCCGGATGCGCTTTGAGGAAGCAGGCGCGGAAGCTCTCGTCGCGATGGGCCGAGACCGTGCCGATGAGGCTTGCGCGCGTTTCCGCGAGCGGGTCGGCGGCCGATGTCGCGCGGGATTGGAGCAGGAGCGAGGCGCGGCGGTCGTGCAGCAGGTTCCGCGTGTGACGCGCGAGGCGGGAGAAGAGGAATAATGGCAGTCCGTTCCCCGCGGTCGTGAGCGAGACGAGCGAGGCATAGGGCGCGCCGCCGGGAAGCAGCGTGGCGAGCGTCGCCGTTTTCGCCGCGGCGAGAAGCGCGAGGATTTCCTCTCGTGTGTCGGTGGGCATTGCCAAATCCTGGTGCCAAATCCCGGTTGCCTCAGACCGCCGGCGCCGCCGGAAGCGAAGCACCATTCCTATCATATCAGCCCGGGCAATCCCGGCCTGCGTCAACTCCGCTCACCCCCGCGTGACTCGCGCTCGGCCCGCGCGGGCGCTAGTGTTCCGGTCAGACCTTCCCCCCTCCGGAACATGAGGTTTCCATGTCGTTCTCGCTTCGCCGTCCGGTCCGGACACCGCACGTCCTTGCCCTGTGTCTGCTGGCCGGGCTTTCGCTCATGGCCTCGGCGCCCGCCGCCGCGCAGGACTTCAAGCTCGGTTCGCTCACCATCGAACAACCCTGGGCGCGGCCGACCATCGCGAAGACGGGGGCGGCCTATTTCACCATTCGCAATGACGGCACGTCGGACGACGCGCTTCTGAGCATCGAGTCCGATGTGTCGATCAGGGTCGAGGTCCATGAAATGAAGATGGACGGCGCGGTGATGCGCATGCGCGCGGTCGAGCAACTTTCCGTTCCCGCCGGGCGGAGCGTGGCGCTCGCGCCGGGCGGCTATCACGTCATGCTGATCGGGCTCAAGGCGCCGCTGAAGGAAGGAGAAACATTTCCGATGAAGCTCGTCTTCGAGAAGGCCGGAACGGCGGAGGTGACGGTCAAGGTCGCGACGCCGGAGGAGATGCGGAAGGGGCAGTCGATGCCGGATACGAAGCCGGGCATGAATTCCGGCGGTTCCGGCGGACAGATGCCCGGCATGGACATGCACTGAGCGCCGATCATCCGCTTGCGGTCTATCGCATGAAGCGCCCCCGCCGCGAGGCGGGGGCGTATTGCGTCGCGGCATTAATTGTTGCCATGCCGCAAAGAATTTTTCGCGCCGCAAGAACCGAAGCGGACCTCCCGGTTTCACATAAGAGCGTGTCAAAAATGCCATAGGTAGGCTCAATGTGAGTGTACTCGGCCTGGGCGCGCGCCGGACGCCTTGACTTACCAAGGGTTTAACTATGGGCTAGCGATCGAGGGATGCTGACTGGCCGGGGGGCAGTCGCATGGGGGAGCGTCCCATCGATTCAACCTCCCGATCCAGCCGCGATTTGTAGCCATCGAGGAGGAACGAATGATCATAAGAAAATCCGGCGCGTTGCTGCTGGCCGTGTTGGCGGCGGCTTTTTTCCGGGGCGGGGGCGCCCAGGCCGAGGGGTTCAAGATCGGCGAAGTCGATCTCAGCGTCGACACCACCGTGTCGGCGGGTGTGGGTGTCCGCACGTCGGGCCAAAGCTGCAATAAAATCTCCGCGGGCAATGGCGGGTGTCCGTCATCGAACGGCGCTTTTCACGCGCCGAATGAAGACGACGGCAATGTGAACGTCGGCCGGTGGGACCCGTACTCCACGGTGGCCAAGATCACCAGCGACGTCGAGGCCAAATATCAGAATTTCGGCGCCTTCATGCGCTTCAACGCGTTTTACGACTATTGGGGCATGAACAAGATCGGCCAGGACAGCACCGACTACGGCCGCCGTCCGCTGGTCGATGGCTACAGGGGCCATGACGCGCGCAATTTCGCCGGCCGCGGCGTGAAGGTCCTCGACGCGTTCGTCTACACGAATTTCGACGTGGGCTCGAGCCCGGTTTCGCTGCGCGTCGGCAAGCAGGTCGTCAACTGGGGCGAAAGCCTCTTCATCCAGGGCGGCATCAGCTCCTATCTGCCTTTCGATGTGAGCGCGGTGCGGACCCCGGGCGCCGAGCTGAAGGAGGCCTACAGGCCCGAGCCCTCGGTCTATCTCTCGGTCGGCCTGCCGGCCAATTTCTCGGTGGAGGCCTTCTATACCTTCGGCTGGGAGCGCACCAAGCTCGATGCCTGCGGCACCTATTTCTCCGGCAGCGATGCCGTCTGCGAAGGCGGCCGCTACGTCGTGTTCAAGGGCGAATATCCCAACTCCGCCGCGCTGATTCCGCGCTATGCGGATCAGGAGCCCGGCGATCAGGGGCAGTTCGGCCTGGCGCTGAAATATTATGCCGACTGGCTGGGTAACGGCACCGACCTCGGCGCCTATTTCGTGCGCTATCATTCCAAGTTGCCGATCGGCACGTTCACGGCCGCGACGTCGGCGAATGGCGGTCCCGCCTATATCTACGGCCTCGGCAACGCGGCCGACGGCACCCCGATCGGCATCCCGATCGGCAACAACTCCACCGGGACGGCCTATGGTTTCTGCAACATGCCGGCCTTCAACGGAGGCGCTTACAACGCGGATACGATTACGCCGGACGGTTTCGTGGACTTCGCCGAGTGCAATCAGAACGTCATCGGCGGCGTCGTGTCGCCCTTCGCCGAGGCTATCCTGAATGCGGCGAACTCCAAGCACTCCGTCGTCACCTATCCGAAAGACATCCAGGAGATCGGCGCGAGCTTCAACACCACGGTCGATCTTCTGGGCGGGACGGCGCTTTCGGGCGAACTGCTCTTCACCCGCGACATGCCCTTCCAGATTTCGGACGTCGAGGTAAACGCCAACGACATCCATAACACCGCGTCGGGCTACTATATCGCCTGCTCCACGGCGGGCATCTGCAATGCGCCCGGTCTCGGCAATCTGACGGCGGCCCAGGTGGCGGCCCTCACGGGGCCCTATGCGGGCCTCGCCGCCGCCAACGACACGATCCGCGCCAACGGCACCTATGTCGCGCCCGGCGGAATCATCAGGGGGTACGACGAGTACAATACCTGGACCGGCCAGCTCGGCACGATCAGCACCCTGACGGGCTCCTCGCCGGTCGTCAGCGCCATCGGCTCGGATGTGATGTTCCTCGTCGGCAATGTCGGCTTCCAGTACATCAGGGGGCTCAACGACAACAACCGGCTGGCCATTCCGCACGCCGCCGACGGCAATCCGAACCCGATCGTGGCGCAGATTCTCGGCAACGACTGCGTCGGTCTCGGTACCTGTCCCATTCCTCCCCAGGCCAAATATGCGTCGAGCTTCTCCTGGGGCTACAGGCTCGCGCTTTCGACCGACTACAACAATGCCCTCGGCACGTCCTGGACGGTCTCGCCCTTCGTGCAGTTCGGGCATGACGTGAGCGGATATTCCGCCGGTCCCATCGGTCCGGGCTTCATCGAGGGGCGCAAGACGGTTTCGCTCGGGATCAACGCCAAGCTGAGGGACATTCGCGCCGCCCTTCAGTACACCAACAGTTTCGGCAATTACTACCGGAACGCCATGGCCGACAAGGACTTCGCGACGGCGACCATTTCCTACTCGTTCTAGGAAGCGGGAAGTCGAGATATAGGAGCCCGGCGGCGGCAACGCCGCCGGGTTTTTTCGTTTTTTCCCGTCATGCCGCGCCGTTCAGATGGACCCCGGATCGGGTCCGGGGTGGCGGTCTGTCGCGGGGCAAGGTGGAATCCCGAAACGTCTTGCCGGACCCTCCTTTGATTTCAAGGCGGCCGGCATCCATCCTCTCCGACAGTGCCACTAAACCGATCCGTGGCCGGATGAAACTGAAACTGGCGTGACGGCGATCCGCTTCGGCAAGTTCCGCGGCTCAATCACATTAAAAATATTTAATGTGATTGAGCCATCGAATGCCGGGATTCGAGGGGGCCAGATGCTGCGGGGACACAGATTCTCTTCCGTGATTATTTGCGCCCGGTTGCCGTTTTGCTATTATCCCCGTCGAGTGGCGGGAAAACCGGTTTCGATGCGAAGATCGAAACCAAAGAAGAAATCAAGTGGAGGGAACGTATATGAAAAGGACGACCATGCTGGTCTCCGCCTTTGTGTTCGGCGCGCTCAGCACCAGTGCGCTTGCCAATGTGCCGGATGCCCAGGTGAACCGGTTGGGGAACGATCTGACCCCGGTCGGCGCCGAGAAGGCGGGCGAAGGCGACATTCCGGCCTGGACCGGCGGCCTGCAGACCGTGCCGAGCAACGTCACCTACAAGCCGGGTGACCATCTGGCCGATCCGTTCGCCAGCGATCCGATCAAATACACGATCACCGCGGCGAACATGGCGCAGTATGACGCCGTTCTGACCGACGGCTACAAGGCCCTGATGAAGGCCTATCCCGACTACAAGATGAACGTCTATCAGACGCGCCGCTCCTGCGCCTATCCGGACCGCGTCTATGAAGCGACGAAGAACAACGCGAAAGTCGGCGAGCTCGTCGGCGGCGGTTCGGGCATCAGCGAAGCCATCATGGGCTTCCCCTTCCCGATCCCCAACAACGCCAACGAAATCATCTGGAACCACACGCTGCGTTATCGCGCATTCAAGGTGACGCGCCAGTTCGCGGCGGCGCCCGTCACCCGCGGCGGCGACTACACGCTCCAGATCGTGCAGGACGAAGCCATTCTTCAGTGGTCGGACCCCTCGAAGAAGCGCGCCGAAGACCTGAACAACATCTCGCTCTACTACATCGCCAACACCATCGCGCCGGCCCGCGAAGCGGGTAACGTGATCCTGGTGTACGAGGCCCTGAACGCCACGCTCAATGGCGGCCGTCAGGCCTGGCAGTACAGCCCCGGCACGCGCCGCGTGCGCCGCGCTCCGAACATCGCCTATGACAATCCGGGAACGAACTCGGACGGTCTTTCGACGTCTGACTCCTTCGACGGCTATAACGGCGCTCTCGACCGCTACGACTGGTCGGTCATCGACAAGACGCCGCACATCATCGCCGCGAACAGCTACAAGGCGGAATCGACGAAGTACAAGGACTTCATCAAGCCGCTTCACCTGAACCAGGATGCGATCCGCTACGAGCTTCACCGCACGTGGAACTTCGAGGCGAAGCTCCGTCCGAACACGCGTCACGTCTATGCCCGCCGCGTCTATCACAACGACGAGGACGCCTGGGAAATCGCGACGTCGGAACTCTATGACGGCCGTGGCCAGCTGTGGCGCGTCCAGGAGCTCCAGGAGCTGCAGCGCTACAACGTGCCGCTCTGCGGTTCGGGCGCGGAAGTGGTCTACGATCTGCAGGCCGGCCGCTATCTGGCCCTCGCCATGCAGAACGAAGAGCCGCCGGTCAACTATTTCGCCGACGAGCTCGATCCGTCCCGCTACACGCCGAACGCCATCCGTCAGCTTGGCGTGCGCTAAAAAAGCGCCTAATCTCATCGAGCCGGGCCCTGGAATACCAGGGTCCGGCTTTATTTCTGTCCGAACGATGCGACTTGCCCACAGGCTGCGCTTGGAGTATCCGGACGGCTTGAGCTAGAATTCCAGGCGAACCGGCCAGCGAAAGAAGCCGGCGAAGAACGAAAAGAACCGTCCGCAAAAGATCTCGAAGCCGGTCAGAGACGGTTCGCGGGAAACGTCCGAGTGAGGGAGCCTCAGCCATCATGTTGTCGATTTTTACCCAGTTCATGCGTAAGACGGCCCTGAAGCCGCTTGCCACGGCCCTGTCCGCAGCCGCGCTCGGGCTCGTCTTCGCTCTGGCGCCCGTCGGCGCTCAGGCCGAGGAAGCCCAGCCTGCCGCTGCGGCAAACGGCGAAACCGTCACCTACGCCACGCCCTCCAAGCTCGCGACGAAGGACCTTCTTCTCGCGGCGACCAAGGCCGGCAACCGGCTCATCGCGGTGGGCGAGTTCGGCCATGTGATCTATTCCGACGATCTCGGCGAGACCTGGAAGCAGGCCGCTTCCGTGCCGACCCAGGTGACGCTCACCAGCGTCTATTTCGTCAACGACAAGCTCGGCTTCGCGGGCGGTCACGACAGCACCGTGCTCCGCACCGACGATGGCGGCGACCACTGGACGCTCGCCTATCACGACGCGAAGGCGCAGGCGCCGATCATGTCCGTCTATTTCGTGAACGAGAGCCACGGCTTTGCCATGGGCGCCTTCTCCTTCGTCATCGAGACGGAGGATGGTGGCAAGACCTGGAACCAGCGCTCGCTGGTCGAGGGCAGCACCGAGGACTCGCATCTCAACATGGTCTTCGCCGAAAAGAGCGGCACGATCCTCGTCGCGGCGGAATTCGGCACGGTCTATCGCTCCACCGATCAGGGCAAGACCTTCCACGAGGTGAAGACGCCCTATGAAGGTTCCTTCTGGGGCGGCCTCTCGCTCTCCGACGGGTCGACGCTCATCTTCGGCATGCGCGGCAATGTCTATCGCTCGACCGATGACGGCGTCACCTGGACCAAGGTCAACAGCGGCACCGAAAAGTCGATCGGCGGCGGCGTCGAGCTTCCGAATGGCGAGGTGGTGCTGGTCGGCCTTCAGGGTTATGTCGGCTACAGCTCCGACAAGGGCCTGAACTTCACCGAGGTCGTGCGCGCCGACCGTCTCGGCTATGTGGCCGTGACGCAGGGCGGCGAGGGCAAGATCGTCGTCTATGGCGAGCCCGGCGTGAAGGTGCAGCCCGACACGCCCGAAGCGGCCGAGAAGGAAGTGGGCTTCCACTTCACCTCCGGCAGCTAGAACGCAGCACACGCAATTCTGAAACCCCGGCCCTCGCGGCCGGGGTTTTGCTTTTTGCGGGCTCCTTCGCATGCGAGCAAAGGCCGCGCTTTTCATCGCCGGAGTTCAGCGCCACAATCTGCGAAACAAAGGGGAGGATGTGATGGCGGGGGAGCATCACGCAATCGACTTCGCGCGCTACAGGCGCATCAAGGCGAGCCGGCAGGGCCGCGTGCTCACGCTCGCGCTTTCCAATCCGCAGCTCATGAATGCGGTCGATGGCGAGATGCATCGCGAGCTTTCGGAAATCTTTCTCGATGCGGCGCGCGACGAAGGATCGGATGTCGTCATCCTCACTGGCGAAGGCGCGGTCTTTTCCGCGGGCGGGGATCTCAACTGGATGAAGCGTTCCTTCGAGAATGGCGAGGCCGGGCCTGACGCCGCCGAGGCCAAGCGCATCGTCTTCTCGCTTCTTGATCTCGAAAAGCCGATCATCGCAAAGGTGCGGGGGCCAGCCGTCGGCCTCGGCGCGACGCTCGCTCTCATGTGCGATGTGATCTTCGCGGGCGAGAGCGCGCGCTTCGCGGACCCGCATGTGCGCGCGGGCATCGTCGCGGGCGATGGCGGCGCGATCATCTGGCCGCAACTCGTCGGCTATGCGCGGGCCAAGGAATATCTGATGACCGGCGATCCCGTGCCCGCGCGCGAGGCGGAGCGCATCGGCCTCGTCAATCATGTCGTGCCGGACGACGAACTCGATGCGCGGGTCGATGCCTTCGCCGCGCGGCTTGCGGGCGGCGCCATCATGGCCATCAAATATTCCAAGGTCGCGGTCAATATCGGCCTGAAGCAGCTCGCCCATTCGATCCTCGATGCCTCGGTCGCCTATGAGATGCAGACCTTCGCGACCGAGGATCACCGCGAGGCGGTGCATGCCTTCCTCGAAAAGCGCAAGCCCGTCTTCAAGGGCCGCTGAGATGGACGGGCTTCCCCTGAATTTCGACGAGCCGGAACATGTGCGTCTGCTGCGGGCGAGCGTCGCCCGCTTCGTCGAGGCGGAAATGCCGCGCGCCAAGGCGCGGGAATGGGACCGGGGCAACATCTATCCGCGCGAGGTGATGGCGAAGCTCGGCGAGATGGGCCTCATGGGACTCACCGTCGAGGAACGCTATGGCGGCGCGGGCATCGACATCTATTCCACCATGGCGGTGATCGAGGAGCTCGCCCGGCGCTCGGTCGCGGTCGCCTGTCCCTACATCATGGCCGTCTGCTATGCGGGAATGAACCTCGGTGAAAGCGCCAGCGAGGCGCAGAAGCGGGAGCTTCTGCCGAAGGTCGCCGCGGGCAAGCTTCTCTTCGCCTACGGACTTTCCGAACCCAATGTCGGCGGCGATCTCGCATCGGTCGAGACGGTGGCGCGGCGCGAGGGCGGGGAGGTCGTCATCAGCGGCGCCAAGCGCTGGTGCACCGGCGCGCATATCGCCGATTACATCTTCTGCCTCGTGCGCTCGGGGCCGAAGGAGGCGCGCTACAAGAACCTTTCCATCGTGCTCGTGCCGCCGACGCTTCCGGGCATCACGACCACGCCGCTCGGACATCTCGGCATTCGCGGCGTCGAGACCAAGGATGTCGCCTTCGACGAGGTGCGGGTGCCGGCGGCAAATATTCTCGGCGGCGAGGAGATGTGGGATCGCGGCTGGGAGCAGCTTGCGGGCCGCGCCCTCGAGGTCGAGAAGCTCGAGCTTTCGGCCTGCGCGCTCGGCCTTGCGGAAGCCGCGGTTGCCGATGCGTGGAGCTATGCCGAGGAGCGCGTGCAATTCGGGCGGCCCATCGCCGGCCATCAGGCGATCCGCCACACGCTCGCGGAGGCGCGCACCAGGGTCCGCGCCATGCGCCTCATGCTCTACAGCGCCGCCTGGCTTGCCGACCAGGGGCGTCCCTGCTCCGTCGAAACCTCGATGGCGAAACTCTTCTGCTGCGAAGCGGCGGCCGAGATCACGCAGATGTGCCAGCGCGTCACCGGCGCCTACGGACTTTCCGACGAGATGGACATGGAGCGCTATGTGCGCGATGCGGTGAGTCTGCCGATCGTCGGCGGCTCTTCCAACATGCAGAAGAACAACATCGCCAACCGGCTGAAGCTCGGGGCCTGAAGGAGTGGGCATGGGTGAGAAGGAAACCACTGCGGCGAAACTTCCCGATCCGCTGATCGCGGCGGAAGAATTCGCCACGGCGCTCAAGGGCCGTTCGAACGAGATCGAGCGCAATCGCTTCCTGCCGCAAGAGCTTGCCGATCATGCGGCGCGGCTCGGGCTTCACCGGCTCTGCATTCCCGCCGCCTATGGCGGCCATGAAGCCAATCCCATGCGGCTCGTCGAAGTGGCGGAGAGGATCGCCCGCGTCGACGGTTCGGCGGCGTGGTGCGTTTTCATCGGGGCGACGAGCGGCATGGTCGCGGCCTTTCTGCGGCCGGAAGAAGCGCGCGCGATCTTCGGCGATCCGATGACGATCACGGCGGGCGTCTTCGCGCCACGCGGGCAGGCCCGCGCCGCTGTGGAAGGCGGCATATCCGGCTATCGCGTCAGCGGGCGCTGGCAATGGGGCTCGGGCTCGCGCAATGCCTCCTTCATCATGGGCGGGGCGCTCATTCTCGGCGAGGACGGAAAGCCCGTCATGGCGCCCGAGGGCATTCCGCAGAACCGGATGATGATCTTTCCCGCCGCCGATGTGACGCTCCTCGACACATGGGACGTCTCGGGCCTTGCGGGCACGGGAAGCACGGATTTCGAAGTTGGCGACCTTTTCGTGCCGCATAGCCGCTCGGTCAGTCTCATCGGCGACAGGCCGCTCGACCGGCCGCTCTATTGCTTCCCGACCTTCGGCCTTCTCGGCATCGGCATTGCCGGCGTGGCGCTCGGGCTTGCGCGCGGCTCAATCGACGAACTCGTAACCCTTGCAGGCGGAAAGACGCCGCAAGGCTCGACGAAGCCGCTGGCGCTCCGCGCCAAGGCGCATCTCGATGTCTCGGAGGCGGAAGCGCTGCTGCGTTCGGCGCGCGCCTTTCTCGCCGAAACGGTGGGAGCGGCATGGGAGGCCGCCTCGCGCGATGGCGCCATCACGATCGAGCATCGCCGCGACATCAGGCTCGCGACGACGCATGCCGTGCGCGCGGCGGCGCGCACCGTCGATCTCATGTATACGCTTGCGGGTGGAACGTCGGTCTATCGCAGCTCGGCATTGCAGCGCCACTTCCGCGACGTGCATGTCGCCACGCAGCATATGATGGTGAGCGACGCGACCTATGAGCTTACCGGGCGCCTCTTCCTCGGCGTGCCCACCAACACGGCGATGCTGTAAGGTTCCGCCGGCCAATTCGGAGATCGATGATGGGAGAATTCACGCGGATCGAACGCGAGGGCAGGGTCGCACTCGTCCGCTTCGACAGGGGCGACGGCCTCAATGCGCTTTCGGCCGCGGCGATGCGCGAGCTGACCGAGGTTGCGCGTTCCTTCGAGGACGATCTCGAAACCATCGCCATCGTCATCACCGGCACGGCGCGCGCCTTCTCGGCGGGTGCTGATCTCACCGATCCGGAGCTTGCCTCGCGCAAGGAGAAGGGGCTTCTCGCCCGGCGTCACGCGCTCAGGATCGGGCCGGAGATGTGCGCGGCATGGGAGCGGCTCGAACAGGTGACGATCATGGCGGTCGAAGGTTTCTGCATCGGTGGCGGGGTGGCGCTTGCCGCGGCATGCGACATCCGTGTCGCGGGGCGGAGCGCTTTTTTCCGCCTGCCGGAAGTTCCGCTCGGCATGAATATGAGCTGGCATTCCAATCCGCGCCTCGTGAACCTCATGGGGCCGGCGAGGGCGAAGCTCTTCACGATACTCGGCGAAAAACTCCCCGCGCCACAGGCGCTCGAATGGGGGCTCATCGAAGAAGTGGCGGAAGATGGAGGCGCGCTCGACGCGGCGATGGCGCTTGCGCGCCGCTTCGCGGCGTTGCCGCCCGTTGCCGTGCGCATGTCCAAGCAGTCGATCGACATGGCGGCGAAGGCGCTCAATCAGGCGGTCACCTATATGGATCGCGACCAGTTCGCGCTCGCCGCGACATCGAAGGATCAGCAGGAGGCGATCAGCGCCTTCCTCGAAAAACGCAAACCGAACTTCACAGGAGAATGAACCATGGGCCGCGTAGATGGAAAAATGGCGTTCGTGACAGGCGGAGCGCAGGGGCTCGGCCGCGCCTCGGCGCTGATGCTCGCGAAGGAGGGCGCCAGGGTCACGGTCGCCGACATCAATGCGAAGGGCGCGGCCGCGGTCGCGGAGGAAATCAACGCGCTCTATCCGGGTCGCGCGTTTTCGGTCGCGCTCGATGTGACGAGCGAAGCGCAATGGAAGGAAGCGCTCGCCGCCGCCGACAAGGCCATGGGCGGCATCAACGTGCTTTTCAACAATGCCGGCATCGGCGGTGGCACGACGGTCGAGGACACGGATTTCGAGACGTGGAAGCGCGTGCAGGCGGTCGATGTGGACTCGGTCTTTCTCGGCTGCAAATACGCGATCCCCTACATGATCCCGCATGCGCCGGGCTCGATCATCAACACCTCGTCCATCGCGGGCCTCATCGCGGGGCACAATATGGCGGCCTATAACGCGGCGAAGGCGGGCGTCTGGCTGCTGTCGAAATCGGTCGCTCTCCACTGCGCCAAGCGCGGCTACCGCATCCGCTCGAACACGATCCACCCGACCTTCATCGACACGCCCATCCTCGATGGCATGGCGCGCGGCATGTCGCGCGAGGATCTGGTGAAGAAGCTCGCAAGGCAGGTTCCGCTCGGCATGGTCGGCGATCCCGACGATGTCGCCTATGCGGTCGTCTATCTCGCCTCCGACGAGTCGAAATTCATGACCGGCGCGGAAATCAAGCTCGATGGCGGCATCAGCGCCATGTAGGAGCCTGCGCGCAGGTGTGGCCAAAATGTCCCTTACCCTGTCTTTAAGGGTGAGGGACATAATTTTGCCAAGAGCATGATCCAGAAGTTGATCGATGCTCCGGATAATACATGCCCGGCAATTGATGGTTTGAGGGCCCGTCGCGCATAAACTCAGGATAATTTGCGCGCTGCCCGCAAGCCGAGGTGTCGAAACCGGGCGGTCGCGAGGCAAGATCGACGAATAGCATGGCACGCCGCATCCTCATCATTCTCCATCAGGAGCGCTCGAATCCCGGCCGGGTGGCGCAGGAGCTGCGGGCGCGCGGCTGCGAGCTCGACATTCGCCGCCCCGCGCTTGGCGATCCGCTGCCTGAAACGATGGAAGCACATGATGGAGCCATCATTTTCGGCGGCCCCATGAGCGCCAATGACGATCTGCCGTTCATCCGCGCCGAGACGGACTGGATTTCCGTTCCGCTCAAGGAGGAGAAGCCCTATCTCGGCATCTGCCTCGGGGCGCAGATGATGGCGAAGAATCTCGGCGCCCGCGTCTATGGCCGCGAGGACAAGAGATGCGAGATCGGCTATTTCCCGGTTCGTCCGACAAGCGAGGGCGCGCATCTCTTCGAAGATCCCCAATATGTCTATCAATGGCATGTGGAGGGCTTCGATCTGCCGCGCGGCGCGGTGCAGCTTGCCGAGGGGCAGGATTTTCCGGTGCAGGCCATGCGTTATGGCAAGTCGGCCTATGGCATCCAGTTCCATCCCGAGCTTACATCGCTGATGATGAATGCGTGGCTCGTGCTTGCCCGCCATCGCCTTCATCTCCCCGGCGCCCAGCCCGACGCGCATCATCGCGAAGGGCGCATGCGCTACGACATGGGGCTTCGGGCCTGGCTGTCGCGTTTCATCGATCACTGGCTGCCTGCGGAAAGCGCGGGCTGACCAGTGCGGCTTTGTGCGAGGGCTATCGTCTCATGCGAAACATGACCGGGCATCGCGCGATACCGTTCTCCGCCCCGCGTTTCGGCCGGCGGATGGCGCTGCTTGGCGCGTCGCTTTTCGCGGCCATGCTGGCAGGCGCTGCGGCCGAGGCCGGGCCCTATGAGACGGTGGGGCAGCATTACGAGCTTCGCCTTTCCGATCTGCCCGCGCCCTACAGCGCCGCGCCGCCGCGCGTCGTGGCCGAGAATGTGGACCGGCCCGAAGGCGTGCTGCCGAAGGTGCCGCAGGGTTTTCACGTCAGCGTCTTCGCCGGCGATCTCTCGGGCCCGCGCGAAATGGCGGTCGCGCCCAATGGCGATGTTCTTGTCGCGCAGACCTTCCATGGCGACATCGTGGCGTTGCGCGATGCGGATGGAGACGGCATCGCCGAGACGAAGGCGGTCTTCGCGGAAGGCTTCCGCGAGCCGTCCGGCCTGGCGATCCGGGATGGGGCGCTTTACGTCGCCGATCGGCGCGCGATATGGCGCCTGCCTTTCGATGATGGCGCGCTCAAGGCGCGCCCGCGCGAGATGGTGACGCGCCCCGGCGCGCTTGGCGAGGGCGGCGGGCACATCACCCGCGAAATCGTATTCGCGCCCGACGGCAAGCATTTCTACGTCTCGATCGGCAGCAGGCGGAACGTGGCCGAGGAGGCAAATCCGCGCGCCACGATCCAGAAATTCAGGGCGGACGGCTATCTGCAAACGACCTTTGCGTCCGGCCTGCGCAATCCGGTCGGCATGGCGTTCTATCCCGGTACGGATGATCTCTATGCCGTGGTCAATGAGCGCGAGGGGCTCGGCGAAGGGCTCGTGCCCGATTATCTGACGCGCGTGGTTCGCGGCGGATTCTACGGATTTCCCTATGCCTATCTCGGCGCGCATCCCGATCCGCAATTCGGCGATCTGAGGCCGGATCTCGTGCAGGAGACATTGACGCCGGACGTGCTTTTCGCGCCCCAGTCCGGCCCCTTCGGCCTCCTCTTCTACAAGGGCGAGGATTTTCCGCAGGAGTACAAGGGCGATGCCTTCGTCGCCCTTCACGGCGCATGGTCGGGCGGGCGGCCCTCCGGCTATGAGGTGGTGCGGGTCCGCTTTCGCGATGGCAGGCCGCAGGGTGGCTACGAGACGTTCATGACGGGCTTCGGCCAGCCGGGTCAGCGCGCGGACAAGACGGCGGAGGCGGCGACGGAGGTCTGGGGAAGGCCGGTCTGGCTTGCCGAGGCGCGCGACGGCACCATGCTCGTTTCAGATGACATGGCCAATGTGATCTGGCGGGTGACCTGGTCGGGCGCGGCGCCGGCTCACGACACGCTGCACACATTGCCGCCCCTCACGGTCAGCGCGCCCTGAGGGTGCCCGCCGGGGGCCGCGCCGGCGGACGATCGGCCAGTCTCTTTTCCGGGAAATGGTGGAGCCGAGCGGGATCGAACCGCTGACCTCCTCATTGCGAACGAGGCGCTCTCCCAACTGAGCTACGGCCCCGGATAGAGCCGGTTCTTTAGGGGGCGCGCGCGAATGTGTCAAGAGATCGCTCGAGGGGCGGGCGTCAAAGATCGGCGCCCCGGGGCGCCGGGCCGGGGATGGCGGGCGGGGCGCGCCGAAGCGGCTTGAATGCCGCGGCCGCGCCCTTTACATCTGAAACCCGGACGGTGCGCGGTCCGGCGGCGTTCTGCCCATGCCGCCCGCAAGGTTCCGTATTCAAGGCTCGCAAAAGCAGAGGCCCATGCAATCCCTTCTCATCCTGATCACCCAGGTCATCCAGCTCTATATCTATGTGATCATCGCCAGCGCGGTGCTGAGCTGGCTCATCGCCTTCAATGTGGTCAATACGCAGAACCGCTTCATCTACACGGTGGTCGACGTGCTCTACCGGGTGACCGAGCCGGTGCTGGCGCCGATCCGGCGCATTCTGCCGGATCTCGGCGGGATCGACATTTCCCCGGTCGTGCTGCTGCTCCTGCTGTTCTTCGTCCAGAACCTGATCTGGGAAGTCTACGGTTCCCTCCAGACGGGCTTCTGACGGGCGGGATGGCGCCCTCCCTGCCTTTGCGGACGCTTGGCGACGCGGTGGCCGTCGCCATCAGGGTCACGCCGAAGGGCGGGGCGAGCCAGATCGACGGGCTCGGGACCGATGCCGACGGGCGGAGTTTCCTTCGCGTCCGGGTCAAGGAGGTCCCCGAAAAGGGCAAGGCCAACGCCGCCGTGGTGAAGCTCCTTGCCAAGGCATGGGGCCTTCCGCCGAGCGCCTTGGAGATCGCCGCGGGCGAGACCGGCCGGGTAAAGACTGTCGTCGTTCACGGCGCGGATGCCGGGGCGCGGATCGCCGCCTGGTTCGAGGCGCTCGCCTGAGACAATATCTCTGGGACAATCGGGTCCAGCCGGGTGCAGGCTTCCCATCCGCGGGAATTGCGGAGCGCGCGCACCCTCCTTATTATGCGGGCCCATTCCTTGCGTGACTGGCGATGCGAGGTGGACCTGACCACCGGGAAGCGCAGGGACGGACCCGCCGCGCGCCTGGGCATTCCACTCTCGATCGAGGCGCCTCCATGTCCAATTCCCCATCCCGACTGCCCGCAGACAACATACTGGACGGCAAGACCAGCGCGACCGCTCTCAAGACGCGGGTCGCCGCGGAGGTTCAGCGGCTCAAGCGCGAGCATGGGCTCACGCCCGGGCTTGCCGTGGTGCTGGTCGGCAACGATCCGGCGAGTGAGGTCTATGTCCGCAACAAGGGGATAGCGACGCGCGAGACGGGGATGAATTCCTATGAATACCGCCTCCCGGCCGAGACTTCGCAGGAGGCGCTTCTTGCCAAGGTTCGTGAGCTGAACGCCGACGGGGACGTTCACGGATTTCTGGTGCAGTTTCCGGTTCCGGACCATATCAGCCAGCAGGCGGTGATCGACGCGATCGATCCCGTGAAGGATGCGGACGGGCTCCACCCGCTCAATGCGGGGCGGCTTGCAAGCGGGCTCCCCGCCATGGTACCGGCGACGCCCGAGGGCTGCCTCCTCATGGCGAAGCGCGCCGTCGGCGGGCCGCTCGACGGGCTTCATGCGGTGGTGATCGGGCGCTCCAATCTCGTCGGCAAGCCGGTCGCCCAGCTTCTGCTCAGGGAAAACTGCACCGTGACGATCGCCCATAGCCGCTCGCGCGATCTGCCCGCGCTTGCGCGCGAGGCCGATATTCTCGTCGCCGCCGTCGGCAGGCCCAATATGGTGCGCGGCGACTGGGTGAAGCCCGGCGCCATCGTCATTGATGTCGGCATCAACCGCATTCCCGCGCCCGAAAAGGGCGAGGGCAAGACGCGGCTCGTCGGCGACGTCGCCTTCGACGAGGCAGCGAAGGTCGCGGGCTGGATCACGCCGGTGCCGGGCGGGGTGGGGCTCATGACGGTCGCCTGCCTTCTCAGGAACACGGTCATCGCGGCGTGCCGCCAGCACGGGCTGGCGCTGCCGGATGATTTCTGACGGGGACTGACGGATGGAGACGCGCGAACTGGGAGCGCTGTGGCCGGTGAGCGCGCTGACGCTGGGCGGCGGCGGTCTCGGCCAGATCTGGGGTCCAACGACGCGCGAGGAGGCGATCGCCACGGTGAAGCTCGCCGTCGATCGCGGCATCACGCTTCTCGATCTCGCGCCGCTTTACGGCCGGGGCGAGGCGGAGGCAGTTGTCGGCGCTGCATTCGAGGGGAACTGGCCGTCCCATCTGCGCGTGACAACGAAATGCATGATCGGCGCCCGCCACTTCGGCGACATTGCCGCCCGGCTCGAAGCCTCGCTCCTTCGCAGCCTTGCGACGCTGAGGCGCGAGCAGGCGGATATCTTCTTCCTGCATTCCAATATCCATCCCGACAGCTATGTCTATGAAGGCGCGCCCGAGATGCATGAGCGGGCGGCCGTTTCATGGGCGGTCTATACGGGCGAGGTGATACCGGCCTTCGAGCGGCTGAAGGCGAAGGGGCTCATCGGCGCCTGGGGGATCACGGGCACCGGCCTGCCGCGCTCGATCATGGAGGCCATGCGTGGCGAGCCCAAACCCGCCGTCGTGCAGGCGGTCGCCAATCTGCTCGATTCCGCGGGCGGCATGAGGCGCTATCAGGAGCCGCCGGAGCCGCGCAACATCATCCGCACCGCGAGGAACAACGGTGTCGGCGTCATGGGCATCCGCGCGGTGCAGGCCGGCGCGCTGACGGCGGCGCTCGACCGGCCACTTGCCGCCGACGATCCCGAAATGCAGGACTATCGCAAGGCGGCGCCCTTCCGCGCGCTTGCCGCCGAACTCGGCGAGGAGCCGGCGCATCTCGCGCATCGCTATGCGCTCGCCATCGAAGGCGTCGACACGCTCGTCATCGGCGTCAAGAACCGCCGCGAGCTCGAGGATGTTCTCGATGCCGAGGCGAAAGGCCCGCTCGACGCCGAAACCGTGCAACGGATCGATGCGCTCGGTCTCAGGCGGCAGGTGCCGCGCATTCCGCTGGATGCGCCTCTGTGACGAGGGCGCGCTTCATCCTTTCCGCCCTGCTCGCGGCGATGACGATGCTTGGCGCGGCCTTCCATCCGGCGTTCGCGGAAGATCAGCGCTCAGCCGGCGGGATGCTCGCATGGCCGCGCGAGGAGATGGTCCGCGCGCTCGGCATCTTCGTGCCGGAGCGGATGAAGCGGCTCGACGTGCCGGGCGCGAGCGTCGCCATCGTTTCGGACGGCGCGATCATCTATTCGGCGACCTTCGGCAAGGCGGACAGGGGGTCGGACGCGCCGGTGACGCCTGCCACTCTTTTCGAGGCGGGCGAGATCGGCGAGACGGTGGCGGCCTATGCCGCGCTCGGGCTCGTTCAGGACAAGCTTCTCTTTCTCGATGCGCCGCTCTCGCGCGATCTCGCAAAGCCATGGCTCAGGAACGCCGACGACAACAGGCTCGTCACGCTGCGCCAGGTTCTGACGCACACATCCGGGCTGCCCGACAATGCCGCCCATCCGGGGCGCTCGACGCGCTTTGCCCCCGGCACGCGCTTCTCGCATTCGGCCGTCGGCTTTCTCTATCTCCAGCATGTGATGGAAGCTGTTTCCGGCGAGCGCATCGGCGAACTCATGTCGAAGCGGGTCTTCGAGCCCCTGGGCATGGAGAGTTCCGGCTTCGTCATTCGCGCCGCCGATCGGGCAAACCTCGCGCGCGGCTATGTGCCACTGAGCTTTCCGGTGCTTCTCTTCTATGTGCCTTTCGGCGCCTCGGCGCTTCTCGTGCTCGCGCTCGTCTGGGGCGTGGTGCGCTTCGGCCTGCAGCGCCGGATCGAGCCGGGCGATCTTCTGTGGCCGCTGACGGCCGGTCTCGTCTTCGCCGTCTCCGTGGTCTGGTACGGGCTCGGCCTTGCACATGGCGCCTTCGTCATCGCCACATCTGTCGCCTATGCGCTCGCAGTCGGTTTTCTCGGCGGCGTGATCTATTACATCTTCCAGCTCGTCGGGGTCATCAGTTCGCGCGACGGCGTCATCTCGCGCGGGCGCGAAGCGTCGGAGGGAGCGGCGCTCGGCTACTCGCTCGCGCTCGCCTTCGCGATCAGCCTTCTCTTCTTCGAATGGATGCTCGGCGTGCCGCGCTTTTCGCGGCTCGGCCTCGACAGCGCGCCCAATGTCGCGCGCTCCTTCCGCACCAATGCGGGCGACATGGCGCATTTCATGATCGGCTTCTTGGACGGCAAGGGGGTGGGCGAGGCGTTGCGGGCGCGCATGCTCGCCGAGCGCGTCGAGGTCGAGCCGCCCTATGGCTGGGGGCTCGGCATCGGCATCAGGACGGATGCCTCGGGCGAGACGCTCTGGGCGCGCGGATCGCGCATGGGCTTTGAAAGCCTCATGGTCATGGACCCGGCGCGGCGCGCGGGCGTCATCGTGCTCACCAACAGCCGGGAGGGGAGCGCGCTGGCGCAGGACGTGGCGCGCAATGTCTTCGGCCTCAACGGAAGCTGGACGCTGCCCTGACGGCCCGATGCTCCGCTTGCGGCCTTATGGGCGTGATCGGCCGGCGGCGCTATGATCGGACAGAAGGGAGGCGGAGATGGAAAGTTTCAAGACGATCCATGCGCGCGCGGCGCGCCGTCACGGTGGCGAGGCGGCGCTGGAAAAGCTGCTGGCAAAGCCCCGATCCTCCGCCGCCATTAGGAAAATACCGGACGATCGCTGGCTTGCCGCCATGACGCGGGCCGTCTTTCAGGCGGGCTTCTCCTGGAAGGTGATCGAGGAGAAATGGCCGGGCTTCGAGGAAGCCTTCGACCATTTCGAGCCGCACCGCGTCGCCTTCTACTCGGGCGACGACATGGCGCGGCTCGCAAGCGACAAGCGCATCGTGCGCAACGGGGCGAAGATCAGGGCGACGGTGGAGAATGCCCGCCTGATCGTCGAGCTCGCGCGCGAGCATGGCTCGGCCGGAGCCTTCTTCGCCTCCTTCGCGCCGGAGCGCTATCTGGAGCTTCTGGAGTTTCTGAAGAAGCGCGGCAGCCGGCTTTCCGGGCGCTCGGCGCAGTATTTTCTGCGCTCTCAGGGCGTCGACAGCTTCGTGCTTTCGGACTCGGTGCTCGCGGCTCTCATCGAGGCGCAGGTGATCGACAAGCCGCCATCCTCCCGCAAGGCCATGGAGGCCGTGCAGGCGGCGTTCGAGCGCTGGCGGAAGGAAAGCGGGCGTTCCTTCACCGAGATCAGCCGCACGCTCGGCTTCTCGATCGACGTGTGAGGGGGGCCTCCCTCAGGCTTCGGCAGCCTTCGCGGCCTCGATCGCCTTGAGGATGATCTTCTCCGCCTCCTCGGGGCCCTGCCAGCCTTCGATCCGCACCCATTTGCCTTCCTCGAGATCCTTGTAGTGCTCGAAGAAATGGGCGATGCGCTGGATGAGGATTTCCGGCAGGTCCGTGTAGCTCTTGACGTTCTTGTAGTAGGGATTGAGCTTCTCGACCGGCACGGCAAGGACCTTCTCGTCCTGTCCGGCCTCGTCATGCATCATCAGGACGCCGATAGGGCGCACACGGACGACCGCGCCCGGGACGACCGGAATGCGGCTCACGACGAGCACGTCCACCGGATCACCATCGTCGGACAGGGTGTGCGGCACGAAGCCGTAATTCGCCGGATACTGCATCGCCGTGTGCATGAAGCGATCGACGAAGAGCGTACCCGACGCCTTGTCCATTTCGTACTTCACCGGATAGCCGCCATGCGGCACCTCGATGATGACGTTGATGTCGTGAGGCGGGTTCTTGCCGACGGGAATTGCTTCTATGCGCATCAGCCCTGTATCCGCTTGTTGCGTGCTGCGAGAAGACGAAGCCTCAGGGCGTTGAGCTTGATGAAGCCCTGAGCATCCTTCTGGTCATAGGCGCCCGCGTCCTCCTCGAAGGTGACATGGGCCATGGAATAGAGCGAATAGGGCGACGAACGGCCGACGACCGAAACCGAGCCCTTGTAGAGCTTCAGGCGCACGTTGCCGGTCACCATTTCCTGGCTCTTGTCGATCAGCGCCTGCAGCATCTCGCGCTCGGGGCTCCACCAAAATCCATTATAGATGAGTTCGGCGTAGCGCGGCATCAGTTCGTCCTTCAGATGCATGGCGCCGCGGTCGAGCGTGATCGATTCGATGCCGCGATGGGCGGCGAGCAGTACGGTGCCGCCCGGCGTTTCGTAGACGCCACGCGACTTCATGCCGACGAAGCGGTTTTCCACGAGGTCGAGGCGGCCGATGCCGTTCTGGCCGCCAAGCTCGTTCAGCCTGGTGAGAAGCGCGGCCGGCGAGAGCTTCACGCCGTCGATGGAAACGGCGTCGCCCTTCTCGAAGCCCACTTCGATATAGGTCGGCTTGTCCGGCGCATCTTCAGGCGAGACGGTGCGCTGATAGACATAGGCGGGCGCTTCCTCGGATGGGTCCTCCAGCACCTTGCCTTCGGACGAGGTGTGCAAGAGGTTCGCGTCGACCGAGAAAGGCGCTTCGCCGCGCTTGTCCTTGGCGATCGGAATCTGGTGCTTTTCGGCGAATTCGATGAGCCTGGTGCGCGAGGTCAGGTCCCATTCGCGCCAGGGCGCGATCACCTTGATTTCGGGATTGAGCGCGTAATAGGAAAGCTCGAAGCGGACCTGATCGTTGCCCTTGCCGGTGGCGCCGTGGCAGACGGCATCCGCCCCCGTTTCCCGCGCGATCTCGATCTGGCGGCGGGCGATGAGCGGCCGGGCGATCGAGGTGCCGAGCAGATAGACGCCCTCATAAAGCGCGTTGGCGCGGAACATCGGGAAGACGTAATCGCGCACGAACGTCTCGCGCAGATCCTCGATGTAGATCTCCTTGATGCCGAGCATTTCGGCTTTCTTGCGCGCCGGCTCCAGCTCCTCGCCCTGGCCGAGATCGGCCGTGAAGGTGACGACCTCGCAGCCATAGGTCGTCTGCAGCCATTTCAGAATGATCGAAGTGTCGAGGCCGCCCGAATAGGCAAGCACAACTTTCTTCACGTCTTTCGCGCTGGTCATCGCATCACCTTCCGGGGCGGGTAGATTTTGCGGCGCATCATAGGGAAATCCGGTTCGGCGGCAAGGGGCGCTCCCCACTTGTGATGGGCGGGGCCGATCCCCAATTTGCCGTAATGGCACTGGAGGAGGCTCCCGCATGACAGCCGTCGAGTTCTGGTACGAATTTGCAAGCACCTATTC
>NZ_JBATUH010000070.1:0-7696 GCF_049671045.1 Parvibaculum sp. | reverse complement strand
CGCCGAAGCCGGCCGCGACCGCAAAGCCCGCTCCGGCGCAGGCGAGCAAGGCGCCCGCCTCCGCCAAGGGCGCCTATCTCGTCCAGGTCGCCGCGCTCAAGGACGAAAAGAGCGCCAGGGCTTCATGGCGCGCTCTCAGCCAGCGCTTCCCGGCCGTGCTTGGCGGCCATGCGCTCGACATCGAGAAGGCCGATCTCGGCGCGAAGGGCACATGGTACCGGGTCCGCGCCGCGGGCTTCCAGACAAAGGCCGCCGCGACGGAGGCCTGCGCCAGGCTCAAGGCCGCAGGTCAGGCCTGCATGGTGAAGAAGCGCTGAGCCCCGGCCCGTCCGACAGGCCGGGCGCGCGCCGCCTCAGCTCCGCAGCCAGGCGATCAGCAGCCAGGGATAGGCGATCGTCAGCGTCGAGAAGGAGAAGAAGGTGAGCACGCTCAGTGCGCGGCTTTTGACATAGCCCTTCTCCGAGACGGCGTGGATCAGGAAAAGCTGCGCATTGAGCCACGAGCCGATGACGATGAGCCAGCCCGCGACCGTCGGGATCGCCGGATGCACCGCCGCGATCGCGAACTGCAGAAGGCTCATCATGATGTTGTCGATATGACATTGCAGAACGCGCTTTGAATTCTTCAAAGGCCCGAACCGCTTCATGCCACCATACATGGCGGTGATGATCCAGCCCTGCAGCACGGCGACGCAGATCTGAATGAATCCGGACGTGATCAGTATGGACTTCATTTGCCCCCAGCCCTCTCGCTTCTTCCGATAGCAACACAGGCGGTGTAGGTTCCCGCCCAACGGAAATTGAAAAATCGAGGGTAACATGATCGAGGCTGTGATTTGGGATTTCGGCGGCGTGCTGACTTCGAGCCCGTTCGAGGCCTTCAACCGCTTCGAGGCCGAGCGCGGCCTGCCGAAGGATTTCATCCGCTCGATCAACGCGACCAATCCCGACACCAATGCCTGGGCGCTGTTCGAACGCAGCGAATGCACGCTCGATGAATTCGATGCGCTGTTCGCAGAGGAAGCGGCGGCCAAGGGCGCGACGGTGCGCGGCCGCGAGGTGGTCGAGCTTCTCTCCGGCGACATCCGCCCCGAAATGGTCGAGGCGCTGAAGCGCTGCAAGGCGCGCGTCAAGGTCGGCTGCATCACCAACAATGTCGCCGCGGGTTCGGGCGCGGGCATGGCGCGCTCGGAGAGCAAGGCCGCGCAGGTGGCGGAAATCATGTCGCTCTTCGACCATGTGATCGAAAGCTCGAAGGCCGGCATCAGAAAGCCCGATCCGCGCATCTATGAAATGGCCTGCGAGGCGCTCGGCGTCACTCCGGCGGGCTCGGTTTATCTCGACGATCTCGGCATCAATCTCAAGCCGGCAGCCCTGCTCGGCATGAAGACGATCAAGGTCACGAGCGCGGCGCAGGCGCTCGCCGAGCTCGAGCAGGCGGTTGGCTTTCCCGTCGCCTGACGGAGCGAGGCAAACCCTGCGTCAAGCGAGGCCGGCCCGACCCTCCTGTCCCGTCGCATTTCCGAACCGCAAAAGTGGTTTCCGCTTTTGCTGGAAACGCCCCAGGGGGCTCTTTGTTTGTCGCGTTTCCGAACCGCAAAAGTGGTTTCCACTTTTGCTGGAAACGCTCTGCGGCCTAAGCTCCTCTCAAACAAAAATAGCGGGAGGAGAATATGCTGCGACCCAAGGCGGAAAAGATCGATCTCCACGGCAGGCCGGACCTCAAGAACCCGGACCTCTATATGCGCGGCGATCATCACGAGATCTTCAGGCGGCTGCGCGCCGCGGAGCCGGTCTACTGGAACCCCGAAGCCGACAGCACCGGCTTCTGGGCGATCACGCGCTACGACGACATAGAGGCGATTTCGAAGAGCCCGAAACTCTTTTCCTCCGCCAAGGAGAATGGCGGCCACCGGATCTTCAACGAGAACGAGATCGAGGACAATCAGACCGACGCGACCATGATCTCCATGGACCCGCCGGAGCACGCCGCCTATCGGCGCATGATCACGCCGGGCTTCGTGCCGCGCCGCATCGCCAATATGGAGGAGCGGATTCGCGGCCGCGTGACGCGCCTTCTCGACGCGCTCGAAAAGCAGGGCGCCAATGGCAGCGAGGTCGATTTCATTCCGGCCGTCGCGGCGGCGCTTCCGATCGAGGTTCTGGCGGAGCTCTTCGGCGTGCCGGAAAGCGACGGGCCGAAGCTCTTCGAATGGTCGAACGCGACGGTCGGGGAGGACGACCCGGAACTCCGCGTCTCGGACGAATATATGCGCCAATGCGTGATGGAGATGGCGGGCTATGCCGCCAATCTCTGGGAAAAGAGGCTCGCGGCGCCGGGCGAAGACCTCATCTCAATGCTCGTGCATGCGAAGATCGACGGCGAGCCGCTGACCTTCCCGGCCTATATCGGCACCTTCATCCTGCTCGTCGTCGCGGGCAACGAGACGACGCGCAATTCGATCTCGGGCGGGCTGCTCGCACTTTCCGAGCACCCGGAGGAGCGGCAGAGACTTCTCGACAATCCCTCGCTGATCTCGAGCGCGGTGCAGGAGATCGTGCGCTGGGTGAGCCCGGTGCTGCATATGCGCCGGACCGCGACGGAGGATACCGAGATCGGCGGCCAGCCCATCAAGCGCGGCGACAAGGTGGTGATGTGGTACGCATCCGGCAATCGCGACGAGGCGAAATGGGACGATCCCTATCGCTTCGATGTCGCGCGCTATCGCAACCACGACACGCCGGCGCAACTCGGCTTCGGCGCGGGTCAGCATTTCTGCCTCGGCTCGCGTCTCGCCGAACTTCAGCTCAAGGTTCTGTTCGAGGAACTTCTTACGCGCTTCCCGGATGTTCACGTCTCCGGGCCAGTGCGGCGCCTGCGCTCGAACTTCATCAACGGCATCAAGGAAATGCCGGTGCGGCTCAGCCGCTGAGCGGAAATCCACAACGCCCGCGCCGCTTCCGGCGCGGGCGTTGCGGCCTTTCAGTGCGGGCGGGCGCCTGACGCGATCAAGCCCCGCCTAATGTTCGGTCTTCTTCTCCGCTGCGAGCCGCGCCGCCTCGCAGGTCGCTGCATCGACTCCGATTTCCTGCGACAGGCGGTTGATCATGCCCGTCTCGACACGCTCCAGCGTGCCGTCGGCAAAGGCCACTTCCCACATCATCTGCACGATGTCCCGGCGCTCATCGGGGGAGAAGGATTCATTCACCGTGCGCGTGAAGATCGTTTCGCCATAGGGGATACGCTGGCGCTTCTCGGCCAGCTCGATCAGCGTCGTGGCCTCGCCCTCATCGAGATTGAAATGCTCGCTTACGATCCGCGTGATCGCCGAGCGCTCATTGTCCGCGAAATCCTGATCGCGCCGCGCCGCCTCGACCATGAGCGCGGCGGCCGCCAGACGCCTCACATCGACCACGGGCGCCGCCGGGTTCGATGGTATCCTCTTCAGCCGATCGATGATCTTCTCAAGCATACTGTTCGCTCCCGCTTCGGTTCCGCCAACCGCGGCGGAACCGTTCTGGCATGAGCAAACAGTCTAAACCGGCGAGGGGAAGCTGTCCCCTCGCCATGTTGGTGAGACGGATATTTTCGTCTTCGTTTCGCGGCCTCTCAATGCGCCATCAGGTTCTTGCGCTGCCGCACCGGCACGCGGCGCGGGAACACGATATCGAGCACCACAGCGAGCGCCGGCAGGACCGTGATCGCCATGAACATGTTGACCATGAACATGAAGGTCAGCAGGAGACCCATATCGGCCTGGAACTTGAGCGCGGAGAAGGCCCAGGTCGAAACGCCGATCGCGAGCGTGATGGCGGTGAAGAAAGTCGCCATGCCGGTTTCGAGAAGGGCGAGCTGGAAACACTCCGTGATGTTTCGTCCCTCGGCCAGATGGAACTGGGTCCGGTTGTAGATGTAGAAGGCGTAGTCGACGCCGATGCCGACGGCGAGCACCATGACGGGCAGCGTCGCCACCGTCAGACCGATCTGCAGCACCTCCATGAACCAGTATCCGAAGAAGGTGGCGAAGGTGAGCGGCAGACAGCAGGCGATGACCGCCCGCCAGTCGCGATAGGTGATCGTCACCAGCGCGACGATGACGACATAGACCCAGAGCATCATCGGCAGTTCGGATTCCGAGATCTCCTCGTTCACCGCCGCCTGCACGCCCATATTGCCCGACGCCAGACGGATATTGACGTCCTTCATCGGGAACTCGGCGCGGAACTGCTTCACAGCGGCAACGACGCTCTTGATGGTCGTCGCCTTCGCATCGGTGAGGAAGATCTGCACCGGCAGGATGGTGCAGGCCTGGTTCATGAGTTCACCGCGGCCGGGAACCGTGCCGACGGCCTGCGCCAGCGCGTCCTTGTTGCGCGGAATGTCCTGCCATTTGAGGTTGCCCTCGTTCCAGCCGGCGGCGGAAGCCTTGACGGCGAAGGGCAGCGAGATGACGAGGCTGACGCCCGGCTGGTTCTCCATGTACCAGGAGAAGCGGTTCAGATAGTTGAGCACCGGATAATCGACGCAGGCATCCGGCGGCGTCTCGACCACGACGGTAAGCTGGTTGAGGCCGAGCGAGAACTTCGACGCGATGTTGCGGGAGTCGATGTTGTAGCGCGAATCCTCGCGCAGTTCCGGTGTGCCCGCATGGAGCGCGCCGACATGGCGGTGGCGGCTTTCCCAGGCCGCATAGCCGAAGAGGATGGTGGCGACGACGAGCACGCCAACGGCGGTGCGCGGTTCGGCGACCTTGCCCAGATGACGCATGACCTTGAGGCGGAAATCCCGCGAGCGGTTCACGCGCTCCGTGAAGCCGTCGTCGAATTTCATGTAGCTCACGACCAGCGGCAGCATGATGAGGTTGGTCACGATCTTGAGCGCGACACCGATCGAGGCGGTGATGGCCAGTTCGCGAATCATGCCGACGGGGATGAGATAGAGCGTGCCGAAGCCGACAAGCGCCGTGGTGAGCGCCATGGAGCCGGGAACGAGAAGTCCCGAGAAGCTCACTCGCGCGGCATGCTCGGCGCTTGCGCCTTCGCCCAGTTCGGCGGTGATGAGGTTGATCTGTTGCACGCCGTGGCTCACGCCGATGGCGAAGACGAGGAAGGGCACGAGAATTGCGAGCGGATCGAGCCCGTAGCCCAGAAGCTTGAGCAGCGCGAATTGCCAGACGACCGAGGTGAGCGATGAGAAGAGCGTGGCAAAGGTGAGCAGCACCGAGCGCGAATAGAGATAGACGGCGAGCGCGGTGAGCAGGAAGGCGATCACGAAGAAGACGAGCACGCCCTCCGCGCCATCGGCGATGTCGCCGATCGACTTGGCGAAGCCGATGATGCGAACGGAATAGTCGGCGTTCTCATACTTGCCGCGGATCTGCTTTTCGAGCTTCGAGGCGAGATCGAAATAGTCGAGCTGGCTGCCGGTGGACGGGTCGAAATCCTGAAGCTCCGCCGAAACCATGGCGGCGGTGAAGTCATTGGCGACGAGGCGGCCGACGAAACCGCCGCGGATGACGTTGCTCTCGATCTTGGCGAGATTCTTTTCCGTCATCGAGTCAGCCGTCACCTTGCCTGAGATCACGTCCTCGGCGCTGATGCCGTCCTCGGTGATTTCGCGGTAGCGCGTGTTCGGCGTCCAGAGCGAGGTGACCGTCGGCCGCGACACGCCAGGCAGGAAGAAGATGTCGTCGGTGAGGTCCTTGTAGACCTTGAAGAAATCCTTGTTCCAGATCGTGCCGGATTTCGGCTCCAGAACGACGATGATGCGGTTCGAGCCGAAAAGCTGATCGCGGTATTGCTGGAAGGTCTTGATGTATTCGTGGCCGACGGGGAGCTGCTTGTCGAAGCCTGCCGTCATGTGGAGATGGAAGGCGAAGTAGAGGCCCAGAACCGTGACGCCTGCGAGGAAACACAGGATCGCGAAGCGGAACTTGAAGACCAGATTTTCTAGAAACGTGATCATTAGCAACACCCGTCCTTTGGCTGCCGTCCCGAAGGCCCGGGACGGTTCCTGTTTCGATGCCATTTGTCTTCGCCGCAGGGCCCCTGCCGCGCGCCTTCCCTGAAGGCAGGCGCGGCCAGCCGCAGCAATTCAACCGGATCGTTTCGGAGGATGCTGACAGGTATGTGCCACGGTCCCGAACGGACCGCCGTGATGCTTGTAATCCGTCAGGATTACCCTCCCTCGATGTCGTCCTCTTCGTTGCGCGCCTGTGCGGGTCCCCGCCGGCAGTCACGGGACGATCACTTCTCCCTCATACGAATCATTAGCACAAAAATCCGCGCGTGCTAGCTGAACCGTCATTCCCTTCAACAACTTACAATAATGAAGATAAGGAATCGCCGACGAAGTTGACGGATGCGTCACTTTCGCCTTGACCCGTTCCTTGGAATGCCTATCTTTTGCATAAAGCCCTCCGGCTTCGCGCCGGGGGTGCGACAAGAATGACATTGGGCGAGGGCGCAAATCCCGCCCCTTTCCCGTGGATCAGGAGGATTACATGAGCGAAGTGCGGCAGATCACCAAAGACAACGCATATGACGCCGTCGCCCCGGACGATTTCCCCTCGATGATGGATGTCGACCGCTACGGCCAGCGCTCGACCGCCTTCGACAAGATCATCTCGGCGACGCATGACCATTTCTGGGATCCGCTCGATGTGAAGTACATCGACTTCACGGAAGCGTTCGACATCGAGAACGAGATGATCCTGCCCGAGGAAATGGTCATCGAACTGAAGCTTCCGAGCTTCGCCAAGCTCACGCAGAAGCAGCGCGTGCGCTTCGCCAATGAGTCCGCCCGCTGGATACTCTCGGCGATCCTTCACGGCGAGCAGGGCGCGCTCAACCTGTCGGCCTCGCTCTGCCACATTCTCCGCGATCCGGGCGCGCAGGAATATGCCGCCAACCAGACGCGCGAAGAAGCCCGCCACGTGACCGCCTTCGCGAAGTATGTGCAGGCCCGCTGGGGCAAGCCGCTTCCGGTCGGCCAGACGCTCGGCGACCTCCTCACCGACATCGTCGGCGCGCCGGAAGTCTACAAGAAGATCGTCGGCATGCAGATGCTCGTCGAGGGCCTCGCCATGGGCGCCTTCGCGACGCTCTACTCGCACTCGCGCGACCCGCTCCTCGTGAAGCTCACGCAGCTCGTCATGACGGACGAGGCTTTCCACCACAAGTTCGGCAAGATCTGGGCTGACCGCACCATTCCGAAGCTCAGCGAGGAAGAGCAGAACATCATCGAGGACTGGGCGGCTTCCTGCTTCCAGACGCTGCTGTTCAACCTCGTGAACCCCGAGCAGAAGCAGATCCTCTATGGCGAGTTCGGCCTCGACTGGCAGCAGGTGCAGGCCGAGATGATCGAAGCCATCTCGGACGAGAAGCGCCGCGAGGACATGAAGCAGTCGACCAACATCTTCCGCGTTCTCATCAAGACGCTGCTCAAGGCGGGCATCATCACCGAGCGCACCAAGCCCTTCTACTCCGTCTATGTCGACATGGAGGAACTCAAGGGCGAAGGCGACCGCATGGTCGGCGACGACATCGCCGAGGACGGCATCCGCTATCTGCAGAAGATCAACTTCGGCGCCAACGTCGACGCGCTGAAGGAAGTGACGATCTCGGCGGCCGAGTAAGACCGGACCGGGGCCACCTGACGCCCCGTCCGTCCCTCATACCCCTCATGGAAGGGGGG
>NZ_JBATUH010000069.1:0-31655 GCF_049671045.1 Parvibaculum sp. | reverse complement strand
GTCCGGGACCGCGTGGCCTCGCTTCCGGGCTCGATGCCGGTGCCGATGCGGACGGGGCCATCCTGCGTCTCCACGGTCGCGGCGACGGCCCAGCCGCCCGCCCCGCCCTGGCGCGCGATCTCGGCATAGGAGGCGCCGCGAAGGCCGCGGCCCGGCGAAAGAAGCGAGATCGCCTCCAGGAGATTGGTCTTGCCCGCGCCGTTCTCGCCGGTCAGCACCACGGGCCGGCCATCGAGCGCGATCTCGGCGCGGACATAGGAGCGGAAGTCGGTGACGACGAGCCGGCTCAGGCGCGAGGCGGCAGCCGCTCCAAAAGTCTCCGGAGCGCCGGTGTCGCCACTGATCGCGAAGTGCTCACCCGTTCGGGCCAACAAGATCCGTCCTACTCAAAGCATCTGGTTCAAGCGCGATCCTCCGGCAGGCCGCCATGCCCGAAGGCACGAGCGAAAGCAGGCCGCGGCCACGCCCTAGACGCGCATTGGCATCAGCACATAAATCGCCTTGTCGTCGTCGCTGTCGCGCACGAGCGTCGGCGAGCCTGAATCCGCAAGCGCAAAAGTCGCCTCAGCGCCGTCGAGCTGCCCGGTAATGTCGAGCAGGTAACGCGCGTTGAAGCCGATTTCGAGCGGCGCGCTCGAATAGGAAACCGAAAGCTCCTCGGTGGCGCTGCCGGAATCCGGATTGGTGACCGAGAGGGTCAGGCGGCCGTCGTCGAGATTGAGCTTCACGGCGCGGGACTTCTCGGTCGAGATCGTCGAAACGCGGTCCACCGCTTCCGCGAAGCGCTTGCCGTCCACCTGCAGGACCTTGTCGTTATCGGCCGGGATGACGCGCCCGTAATCCGGGAACGTGCCGTCGATGAGCTTGGAGGTCAGCACGACGCCGGCGAACTCGAAGCGGATCTTCGTTTCCGAAACGCCGACCGAGATCGCGCCCGTATGGCCTTCGAGAAGCTTCTGGAGCTCGAGCACGGTCTTGCGCGGCACGATGACGCCCGGCATGCCGGAGGCGCCTTCGGGCAGCTCGTGATCGACCTGCGCGAGCCGGTGCCCGTCGGTCGCCACCGCGCGCAGGGCCCGCGTCTTGCCGCTCTCGACGGCATGGAGATAGATGCCGTTCAGATAGTAGCGCGTCTCCTCGGTCGAGATCGCGAAGCGCGTCTTGTCGATCAGGCGGCGCATCGCCTCTGCGGGCACCTCGAAGCGGTGCGGCAGTTGCCCGGCCGCCATGGCCGGAAAATCCTCCAGCGGCAGCGCCTGGAGCGCGAAGCGCGAGCGGCCCGCCGTGAGCTGGAGGCGGCCTTCATCGGCGCCCGTCGAAAGCTCGACCTGGGCGCCGTCCGGGAGCTTTCGCACAATGTCGTAAAGCGTGTGCGCGGGCGCGGTCGTGCCGCCCTTCTGCGCCACATCGGCGTCGATCGCCTCCACCACCTCGATGTCGAGATCGGTCGCCGTCAGGCTCAACTGCCCATTATCCGCCCTGATGAGCACATTGGAGAGAATGGGAATCGTGTTGCGCCGCTCGACGACGGATTGCACATGGTTGAGAGACTTGAGAAGTGCGCCGCGTTCGATCGTGATCTTCATGGTCTCTCTTCGGTCCCCCGTTTGGGCGCACGGCCCCAGCCTATGGACGCTTTCAGCACCAGCTTTCCGCCGGATCCGATCCGCATTTCGAATGCTGCCGGGAAGGCTCCGCGCCAGACGCCGAGAAATGGCGGGCGCGTCCGGTCCCCGGGGAGCACACGGAACCAGGAAGTCGGAAGACGGTCCTGCAGGCCCCTTTGCGGGGTCCATCCGGGCGCGCCCCGGCCGATGCCGGAAATCCGCAGAAAATATTCGGCGAAAGTATAGCAGAACCGGCGCGCGATGCACGTTTTTCGGTGCTTCGGACATGCTTCAGGGAGGACTGTAAGCCCCTGAATCAGCAAGTATTTTTCGCAGGCTTCGGGGGCCCGGCTCAGCTCGAGCCGCCGCCGCCCTCCAGCATCCGGCGCAGCAGGTCGACATCCTCGTCCATGCCCGAATCAGCGGCCCGCAATTCGTCGATCTTGCGGACGGCATGGATGACCGTCGTGTGGTCGCGGCCGCCGAATTTCCGGCCGATCTCCGGCAGCGAGCGCGTGGTGAGCTGCTTGGAGAGATACATCGCCACCTGGCGGGGGCGCGCAACCGCGCGGGCCCGGCGGGCCGAGAGCATGTCGGCGAGGCGGACGTTGTAATATTCCGCCACGCGGCGCTGGATTTCCTCGATGGTGACGCGGCGGTCGTTGCAGCGCAGAAGGTCGCGCAACACATCCTGCGCCATTTCGAGCGTGATCGGACGGCCGACAAGCGAGGCATAGGCGACCACGCGCTTCAGCGCCCCCTCGAGCTCCCGCACGTTGGAGACGATGCGGTGGGCGAGGAATTCGAGCACGCCGGGCGGGATCGTCACCATGGGGCCGGCGCGGCTCGCCATCTCCTCGGCCTTGGCCTGAAGAATGCCGAGGCGAAGCTCGTAATCGGTCGGGTGAATATCGGCGGCAAGCCCCCAGCCGAGGCGCGAGCGGATGCGCTCCTCGATGCCTTCGAGATCGGAGGGCGAGCGGTCGGCGGAGATGATGACCTGCCGGTTGTGGTCGATCAGCGCGTTGAAGGTGTGGAAGAACTCCTCCTGCGTCGAATCCTTGCCGGAGATGAACTGCACGTCGTCGATCATCAGCACGTCGACCGTGCGGAACTGCTGCTTGAAGGCCATGGTGTCCTTGAAGCGAAGCGCACGCACGAACTGGTACATGAACTTTTCAGCCGACAGGTAGAGCACCTTGCGCTCCGGCTGACGGCGGCGGATTTCCCAGGCGATGGCGTGCATGAGATGCGTCTTGCCGAGGCCGACGCCGCCATAAAGGAAAAGCGGATTGAAGGTGACATCGGTCGCCTCGGCGACGCGGCGCGCGGCCGCATGGGCAAGCTCGTTCGACTTGCCGACGACGAAGGCATCGAAGGTGAAACGCGGATCGAGCGGCGCGCCGACGCCGGCATCCTCGAAGCCGGGAGGCACGGGTGCGGCGGAGGGGACGGCCTGCATGGCGGGCGCGGCCTGCGTCCTCACCGGCGCGGGCGCAGCCACGGGCTTCGCCTCGTTCTCACGCGCCTGAAGGGACACGCTCCTCGGCGCGGCCGGAGCCTCGCCCGCGGCCATATTGGCCGGACGTGTCCGCACCAGCACGTCGATGCGGGTGAAAGCGGGGTTCTCCTCGCTCCAGAGCGTCGAGAGACGCTCCTCATAGTGGGAGAGCAGCCAGTTGCGGATGAAGCGCGTCGGCACGCCCAGCACGACGCGGTTGCCTTCGACGCCGATCAGTTCGATCTGCTTGAACCAGCTGTTGAAGGTCGCCTCGCCGAGCTCGGCATGAAGACGCGCGCGCACGCGCCGCCACTGTTCATTGAGCCCAGCTTCCGACACCACTCCAAATCCCAATTCAGATTCCGAAAAACTCTCCGGCGACGATGTATCTCCGATGCCCACAGCCGCTCCCTCCGGAAGCCCGGCCGGACCGGCCAGCCTGTCGCCCGCCGACCTGAACGCAGATTTTGCCGTGGAAACCTGCTTGTTCTCGTTCACGACCTCTACCCCTCATTCTCACTCCGGCCCCGCACATCGCCGGAATTTGAAACCGGATTCCCCAATCCGGCCGTCCGTATCTTCCAATCTTCCCCCGCCCAACCCAGGGCCGGCACACCCCCTCCTGATCTAGCTCTGCACCCAGGGCAGTCCGCCCGCCTTCCAGCCGGTGCGCCGCCCCCTGTGGCGCCCCTCGTCCAGATCGCCCTCGAAACCGCCGGTGACGTTGTAACAGGCGCCGAAGCCTGCCTGCGTCAGCGCGACGGCCGCCGCCTTGCTGCGCGCGCCCGAGCGGCACAGAAAGAGCACCGGCGCGGATTTGCGTCCCTCGCCCAGCGCGCCGGCAACATCGGCGACGAAGGAGGGGTTCAGCGACATGGCCGGAAAAACCTGCCATTCGGAAAGGAGCGGCTCCTTGCCGATCGAGCCGAGATCGGGAACGCCGACGAAGGACCACTCCGCGCGCGTGCGCACATCGACCAGGACCGCGTCGGGATTGGCAGAGAGCACGCGCCAGGCCTCATCGACCGAAACGTCGCCCGCGTAATCCGCCGGCTTCTGCCCGAGGATCTGCGGTGTCGCGTTTTCGTTCGTCTTGCCCGGCATCGGCGGCTCTCCCAAACATTCGCTTCGCGCACCCGGTCGTCATGAGCGCGCATTCCTGTGCGGCGATAATTCCTAGTGGAATTTCGCCGTCCCGTCACTCAAAACTGTCTGGATACTTTTGGCTGCCCGAAACGGTACAATCGAATACTGTGATTGGACGAATTTTTACTGAAAAACGACAGTATTCATTAGTACCCCCGAGGTCTTCAACCATACCCGCCGGGACCCGGGGAGGCAAGCGGAAGAATCGGCAGCGTCAAAAAAAGTTCGCGCCGGAGACGCATCTGCAACGCTTCGAACGCACTCGCACCGATGAAAATTCGCAAGCGCGGAAACGCGCGAGCGACGTGTGCGAACGAAACCGCAATGATGTTCGCAAGTTGCGTCACTTCGCGTTTGCGAGCATTCGCATGCGCGCGCAGCATGACGAAAAAGCGCTCGCGCAGTTAGACATTCGACGTCATCGCAAAACGCGAAATGAAAAAGCCCGCGATGTTTGCGGGCTTCAAACATGCGCGTATGAACGCGCCGTCTCAGGATAGGATCAGGCGCCGAGCGCCTTCACGCGCGATGCCAGACGCGACACCTTGCGCGAGGCGGTGTTCTTGTGGATCACGCCCTTCTGCGCGGCGCGCATGATTTCAGGCTCTGCGTTCTTCAGCGCCGCGGTGGCAGCTTCCTTGTTGCCGCTGGCGATCGCTTCCTCGACCTTGCGGATGAAGGTGCGCATACGCGAACGGCGATCCTTGTTGACCTCGGTGCGGGCCGCAATCTTGCGGATTGCCTTTTTTGCGGAGGGTGTGTTCGCCATCGATCCTTGACCTTTGTCTCACCGGACATCCCACGATGCCGGCGCAAAATTCATGCTGGATCGCGAGACACCGATTTTCCGGTGAACCAAATTCCGGCCAAAGGGGCCTCGCGCCTTTTTCGGAACAGGCAGCCGCGCGCCGAAGGCACGGGCCAGCTCTTTCCGGGAGCGCGCGTTATACGCGGGGGGCGCGCCCTCGTCAACCGGCCGGGAAATCCGGCCGGCTCAGCGATTCTTGAAGGCGGGCGGGCGCTTTTCGATGAAGGCGGCCATGCCTTCCTTCTGGTCCCCGGTCGCGAACATCGAATGGAAGAGCCGCCGCTCGAAGCGCACGCCCTCGGCCAGCGTCGTTTCATAGGCGCGATTGACCGATTCCTTCGTCATCATGGCGATGGGGAGCGACATGGCGGCGATCTGCGCGGCGACCTTCAAAGCCTCGTCGAGAAGTTCAGCGAGCGGCACGACACAGCTCACAAGGCCCGAGCGCTCGGCCTCGGCGGCGTCCATCATGCGGCCGGTCAGGCACATTTCCATCGCCTTCGACTTGCCGACGAAGCGCGTCAGCCGCTGGGTGCCGCCAGCGCCAGGCATGACGCCGAGCTTGATCTCGGGCTGGCCGAAGCGCGCATTGTCGGCGCAGATGATGAAGTCGCACATCATCGCAAGCTCGCAGCCGCCGCCAAGCGCGAAGCCCGCCACCGCCGCGATGACGGGCTTGCGGCAGCGCGTCACCCGCTCCCAGTTCGCGGTGATGAAATCCTCGCCATAAACATCCATGTAGGATTTCGACTGCATCTCCTTGATGTCGGCGCCGGCCGCAAAAGC
Source organism: Parvibaculum sp. (assembly GCF_049671045.1). Lineage (GTDB taxonomy): Bacteria > Pseudomonadota > Alphaproteobacteria > Parvibaculales > Parvibaculaceae > Parvibaculum. The sequence continues at coordinate 25,807 of NZ_JBATUH010000069.1, read as the reverse complement.
CTTCTGCGAGCCGGTGATGACGATGCAGCGAATGGCCGCGTCGGCCTCGAAGACATCGAGCGCAAGCGACAACTCGTCCATCAGCACCTTGTTGAGCGCATTGAGCGCATCCGGCCTGTTCAGCGTGATCAGTCCGACCGCATCCTTCGTCTCGACCAGAATGTTCTGGTAGGCCATCCCTGCTTCCCCTGCTCCGATGTTTCCGCTCGCCCGGCCCCGTATCAATCGGGCTCGATCGAGAAACGCACCTCCGTGCCGCCATCCTTCGCGGGCACGGTCTGAATTTCGAGGCGCTCGCCCTCGCGGCGGAAAACGAGAAGATCCCTGATGAGTTCGAGCTTCTTCTGCCGCGTCCAGCCGAGTTGCGGCAAGGTCTCGGCGTAGAAGGCCCTCACATCCGCCGCGGCGACATGGCCGCTGGCGACGCTGCGCACGATGCGGCCGTTCGGCTTGTCGAAGACGATGCCGCCATCGCCCGTCTCGTGGAGCCCTTCCATGAGCGGCATGTCCTCGATCGCGTCGAGATAGCCGGCAGTCTCGGCCGCCGCGCTCCATGCGAAACCCGCGAGACAGAGAAGAAGTCCGGCAGCCAAGGCCCTGATCTTCATCGAAGAGCGATCCCCCAATCCGTCACCTCCGGCGCTACCGCTGGCATTGCGGACAATAGAATGTCGAGCGGCCGGACTGCACCACACGCCTGACCGTACCGCCGCATCCCGGTTTTGAACAGGGCTCGCCTTTGCGGTCGTAAACGGCGAAGGCGTGCTGGAAATAGCCCAGTTCCCCGTCCGTATGCGCATAGTCGCGCAAGGTGGAGCCGCCAGCCGCGATCGCATCCGTCAGAACGTCGCGGATGGCGCGGGCGAGCCTTTCGGCGCGCAAGGGACCGGCCACGCCCGACGCCGCGCGATTGGGGGAGACGCCCGCGCGATGCAGCGCCTCGCAGACATAGATGTTGCCGAGGCCCGCGACCGTTCGCTGATCGAGAAGCGCCGCCTTGATCGGCGCGCGGCGTCCCTTCAGCCGGTCGCCGAGAACAGCCGCCGAAAATTCATTGCCGAGGGGCTCGGGCCCGAGATCCTTCAGATGCCGGTTCGCATCGAGCGCCCCCCCGGCTATGAGGTCCATGAAGCCGAAGCGGCGGTGATCGGAATAAACGATACGGGTGCCGTCCTCCATATCGAAAACGATATGGTCGTGCGGCGCCCCGCCCGCGCCCGCCGTCGCCCCATGATGAAAGCGGCCAGGCGCGGCAGGCGCCGCCGCATCGGGCGCGTGAATGGTGAAACGGCCCGACATGCCGAGATGGACGAGCAGCACCTCGTCGCCTTCGAGGCGGGCGAGAATATATTTGGCGCGCCGGTCCAGCCGCTCGACGCGTCGGCCGGCGAGCCTTTCGGCAAAGCGTTCGGGAAGCGGATAGCGCAGATCGGGGCGGCGCTGAAGCACGCGCGCGATGCGCCGGCCCTCCAGCGCGGGAGCAAGGCCCCGGCGGACCGTTTCGACTTCGGGAAGTTCGGGCATTTTGTCCTTCGCAAACTACGCCCGCGAAAGTAGCGCCGTTCCGGGGCCTGCGCTATGGTCCGCCCGATGAACGCCAGGATCGAAGAAATGAACACGCAATCCGCCCCGGACGCCCGCCCCCATGCGGGGGAAAGCGCCGGAGAAAGCGGCGAGCCGACGACGCATTTCGGCTTCAGGACCGTTCCCGAAGCCGAGAAGGTGAAGCTCGTTCACGACGTGTTCGAGCAGGTCGCCTCGCGCTACGACCTCATGAACGATCTCATGTCGGGCGGGCTTCATCGCGCCTGGAAACAGGCGATGATCGACTGGCTCAATCCGCCGCGGGGCGAGCGGCCCTTCAGGCTCATCGACGTTGCGGGCGGCACGGGCGACATCGCCTTCCGCTTTCTCGAACGGGCGGGCCCCGGAGCCCATGTCTCGGTCTGCGACATCAACCCGCACATGCTCGCCGTCGGTCGGAGCCGCGCGGAAGCGCAGCAATTCGGCGGGCGCGTCGAGTTCGCCTGCGGCAATGCGGAGGCGCTTCCCTTTCCCGACCGCTCCTTCGACGCCTACACCATCGCCTTCGGCATCCGCAATGTGACGCATGTCGAAAAGGCGCTGGAAGAGGCCTTCCGTGTGCTGAAGCCGGGCGGGCGCTTCCTCTGCCTCGAATTCTCGCAGGTGTCGGTGCCCGTGCTCGACAGCATCTATGACGCCTATTCCTTCAGCGCGATCCCCAAAATGGGCGAATGGGTCACGGGGAATGGCGAGCCCTATCAATATCTCGTCGAGAGCATCCGCCGCTTTCCGCCGCAGCAGCGCTTCAAGTCCATGATCGAGGCGCAAGGCTTCGCCCGGGTCCAATACAGGAATCTGACCGGCGGTGTCGCCGCGATGCATTCCGGCTGGCGTCTTTAAGGGAAAGACGCGCCGATGTTCCGCGCCATTCGCAATCTCACGCGCCTCGTGCGCGCCGGCCGCGTGCTCGCGCGGCACGATGCGCTCTTTCCGCTGGAACTAAGGGGCGAGATGCCGGCGGCGCTCATCATGCTTCTCGCAGCGGCGAAGCTCCGCATGCCCTGGGAGGAACGCGCGGAAAGCGGCGAGGAACCGGCGGCGCGGCTTGCGACCGCGCTCGAGGCGCTCGGGCCCTCCTACATCAAGCTCGGGCAGTTTCTCGCCACCAGACCCGACATCATCGGCACCGATCTCGCGCGCGATCTGACGCGGCTTCAGGACAGGCTGCCGCCCTTTCCGATGGCGCAGGCCCGCGAAACGATCGAGGAGGAACTCGGCCAGCCCATCGGCGCCATTTTCGCTTCTCTGAGCGAGCCCATCGCCGCCGCCTCCATCGCGCAGGTCCACAAGGCGCGGACGCTTCCCGACGAGGCGCATCCCGAAGGCCGCGATGTCGCGGTCAAGGTGCTCAGGCCCGGCATCGAGGCGAGCTTCGCGCGCGACCTCGACAGCTTCCACTGGGCGGCCGAACTCATCGACCGCGCCTATCCGCCCGCGCGCAGGCTCAGACCGGTCGAGATCGTCGAAACGCTCGCCGAAAGCGTGAAGATCGAGATGGATCTGCGGCTCGAGGCCGCCGCCATGTCCGAGATGGCCGAAAACGTGGCCAACGACAAGGGCTTCCGCGTGCCCGCCGTCGACTGGGAGCACACGGCGCGCCGCGTGCTGACGCTCGAATGGATCGACGGCATTCCCGCCTCCGACCGCGAGGCGCTGATCGCCGCCGGTCACGACATGAAGAGGCTCGGCACGCAGCTCATCCAGTCCTTCCTCACCCATGCGCTGCGCGACGGCTTCTTCCATGCCGATATGCATCAGGGAAATCTCTTCGTCGACGGGAAGGGCACGCTCGTCGCGGTCGATTTCGGCATCATGGGCAGGCTCGACGAAACGCAGCGCCGCATGATGGCGGAAATTCTCTACGGCTTCGTGCTGCGCGACTACCGCCGCGTGGCGGAGATCCATTTCCAGGCAGGCTATGTGCCCTACACGAAGAGCATCGACGCTTTCGCGCAGGCGCTGCGCGCGGTGGGCGAGCCGATCTTCGGGCGGCCCGCGCGCGATGTTTCCATGGGGCGGCTCCTCGCGCAGCTCTTTCAGGTCACTGAACAATTCGACATGAAAACGCGGCCGGAACTCATCCTGCTGCAAAAGACCATGGTGGTGATCGAGGGCGTCGCGCGGCATTTCGATCCCGACCACAATATCTGGGACAGCGCGGAGCCCGTGCTCAAGGCGTGGATGATGGAGCGCCTCGCGCCCGAAACGCGGCTCGAGGAGGCGGCGGCGGGCGCCGCCCAGCTCGGCCGCCTCGTCGGCCAGCTCCCGACGCTCATCGACCGGGCCGAACGCATGGGGCGGTTCTTTTCAGACAGTATCGACGAGCAGGGGCTGAAGCTCCATCCCGACTCGACCGACGCCATCGCCCGCGCCCAGAAGAAGGGCGCATGGGGCCCCGCCATTCTCTGGGCCGTCGCCGGCGCGGCGCTCGCGCTTCTCATCCTGCAGCTCGTCTGAGCAGCCCCGGTGCAGGTTGGCCCATATACCGGCGCAAAAATTTACCGATCCGGCAGTGTGACGTTTTTTATCTCCACATTGGGCGCGTAGAACCCTATATTCCCCCCTGCCCGGCCGAAACGCGCCCGGGCAAAACCGCCCAAGCCGGAGAACCAGCCAAGTGAGTGACGCCGCGACGCTCCGCAACCGCCGCATCCTGCTCATCATAGGGGGCGGAATCGCAGCCTATAAGTGTCTCGAACTGATCCGCCGCCTGCGCGAGAAGGGCGCGGGCGTGCGCGCGATCCTGACCGCGGCGGGGGCGGAATTCGTGACCCCGCTCTCGGTCGGCACGCTCACCGGGGACAAGGTGTTCCGGGAACTCTTCGACCTCACCACCGAGGCCGAAATTGGCCATATCGAGCTTTCGCGTTCCGCCGATCTCATCGTCGTCGCGCCTGCGACCGCGGATCTCATGGCGAAGATGGCGGCAGGCCTTGCCGGCGATCTCGCTACCACGGTGCTTCTCGCCACCGACAAGCCCGTGCTCATTGCCCCGGCCATGAACGTCCGCATGTGGAACCACCGCGCGACGCAGCGCAATATCGAACAGCTCATGGCCGACGGGATCGGCTTCATCGGCCCCAATGAAGGCGACATGGCCTGCGGCGAATTCGGCCCCGGCCGCATGGCGGAGCCCGCCGAAATTCTCGCCGCCATCGAAAATCATTTCTCGGAATTCGCCTTTTCGGGCGAACAACCGCTCAAGGGGCTCAGGGCGCTCGTGACCTCGGGCCCGACGCATGAGCCGATCGACCCGGTGCGCTATCTCGCCAACCGCTCCTCGGGCAAGCAGGGCCACGCCATCGCCGCCGCGCTCGCGCGGCTCGGCGCCGATACCGTGCTCGTCTCGGGGCCGACCATCCTTCCCGATCCGCCCGGCGTCGATGTGCGCCGCGTGGAGACGGCGCGTGAAATGCTCGCGGCCTGCGAAGCCGCACTTCCGGCCGATGTGGCGATCTGCGCCGCCGCCGTCGCGGACTGGCGCGTCGATGTCGATGCCTCGCAGAAGATCAAGAAGGAGCCGGGCGCAAGCGCGCCGGAACTCAGGCTCGTCGAGAACCCGGACGTGCTCGCCACGATCTCGCACCTCGAGAGCGGCCGGCCCGAACTCGTGATCGGCTTTGCCGCCGAAACGGAAAAGGTGATCGAGCACGCCATCGCCAAGCGCAAGCGCAAGGGCTGCGACTGGATCGTCGCCAACGACGTCTCGCCGGAGACGGGCGTGATGGGCGGCGAACTCAACACCGTTCATCTCATCACGGGCGGGGGACAGGAAGACTGGCCGCTGCTGCCGAAGCAGGCCGTCGCCGAGCGCCTTGTCCGCCGCATCCTCACCCATTTCACCGAGAAGGGTTCGCGCGCATGACGAATACCGTCCGCATCGCCGTCCAGCGGCTGGCGCATGGCGAGGGGCTCGGCCTTCCCCGTTACGAGACGGAGGGCGCGGCCGGCATGGACCTTCTCGCCGCGCTGCCCGAGGCCGAGCCGCTGACGCTCGCTCCCGGCGCGCGCGCCCTCGTGCCGACGGGGCTTGCCATCGCCCTGCCGCGAGGCTTCGAGGCGCAGGTGCGGCCGCGCTCGGGCCTTGCCGCCAAGAACGGCGTCACGGTGCTCAACTCGCCCGGCACGATCGATTGCGACTATCGGGGCGAGGTGAAAGTCATTCTGGTGAATCTGGGGGCGGAGCCTTTCGTCATCACTCGCGGCGCGCGGATCGCGCAGATGGTGGTGGCGCCGGTGACACAGGCTCAACTTGCCGAGGTCGAGACGCTCGACGACACGCTTCGCGGCACGGGCGGTTTCGGATCGACCGGCATCGAAGCCCGGGAGAATTGAACAGAAGCCGAGAAAGCGGGAAATCATGCTGCGTCTTTCCAAGAAAACCTGGCTCGCCCTCGAAGCCGTTGTCGATGTCGCCATCAATGCGCGGCCCGATCCCGTGCAATCGAAAGAAATCACCAAGCGTCAGGGCATTCCGCAGCGCTATCTCGAGCAGGTGATGCAGCAGCTCGTGCATGCCGGCATCCTGAAGGGCGTACGGGGGCCGCGCGGCGGCTACAGGCTGGCGCGCGAACGCCGCCGCATCACGGTCGGCGAGGTGGTGCGCGTCGTCGGCGCGATGGAATCCTCCGACGATCCCGTGACGAGCGGTCCTTCCGAGCTTGGCGAGCGCGTCATCGCGCCGCTCTGGGAAGAAGTGCAGCGCGACCTCATGGAGCGGCTCGAAAAGATCACCATCGACGATCTGTGCCGCCGGGCGGAGAATACGGGCGCGGCGAATGCCCAGCCCACGGCCGACTTCACCATCTGACCACGAGACATCACCCATTCAGGAGACGAGAATGAGCGATACGAACAAAGTGCCCGGTCGCGGTCGCATCTACGACAACATCACCGAGACCATCGGCGACACACCGCTCGTCCGGCTCAACCGGATGGCGAAGGAAGCCGGCGTCGTCGCCGACATCCTGCTCAAGCTCGAATTCTTCAATCCGCTGGCCAGCGTCAAGGACCGCATCGGCGTCGCGATGATCGAGGCGCTGGAGCGCGAGGGCAAGATCAGGCAGGACACGATCATCATCGAGCCCACCTCCGGCAATACCGGCATCGCGCTCGCCTTCGTCTGCGCGGCCAAGGGCTACAAGCTCATCCTCTGCATGCCGGAGAGCATGTCGATCGAGCGGCGCAAGATGCTGGCGCTTCTCGGCGCGCAGATCGAGCTCACCCCCGCCGACAAGGGCATGAAGGGGGCGATGGCGCGCGTCGAGGAGCTGATGCGCGAGCATCCCAACTCGGTCAGCCCGCAGCAGTTCGACAATCCGGCGAACCCGGAAATCCACAAGCGCACCACCGCCGAGGAAATCTGGAATGACACGGCCGGCAAGGTCGATGTCGTCATCTCGGGCATCGGCACCGGCGGCACCTTCACCGGCGTCGGCTCGCTGCTCAAGCCGAGGAAGCCCGGCCTGCGCATGGTCGCGGTCGAGCCCGAGGACAGCCCCGTGCTTTCCGGCGGACAGCCCGGTCCGCACAAGATCCAGGGCATCGGCGCGGGCTTCGCGCCGGGCAATCTCGACAAGACGCTCATCGACGAGGTCATCACCATCGGCAATGAGACGGCGTTCGAGACGGCCCGCAAGGCGGCGCGGATGGAAGGCATTCCGTGCGGCATCTCGTCGGGCGCGGCCATCGCCGCCGCGATCGAGGTCGGGACGCGGCCGGAGATGAAGGGCAAGACGATCGTCGCGATCATTCCCTCCTTCGCCGAACGCTATCTCTCGACGGCGCTTTTCGACGGGCTCTGATCCCTCACCGTTCCGGGCGCGGCTCGCCGCTCCCCCTTTTCGCCTTCCGGCGCCTCGGCGCCGGAGGGCGCATCGACCGTCCGCGAAGACCGGACGCGACCGAAGGTTCCGACATGCTCGCCAGGTTCAAGCTCGACGGGTTCCTCACCGCGTTGCTCCTCGTCGTTCTCGCCGCCATCGTCTGGCCCGAGGGCGGCGTCACGGGCGGGCCGCTTCGCGTCGAGTGGGTCGCGAGTTACGGCATATCCATCGTCTTCTTTCTCTACGGGCTCACGCTCGCGCCGGAACGCATGCGACAGGGGCTCGCCAAATGGCGTGTGCACATCGTGGTGCAGCTCGGCACCTTCGCGCTCTTTCCGCTCGTCATGCTTGCCTGCGGCCCGCTCCTGCGCCCGCTCCTGCCGCCCGATGCATGGCTCGGCTTCTTCTATCTCGCGGCGCTGCCGAGCACGGTCTCCTCATCCGTCGCCATGACCTCTCTCGCGCGCGGCAATGTTCCCGTGGCGATCTTCAATGCGACGCTCTCGGCCTTTCTCGGCATCTTCGTGACACCCATTCTGATGGCCTGGTTCATGGAAACGACCGGCGTCTCCATGCCCCTTGAATCCGTCATCATCAAGATCCTGCTGCTCGTCCTGTTGCCGACCGTGCTCGGACAGATCGCGCATCGCTGGCTCGCGGAGTGGACGGTGCGCAATGCGGGCTGGCTGAAATTCTGCGACCGCGCCGTCATTCTCGCCATCGTCTACAACTCGACCAGCGATTCGATCGTGGGGGGCATCTGGAGCGCGAACGACCCCTGGCTCGTCGTGACCATGACCGCCATCTCGATCGTGTTCTTCTTCGTCATCTACGAACTGATGCGGGTGCCCTGTAAGCTGCTCGGCTTCAATCGCGAGGACACGATCGCCTGCCTCTTCTGCGGATCGAAGAAGTCACTGGCGACGGGCGTGCCGCTCGGGCATGTGATCTTCGGAGCGACGCCTGCGCTCGGCCTCATCCTCGCGCCGCTGATGATCTTTCACTTCTTCCAGCTCGTGATCGTGAGCGTCATCGCCAATCGCTACGCGCAAGGGGCGGAGGCGGAAGCCGGGGCTTCGGCCTGACGCTCAGCGCCCGCGCACATTGCGGGGCAGCGTGTCCTCGCCGGCGCCCGGCCCCGCTCTCACCACGACGTCACGCGCGGAGACGGGCTCGCCGCATTCCGAGCAGACGGGCACCGTTTCCATGACATGGCCGCAGGCCTTGTGCACCCGCTCGATGGGCGGGCCCTCCTCGCCCGCCATATATTTGTCGCCCCACTGAATGAGCGCGAGCATGGCGGCGTGAAGGTCGCGGCCCTTTTCGGTGAGGCGGTATTCCTCGCGCCTCGGGCGCTCCTGATAGGCGGTCCTGGCGAGCACGCCTGCCTCGGTGAGTTTCTTCAGCCGGTCGGCGAGCACATGGCGGGCGATGCCGAGACGCCCCTCGAATTGCTCGAAGCGGCGCTGGCCGAGAAAGCATTCGCGCAGCACCATCAGCGTCCAGCGATCACCGACGACCGACAGGGTGCGGGCGAGCGAGCAGTTTTCGCGGTCGAGGTCTTCCCAACGCATCGAGATCTCCTTCGGGCCCGAGCTTAGCTTGACAGGTTCTTTTTTGGAACCCATCTTGCCGCCTGTCCGAAATCGAATTCCGGCCGGCCGGACCCCGCCCCTCCCGCTGGGGCCCGGCGCGCAGCTTTCCGGCCGAACAGAAAGCGATCCCATGAACGTCATTGCCGATCTTTCCGAGCCTGTCTTTTCGCGCGACGGCAACTTTTGGGAGCCTCATGTCGAGGCGTCCGGCCCTTTCCGCGGGCTTCATGGCGGCGCCGTCTCGGGACTGCTCGTCGCGGCGATGGAAGAGAGAGCCCGGGAAGAGGACTGGGGCGCGCCGATGACGGCTTCCGTCATCATTCTGAGGCCCGCGCCGCTCGAACGGCTCGAAACGAAGATCGAGGTGCTGCGCGCGGGCGGGCGCGTGGCGATGGCGGAGGCGACGCTCTGGGCGGGCGGCAAGCTCTACGCCAAGGCGAGCGCCTCCTTCATCAAGCCTCTCGCCATGCCCGCGCTCGAGCGGGCCGAGGCGGCGCCCGCGCCTTTCGACCCCTCGCCGCTCGCCGTCTGGGGCGCGCGCGGACCGCAGCAGAGGACCACTTTCTTCGATGCGCTCGATATTCGCGACGGCGGCAACGGCATCAAATGGGGGCGCATGAAGCGGCGTCTCGTCGCCTTCGACGCGCCCTTCGCGCAGCTTTTCGCCTTTGGCGACAATGGCACGCCCTACTGGCTCTCCGGCACCGAGTTCTGGCCGCCGCCATGGGGCTTCCCCAATATCGACATCACGGTGCATGTGTCGCGCCCGCCCGTGGGGCCGTGGGTTGGCGTCGAGCCTGACTCCGACTGGCGGCGGGAGGGCGTCGGCCTCACCGATTCGAGGCTCCACGATCAGGCGGGCCCCCTCGGCCGCGTCTGCCAGACGGTTGTCATCACGCCGCGCTGAGCCCCGGCCGGGCCGCGACCCGGCCATTGACAGCGCCGCGGAGGCGTGGCGCAAAGAAGGCGGAGAAAGACGCCCATGCCGCTGACCGATGCCCAGCTCGAACGCTATGCGCGCCACATCGTCCTCAAGGAGATCGGAGGACAGGGGCAGCAGAAGCTCCTCAACGCCCGCGTGCTCGTGATCGGCGCGGGCGGGCTCGGCGCGCCCTGCCTCATGTATCTGGCGGCGGCGGGCGTCGGCACGCTCGGCGTCATCGACCATGACGCCGTCTCGCTCTCGAACCTTCAACGCCAGATCATTCACGACACGGCCTCGCTCGGCCGGCCCAAGGTCGAGAGCGCGAAGGCGCATCTCGCCCGCCTCAATCCCGATGTGAAGGTCGAGACGCATGACGAGCAGCTGACGGCCGCGAACGCGCTCGACATCGTGTCGCGCTACGACATCGTCGCCGATGGCTGCGATAATTTCGCGACGCGCTTCCTCGTCAACGATGCCTGCCATCTCGCACGGGTGACGCTCGTCTCCGGCGCGGTCGGCCCCTTCGAGGGGCAGGTCTCGACCTTCAAGTCGCATCTGCGCGACGCGGAAGGAAAGCCCTATCCCAATTATCGCGATCTCGTGGGCGAGGCGCCGCCGCCCGGCTCCATTCCCGCCTGCGAGGAGGCGGGCGTGCTCGGTGCGCTCACCGGCGTCGTCGGCTCGCTCATGGCGCTCGAAGTCATCAAGGAGATCACGGGCTCGGGCACGAGCCTTGCCGGACGGCTTCTCATCTATGACGCGCTCGAAACGCGCTTCCGCACGCTGACCTTGAGGCACGATCCGCAAAATCCGCTATCGGGCGAGCACGCAACGATCCGCGATCTATCCGTACACGGATAGACAAGCATCACATGATGGCCGGGATCACTCGGTCAGGCGGGCGGTGGCCGTCCATGAAGGTCTTGATGTTGACGATGACCTTGCCGCCCATCTCCACGCGGCCCTCGATCGTCGCCGAGCTCATATGCGGCAGCAGCACCACATTGCCGAGCTTGAGGAAGCGCGGATCGACGACCGGCTCCTTCTCGAAGACGTCGAGCCCCGCGCCCGCGATCTCTCCCGCCTCCAGCGCGCGCAGAAGCGCGCCCTCGTCGATCACCTCGCCGCGCGCGGTGTTGACGATATAGGCGTCGGGGCGCACGAGCTTCAGGCGCCGCGCGCTCAGCAGGTGATAGGTTGCGGGCGTGTGCGGACAATTCACCGAGATGATGTCGACCTTGGGCAGCATCTGGTCGAGGCTCTCCCAATAGGTCGCCTCCAGTTCCTTCTCGATGACGGCATTGGCGGGCTTGCGGTTGTGATAGTGGATCTCGAGACCAAAGGCGCGAGCGCGGCGCGCCACCGCCTGGCCGATGCGGCCCATGCCGATGATGCCGAGACGCTTGCCGAAGATGCGCCGGCCGAGCATCCAGGTCGGCGACCAGCCGGGCCACTGGCCCTCGTGATCGCGCAGATAGCGCGCGCCTTCAGCGAGCCTGCGCGGCACGGCGAGTATGAGCGCCATCGTCATGTCGGCCGTATCCTCGGTGAGGACGCCCGGCGTATTCGTCACCGTAATGCCGCGACGCAGCGCCGTTTCCACATCGATATTGTCGACGCCGGTTCCGAATTGCGCGATCAGGCGAAGTTGCGGTCCCGCCTGCGCCAGCAGCTTCGCATCGATGCGGTCCGTCACCGTCGGCACGAGCACATCGGCTTCCTTCATGGCGGCGGCAAGCTCGGCGGCGCTCATCGGATGATTGTCCTTGTTCAGACGCACATCGAAGAGTTCTTCCATCCGCGCTTCGATCGTCTCGGGAAGCTTGCGTGTGACGATGACGAGCGGCTTCTGCTTGGTCATGCTCGGAAAGGCCTCTTTCATCAGCTCCTGCCGGAATGTGGCGGAACCTCACCTCGTCCGGCAAACCATTGTCTAGCAGGTCGCGCGGGGGGCGACCAAGCGCCTTCTGGAGACGGGACGGATGCCCGCCGCCTTGACCCGCTCGCCGAGCCCTTGCCATAAAGGTGTGAAGGTCATGCGAAAGAAAGCCGCCATCATCGAAATTTTCCGGCCATGCCGCTCTGAATCCAAACGGAAAACCGCCATGCTCTTTTCCCGGGATCGCGCCGGAACAAAGCCCATGCGGCGCGCGGCGGCGACGGCAATCGTCCTTGTCGCGGCGACCGCCCTGCCCGCCGCCGCCAAATCGGGCGCGAGCGCGCCGGCCGCACCGACGCAGCTTCTCGCCCCCGCCGGCAAGGCCGAGGCGCCGGTGAAGAAAATCATCGGCCCCGTTTCCGGCCTGCCCGTGCCGCGCTTCGTCAGCCTCAAATCGGGGCGAATCAATGTGCGCCGGGGACCGGGCGACGACTACCCGATCGAATGGGTGTTCGAGAAAAAGGGCCTGCCGGTCGAGGTCACGGCCGAGTCCGATCGCTGGCGGCGCATACGCGACCGCGAAGGCGACAGCGGCTGGGTCTGGCACTCGATGCTGGACGGGCGGCGCACGGCGATCATCGTGAACAAATCCGGCGACGGAATGCCCATCGCGCTGCACGCGCAGCCGAACACGTCGTCGCCCATCATTGCCTATGGCGAGCCGGGCGTCGTCGCCCAGCTTTCCGCCTGCAAGGACGCCTGGTGCGAAATCAAGGCGAGTGGATATGAGGGCTGGGTTCGCCGCGATGCGATCTGGGGCACGTATCGGGACGAGAATTTCGAGTAGCGCGAGGGCGAACCTTGCTCCTCAGCTCACGCGAAATCGGCTGCGAGCGAGGCTCGCGTCTCGCCGGCGATGAGTGCCATATGCCCGTAATTCGGATGCGCGATCGCCAGCGTCACCTGCACGGCGGGATCGCGGAATTTCTCGATCTCCTGCACCTTGAAGGGGAAATGCAGGAAGTGGACGGATGACGTCTTGCCGTCCGCCTTGGTGCGCTCGACATCCTGCTCGGGCACGGCCGTCACGCGAAGACCGCCCACATCCAGATAGACGTGATCCTCGACGCCGGTCAGGCGGCGAAGCTCGCGATCGCGGCGGACCTCGTCGTCGATCTCGAACATGAGCGTCGCCACGAGCTCGTCGCCCTTGGGGATCAGCGGATTATAGGCGGCAAGCTCGTCGGCGATCTGCTCCTCGCCGCCGCGCTCGATGTGCAGCATTTCGTGAACCTGCTGGAACATCGTCTCGTAATTCTCGAAATAGAAGGTGGCGAACGGGCCGACGGCCACGCGCCGCGCCCTTTTCATCGCCGTGACGCGGGCGCGGCGTTCGCTGCGCTCGCGCGCATAGACGTCGGGAGAAAGAATGTCGCTGCGCTCGATGAGACGCTTGCTTGCGGGCATGTCGCTACTCCACTGACTTCAGTCGATCAGGCCCCAGGAACGGGCCATGATCTCGATCGGATGCTGCATTTGCGGACGCTGCGGCTCGCCAAGCTCCTCGATCTCCTGCACGAGATGCTTGCCGGCCAGCGGGCAGTCGGATGTGAGATACTTGTTTCCGGTCTTCGCGACGTTGCGGGCGGCGGGCTTTCCGACCTTCATCGCCGTCTCGAAGGTCTCCTTCATCACGCCGAAAGTTCCTCCGTGCCCGGAGCAACGCTCGACGACATCGACCTGGATGCCCGGAATGAGGCGCATCATCTCGGCCGACTTCGGGCCCATGTTCTGGGCGCGCGCGTGACAGGCGAGATGCGCGGTGACGCCGCCTTCCACGGGCTTCATGCCGGGGGCGAGTCCCTCCTTCTTCGCGATGTCGACGACATATTCGTCGATGTCGTAGGTCGCGCGGGAGAGCTTCTGCACATGCTCGTTATCCGGCAGGACGAGCGGCCACTCGAACTTGAACATGAGGCCGCAGGACGCCGTCAGCGTGATGATGTCGTAGCCCTTGTCGATCCATTCGCACATGTCGCGCGCGACCTTTTCGGCCTGCTCGGCGACCTTGGCGAGATTGCCCTGCTCGAGGAAGGGCATGCCGCAGCAGCCGGGATAGGCGACGACCGTCTCGACGCCATTATGCGCGAGCACCTTGCGCGCGGCCTCGCCGACCTGCGGATTGTTGTAATTGACGAAGCAGGTGGCGAAGAGCGCCGCCTTGCGGCCCTTTGCGGGCGCATCCTTCGGCGCGGCCTCGCCGGTCCTGTCCTGGGCTTTCGCGCGCATGGTGAAGGTCTTGCCGTAGAATTTCGGCAGTTCCACCCGCGCGTCGATGCCGGCGACGCTCTCGAGGAGCGGGCGCGTCAGCTTGTTCGAGCGGGAGGAGCCCCAGTTCGCAAGACCGGCGACGGGAGCGGCGAGCTTGCCGTTGCGGTCCGTCTGGCCGAGCTGGCTTGGCACGAAGGGGAAATGGCCGTCGCGCTTCGCCGTGGCGGCGCGGTAGCGCAGCATCAGATGCGGGAAGTCGATGTTGAATTCATGTGGAGGCACATAGGGGCACTTCGTCATGAAGCACATGTCGCAGAGCGTGCAGGCCTCGACCACGGGCACGAAGTCTTCCGACTTCACGCTGTCGAGTTCTTCCGTCGGCGACGCATCGATGAGATCGAAGAGGCGCGGGAAGCTGTCGCAGAGATTGAAGCAGCGCCGGCAGGTGTGACAGATGTCGAAAACCCGGCGAATTTCCTCATCGAGCTTGTCGAGATCGTAGAACTCGGGGTTCTGCCAATCGATCGGATGGCGAATGGGTGCTTCGGTGCTGCCTTCTTTCATTCTCCGCTCTCCGCGTCCAGCAATGCGAAACGGCAGGGGAGGCGGATCAGACCGCCTCCCCGACCCCTGGGTGATCTTAGCTGCCGAGGGTGTCCAGCGCCTTCTGGAAGCGGCCGGCATGGCTCTTCTCAGCCTTCGCCAGCGTCTCGAACCAGTCGGCGATCTCGTCGAAGCCCTCTTCGCGCGCGGTGCGCGCCATGCCCGGATACATGTCGGTGTATTCGTGCGTTTCGCCGGCGATCGCGGCCTTGAGGTTCAGCTTCGTGTCACCGATGGGCTCGCCCGTCGCGGGGTCGCCGACGGCCTCGAGGAACTCCAGATGGCCGTGGGCGTGGCCCGTCTCGCCTTCCGCGGTGGAGCGGAACACGGCGGCGACGTCGTTGTAGCCCTCGATGTCGGCCTTCTGGGCGAAATAGAGATAGCGGCGGTTCGCCTGGCTCTCGCCGGCGAAGGCGGCCTTCAAATTCTCGACCGTTTTGGATTTTGCGAGCGACGACATGATCAACTCCTCACCTTGTTTGCGGACGCGGGCGGCCCTGGAGCAGGGAGCCGGCGGCCGAATTGTTGAATTGACGGCCGGACGGAGCATTTGTGCGCGCCCCGCCTGTTCCGGCCCCCGTCCCCGGGAAAGGGGGACGGTTAACGGCAAGCATAGTGCCCCGGCCACTGTTTGGTCAACAGATCAGAATCGTTCTAAATAATATTTATCAGGGAAACTCAGCCGCTATGGCGCGCCGCGCCCTGCAGGCGGACGATCACATCGACGCGGGCGACATTGGTGCCCTCGGGCGCCTCGGGAAGGCCGCTGATCGCGATCCTGTCGCCGTCGATGTCCATCAGCGCCCCCGAATTCTCGATGAAGAAGTGGTGGTGGTCGCTGGTATTGGTGTCGAAATAGGTCCGCGCGCTGTCGAGGACGACCTCGCGCAGCAGCCCTGCCTCGGTGAACTGATGGAGCGTGTTGTAGACGGTGGCGAGCGAAACGCTCACGCCAACGGTCTGGGCCTCGTCATGCAGCGCCTCGGCGGTGACATGGCGGTCGCCGCCATCGAACAGAAGGCGGCCGAGCGCGAGGCGCTGGCGCGTGGGGCGGAGTCCCGCTTCCCGCAAGCGAGCAAGCGTCTGGCTATATGGCCGATCCTGCGTCACGTACCTGTTCCTTTCGCCCCTTGAGGGAGGGCATTCCGCGCTAGTTTTTAATCATTACAAATCGAAGATGTAGTCCTGTACACAGTTTTGTCAAGATGCCCATGCCAAATCGGCACCCCGGTCATGGGTTTCCGCCCGCCCCCCTAATATGTTAGGAAGCGCGCTACTGAAAAGCCGGGGGAGGGGGTGAGCCTTGCCCCTCATAGAAGATAAGCCTGCCGCGCCAGCGGAAACGCGGCGACGCAAGGGCAAAATCGAGCGGACGGGAATGGCGGACCAAAAATCCAGTTATACTTACGAGGAACTTCTCGAGTGCAGCCATGGGCGCATGTTCGGCCCCGGCAATGCGCAGCTTCCCCTGCCGCCCATGCTGATGATCTCGCGCATCACGCATATCTCGGACAAGGGTGGCGACCACGACAAGGGCCTCATCAAGGCCGAGTTCGACATCACGCCGGACCTCTGGTTCTTCCCCTGCCATTTCGAGGGCGATCCGATCATGCCGGGCTGCCTCGGCCTCGACGGCGCGTGGCAGCTTCTCGGCTTCTTCCTCGGCTGGATCGGCGGGCAGGGCAAGGGCCGCGCGCTCGGCGTCGGCGAGGTGAAATTCTCCGCCATGGTCACGCCCGCGGTGAAGAAGATCGAGTACATTATCCAGCTGAAGCGCGTCATCAACCGGAAGCTCGTGCTCGGCGTGGCCGACTGCACCATTCTGGCGGATGGCGAACTCGCCTATACAATTACCGACATGAAGGTCGGCCTGCAGACAGCGGAACAGCCGGCCTGATCGGGTGCGGCGGATTTGATCCAAACCAAAAGAGAGGCTGCCATGAGACGAGTGGTCGTCACCGGCATGGGGATCGTCTCCTCGATCGGCAATAATTCGCAGGAAGTGCTGGCGAGCCTGCGCGAAGGCAGATCCGGCATCGTCAGGGCCGAGACTTATGCGGAACTAGGCTTCCGCAGCCAGGTTCATGGCAGCCTGAAGATCGACCTCGACGCGGCGGTGGACCGGCGCGCGCGGCGCTTCATGGGCGATGGCGCGGCCTATGCGGCCGTCGCCATGGAGCAGGCGATCCAGGACGCCGGGCTCGAGCCTGGCGACGTCAGCAACGAGCGCACCGGCCTCATCGTCGGTTCGGGCGGGCCTTCGACCAAGGCGATCGTCGCCGCGGCCGACATCACGCGCGACCCCGGCAAGGGCCCGAAGAAGGTCGGCCCCTTCGCCGTGCCCAAGGCGATGTCGTCGACCTGCTCGGCCAATCTCTCGACCTGGTTCAAGACCAAGGGCATCAACTACTCGATTAGCTCGGCCTGCTCGACCAGCGCCAATTGCATCGGCAATGCGGCCGAGATGATCCAGTGGGGCAAGCAGGACGTGATGTTCGCCGGCGGCGGCGAGGAACTCGACTGGACGCTCTCGGTCCTTTTCGACGCGATGGGCGCGATGTCGTCCAAATATAACGACACGCCGGAGAAAGCCTCCCGCGCCTATGACAGGAACCGCGACGGCTTCGTCATTTCGGGCGGCGGCGGCATCCTCGTGCTCGAGGAACTCGAACACGCCAAGGCGCGCGGCGCGAAGATCTACGCCGAGATCGTCGGCTATGGCGCGACGGCGGATGGCGCCGACATGGTGGCGCCCTCGGGCGAAGGCGCCGTGCGCTGCATGCGTCTTGCTCTTCAGGGCGTGAAGGCGCCGGTCGACTACATCAATCCGCATGCAACATCGACGCCGGTCGGCGATATTCCCGAGATCAAGGCGATCCACGAAGTCTTCGGCGCGAAGACGCCGCCCATCAGCGCCACGAAGTCGCTGACCGGCCACGCGCAGGGCGCGGCCGGCGTCCACGAAGCGATCTACACGCTTCTGATGATGCAGAACGGCTTCATCGCGGCCAGCGCGAATATCGAGGAGATCGACCCCGAAGTCGCCGATGCCAATATCGTGCGTGAGCGGATCGACGGTGCAGAAATCAATCTGGCGCTCTCCAACAGCTTCGGCTTCGGCGGCACCAATGCGTCGCTTGCTTTCCAACGCTACGGCGGCTGACGAGCGGCGGGTCGGATCAACCGGTCAACAAAAAAGGTCGGAACAGAATGCACGGGTCGGATCAGAAGGCGGGTGAGGGGCTGGTGCTCGACGGGCCGCTCATGAAAGGACGACGCGGTCTCGTCATGGGTGTGGCGAACGATCATTCCATTGCCTGGGGCATCGCCAAGACGCTGGCGACGCATGGCGCGGAAATGGCCTTCACCTTTCAGGGCGAAGCCTTCGGCCGGCGCGTGAAGCCTCTGGCGGAATCGGTCGGCTCGAAGATCCTCGTCCCCTGCGACGTTACCGACCCTGAAAGCCTAGACAGCGTCTTCGCGACGCTCCGCAAGGAATGGGGCAAGCTCGATTTCGTCGTTCACGCGATCGCCTATTCCGACAAGAACGAGCTCAAGGGCCGCTATGTCGACACGACGCGGGAGAACTTTCTGCGCTCGATGGACATTTCGTGCTTCTCCTTCACCGATGTCGCGCGCCGCGCCGCCGAAATCATGCCCGATGGCGGCGCCATGGTGACCCTCACCTATGAGGGCGCGCAGCGCGTCATGCCGAACTACAACGTCATGGGCGTCGCCAAGGCCGCGCTCGAGGCGAGCGTGCGCTATCTCGCCGCCGATCTCGGCCGCGACGGCATCCGCGTCAACGCGATCTCGGCAGGCCCGATGCGGACGCTGGCCGGCTCCGCCATCGGCGATGCGCGCTTTGTCCACAAGTGGAACAAGACCCACTCGGCGCTGAAGGAGACAATCGAACTCGAGCATGTCGGCGGCGCCGGCCTCTACCTGCTCTCCGATCTCTCGGCCCGCGTCACCGGCGAGATCCATCACGTCGACAGCGGCTTCAACATCATCGGCATGCCGCGCGCCGAAGAGATGAAGGCGAGCGATTTCGACGGCGGCAATGCGGGCTGATTGCCCTCGCTACACCACATCCCGAACGAAAAAGGGCGCCGGATCGACCGGCGCCCTTTGTGCTTTCCGCACGTCTCGTCAGTAGAAGAAGTTGAGCACGATCTGCGAGACCAGCCCGTTCTGCATCGAGGCGAGATAGATATCGCGGTCGACGCGCACCCACTGATAGCCACGCGGCGGCGCCTTGAGCCGATAGGCGCGATAGTCGATCACATAGACGCGGTCGCGATAGATCTTCGGCAGCTTCTCGCCGCGCTTCCACTTGTGGCGAGCATTGTAGCCTTTCGGCGCCTTCCAGGCGGGCCCGCGATAGGCGTCGTAGCGCTTGCCGCCATAAGTGTATTGCGGCTTCGGCGCGGGCGGCTTGACCGCGCCCTGGTTCCAGTTGCCATGACCCGGATGCCCCTGGCTCTGGCCGGGACGGGGCGAATAGTCGGGGTGCTGACCATAGGGCGCCGCCATTGCAGGCGCGGCCAAAATGGAGAGTGTGACGGCGGCTGCGAGCAGATGTTTCATTGGCTGTCTCCTTCGATGGCCCGGCGAACACCCCGGGTGTCTCTGCGATGATCGAAGGCTAGGACATCGAGGCTGAACCCGATCTGAACGGGGCGGACAGCGTTCCTTCATCCGCGCACACACGAAAAAGGGCGCCGGATCAACCGGCGCCTCCTACCAATTTCGTCTGTCTACCGAGCAACTCTAACGAAGGGCTTCCGTCACGATTCCATCCAGTCGATGAAGTCGTTCCAACTAACCTTAACACCGTTAGCGCGAGTGGTTCTCCCCTTGCACCAAATCAAATTAGTTTTGGTGATAACCAGATCGCCGAGATGTTTCGTGCCATCAGGACTATAGACATCTAGCTCAATGCCGTTCTGTTTGATCTCCATATCAACAGACAGATCTTTAATCGAAACCTTCATGTTCCCCTTCCCCTCTCCAGTTAAGTCAATTTGAAGGACCACATGAATAGATATAATATTAATATATAAATACAAAAAGGCAAAAAAGGGCGCCGGATCAACCGGCGCCCTTTGCGTTTTTCTCAACCGTCCGCGGCTCAGTCGCGTTCGCGGCGACGACGGCCACCACCGCCGCCCTCGCGCTTCTCGCGCGGCTGCGGCTCGGGCTCGTTCTCGTAGTGGATTTCCTCGCCCGTTTCCTGGTTCACATGCTTCATGGAGAGGCGGACCTTGCCGCGCTCGTCGAAGCCGAGGAGCTTCACCTTCACCTTGTCGCCCTCGTTGACCACGTCGTTCACCTTCTCGACGCGGTTCGCCGCGAGCTGCGAGATGTGGACGAGGCCGTCGCGGGGGCCGAAGAAGTTCACGAAGGCGCCGAAATCGACGACCTTCACGACCGTGCCCTCATAGATGGCGCCGACTTCGGGCTCCGCGACGATGCCGCGGATCCAGTCGATCGCCTTCTTGATCGACGCGCCGTCCGAGGACGCGACCTTGATCGTGCCATCGTCGGAAATGTCGATCTTCGCGCCCGTCTTCTCGACGATCTCGCGCACGACCTTGCCGCCGGTGCCGATGACTTCGCGGATCTTGTCGGTCGGAACAGTGATGACCTCGATGCGCGGAGCATGCTCGCCAAGCTCGGTACGGGCCGTGTTCAGCGCCTTCGCCATCTCGCCGAGGATATGAACGCGACCGTCCTTCGCCTGGGCGAGGGCCTGCTTCATGATGCCTTCGGTGATGCCGGTGATCTTGATGTCCATCTGGAGCGATGTGACACCTTCTTCCGTGCCAGCGACCTTGAAGTCCATGTCGCCGAGGTGATCCTCGTCGCCGAGAATGTCGGAGAGCACCGCGAAGCGCTCGCCTTCGAGGATCAGGCCCATGGCGATGCCCGCCACGGCGCGCTTCAGCGGCACACCGGCATCCATCATCGACAGCGAGGAGCCGCAAACGGTCGCCATGGAGGACGAGCCGTTCGATTCGGTGATCTCGGAGACGACGCGGATCGTGTAGGGGAATTCGGTCTTCGACGGGAGCACCGCACGCAGCGCGCGCCAGGCGAGCTTGCCATGGCCGACTTCGCGGCGGCCGGTGAAGCCGACGCGGCCCGTCTCACCCACCGAGTAGGGCGGGAAATTGTAGTGCAGCAGGAAGTTTTCCTTGTAGGTGCCTTCCAGCGCGTCGATGAACTGCTCGTCCTCGCCCGTGCCGAGGGTCGAGACGACGAGCGCCTGCGTCTCGCCGCGGGTGAAGAGCGCCGAGCCGTGGGTGCGCGGCAGCACGCCCACTTCCGACACGATCGGACGGACCGTCTTCACATCGCGGCCGTCGATGCGCAGCCCCGTGTCGAGGATCGCATTGCGGACGATATTGGCCTCGAGCGCCTTGAAGACGCCGCCAAGGGTCGTCTCGGTGGGTGCATCGGGGTCTTCCGGGTTGCAGAGCGCGGCGAACACCTTGTCCTTCGCGCTGGCGATGGCTTCGTGGCGATGGCCCTTGTCCTTGACGGAATAAGCGGCGCGCAGATCGCCTTCGACGAGCGCGCGCACCTTGGCCTCGAGCTCCGATTCGTCCTTCGCCGCGAAAGCGCGCGGCTCCTTCGCGCAGCGCTCCGCCATGCGGATGATCGCGTCGATCACCGGCTGGAACTCGCGATGGCCGAACATGACGGCGCCGAGCATGACGTCCTCGGAAAGCTCCTTGGCTTCCGATTCCACCATGAGCACGGCGTCGGTCGTGCCCGCGACAACGAGATCGAGATCGCTCTCGACCATCTCGTCGATCATCGGGTTGAGCTTGTATTCGCCGTTGATGTAGCCGACGCGCGCGCCGCCGATCGGGCCGAGGAAGGGCAGGCCCGAAATGGTGAGCGCGGCCGAAACCGCGATCATGGCGACGATATCGGGATCGTTCTCCATGTCGTGGCTGATCACGGTCGCGATCACCTGGGTTTCATTCTTGAAGCCCTTGGCGAAGAGGGGGCGGATGGGCCGGTCGATCAGACGGGAGACGAGCGTTTCCTTTTCGCTCGGGCGGCCTTCGCGCTTGAAGAAACCGCCGGGAATCTTGCCGGCGGCGTAGGTCTTTTCCTGGTAATTCACGGTCAGCGGAAAGAAGTCGAGGCCGGGCTTCGGCTTGCGCTCACCGACGACGGTTGCGAGCACGGTCGTCTCGCCATAGGTCGCGAGTACCGCGCCGTCGGCCTGGCGGGCGACCTTGCCCGTCTCGAGGACGAGCTTGCGGCCGGCCCATTCAATTTCTTCGCGTGTGGTTTCGAACATATTCAATTTCCTGTTCCGCGCCGCCGCGCATTTCGCGTTCTTGCCACCATCAGGCGGACGGCGCACTTTTCTGCCGCTGTCATCGCGGCCGGACAAAAGGACCGGGCAGGCGGGGGCGTGCGATCACGCCGCACAAACACATGAGGGACCTGACGCCGTGAGACGACGGCCGAAAGGTCCACCCGCTTGCCTTGATCCGTTGACGGACGATTGTCTCTTCGGGCCAAACCCGCCCATACCGCCGATCCGGACGAAACCGCAGCGGCGGAATGAGCGATGAGGTTCAGGCCATGGGGATACATGCACCCCGTTCTTACCTCCGGATTCCCAGACGGGAAATCAGGGATTCGTAGCGCGCCTGATCGTGCTTCTTCACATAGTCGAGCAGCGAACGGCGCTGGCTCACCATCTTCAGCAGGCCACGGCGGGAATGATTGTCCTTCGCGTGGTGCTTGAAGTGCTCGGTGAGGTTGGTGATCCGCTCGGTGAGGATCGCGACCTGCACCTCGGGCGAACCGGTGTCGCCAGCCTTGCCGGCGAATTCATTGATCAGCTGAGCCTTACGCTCGGGCGTAATCGACATCGGGTTATCTCCTATGAACCGAGATTGAACACGCGCACGGGCCTCAGCTCGCCCTGGCCATACTCAGTCAGAGCCACCGGTTCTCCCCGGTGTGTCGCCAGGACCGGCCCCGACAGAATCGGGGCGTCGCGTCCGCGCAATAACACTCCCTGGCCCCGTCTCAAACGGCTGGCGTCTTCAGCGCTCAGGGCCAGGGCCGGGATGTCGTCCAGCGCGGTCTCAAGCGGCAGAAGAAGCCTCGAAAAGGCTTCGGAAGCGGGCGCAATATGGCCGAACGCCATCAGATTATCCAGCGGAATCGCGGACTGCTCCCGGAAGGGGCCATGAGCGGTCCGCCGGAGCGCCGAGACATGGCCGACCGTGCCCAGCGCGCGGGCGAGGTCGCGGGCAAGCGAGCGGACGTAAGTGCCTTTGCTGCAAAGGATTTCAAGCTCGGCATGGTCGGCGTCGGGCCGTCCGATGAAGCGGATTTCGTGGATCGTCACCCGGCGGGGCTTCAGTTCGACCGTCTCGCCCGCCCGCGCGAGGTCATAGGCGCGCTCGCCACCGACCTTGATCGCCGAGAAGACAGGCGGAACCTGCTCGATCTCGCCGGAAAAGCGGGGAAGGGCGGCTTCGATCTCGGCATCCGACGGACGGGCCGGGCTCGTTTCGGTCACGACGCCTTCGGCATCGTCGGTTGCCGTCGCCTCGCCGAAGCGGATGGTGAAGCGGTAGCGCTTCGAGGCGTCGAGCATGAAGGGGACGGTCTTCGTCGCCTCGCCGAGCGCCACGGGCAGGACGCCCGTCGCCAGCGGATCGAGCGTGCCCGCATGGCCCGCCTTCTGCGCATTGAAGAGGCGGCGGACGCGGGAGACGACATCGGTGGAGGTGAGGCCAAGGGGCTTGTCGACGACGACCCAGCCCGAGATCGCCTCCCCCTTCTTGCGCCGGGACATGGAGATCAGTCCTCGTCCGCTTCCGTCTCGCCGCTCTCGTCCCGGTCGAGATCGCGCGCGACGGCCGGCGAATGAAGAAGCCGGTCGACCGCCTCGGCCCGGTCGAATGAGGTGTCGGGCTCGAAGGTCAGATCGGGCATGAACTTGAAGGTGACCTCATGGGCGAGCTGGCCGCGCAGATAGGCCTTGACGCGGGTGAGCGCCCTTGCGAGTGCCGCCGCATCGCCGCCGCCGAGCGGCGCGACGAAGCAGGCCGCATGGCGAAGATCGGGGCTCACGCGCACCTCCGACACGGTGATGACGCGGCCCGAAAGCTCCGGGTCCTGAATGTCGCCGCGCGCAATGATCTCGGCCAGCGCGCGGCGCACAAGCTCGCCCGCGCGCAACTGGCGCTGGCTCGGCCCGCGCATCTCGCGGTGGCCTGGTTTCGATCGGGATTTCTTGTGCATGGCGGCCGTCAGTCCGTCAGATACGCCGGTGGAACCGGAGGCCGTCCCGGAAATCATCCGGAACGGCACCGCATTTGCTGCGCGCGCTCCCCGCTCAGGCGAGGGTGCGCTTGATCACCTCGACCTCGAAGCACTCGATGATGTCGCCGGCACGCATGTCCTGATAGGCCTCGAACGCCATGCCGCATTCCTGACCGGACTGCACTTCCTTCACTTCGTCCTTGAAGCGCTTCAGCGTCGACAGCTTGCCCTCATGAACGACGACGTTGTCGCGGATGAGGCGCACGCTGGCGCCGCGGCGCACGACGCCTTCGGTCACGCGGCAGCCTGCAACCTTGCCGACCTTGGAAATGTTGAACACTTCGAGGATCTGCGCGTTGCCGAGGAAGGTTTCACGAAGCTCGGGCGAGAGCAGGCCGGACATCGCCGCCTTGATGTCGTCGACGAGGTCGTAGATCACCGAGTAGTAGCGGATCTCGATGCCTGCATGGCGCGCGGCATCACGGGCCTGCGTGTTGGCGCGGACGTTGAAGCCGATGACCGGCGCACCCGAGGCGATGGCAAGCGTGATGTCGCTTTCCGTCACGCCGCCGACGCCCGCCGAAATGACGCGCGCGGTGACTTCGTCGGTGCCGAGCTTCTCGAGCGCCTGCACGATCGCTTCGGCCGAGCCCTGCACGTCCGCCTTGACGACGATCGGCAGCTCTTTCTTGTTCTGCTCCTTGAGCTGCGAGAGCATCTGGTCGAGCGAGGTGCGAACGCCGCCGCCCGTGCGCTTGTCGCGCTGAACGCGCTCGCGATATTCGGTGACCTCGCGCGCGCGGGCTTCGCTCTCGACGACGGAGAGCACGTCGCCCGCTTCCGGCGCGCCGCCAAGGCCGAGCACCTCGACGGGAACCGACGGACCGGCGCTTTCGACATTCTCGCCGCGATCGTTGATGAGCGCGCGCACGCGGCCCCATTCGGTGCCCGCGACGATGATGTCGCCGACATGGAGCGTGCCGCGCTCGATCAGGACCGTGCCCACGGGACCGCGGCCGCGATCGAGCTTCGCCTCGACGATGATGCCTTCGGCGGCGCGATCCGGATTGGCCTTGAGATCAAGAATTTCCGCCTGAAGCAGAATGGCTTCCTCGAGCTTGTCGAGACCCATGCGGGTCTTGGCCGAGATCGGCACGGCCAGCGTTTCGCCGCCGAAATCCTCGACCACGACTTCGTGCTGGAGAAGCTCGTTCTTCACCCGGGCCGGATCGGCCTCGGGCTTGTCCATCTTGTTGATGGCGATGATGATCGGCACACCGGCCGCCTTGGCGTGGCTGATCGCCTCGACCGTCTGCGGCATGACGCCGTCATCGGCGGCGACGACGAGCACGACGATATCCGTCACCTTGGCGCCGCGGGCGCGCATGGCCGTGAAGGCGGCGTGGCCGGGCGTATCGAGGAAGGTGATCTTGGCGCCCGAACCCATATCGACCTGATAGGCGCCGATATGCTGCGTGATGCCGCCAGCCTCGCCCGCCGCCACGGCGGTCTTGCGAAGCGCGTCGAGAAGCGAGGTCTTGCCGTGGTCGACATGGCCCATGACGGTGACGACGGGCGCGCGCGGCTTCTTCGCGCTCTCCGGATCGTCCTCGCCGACAAGGCCCTCTTCGACGTCGGATTCGGCGACGCGCTTCACCGTGTGGCCGAGTTCTTCGGCCACGAGCTGCGCCGTGTCGCTGTCGATCACATCCGTGATCTTGTGCATGATCCCCTGCTTCATGAGGATCTTGATCACGTCGACCGCGCGCTCCGCCATGCGGTTCGCGAGTTCCTGAATGGTGATGACCTCGGG
>NZ_JBATUH010000068.1:0-69726 GCF_049671045.1 Parvibaculum sp. | reverse complement strand
ATCTCATGCGCGCCATCCGCCGTCATGTCGATGCCTAGAAGCCTCGCGCCACGCCGAACGATGTGTTCGAGTTCGGCGATCTCGTAGAAATGAAGCCGCACCGGAATGCCGAAGCGGTCACGCAAGGGTGTCGTCAGAAGGCCCGTGCGCGTCGTCGCGCCGATGAGAGTGAAGGGCGCGAGATCGATGCGGACGGAGCGCGCGCCCGGCCCCTCGCCGATGATGAGATCGAGCTGGAAATCTTCCATCGCCGGATAGAGAACTTCTTCGACCGCTGGCGAGAGACGATGGATTTCGTCGATGAAAAGAACGTCGCGCGGTTCGAGATTGGTGAGCAGCGCCGCGAGATCGCCGGCCTTGGAGATGACGGGGCCCGAGGTCGCGCGAAAATTGACGCCGAGTTCGCGTGCGAGAATCTGGGCAAGCGTCGTCTTGCCGAGGCCCGGAGGGCCTGCGAAGAGCACATGGTCGAGCGCTTCGCCGCGCGCGCGCGCCGCCTCGATGAAGACGGCGAGATTTTCGCGGGCCCGCGCCTGACCGACGAAATCGGCAAGCGCCTGCGGCCGCAGCGAACGCTCGGCTTCGTCCTCTTCCCTCTTGCGCGCGGCGACGAGGCGGTCTGTCACTCTTCATTCCCCTTCATCGCGCCAGCTCCTTCAGTCCCTGACGGATAAGCTGCTCCGCCGATGCGCCCGGCTCAAGTTTCTTCGCGGCGCCGGAAATGGCGGATGCCGCTTGCAACTGCGGATAGCCGAGATTGACGAGCGCGGAGATCGCATCGCGCGCGGCGCCATCGGGCGCGGAAGCGGCAGCGGGCGCGGCGCCCTGATCGAGCACCGCGGCAAGCGAGCTTCCCGCCGGCGCCTTGTCCTTCAGCTCCGAGACGATGCGCGCCGCGACCTTGGGCCCGACCCCCGGCGCGGTCGCAACCGCCTTCTTGTCCTCTAGCGCGATGGCGCGGGCGAGATCGGCGGGCGTCAGCGTGCCGAGCACGCCGAGCGCGACGCGTGTGCCCACGCCCTGCACGCCGAGAAGAAGCCGGAACCAGTCGCGCTCCAGTTCGCTCGCAAAGCCGATAAGGCGGATCGCATCGTCGCTCACCTTCGTCTCGATGGCGAGCGTCACCGCGCCGCCGATTTCAGGCAGCGCATCGAGCGTGCGCCGCGAACAGGTGACGTGATAGCCGACGCCGTTCACATCGACGATCACCCAATCGGCGCCCACTTCATCGACCGCACCCTTGAGCCTGCCGATCATGCGCGCGCTGCCTCCGCGCGAAGGAGCGCGGCCGCAATCCTCTCATTCGCGCCGCCGGAATGGGCATGACAGATCGCGATGGCGAGCGCGTCGGCCGCATGTTCGCTCGCGGCGCGCGATCCCGGCAGGAGCAATTCGACCATCATTCTGATTTGCGCCTTTCCGGCATGACCCGCGCCGACGACGGATTTCTTGATGTGGTTGGGCGCATATTCCGCCACCGGAATGCCGCTCCGCGCGGGAACGAGAAGCGCAACCGCGCGCGCCTGCCCGAGCTTCAGCGCCGCCGACGGATCGCGCGCCACGAATGCCTGCTCCACCGCGGCCGCGTCAGGCGCATGCGCCTCCACCACCGAGATCAGCCCGCGTTCGATCTCGACGAGGCGCTCCGCGACGCTCAGCCGGTCGTTCGAGGTGATCGTGCCATTTGCGACATGAACGAGGCGCGAGCCGGAAACGTCGATCACGCCCCAGCCCGTCGCGCGCAGTCCCGGATCGATGCCGAGAAATCTCAGAGAGGCCGGCATGAGCGGGGCTTGCCTCCGTGCCTTGAGGCCAGATCAGGCCGACATCTTCTCCATGACCGAATCGGACATTTCGAAGTTCGCATAAACCTGCTGCACATCATCGTCGTCGTCCAGTGCATCAAGCATCTTGATGATGGTTTCGGCCTTTTCGTCGTCGACGGGGATCAGGTTCTGCGGCTTCCAGACGATGCTGGCCGCGCGCGGCTCGCCGAACCGGGCCTCGAGCGTGCGCGCGACCTCATGAAGCGTGTCGGGCGAACAGAAAAGCTCATGCGCCTGCTCGCTCGACTGGCAATCGTCGGCGCCCGCCTCGATCGCGGCGTCGAGCATGTCGTCGGCGCTCGCGACATCCGGCGCATATTCGATGCGGCCGAGCCGCGAGAACATGAAGGAGACGGAACCCGTCTCGCCGAGATTGCCGCCATGCTTGGTGAAGATCGAGCGCACCGAGCTTGCCGTGCGGTTGCGGTTGTCGGTCAGCGTCTCGACGATGACGCCGATGCCGCCCGGGCCGAAGCCCTCATAGCGCACCTCGTCATAATTCTCGCCGCCCTGATCGGAACTCTTCTTGATCGCCCGCTCGATATTGTCCTTGGGCATGTTCTCGGCGCGGGCCGCCTGAATGGCGGCGCGCAGGCGGGGGTTGTATTCGGGATCGGCCAGCCCCTGCTTCGCCGCGACGGTGATTTCCTTCGCCAGCTTCGAGAACAGCTTGGCGCGCTTCTTATCCTGCGCGCCCTTGCGATACATGATGTTCTTGAATTGCGAATGGCCGGCCATGGCGACTCCGAATTACTGGGGCCCGCACCTGGCGGACCTCCCGATTCTGCGCAGGAAACCCGTATCCGCGCGACGTTTTTCTGTTGCGGCGGGCATCCCGACGGATCGCCCCCCGAGGCCGCTCTTATAGGGGGCCGTCCTGCCAAAATCCATAGCCCATGCCTGCCCTCGCTTTCGCTCCAATATGCACGTAATGCGTGTTGTTAATTATACATGCTCGCTTAACGTGTGTTTAACAAATCGCCTCTACTGTGAGGATGTCCCGCTCACCACGGATGGCCGCCCAACCATCCAGAACGGGGCTCATCGCAGCAGGTCCGGCCCGAAGGTCTTGCCCAAGCCCCAGGGAACAACCGGACCGGCCTCCGCAGGACGCGGCGGCACACACGCCCCGTTCATGGTCCCTTACCCACCTCGGTGACCATGAGCGGGGCGCTTCGTCTTCAGCCGGAGATTTCAGGAAAGAGCTTCCGCCCCGCGGCTCAGCCGCCGAAGACGGTCTGCGGCCAGGCGTAGCCCGGCTCGTCGAGGTGGCCGAAGGTCACGTCCTCGATATAGCGGGCGACAATGCGCTCGTTGAAAATCGCGTGATATTTCTCATGACCCGCCTGCGCGATCTTCTGCCGCTCGCAGTCATGAGCGAGGAAATGCCGCAACCTGTCGGCGAGATCGTCGAGCCCGTCATAGAAGACGAATTCGCGGTCGGAGAATATGTCGCCATAGCCGGTCGAACGGCCGATGAAGAGCATGAGCCCGTTGCCGACATATTGGGCGATGCGGTCCGACGAATAGAGATAGTGATCGTCGCTCCGGTTGAGATTGAGCCCCATGCGGGCGCTCGCGATCGCCTCGAAATAGGCCGTACCGAATACCGAGGGCCTGCCCGCAAGGCCGAAAAACGCATAACGCGCTTCCGGCACCCGCGCCTCTATGGCACGCATCGTCTCGGCCCGCCACGGCGTCCCCTTTTCGCTGCCGATAGTGCAGAGAAGATCGAAGGGCTGGTCGGCATGCCGGAAACATTCGAGCGCCTCGATGGAGCGATCGACCGGATTGGGCATGAAGGCGATGCGATGCGTGCGGGTGGCGAATTCCGCCAGCCGGTCGCCCGCCGTGGTGATGAAGGTGATGTCCGCGACCTCGGCGAAGCGGCGGATACGCGGCGGGTTTTCAGGCAGAAAGATCGGATCGAGATTGACGACCGCGACCAGAGGCGAGGGCCTGAGCGCCTTGATCTCGGCAATGGTCGCATTGGCGATCTTGTCGGCGTGAAGAAGGATCAGCAGATCCGGCCTGAATTGTCGGCAAAGCTCGACAAGGCGCCTGTTCGCCTCGCTGTCGCCCGCCCGGCCGATGCCGAAGCGCGACTGCTCGCGCGCGATGTCGCGGTCGCTGAACGCCATCACCGCGTGACCGTTGCGGATGAAGCCATTGGTGAGCTTGCGGATGGTGGCGTAGAAATTCGCCCCCGCCTTCCGCTCGTTGTAATTGCCCGCGATGACGACGCGCATGGGCAGGCTCCGCGCCCTCAGGCCGGGAGCGCGGGCTTGAGCCGCCCGCCGACGCGCACGGGCTCGATGCGGCGCGCAAGGCCGGAGGCATCCGTCTCCACGAAGACGCCACAAAGCGTCGCCTCGCCCGAAGCGGCCTGGAAGCGCGCGGTCGGAATCTTCGACAGGAAGCGATTGAGAGGCTCGTCCTTCTCCATGCCGATCACGGAATTATAGTCGCCGCACATGCCCGCATCTGTCTGATAGGCGGTGCCGCCAGGCAGGATCTGCGCGTCCGCCGTCGGGACATGGCTGTGCGTGCCGACGACGAGGCTCGCCCGCCCGTCGCAGAAATGGCCCATCGCCATCTTCTCGGAGGTCGCCTCGCCGTGGAAATCGACGATGATCGCATCCGCCGCCTCGCCGAGCGGACAGGCGCCGATCTCGCGCTCGATCGCCGCGAATGGATCATCGAGCGGGTCCATGAAGACGCGCCCCATGGCATTGATGACGAGCACGCGCTCGCCCTTCGCCGTCTCGAAGAGGCCGGCGCCCCGCCCCGGCGTCCCGGCCGGAAAATTGACCGGACGAATGAGCCTCGGCTCGCGCTCGATATGAACAAGCGCCTCGCGCTGATCCCAGGCATGATTGCCGAGCGTGACGACATCGACGCCCGCATTGAAGAGATCCTCGCAGATCGCGGCGGTGATGCCGAAGCCGCCGGCCGCATTCTCGCCATTGACGATCACGAAATCGACGTCCAGATCGGCGCGGAGCGCCGGAAGGTCGCTGACGATGGCGTCGCGGGCCGTGCGGCCGACGATGTCGCCGAGAAAAAGAAGCTTCATTGAAATTCGTCCTGTTTCGAAACCCGCCGTGATTTCACCGAAACGACCGGACACCGCGTTCGGTGACGATCCAGTCGAGACGCTGATCCCCGCCTTCTTCGGGAAGCTCGTCGGCCTCCTGCGCCGAAAACGCAAGGCCCACCGCCACCAGAACCGGCATCGCCGCCCTGAGCGAGGCGAGCGTGCGATCGTAATAGCCGCCGCCATAGCCAAGCCGACGTCCCACCTTATCGAACGCCAACATCGGCACAATCACAAGTTCGGGCAAACATCGCGGCGCCTCCGGCCGCGGCTCGCGCGTTCCATGCGGCCCGTCCACGAGCGCGTCGCCCGGGTGCCAGAGCCGAAAGACGAGAGGCGCGCGAGGCGCCCCCACGGCCGGCAGCGCGCATGAGAAGCCGCGCGCCGACGCGCCCTCGAGAATGTCGAGCGGATCGGCCTCGCTCGATATGGGCGAATAGCCGGCGACGACGCTGCGGGGCGAAAGCTGAAGGCGCGGAAGGAGTTCGCCGAAGAAATGCCGCGCGAAGGCGGGGGCGGCCTCTCGTCCGAGCAGGGCCTGGGCGCCGGAGCGCCGGGGGCGGGCGGCGGCACGCGCGCTTTCCTTGGCGCGCTGCATGCCGGCTTCCGCCGCGCCGCTCACACGCGCGCTCCGCGCGAAACGGGTGGGGCCGCCTCGGCCGTTGGAACGATGATCCTCGGAGACCTACACAAGTAGGTGGGCGCCGTGTGAAAGAGGCCTCGGCCTCTACCAGGGACAGCTCCCTTAAGGATCGTAAGGCCCCGAGAGAAAGTGTTCCTGACGCACCAGGCAGCACCCGTGATCATTCTATCAGGCCGAACGGGCACCGCGGTCAAGAAGAACGAGGTGAGGCGCTGCGTCACGCCGCCTCGATCCGCCGCGCGATGTCCTCGATGCGGCGGGCGGCCGTATCCAGCATGTCGCCGAGCAGATCCTCCGCCTCGCGGGAGCGCTCGAGCGCGGCGATGCGCGCCTGGGTCAGCTGCTCGATATCGGCCTCGAGCACCTTGATGCGGCTGCGCGCCTCGAAAAGCTCGTCGGCGACGAGCAGCGAGGCCATGAGGAGAAGCCGCGATTCGCCCACCTGCCCCACTTCGCGGGCGAGTTCCGACACATGGGCGCTGATATGCGTCGCCAGCTCCTTCAGATGGGCTTCCTCGCCATCGCCGCAGGCGACGGTATAGGCGCGATCGTTGATCTGAACGGTGACCTGTCCCATGCCTGCCCTCAGCTTTCCGTCAGCACCTCGCGAATGCCCTCGATGGCATTCGCCAGCGTTTCCGATACGCGCTCATTGAGCTCGTTCGCCTGCCGGGCCTCGACCTTCATCCGGTCGATCTCCTCGGCGAGCCGGGCCCGGTCTTCCTTGAGTGCGTTGACCTCGCTCTCGAGCCGTCCTGCGGACTGCGCGCGCAGAAGCTGCCGGTGGATGCCTGCCTCCAGCCGGTCAAGCGCCGTCTTGAAGCGCTCAGTCGCGGAATCGAGTTTGTTCATGCGTGCTGTTGTCCGGAATCAGGGGCTCGAACCCTCATTTGTCACCATAGGCGTGCCGCCGAAACAAGGTCAACTGGACTTGCCCCGCCTCTCCGCCCGCGCCGGGCGCGACGCTCCCGCGAGCCGATCGGGCCTCAACGCCAAGATGCGCCTCAAGTCGCGGAAAAGCGCGGCATTTTGCGCGAATCCATCATTGACTCTCCGAAACGCGCTGGTCATTGTGGCGCCGCTCGCAAGACCCCAAGAGACGGGAAGGAATCGGACCGCGCCGAACTCGTTGCCGGCGGCCGGATCGAAGTCCGGAGCAAGGGCTCCGGAACGGCGCGTCCTTCTGGCGCCTCTCCCGGACAACCCTGCTCCAGCGCCCCGGAGCCGGCAACCTGGGTCAAGTCCTGAGGCCAAAGAGTGTAAACATGACGCCACCCGATCAGTCGGCCCCTATCGCGCAAGCTTCCGTATCTCACCGGGATATGGCGAACGCCATCCGCGCCCTCGCCATGGATGCGGTGCAGAAGGCCAATTCCGGCCACCCCGGCATGCCGATGGGCGCGGCCGATGTCGCGACCGTCCTGTTCTCGCGCTTCCTGAAGATCGACCCGAAAAAGCCCGACTGGCCTGATCGCGACCGCTTCGTGCTCTCCGCCGGCCACGGCTCCATGCTGCTCTACGCGCTCAACTACCTCCTCGGCTACGAGGACATGACGATCGAGCAGATCAAGAATTTCCGTCAGCTCGGCAGCATCACCGCCGGCCATCCCGAATATGGCCATGCAGGCGGCATCGAGACGACGACAGGCCCGCTCGGCCAGGGCATTGCCACCGCCGTCGGCATGGCGCTCGCCGAACGCCTCGCCGCGGCGCGCTTCGGCGGCATCGTCGATCACTACACCTATGTCCTCGCCTCCGATGGCGATCTCATGGAAGGCATCAGCCACGAGGCGATCAGCCTTGCCGGCCATCTGCGCCTGTCGAAGCTCATCGTCCTTTATGACGACAACGGCATCACCATCGACGGTTCGCTCGACCTCTCGGAATCGGGCGACGCGCTGAAGCGCTTCGAGGCGGCGGGCTGGAACGCCGTCCGCATCGACGGCCACAACCCGGACGAGATCGCCGGCGCCATCGAAAAGGCGCGCCACGCGACGAAACCCACGCTCATCGCCTGCCGCACCGTCATCGGCTATGGCTCGCCGAACAAGCATGGCAAGTCGTCCTCGCATGGCTCCCCGCTGGGCGCCGACGAGATCAAGCTCTCGCGCCAGACGCTCGGCTGGGAGGCGGAGCCCTTCGTCATTCCCGCCCCCGTTCTCGCCGCATGGCGCGAGGTGGGCGCGCGCGGCGGCAAGGCGCGGTCCGACTGGGAAGCCTCCTTCGCGAAGGTCGATCAGGCCCGGCGCGCGGAGTTCGAGCGCCAGCTCAGGGGCGACCTGCCCGCGGGCTTCGGCAAGGCTGTCTCTGACTACAAGAAGCAGCTCGTCGCGGAAAAGCCGAACTGGGCGACGCGCAAATCCTCGGAAGAGGTGCTCAACGTCGTCAATCCGCTGCTGCCGGAATCGATCGGCGGCTCGGCCGACCTAACCGGCTCCAACAACACGCGCTCCAAGGACCAAAAGGCGGTCACGGCGACCAACTTCTCCGGCTCCTTCATCCATTACGGCATCCGCGAACACGGCATGGCCGCAGCCATGAACGGCATCGCGCTGCACAAGGGCTTCATCCCCTATTCCGGCACCTTCCTCGTCTTCACCGATTATTGCCGCCCGGCCATCCGCCTTTCGGCGCTGATGGAACAGCGCGTGATCTATGTGATGACGCATGACTCGATCGGGCTCGGCGAAGACGGGCCGACCCATCAGCCGGTCGAGCATCTGGCGAGCCTGCGCGCCATGCCGAACCTCAACGTCTTCCGCCCGGCCGACGCGGTGGAGACGCTCGAATGCTGGCAGATCGCGCTCGAAGCGAAGAAGACGCCTTCGGTCCTTGCACTCTCGCGCCAGAACCTTCCGGCCGTCCGCATAACGGACACGGACGAGAACCTCTGCGCGAAGGGCGGCTATGAGCTTTCGCCCGCTTCCTCCGCCGCCAAGGTGACGCTCATCGCCACTGGCTCGGAAGTCGAGATCGCGCTCGCCGCCCAGAAGCTCCTCGAGGCCGAGGGCATCGGCGCGCGCGTCGTCTCCATGCCCTGCGTCGAGCTCTTCGAGGCCCAGTCGCGCGAATACAAGGCGAAGACGCTGGGCGAAGGAACGGTGAAAGTCGTGATCGAAGCAGCGCTTCGCTTCGGCTGGGACCGCTATATCGGCGCCGACGGCGCCTTCATCGGCATGACGGGCTTCGGCGCGAGTGCGCCCGCCAAGGACCTCTACAAGCACTTCAACATTACCCCGGAAGCCGCGGTCGCCGCCGCGAAGTCTTGCCTCGGGGCTTGATAGCCAGGAGATAACGAGAAATGGCAGTCCGCGTTGCGATTAACGGATTCGGTCGGATCGGGCGTCTCGTGCTTCGCGCCATCGCGGAGTCGGGACGCAAGGACATCGAGGTGGTGGCCATCAATGACCTCGGCTCGGTCGAGGCCAATGCCCATCTGCTGAAGTGGGACTCCGTGCATGGCCCCTTCCCCGGCAAGATCAAGACGACGAAGTCGTCCTTCGATCTCGGCCGCGGCCCGATCAAGGTTCTCGCCGAGCGCGATCCGGCAAAGCTGCCGTGGAAGGATCTCGGCGTCGACATCGCGCTCGAATGCACGGGCATCTTCGCATCGAAGGACAAGGCGTCGGCCCATCTCACTGCCGGCGCGAAGAAGGTTCTCGTCTCCGCGCCTGCTGACGGGGCCGACATCACGGTCGTCTACGGCGTGAACCACAAGGACCTGAAGAAGAGCCACAAGGTCGTCTCCAACGCCTCCTGCACCACGAACTGCCTCGCGCCGGTCGCGGCCGTGCTGCACAAGGCCGTCGGCATCGAGCAGGGCTACATGACCACCGTTCACGCCTATACGGGCGACCAGAACACGGTCGACACGCTGCACAAGGATGCGCGCCGCGCACGCGCCGCCGGCCTTTCGATGATCCCGACCTCGACGGGCGCGGCCAAGGCCGTGGGCCTCGTCCTGCCGGAACTGAAGGGCAAGCTCGACGGCACCTCGATCCGCGTGCCGACGGCGAACGTCTCGGTCATCGACCTCGTCTTCACCGCGAAGAAGAAGACCACGGCGGAAGAAGTGAACGCGGCGATCATCGCGGCGGCGAAGGGCCCGCTCAAGGGCGTGCTCGCGACCACCGACGAGGAACTCGTCTCGATCGACTTCAACCACAACCCCGCCTCCTCGACCTTCGACCTCACCCAGACGCAGGTGATCGAAGGCCGTCTCGTGCGCGTGCTTTCCTGGTACGACAATGAGTGGGGCTTCTCGAACCGCATGGGCGACACGGCAGCCGCCATGGGCAAGCTGCTCTGAGCCCTGGCATCCGAAACGTCATGGCTGGTCACAAAACACTCGATGACCTGTTCAAGTCCGGCGACCTCAATGGTCGCCGGGTTCTTGTCAGGGCAGACCTCAACGTACCGACCGACGAGCACGGTCATGTCACGGATGCGACGCGCCTCAACCGCATCGCCGACACATTGAAGGAAATCGCGGCCAAGGGCGCGAAGGTCATCGTGCTTTCGCATTTCGGCCGCCCCAAGGGCGCGCCCGAGCCCAAATTCTCGCTCGCGCCCGTCGCCGAGGCGCTTTCCGGCGTCGTCGGCGCTAAGGTCGCCTTCGCGTCGGACTGCATCGGTGCGCCCGCGAAGGAAGCGGTCGATGCGCTTCCCGCCGGCGGCATTCTCGTCCTCGAGAACACGCGCTTCCATGCGGGCGAGGAGAAGAACGATCCCGCCTTCGTGAAGGCGCTTGCCGAGAATGGCGACGTCTATGTGAACGACGCCTTCTCCTGCGCCCATCGCGCCCATGCCTCGACCGAGGGGCTCGCCCATGTGCTGCCCGCCTATGCAGGCCGGGCGATGGAGGCGGAACTCGACGCGCTCGAAACGGCGCTCGGCAACCCCGAGCATCCGGTCGTCGCCGTTGTCGGCGGGGCCAAGGTCTCGACCAAGATCGCCCTGCTCCTCAATCTCATCCATCGCGTCGACACGCTGATCGTCGGCGGCGGCATGGCCAACACCTTCCTCGCCGCCCAGGGCAGGAAGGTCGGCAAGTCGCTCTGCGAATACGATCTGCTCGACAAGGCACGCGAAATCCTCGCCACCGCCGGCAAGGCGGGCTGCGAGATCGTGCTGCCTGTCGATGCGGTCGTCGCGCGGGAATTCAAGGCCGGCGCGGAGGCGAGGACCGTTCCGGTCGATGCTGTGCCGGACGACATGATGATCCTCGACATCGGCTCCGACACGATGGCCTATCTCGCCGGACGCTTCGAAGCGGCGAAGACGGTCGTCTGGAACGGGCCTCTCGGCGCCTTCGAGATTCCTCCTTTCGATCAGGGGACGGCATCCGCCGCGCGTCTCGTCGGCATGCTGACGAAGATCGGGACCCTCAAATCAGTGGCCGGGGGCGGCGACACGGTGGCAGCGCTCAACGATGCGGGCGCGGCCGACGATTTCACCTATGTATCCGCCGCGGGCGGTGCCTTCCTCGAATGGATGGAAGGCGCGGTACTGCCCGGCGTCGCGGCGCTTGAAGTCAGATAAAGGGAATTCGGGATATGACTGAAACGCTTGAATCGATTGCCGAAGCCATGGTGGCGCCGGGCAAGGGCATTCTTGCCGCCGACGAAAGCTCGGGCACCATCAAGAAGCGGTTCGACACGATCAACCTCGAGTCGACCGAGAGCAACCGCCGCGACTATCGCGAGATGCTGTTCCGCACCGAAGAGGCGATGAAGAACCACATCTCCGGCGTCATCCTCTATGACGAGACGATCCGTCAGAAGGCGAAGGACGGCACGCCTCTCGTTGATCTCATCAAACAGGCTGGCTCCATCCCCGGCATCAAGGTCGATGCGGGCGCGAAGGCCATGGCGGGCTTTCCGGGCGAACTGGTGACGGAAGGTCTCGACGGGCTGCGCGAGCGGCTTGCCGAATATTACGATCTCGGCGCCCGCTTCGCGAAGTGGCGCGCGGTGATCGACATTGCCGATGGCATTCCGACCATGGGCTGCATCGAGGCCAATGCCGAGGCGCTCGCCCGCTACGCCGCGCTCTGCCAGGAGCAGAAGATCGTTCCGATCGTCGAGCCGGAAGTGCTGATGGACGGCGCGCACACCGCCGACCGCTGCTTCGAGGTGACGGAAGTGACGCTGCGCACCGTCTTCGCGCGGCTCGCGGCGCATCGCGTGAAGCTCGAAGGCACGATCCTGAAGCCGAACATGGTCGTCTCGGGCAAGAAGTGCTCGACGCAGGCAAGCGTGCAGGAAGTCGCCGAGAAGACCATCACGGTCTTCAAGCGCACGGTTCCGGCGGCGGTGCCGGGCATCGTCTTCCTGTCCGGCGGCCAGTCGGACGAGGATGCGACGGCGCATCTCAACGCCATGAACGCCATTGGCGGGCTGCCCTGGAAGCTATCCTTCTCCTACGGCCGCGCGCTTCAGGCGGCCCCGCTCAAGGCCTGGGGCGGCAAGGCGGAGAATGTGGCGGCTGCCCAGCGTGCCTTCCTCCACCGCGCCCGGATGAACGGCCTCGCCGCTCTCGGCCAGTGGAAGGCCGAACTCGAGAAGGCCGCCTGAGCCTTCCGGCCATGACCAGACAGAGCGCCCCGCCCTTACCGGCGGGGCGTTTTGCCTTTCGCGCGCAAGACGCGCTACAACCTCCCCCATGAGCATCATCGAAGAAGAACGCGAGCCCTGCCGGCTCTATCTCATCACCCCGCCCCGGATCGAGCCAGTCGCCTTTTCGGACACGCTGAAGCGCGCGCTCGACGCGGGCGATGTCGCCTCGCTCCAGCTTCGCCTCAAGACGGAAGGCGAGGAAACGGCGCCGGCCGATGCGATCCGCCGCGCGACCGAGGTGCTGATGCCCGTCGCGCAGAGCTATGACGTCGCCTTCATCATCAACGACCGCGCCGACATCGCGGCCGAGATGGAAGCTGACGGCGTTCATGTCGGCCAGGAGGACATCCCCTACAAGGAAGCGCGCAAGCTCGTCGGCCCCAACCGTATCGTCGGCGTCACCTGCCACAATTCGCGCCATCTGGCGATGGTGGCCGGCGAAGAGGGGGCCGACTATGTCGCCTTCGGCGCCTTCTTCGAAACCGGCACCAAGGTGCCCAAGACCCGCGCCACGCCCGACCTCCTGACCTGGTGGTCGGAGACCTTCGTGGTGCCCTGCGTCGCCATTGGCGGCATAACGGTCGGGAACGCCGCCACCCTCGTTGCGGCGGGCGCGGACTTTCTCGCCGTGTCGGCGGGCGTCTGGGCGCACCCGGAAGGTCCGGCCGAGGCGGTGCGGGCGTTCAACCGCATCATGGCCGAGACGCCCCGCGGCCAATAACCCCTCCTTTCGGAAAGGCATTGGCCTTACGGCCGCCAGATGCTATCAGAGCGCCCGCGGCCGGATCGCGCCTGCCCCATCAGCAGATCGGCGCAAACAGCCGGTCCCGCCGCGAGCCTGCTCAACCCCAGTCCGAGATAAGGTCCATGCCCAAGATCAACGGTAACGAAATTCGCCCCGGCTACGTCATCGAGCATCAGGGAGGCCTTTGGGCGGCGGTGAAGGTTCAGCATGTGAAGCCCGGCAAGGGCGGCGCCTTCGCGCAGGTCGAACTGAAGAATCTGATCGACAACCGCAAGCTCAACGAGCGCTTCCGTTCCGCCGAGACGGTCGAGCGCGTGCGGCTCGAGCAGAAGGACTATCAGTTCCTCTATGAAGCCGACGGCATGCTCACCTTCATGGACAACGAAACCTACGAGCAGATCGAGCTTGCCAAGGACTGGGTGGGCGAGCGCGCGGCGTTCCTGCAGGACGGCATGAAGGTGACGGTGGAGAGCCACGAGGGCAGGCCCATCAGCGTCGCCCTGCCCGATCAGGTGGTGCTGGAAATCACGGAAACGGAACCGACGGTGAAGGGCCAGACGGCGGCCAGCTCCTACAAGCCGGCCCTGCTCGAGAACGGCATCCGCGTCATGGTGCCGCCCTTCATTACCGTTGGCGAGAAGATCGTGGTCGACACGAACGAAGTCACCTATCTCCGCCGCGCCGACTAACGAACCGATCATTCAGCGACCCGCATTTCCCGCCGATGCCGAAACGGACATCGCCGGAAATGCCCGAGAGAAAGCGCAAGTCCCCGATGGCACGTCATACCCCCGTCATGGCCGTCATGGTGGCCGCCGCACGCAAGGCGGCGCGCGGACTGCAACGCGACTTCGGCGAGGTGGAGAATTTGCAGGTCTCGCTCAAGGGCCCCGCGAATTTCGTCACCGCCGCCGACAAGAAGGCCGAAAAGACGCTCTTCGAAGAGCTTTCCAAGGCGCGGCCCGGCTATGGCTTCCTCATGGAGGAAGGCGGCACGATCGAGGGTTCGGACAAGTCGCACCGCTGGCTCATCGATCCGCTCGACGGCACGACGAATTTTCTCCACTCGATCCCGCATTTCGCGATCTCGATCGGGCTGGAGCGCGACGGGCAGATCGTCGCCGGCGTCGTCTATAATCCGATTTCCGACGAGCTCTTCATCGCCGAAAAGGGCCAGGGCGCCTTTCTCAACGACCGGCGCCTGCGCGTCGCGGCGCGGCGCGAGCTCGCCAATGCGGTTGTGGCGACGGGCATCCCGCATATCGGCCGGCCCGGCCACAAGCGTTTCATCGCCGAACTCGGCGTGGTGATGAACGAGGTCGCGGGCGTGCGGCGCATGGGAT
This sequence comes from Parvibaculum sp., assembly GCF_049671045.1. Classification (GTDB taxonomy): domain Bacteria; phylum Pseudomonadota; class Alphaproteobacteria; order Parvibaculales; family Parvibaculaceae; genus Parvibaculum. The sequence goes on along the minus strand of NZ_JBATUH010000068.1, from coordinate 55,455 downwards.
CGGCGGCGCTCGATCTCGCCTATGTCGCGGCCGGTCGCTACGACGCCTATTGGGAAGCGAACCTCGCGCCATGGGATCTCGCTGCGGGCATCATTCTGGTGCGCGAGGCGGGCGGCTTCGTTTCCGATCTCAACAGCCGGGACGACGTGCTTAACAGCGGCGGCGTCATCGCCGGAAACGAGACGATCCATCGCGAGCTTGCCAAGGCGCTGAAGCGCGCTCACGCGGCATCCTGACCGCGCATCGCCCGCCTCGCCGGCCTCCACCGTCCTTGCGATTTCCCGTCAGCCCCGTTTCGACTAGACTGAACGCAGGATTCCAGTCTCCTCGTCGCGCGGGAGGGCAGCCATGACTTTTCCTGAAGGGCGTTGGGTACGGACGGTTCGCATAGCCGGGCTTTGCGCCGTTCTCATGCTGATGGCCGGAACGGGCGCGCGCGCCGAACCCGTGGACGCCGTGCCTCTCGACCGGCCCGGCACGCGCATGGGCGAGCCCATGACGCCGCCCGAGCCGCTCGCGGCGCCGCTGCCCGCAATCGTTAACGCATCGCCCGAAGGAGCGCCCGCGCTCGGCACGTCGCCGCTTCGCGCGCCCGAGCCCGCGCTTGCCCGCATCGACTTTCCGCCCGAAGAGGCAGCGCTGAGCGACGGCGAGGCGGCGCGGCTCAGGACGTTCGCGGAAGGTTTCCGTCGCCGCGGCGGCCGGGTGACGCTCAAGGCCTATGCCGGGCCCCCCGGCGACACGAGCACGAATGCCCGGCGCCTGTCGCTGAAGCGTGTGCTCACGGTCCGCAATTTCCTCATCGAACAGGGGATCGCGACGGACCGGCTCGAAGTGAGAGCGCTCGGTGGCACGCGGGATGCAGGCCCTCTCGACCGGGTCGACATCACCCGCGCGGGAGGCTGATGCGCCTCATGAGGCGAACGACGCGAAAGACGCAAGATCTGCCCGGATCACAGGGGGAGCTGAACTGAAGATGGCGAAGGACTATACCGGCGGCGCGGCCCTCTCCACGCCGCGTCCCTATCTGGTGCGGATGATCCTCTTCCTGCTCCTTGTCGGGTTTCTGCTCCTCATTCTCTCGCCGCAGCTCAAGACGGCCTATTTCACCAATCCGGGGCTCAACACGCTCATTATCGGCGTGCTCATGCTCGGTATTCTCTATGGCTTCCGGCAGATTCTCGTGCTGAGCCCCGAAGTGCGCTGGGTGAACGAGTTCCGCCGTGCCGATCCGGGACTGGCGATCCCGCCCGCCCCGCGCCTCCTCGCGCCGATGGCGACCATGCTCGGCGAGCGCAAGGGGCGCATGCAGCTCAACGCGCTCACCATGCGCTCGCTTCTCGATTCCATCGGCTCGCGCCTCGACGAGCAGCGCGAAATCTCCCGCTACATGATTGGCCTGCTGATCTTCCTCGGCCTGCTCGGCACCTTCTGGGGCCTTCTCACCACCGTGACCTCGGTCGGCGCGACGATCCACGGCCTCAATATCGAGACATCCGATCCCGCGACCGTCTTCCAGAATCTCAAGGCGGGACTCGAGGGGCCGCTATCGGGCATGGGCACGTCCTTCTCCTCCTCGCTCTTCGGCCTTGCCGGCTCGCTCATCCTCGGCTTTCTCGACCTTCAGGCCGGGCAGGCGCAGAACCGCTTCTACAATGAGCTTGAAGAGTGGCTTTCTACGGTGACGGATATTTCCGGCGCGGCGGAGCCCGGCCCCGGCATGCTCGGGGAAACGCTGAAGCGGCTCGAGCGCATCGAGCAGTCGCTGGCCTCGGGCGGCGGCGCAAACAGCGCGCCGATGCTCGCGCTCGCCGGCCAGATCACGGCTCTCACCGAGCAGATCAAGCACGAGCAGCTTCTCATCCGGCGCCTTGCCGAAAATCAGGAAGCGCTGCGCCCCGTGCTCGATCGCCTCGCTGCCAGTCTCGGCAGAAAATAACCGGCGGGCGGGAACGGCATGACGGTCGCACACAGACGAATTCGCGGACGCGCCCCGAGTGCCGACTACTGGCCGGGCTTCGTCGACGCCATGTCGAGCCTGCTGCTCGTGCTCATCTTCCTGCTCACCATTTTCATGCTGACGCAGTTCTTCCTGTCGCAACTCGTCTCGAGCAAGGACACGGCGCTCGAAGCGCTGCGGAGCCAGATTGCCGAACTCGTCAGCCAGCTCGCGCTGTCGAAACAGGAGAAGGCTGACCTCCAGACCACCATCGCGACGCTTCAGGCCTCGCTCGCCGAAGCCAATGCCGAGAAGGATCGGCTCGGCGCGGCGGCAGGCGCGGGCTCGCAGGTCGCGGTGCTGCAGGACGAGCTTTCAAAGCAGAAGGAAATTTCCAATCAGGCGCTTGCGCAGGTCGAACTTCTCAACCAGCAGATCGCCGCGCTCCGCCGCCAGCTTGCCGCACTCGAGGAGGCGCTCGAAGCCTCCGAAAAACGCGACCGGGAAAGCCAGGCGCAGATCGCGGATCTCGGCCGCAGGCTCAACGCCGCGCTTGCCCAGAAGGTGCAGGAGCTTGCGAAGTACCGCTCCGAGTTCTTCGGCCGCCTGCGCGAAATTCTCGGCAACCGACCCGACATCGAGGTCGTGGGCGACCGTTTCGTCATCCAGTCGGAAATCCTCTTCGACAGCGGCTCGGCCGAGATCAATCCCTCGGGCGTCGCCCAGCTTCAGAAGATCGCGGACGCGGTGAAGGAAATCGCCGCCGAAATCCCGAACGACATTCAGTGGGTCATCCGCGTGGACGGGCACACCGACGCAAATCCGATCCACACGGCGCAGTTCCCCTCCAACTGGTATCTCTCGAGCGCGCGCGCCATCGCCGTCGTCAACTTCATGGCGAAGCGGGGCGTGCCGCCCGAGCATCTCGCCGCGACGGGCTTCGGCGAGTTCCAGCCGCTCGATACGGGCAAGAGTGCCGCCGCCTTCAAGCGCAACCGCCGCATCGAGTTCAAGCTGACGGAGCGCTGAAGGCGGGATGAGGGGCGATCAGAACGCCTTGAGTTCCTTCGACTGCTTGCAGGCAAGGATCTTCGGATCGAAGACATTGCCGATCAGCATCATGTCGTCGAAGCCAGCGGCGACGCTCGATCCTGAAATCTCCTCGCCGCGATTGAGATAGATCGTACCGGCCTTGCCGCCCTGCCCCGCGCCCGGCTCGACGCGCACGACCTGGCTCGGCGAGAGCGCCTTCGGGTCGCCTGCATGTTTCAGGAACGCGATCAGATGCGGATGGGCCGCGATGAGGAGCGCGCCATCCGGCTCGACATCGATATTGTCGAGGCCGGTACCGAGGCGCGCATAATCGCGGCTCGTGAGGGCGCCCGTCGCGGGATCGCGCGTATAGATATGGAGCGCGGCACCGAGCATTTCCGAGACATAGAGCGTCTTGCCGTCCGGGCTCACATTGATGCCGTTCGCAAAGAGAAGCCTGTCGGCGGCGGCATGCGCCGAAGCGCCGTCGTAATAGACGACATTGGCGTTACGCAGCAGGACGAGATCGCTCAGCCTTCCGCCGAGCCCCTTCGAGCCGTGATCATTCGTCGCGTAGAAGGCATCGGGACCGACCGCGACGACATCGTTCAGCGAAACGAACAGCGGATCGGCGACCGTCTTCACATGGGTGAGCAGACCATCCGGCGCGACATCGAAAATCTCGACCGCCTCACCCTTCGCCGCGTGGTTGACGACGAAGAGGCGCCGTTCGCCGCCCGCGCCGACATGGAGGCTGATTCCGTGGGGCTTGAAGTCGGCCGGCTCGTTCGCCGTGACCGGACGAAGCGCCCATTCCGCCTGCGGCGCCTTCAGATCGATCACATAGATGCCGCCGCGCGTGGCTTCATGCCCGGCCATTGCGGCGCGCCGGTCAAAAGCCGAGACGAAGGCCAGGCCGCGCTCGCGGTCGATCTGAATATCCTCCGGCCCCGGCACGGAAGCGATCGCCCGGCATTCCGCGGGAACTTCCGCCCGGATGTCGGTGAAAAAGCCCGCCGCCGAAAGGAAGCGCCAGGCGAGCACGCTCGCTATCACGGCGACGGCGAATACGGCGATGATGGCTCTGCGCAAGAGCGGTGACATGTTCCCTTCCCTCCCGGTTCGTTCAGTGCAGCGCGGCGCTTTGGGGCTCGCCACCCAATATGTCGCCCGTGAATTGCAGGCGGGCAAGCCTGCTGTAAAGACCGCCCTGCCGCACAAGCTCGTCATGCGTGCCGGCAGCGACAATGCGGCCTTCTTCCATGACGATGATTCGATCAGCCTTGAGAACGGTCGCGAGCCGGTGCGCGATCACGAGCGTGGTGTGGCCCCGCATCAACCCTTCTAGTGCCGCCTGGACGAGCGTTTCGCTTTCCGCGTCGAGCGCCGACGTCGCCTCGTCGAGAAGAAGCACCGGCGCATCGCGCAGGATAGCGCGCGCAATGGCGACGCGCTGGCGCTGGCCGCCGGAAAGCGTGACGCCGCGCTCTCCCACCTGCGTCGCATAGCCCTGAGGCAGCGAGACGATGAAATCGTGAATACGCGCGGCCTTCGCGGCGGCGATGACATCCTCCTCGCTCGCATCGGGCCGCCCGTAGCGGATGTTCTCCGCGACGCTCATGCCGAAAACGACCGTCTCCTGCGGCACGACGCCGAGACGGCTGCGAAGCTCGCCGGGCTCGACCTGGGAAATATCGACGCCATCGAGGCGGATTACCCCCGACTTCGGATCGTAGAAACGCAGCAGAAGCTGAAACACCGTGCTCTTGCCCGCGCCGGACGGCCCGACGATCGCCACGGTTTCGCCGGGCTTCACATCGAGAGAGAAATCGCGCAAGGCCGCGACTTGGGGCCGCGTCGGATAGGCGAAGGTCACGCGCTCGAAGCTGATCGCGCCGCGAGCGGGCAGAGGCAGAGCCCTGGGCGATTTCGGCGCGCGGATCTCGGGCTCGATCGCCAGCAGTTCCATCAACCGCTCGGTCGCGCCCGAGGCCATCTGCATGTCGCCCCAGACTTCCGAAAGGGCGGCGAGCGACGTTGCCGCGAAGACCGCATAGAGAATGAACTGAAGCAGCGCGCCGCCCGACATGGTGCCCGCGACGACCGCATGGGCACCAAACCAGAGCACGCCGACGACGCTCGAAAGTCCCATGAAGAAGACGAGCGCGGTCAGCACGGCGCGCGCCGTGATGCGCGCCCGCGCGGTCACGAAGGAGCGCTCCACCGTCTCGGCGAAACGCTGCCGGTCGATCTCCTCATGCGTGAAGGCCTGCACGGTCTGGATGGCGTTGAGGCTTTCCGTGCCGAAGGCGCTCGAATCCGCGAGCCGGTCCTGGCTCGCGCGCGAAAGGCGGCGCACCCAGCGCCCGAAGATCACGAGCGGCAGAACGATCATCGGAATGGCGAGAAGCACGAGGCCGGAGAGCCATGTGCTCGTCACCGCCATCATGGATGCCGCGCCGATGAAGAGGAACACGTTGCGCAATGCGACGGAGGCGGAGGAACCGACGACCGTCTTGATGAGCGTCGTGTCGGCCGTGAGGCGCGACAGCACCTCGCCCGTGCGTGTCACCTCGAAGAAGGCGGGCGAGAGCTTCAGCACATGGGCGTAGACGGCCTCGCGCAGATCGGCGACGACGCGCTCGCCAATCCAGCTCACGAAAAAGAAGCGCATGGCGCTCGCGACGCCGAGAAGAGCCGCGATGCCGATCAGCGCGAGGAAATAGGTGTCGATGAAGTCGGCGCTCGTCTGGGTGAAGCCATTGTCGAGCAGGCGGCGGCCGGCGATGGGCACGGCGAGCGTCGCAAGCGTCGCGAAGACGAGCGAGACGAAAGCGAGCGCCACCATGATCCGGTAGCGGCCGATGAAGGGCATGAGTTTGGCGAGCGGCCGGACGCCCCTGGCGGGCCTGCGGCGCTGGGCTTCTTCCTCGATGGCTTCAACCACCGGATTCGATATCTCGCTCATGGATGGCCGCCGGGTCAGTTTTGCGAGGTCGCGGGCAGCCCCCAGAAGGACACCCTGCCCGTTCATATAGCAACCCTTGCCCCGCCGAGCCAATCCGAAGCCGGCCCCGGCCCCCGCGCCCAATCGCCCCAGCGCATCGCTCAGGGCGGAGCTTGGCCTTGTATTGGGCTCACTCCTTGGCTATAAGCCCCCATTCCCGGCGCGCCAGCGATCGGCAGCCCCGGTTTCCGGCATTTTTGTGATCTGAGAAGGCGTAGAGCCATGAAGAAAGACATTCATCCCGACTACCACATGATCACCGTGGCGATGACGGACGGGACGACCTTCCAGACCCGCTCGACCTACGGCAAGGAGGGCGACACGCTCACCCTCGACATCGACCCGAAGACCCATCCGGCCTGGACCGGCGGCGGCCAGCAGATCGTCGACCGCGGCGGCCGCGTCAGCCGCTTCAAGCAGAAGTTCGGCAATCTCGGCGGCAAGGCCTGAGGTTCACGGAAGCTTCGCTTCAAACGACAAAGCCCCGCTCTCGCGGGGCTTTTTCATTGGCGGATCGTGAGGTTCCGGGACTGCCCGAGGGATCAGGCGCCCTGGCCCCATTCGCGCTGCAGGGTTTCGCGGAAGAAGGCTTCGACGCGATCGAACTGCTCGGCCAGCGGGCGGCTCGCCTCCACGACCGCCGGTTCCGCGCGCAGCCCGGCATCGAGCCTTTCGATGCGCGCATAGAGAAGCTCGGAGCGCATGATGAGGTCGATCAGGGGCTCCGGCAGGACGTGATTGCCGGAAAGACGCGCCGAACGGGCGATCTCCCTCGACGCCAGGCGGTATTTCGCGGCCATGGATTCCTCATGCGAAATCTCGCCTTCATGCACGGCCTTGCGAACGAGAAGCCAGGCCGCCACCTGCATCAGCCGCGTGGTGAGCCGCATGCTTTCGCCCGCATAGGCGAGCGATGCGTCCCGCGAGAGATTGCGCGAGGCTTCGCGGCCCGGACCGTCGAGATAGGCCGACGTCTCCTCGACGAGGCGCATGCCTTCCTCATATGTCCGCTGAAAGAGGCCGGACGACATGAACTCGCCGATGCTCACATCCTCGCCCGCAAACTGCACATCGCCAGCGCCGCCAAACCGATCCGCACTCATCCCCTGACCCTCTTCTCTGGTCCGTGCCAGAGCGGCACGGATGCCCGATGAAGGATCAACATTCATGCCAAACGCTGGCGCCGATGGCATGTCGAGATATGTGTGAAGGGCTCGATCAAAAAAAGAGCCGCGGACTGCCCGCGGCTCAGTTGTAACAGGGAGGCGTCAAACAGAGTGGATAGGAACCACTCAGAATCCAGAAGATCTGGATTACGCAAGGTCACCCTAGCAACCATATGTTTATCAAATCGTGAATTACCCGGCAAATGGGCACTGGCCGCCGGGAGGAGCAGCGCGCTCCAGATCTACTTGTTTTTCCCGGAAAATTGCGCTCCGCCAATATGTTAGCTCTTGCTAACTTACTTCTTGAAAAGTGCCTCCGCCGCCGTGCGCGTGCCGTGTTTTCGCTCCAGTTGCGCGCGGATGCGTGCGATTTCGGCCTCGAGGGCGCTGATTCGTTCGTTGAGTTCCTCGATGCCGAGCAGGCTCAGATCCTCGCGCGCAAGGGCGGCCAGCGCCTCGCCCCTGCGCTTGCGCGGCTCAAGATCGTCCGTGTCCATGGGCTGCCTCCTCATTGCCTCGGCCTGGGTCAGGTTGCCAGTCTCGGAGGGCTTGGATAGACCTTCAAGTGTCCCGGCGCCAGACCGACCCGAGAGGCCCCCCAAATGTCCCCGACCAAGTCCCCGTCCCTTCCTGCCCAGATGAGAGCCATCGCCATCCGCGAGCCCGGCGGCCCGGACGTGCTTGTCCCGGTCCGGATCGCCCGGCCGGAGCCCGGCCATGGCGAAATCCTGATCCGGGTCGAGGCGGCGGGCGTGAACCGGCCCGACACGATCCAGCGCATGGGGCTTTATCCGCCGCCGCCCGGCGCGCCCGCGACGCCCGGCCTCGAGGTTGCGGGCGAGGTCGTCGCCGCCGGTCCCGGCGTCACGCATTGGCGGCAGGGCGACCGCGTCTGCGCCCTTCTCGGCGGCGGCGGGTATGCCGAATATGCGACCGTGCACGAGACCCATGCGCTGCCGATCCCGGCGGGCTTCACCGCCGTCGAGGCGGCGGGCCTGCCGGAAACCTTCTTCACCGTCTGGACCAATGTCTTCGAGCGGGGCCGGCTCGCCGCCGGCGAGACTTTCCTTGTTCACGGCGGCTCGAGCGGCATCGGAACGACGGCGATCCAGCTCGCCCGCGCCTTCGGCGCCCGCGTCTTCGCTACGGCGGGCTCGGCGGAGAAATGCGCTGCCTGCCGCGATCTCGGGGCGGAGGCGGCGATCAACTACCGCGAGCAGGATTTCGTCGCCGAGGCGAAGCGCCTGACCGGCGGGCGCGGCGTCGACGTCATTCTGGACATGGTCGGCGGCGACTATATCGCCCGCAACATGCAGGCCGCCGCGCAGGACGGGCGCATCGTCTCCATCGCCTTCCTCAACGGCCCGACCGCCGAGGTCAATTTCATGCCGATGATGCTGAAGCGGCTGACGCTCACCGGCTCGACGCTCCGCCCTCGCGGGATCGAGGAGAAGGCGGCACTTGCCCGGGCGCTGCGCGAGAAGGTCTGGCCGCTTCTCGATGCCGGCCGGGTGCGGCCGCGGATCGACGCGACCTTCCCGCTCGAGGAAGCCTCCAAAGCGCACGTGCTTATGGAAAAAAGCAGCCATATCGGGAAGATCGTCCTCACCCTTTGAGGGAAGGCGGGCGGAACGCCACCCGAAAATCGCCGAAATGCCCTGTGCCAGCCCCGCCATTGGTCTTTCATTGGGCGGCTTTTCCCCTTATATAACGCCGATACCCACTCATCCCGAGGAAGAGAAAAGGGTTCGTCCGGATGACGTCCGGGTGAATCAGAGGAACAACATGACTCAGCCCCTCATGCCCAAGGCGACGGCCGTCTGGCTCGTCGAAAACACCTCTCTCACCTTCGATCAGGTCGCCGATTTCTGCGGTCTGCACGTTCTGGAGGTGAAGGGCATCGCTGACGGCGACGTCGCACAGGGCATCAAGGGCCTCGACCCTGTTGCCTCGGGCCAGCTCACGCGCGCCGAGATCGAGCGCTGCCAGAAGGACCCCGCGACACGGCTGAAGCAGGCGGAAAGCAAGTACAAGCTGCCGCCTATCCAGCCGCGCAAGGGCCCCCGCTACACCCCCGTTTCGCGCCGTCAGGACCGGCCGGACGCGATCGCATGGCTCCTCCGCAACCATCCGGAACTCTCGGACGCGCAGATCGCCAAGCTCGTCGGCACCACCAAGCCGACGATCCAGAGCGTGCGCGACCGGAGCCACTGGAATTCGGCGAATATCAAGCCGGTCGATCCGGTGACGCTCGGCCTTGCGAGCCAGATCGAACTCGACGCCGCCGTGCAGAAGGCCGCCCGCAAGCTCGAACGCGAGCGGCGCAAGGCCGAGAAGGCTGCGGGCGGCAGCGGCGAGACGCTGCTCCCTGCCTCCGAGACGATCGCCCCCGAGGCGCCGCACCACGCCACCATCGCCGCGCCCGAAGCGGCGGAGGAGAAGAAGGAAGAGCGCAAGACCTATGACGCCGACAGCGTCTTCGCCAAGCTCAAGGACGTGAAGATCGAGGAAGACGAGGAGTAAGCCCTCCTCCAAGCCCCGATGTTCGGAAAGATGAAACCCTCTCCCGGCCGGAGAGGGTTTTTCTTTTGCCGCGATTCCGGTTGGACCTCGGCTCGCTCGCAATTGTCATCCCGGGCTCATCCCGGGATCCAGGGCCGCAAGCTCCGAACCCGCCACTCTGGACCCCGGCACAGGGCCGGGGTCACAGCAGAGGGAGGGCAACCCCGGAGCGACAGCGATGCTCGTGGACCGCCCCTCAGCCCTTCCTGCCATAGCCGGCGTCCGACAGCGCCTCGCCGATTTCCTCGAGGATCACCGGATCGTCGATCGTGGCCGGCATGCTCCACGCCTCGCCGTCCGCGATCTTGCGCATGGTGCCGCGCAGGATCTTGCCCGAGCGCGTCTTGGGCAGGCGCTGCACGACAAGAGCAGTCTTGAACGCGGCGACAGGACCGATCTTGTCGCGCACCAGCGCCACCGCTTCCTTCGCGATCTCCTCGGCGGGGCGGTTCACCCCCTTGTTGACGACAAGGAAGCCCACCGGCACCTGCCCCTTCAGCGCGTCGGCAACGCCGATGACGGCACATTCGGCGACGTCCGGGTGCCCCGCCAGCACTTCCTCCATGCCGCCCGTCGAGAGGCGGTGGCCGGCGACATTGATGATGTCGTCGGTGCGGCTCATCACATAGAGATAGCCGTCCTCGTCGAGATAGCCCGCATCGGCGGTCTTGTAGTAGCCGGGATAGTCGGCGAGGTAGGAATTACGGAAGCCCTCGTCATTGTGCCAGAGCGTCGGCAGGCAGCCCGGCGGCAGGGGCAGCTTGACGACGATGGCGCCCGTCGTGTTCGCGGGCACGGGCTTCGCCGCCTCGTCGACGACCTGGATTTCGTAGCCCGGCATCGCGACGGTGGGCGAACCGTATTTGACAGGCAGCCTTTCGAGGCCCATCGGGTTTGCGACCATCGGCCAGCCGGATTCCGTCTGCCACCAATGATCGATCACCGGCACGCCCAGCGCGCGCTCGGCCCATTGGATCGTATCGGGATCGCCGCGCTCGCCCGCGAGGAACAGAAGCTCGAATTTCGACAGATCGTATTTCTTCACCAGTTCGGCGGCCGGGTCTTCCTTCTTGATCGCGCGGAAGGCGGTCGGCGCCGTGAAGAGCGCCTTAACGCCGTGATCGGCGATGACGCGCCAATAGGTGCCCGCATCGGGCGTGCCGACGGGCTTTCCCTCGAAGAGGATCGTCGTGCAACCATGCAGGAGGGGCCCATAGACGATGTAGGAATGGCCGACCACCCAGCCCACATCGGATGCTGCCCAGAAGACGTCGCCCGGATCGACGCCATAGACGTTCTTCATCGACCATTTGAGCGCAACCATGTGCCCGCCATTGTCGCGCACGACGCCCTTGGGCTTGCCGGTGGTGCCGGAGGTGTAGAGCACATAGAGCGGATCGGTCGCGGCGACGGGGACGCAGGCCGGTGCCGCGCCCGCGGCGCGCGCCTTCTCCATCTCGTCCTTCCAGTCGAAATCGCGGCCGGGCACGAGGGGAGCTTCCAGCTCCGCGCGCTGAACGATGATGCACGCTTCGGGCTTGTGCTCCGAAAGCTCGATCGCCTGATCGAGCAGCGGCTTGTAGGCGATGGCGCGGCCGGGCTCGAGACCGCATGAGGCGGAGACGATGAGCTTCGGCCTCGCATCGTCGATGCGCGTCGCCAGTTCCTTCGCGGCAAAGCCGCCGAAGACGACCGAATGAATGGCGCCGAGGCGCGCGCAGGCGAGCATGGCGACGACGGCCTGCGGCACCATCGGCATGTAGAGAATGACGCGGTCGCCCTTCCCGATGCCGTGGCGTTGCAGCACGCCCGCAAAGGTCGCCACCTTGTCGCGCAATTCGCGATAGGTGAAGCGCTTCACCTTGCCCGTCATGGCGCTGTCATGAATGAGCGCAAGCTGCTCGCCGCGCCCGCCTTCCACATGACGGTCGAGCGCGTTCCAGCAGGTGTTGCATGTCGCGCCCTCGAACCAGCGCGAAAGATCGCCCTCCAGCGTGAGCACCCTGTCCCACGGCTTCGACCAGTCGATTTCGCGCGCGGCCTCGGCCCAGAACGCCTCGGGCGATGCCTTCCAGCGCTCATAGGTTTCGCGATAACGCCCCATGCCGATCTCCCGTTTTTTGTTCGTTTGGCGGTGACTGTTTCAAGACATTGCGCGCTTTGCAAGCCCGCATGAAGGCTTCCCGGCGGCGCTTGTCGCCATTCGCCGCGTTCATTACCGTGAAGCCCGAATTCGCGGCACATCAGCCGCCAAGAGGGACCAATGACGACGAATCCTTATGAACTCGATCTCGACAAGAATCCGGCGAACCATCAGCCGCTGAGCCCCTTGAGCTTTCTCAAGCGCGCGGCGGAGGTCTATCCCGGAAAGCTCGCCGTCATTCATGGCAGCTTGCGGCGCAACTATCGAGAGTTCTACGCGCGCTGCCGCCGCCTCGCCTCCGCGCTCTCGGAGCGGGGCATCGGACTTGGCGACACGGTCGCCGTGATCGCGCCCAACACGCCCGCCATGCTCGAACTCCACTATGCCGTGCCGATGATCGGCGCCGTGCTCAACACGATGAACATCAGGCTCGACGCGCCCATCATCGGATTCATGCTCGATCATGGCGGCGCGAAGGCGCTTTTCGTCGACCGCGAGTTTTCGCAACTTGCCGCCGGCGCGCTCACCCATGCGACGGTCAAGCCCTTCGTCGTCGATATGGACGATCCCGAATACGACGGCGCGGGAGAGAGAATCGGCGCGATCGAATATGAAGACCTGGTCGCCACGGGCGATCCCGAATTCAACTGGCAGCTTCCGGCCGACGAGTGGCAGGCGATCAGCCTCAACTATACGTCCGGCACGACGGGCAATCCCAAGGGCGTCGTCTATCACCATCGCGGCGCCTATCTCCTCGCCATGGGCAATGTCGTCACCGCGGGCATGACGGACAAATCCGTCTATCTCTGGACGGTGCCGATGTTCCACTGCAACGGCTGGATCTTCACCTGGTCGATGAGCGTCATCGCGGGCACGCATGTCTGCCTGCGGCGCGTCGCCGCCGGAAACATATACGAGGCGATCGAGGCTCATGGCGTCACCCATATGGGCGGCGCGCCGACGGTCATGGGCTTCCTCATCAACGCGACGGATGAGGAGAAAAAGAAACTTCCGAACACGGTGCATTATTTCGCCGCCGCCGCGCCGCCGCCCGCCGCGACCATCAAGCGGCTCGAGGATCAGGGCTTCAACGTGATCCATGTCTATGGCCTGACCGAGACTTACGGCCCCGCCGTCGTCAATGCCTGGCACGAGGAATGGGACGAGCTGGAAACCGATGCGCGCGCGCAGGTGAAGGCGCGGCAGGGCGTCAACTATCCCGTGCTCGAAGGGCTTTCCGTGCGCGACCCGGAAACCATGGAGGAAGTGCCGCGCGACGGCGAGACCATGGGCGAGGTGATGTTCCGCGGCAATGTGGTGATGAAGGGCTATCTCAAGAACCCGAAGGCGACGGCCGAGGCGTTCGAGGGCGGCTGGTTCCATTCCGGCGATCTCGGCGTCTGGCATGCGGACAATTACATCCAGATCAAGGATCGCTCGAAGGACATCATCATCTCGGGCGGCGAGAACATCTCCTCGATCGAGGTCGAGGACGTGCTCTACAAACATCCCGACATTCTGGAAGCAGCGGTGGTTGCGCGGCCGGACGAGAAATGGGGCGAGACGCCTTGCGCCTTCATAACGCTGAAACGCGGCGCCGCGCAGACGGAAGCCGAGATCATCGCCTATTGCCGCGCCAATCTCGCGCATTTCAAATGCCCGAAAACGGTCGTCTTCACCGACCTGCCCAAGACCTCGACGGGCAAGATCCAGAAATTCAAGCTGCGGGAAATGGCGCAAAAGCTCTGAGCGGCAAGGCGGGGAGAGACGTGGATGGCCCGGCCATGCCGGGCCATGACGTATCTCGTTGCGGGCTCCCGAAATACAAAGCGCCGGGCTTTCGCTGCCCGGCGCTGTCTCGGATCAGAGCTTTTCAGATGAATTCGTCAGGCTGCGGATTTTCGGCCTGAAAGCCTCTCTATTTGTTCCTTGAGGCGGAGCTTCTGCTTTTTAAGCTCGGCAATTCGGAGATCATCGCTTGAAGGGTGGAGCAGTTCCTGTTCGATTTCCCGTTCCAGGGTCCTATGCCGATCACGAAGTTCGGCAATATGCGACTCCAGTGCCATCCCTTACCTACCTTTCGTTGGGGTGGGTAACCCGAAAAGGATGACTCTTTTTTGACAGCTTGTCGAACCCCCTATCGCAAAGAGGGCGAAGAGACGGTAAATGTCATAATCATGGCTGAAACGAAACGCCTCATTGTGGGAATTTCCGGCGCCTCCGGCGTCATCTATGGTGTGCGCCTTCTTGAAATTCTCCGCTCGCTCGAAATCGAGACGCATCTCGTCATGACGAAAGCGGCCGAGATGACGCTCGGCTACGAGACGGGCCGCACGCCCGGCGAGGTGGAGGCGCTGGCGCATACGCGCTATCAGCTTGCCGATGTCGGCGCCGCGATCGCGTCGGGCTCGTTCCGAACGCTCGGCATGATCGTCGCGCCCTGCTCGATCCGTACCATGTCGGAAGTCGCGACGGGCGTGACCTCCAATCTGCTCACACGCGCGGCCGACGTCATGCTGAAGGAGCGCCGCCGCCTCGTGCTCATGGTGCGCGAGACGCCGCTTCACACCGGCCATTTGCGCACGATGACGCATCTGTCCGAAATCGGCGCCATCATCGCGCCGCCCGTTCCCGCCTTCTATGCAGAGCCGAAAACCATCGACGACATCGTCACGCAAACGGTCTGCCGCGCGCTCGATCTCTTCGGCATCGAGGCGGACGAGACACGCCGCTGGGGCGAGGACATCAGAAGCGGCAGGCGCGCTCCCGTGCGGCCCGCGAAGAAGCCGCGGAAATAGTCAGTCGTCGTTGAAACAAGCGTCGAGCACCCGCGCGAACCTCTCGCCGCACCGGCCTGCGAACGCCCTGCCCTCGCCCTCGAGCCAGGCCGACAGATTGCGCTCGGCAAGCCCGCGGCCGGGCGGCAGGAGCGCCGCCCCGGCAGGCAGCGCCCCGGCAAGCAGCGCATCTAGGCGCAGCTGCATCTCCTTTTCCGCGGCAAGCTCCAGCCGCTTCACCTCGGCGCGCAGGCGAGCGGCCGCCGCATCACCTTCGGCGATGGGCTTGAGGGCCCGGCGCGCGGCGCGAAGCGGCGCGACGACCCCCTGCCCCCATCCGGCGCCGATGCCTCGCATGCCCGCGAGCGTGGCTTCCTCGAGCGACCTTCCGCGCGCCCCCGCATAGAGGCAGAAAAGGATGAGGTTCACATCGAGCCCCTCTTCATCCTGAAGGGCGAGAAGCGCCGCCTCTACGCCGGGCCGGGCATAAAGGACGAGGGAAAAATCCCAGAAATCTTCCGCCGTCTTTCCCATTCCGATCCTGCCTCCGCGCGCTGCGGCATTATCGCCCGCTTGCCCTTGCCCGCCGATGCCGCCACCATTAAAAACGATGGATGCGGGACCGCCCCTGAGCGGCGGTTCGCGCTCTCACGATCGGGCGGCCATGACCGAACAGGAAGAGCAGGAGCTGCGGCAGCGTCTGGCGCAACTCAAGGAAGAACATCGCGATCTCGACAGCGCCATTCTGGCGCTGGAAGGCTCGCCGCTGCCCGATCATCTGCAGATCAAACGGCTCAAGAAGCGCAAGCTCTATCTGCGCGACCGCATCCACGAAATTGACGATCTCCTCTTCCCGGACATCATAGCCTGAGGGCTATTGCTGTATGCCGTGCTTGGCGCGGTACATGGCCCGGTCGGCCCGCGCGAGCGCGTCCTGCGGGTCCTCGTCGCCCGTGAAGGCGATGGCGCCGAAGGAGATCGACAAGGTGATCTCGACACCATCGACGACAAGCGGTTTCTCGCGCATGAGGATCGAGAGAGCGCGCGCCTTCGACTCGGCGGTCTTCTCATCCGTCCGGGCAAGGATGACCGCGAATTCATCGCCGCCCATGCGGCCGATGACGTCCGTTTCGCGCACATGCTCGGAGAGGAGGCGCGTGAGGTGTTCCAGCGCCGCGTCGCCCGCCGCATGGCCCCAGGTGTCGTTCACCTGCTTGAAATTGTCGATGTCGAAATAGGCAAGCCCCGCCGGCTCGTTGTAGCGCCGCGCATAGGCGATGACGCGCGCAAGCTCGCGCACGAAGGCGCGCCTGTTGAGAACGGGAAGGAGCGGATCGCGGTCGGCCAGGTCTTCGGCATCCCGAAGCCGCTTGCGGACCCTGTCCATTTCGCGGCGCAGCCGGTCGACCTCGCCAAGGAGAGACATGAGTGCATCGCGGACGCTCGGCGTCAGCTCCGCCTCGGGAATGCCCATGAAGCTCACGGCATCCGTGATCGTGCGCCCGGCCGCCACTCTGGACGTTCCGGCCACCTCTCCGCGCTCACGCGCCGTCTGAAGGGGCGCCCCCCCGAGCGGCCTGCTGTCACCGACCTTCATGCATCGTCGACCGGAACGTTCTGCGCCGATCCCCCACGGTCCGCGGCCTGAGCATCCCGCCAGACCGAATCAGAAGATGCCACTGTTCGCCTCAAAACGCCACAGACCCCGAATCGCCCGGCCGCGCGGGCGGGCCTGAACCCGGCTTGCCAAGCGGGACGGGACGCCTATACTCCCTCGCTTTCCGCGCCGGACCGGCCTCGCGACGAGGCCCGGCAGGGCCCGGCTCCAATAGGACATCGGAAGGCAAATGGCAGCGCGCGCACTTGTCGGCATCATCATGGGCAGCCAGTCGGATTGGCGGACCATGAAACACGCCGCCGAAATGCTCGACCTGCTGGGCGTCGCCCATGAGGTCCGCATCGTCTCGGCGCACCGCACGCCGCAGCGCCTCGTCGAATATGCGACAACGGCCCGCGACCGCGGCCTCAAGGTCATCATCGCCGGCGCGGGCGGCGCGGCCCATCTGCCCGGCATGACCGCCTCGATGACGCCGCTTCCCGTCTTCGGCGTGCCGATCCAGACGAGATCGCTCCACGGTCAGGACAGCCTCCTCTCCATCGTGCAGATGCCGGGCGGCATTCCCGTCGGCACGCTCGCGATCGGCGATGCGGGCGCGAAGAACGCCGCCCTTCTCGCCGCCGCGGTGCTCGCGCTTTCCGACGCGGAACTCGCCACGCGCCTTGATCAATACCGCGCCGAACTGACCAGTTCGGTCGGCGACATACCCGTGGACGAATAGATTGTCGGCAATCGCACCTGGCGGACGGATCGGTATTCTGGGCGGCGGCCAGCTCGGACGCATGCTGGCATCGGCCGCGGCGGAGCTGGGCTTCACCTGCCACATCTACTGCCCCGACGAAGACGCGCCCGCCACGCATGTCGCGGCGGCGGCGACGCGCGCCGCCTATGAGGACGCCGGGGCGCTGGCGCGCTTTGCCGCAAGCGTCGATGTGGTGACCTATGAATTCGAGAACGTGCCCGCCGAGACGGCACGCATCCTCGGCGAGCACGCGCCAGTGCGCCCCGGCGCGCGGGCGCTCGCGACGGCGCAGGATCGCTTCGTCGAAAAGAGCTTCCTCGCCTCGCATGGAATTCCCACCGCGCCCTTCGCCGATGTGAGTTCCCTCGACGCGCTCGAGGCGGCGCTTGCGGCCATCGGCACGCCCGCGATCCTCAAGACGAGGCGCTTCGGCTATGACGGCAAGGGGCAGGTCACGATCCGCGATGCCGCCGAAGCGCGCCCCGCCCATGAGGCCATCGCCCGCGCGCCCGCCATCCTCGAAGGCTTCGTCCCCTTCGAGCGCGAAATCTCCGTGATCGTCGCGCGCGGGCTCGACGGCCATACGGCCGCCTACGATCCGGTCGAAAACCTGCACAAGAACCACATTCTCGACCGCACCTTCGCCCCGGCCTCGATCGACCCCGCCCTTGCGGCGGAAGCAGGCGCGATCGCTGCCCGCATCGCCGCCGAGCTCGATTATGTCGGCGTGATGGGCGTCGAGATGTTCGTGTTGCCGGTGGGAACCGGTCCCCGGATTCTCGTCAACGAGATCGCGCCGCGCGTCCATAATTCAGGCCACTGGACGATGGACGCCTGCCTCGTCAGCCAGTTCGAGCAGCACATTCGCGCAATCTGCGGCTGGCCGCTCGGCGATCCGGCGCGCCATTCGGACGCGGTGATGACGAACCTCATCGGCGACGACGTGAACGCATGGCCGGATCTCGCCCGCGAAGCCGGCGTGGCGATCCATCTCTATGGCAAGGACGAGGCTCGCCCCGGCCGCAAGATGGGCCATGCCAACCGCCTCTATCCGCTTGGAAAGCGCCCCTCGCCGGAAGCCTGACCGCCCCCGGACCGCCTCAGCCGAAGACGAAGTTACCTCTCGTTAACCATCCGGGCTGATGATCCTTGGCGGGGGTTCGATCCGGGCGCGCATCATCAGCGCAGCGGAGACGTGCAGGGGCGAAAACGATGACGATACTGGCCGGCAAAGCGCCATCTGGGGATACCGTGCATCGCGCAATGGAGAGCATGGCGCCGACCCCCGGCAGGGCATGCAGGAAGCCGCAGCCCCGATCATCGACGCTCACGGCCCTTTTCGACTACTGGTCCAGCCTTCCGGCGGCGGGCGGCCTGCCCGCGGCCGCGGATTTCCGTCCCGCCGAGATCGCGCGCTGCCTGCCCGATACCGCCATCCTCGAAATCCGCTCGCCGGATGTGGTGACCTACAGGCTCGCAGGCACCGGCATCGCGGAGCGCATGGGGCACGACCCGACGGGCGCCAATGTTCTCGATCTCGTCGCCGCGAGCTCTCGCCAGCAGGCCGGCCGGGACCTGCTCGAAATCTTCCATCGGCCCTGCGGCCTTCATCTGCGCTATGTGAATACCTACGCGTCGGGACGGGTGACGGCGATCGAAAGCCTCTATCTGCCGCTGCGGCCGCCGGCAGGCGCCTTTCCGCGCGTGATCTCCGTCCATGCGCCCGAGGATGTCATCGAGTACACGCACCCGCTCGATCTTTCGCTGATCGCGGAAACCATCAACGATGCGATCTGGATCGACCTCGGCTTCGGAACGCCGGCAGGCGATCAGCCGCGTCCGTAACGCAGACGGCCGATGACGCCGAGCGGATCGGGCAGCCACTCGCCCGCCTTCCGCAGGCTCGCCTTCGCCTTCTCGATCTGCATCACATCCTCGATGCGCTTGTCGAGAAACGCCCATGTATTGGCAAAATCCTCCGACTGATCTGCAAACCAGTAGAGCGTGACCGCCGAATAGACGCCCGCGAGCGTCGCCCGCTTCGTGTAGAAGTTGAAATCGGTCGAGCGGTCGCCGATCGCGCGCCAGATCGTATCGACGGTGCGATAGAGCGCGCGCGGGCCCGCTATGCCCGAGAGAGGCAGCGAGAGCAGCGTCACGGCGCGCCGGACGGCTTCGCGATGGGCGAGATCGACCTCGATCCGCATGCGTACGGCAGCCGTGATGCGTTCGCGTATCTTCAGCGCACCGAGATCGCGCCGCGACAGCGCCTCCTCCATCCGCCGGTCGCCATCGGCGAGAAAATAATCGACGAGATCGAGAATGCCGCCGGAAAAGGCGAGCCGCATTTCGCCATGTGTCAGCCCGGCCGCGTCCGCCGCCTCGCGCATGAGCCGCGTCGTCCAGCCGTCGAAGGCGACGTTGGGAAGCGCGGCGGCGAGGATGCGCGCGCGGAAGGCATCGACATGATCGTCATGGCGGCGATGCGTGGAACCGGGCAACGGCTTGCCCTGTGTGCGATCAGGCATCGGCTTTCTCCTTTTCCGACCCGGCCTTCGTCCGCGCGGCCATCCAGGCCCGCGCCTCCGACTCGAAAATGAGGTTTCGGAGATCCGTCATCCGCTGCGGATAGAGAATGCCGTCGAGGTGATCGCATTCATGCTGCACGACGCGGGCGTGGAAGCCTCTGGCGCGCCGCTCGATGCGTTTTCCATCAAGGCCGAGGCCGCTATAGCGAAGCTCCGTATAACGCGGCACGAGCCCTCTGAGGCCCGGCACGGACAGGCAGCCTTCCCAGCCTTGCTCCATCTCGCTCGTCAGGATTTCGATTTCGGGATTGATGAGCACGGTGAGCGCCGCTGTGTAGTCATAGGCTTCCTCGCCCTCCAGCCCTTCCGGCATGCGCTCGGGCGGCGCCTGGAAGATGACAATGCGCTTCGGCACATGAACCTGCGGCGCGGCAAGCCCCGCGCCATTCGCGTCGATCATGGTTTCGATCATGTCAGCGACGAGTGTGCGGGTACCGGGCGCGGTCGGATCGGCGACGGGCTCGGCTATCCGGGACAGGACGGGGTGGCCCATGCGGGCGATCTTCAAAATGGACATGAGCTGAATATGAGGTTGAAAAGACGCCCGGGCAACCGCCCGTCCGCCGTCTTTTCAAGGGGTTGGTGTGGACAAGGCGCGATTCGTTTGATAGATAAGCACCTCGTCAGCGGCACGGCTGGGCCTGCCGCCTCTAAATCATTGAATCCAGATAGGATTTCGTCGTGCAGGTACTCGTTCGCGATAACAACGTCGACCAGGCCATGAAGGCGCTGAAGAAGAAGCTGCAGCGCGAAGGCGTTTTCCGCGAAATGAAGCTCCGCAACTTCTACGAGAAGCCCTCCGAGAAGCGCGCACGCGAAAAGGCGGAAGCCATCCGCCGCGCCCGCAAGCTCGCGCGCAAGCGCGCCCAGCGCGAAAGCGGCGTCGTGGCGAAGCCGCGCTCCATGTAAGTTTCCGGCATTGCCGAAGCGACAACGCCCCCGATTTCGGGGGCGTTTTCGTTTGTGCGCGCCGACCCCACCCCGCCGGAGAAGATGAATGCCGGACCGCGCCCGGCATGACGAACAGGCGAAGGACTTTCCACAGTCGCAGGGCCGTCACCCCGGACTTGATCCGGGGCCATCTGCGCCCTCCACGCCGGAAGAATCGGACGCGGAATCGGCCTAAGGAGCGTCGCCCTTCTCGACCGCCGCTTCCGGTTCGACCGCGACCGGAAAATTGACGGAATTGGAGATGAAGCACATTTCATGCGCCTTGTGGTGGAGCGCCAGCGCCTTCTCGCGGTCGGAGCCCGCCGCAATGGTGACATGCGGGCGCAGGGTGACGCCGGTGAAGCGGCCGCTGCCGCCCTCCCCCTCCATCATGATGCCTTCCGCCGCGTCGCTGTAGGCCGTGACGACGACGCCGGCCACGGCGCAGAGATGCAGATACCAGAGCTTGTGACAGGCCGAAATCGAGGCGACGAGAAGCTCTTCCGGATTCCAGCGTGCCGCATCGCCGCGGAATTTCGGCTCCGCCGATCCGGGGATCGCGGGCTTTCCCGGCGCCGAGATCTCATGCGCGCGGCTATAGGCGCGATAGCCGGTCGTGCCCTCCCCCAGATTGCCCGCCCAGGTCACGGTCACGTCGTAGCGATGTTCTCTGCCTGCCATTTCAGCCTCCATCGTTGCTCGCGGATGCCCGAAACGAAAACGGGCGGCGCTCCGGATGAAGCGCCGCCCGCGTGATTGTCCGTCAACAGCGGATCAAAGCGCCTTGATGATGTCCTCGACCATCTTCTTCGCGTCGGCGAAGAGCATCATCGTGTTGTCGCGGAAGAAGAGCTCGTTCTCCACGCCCGCGTAACCCGATGCCATGCCGCGCTTCACGAAGAGAACCGTGCGCGCCTTTTCGACATCAAGAACCGGCATGCCGAAGATTGGGCTCGACGGGTCGGTCTTGGCCGAAGGGTTGGTCACGTCGTTCGCGCCGATGACGAAGGCGACGTCGGCCTGGGCGAACTGGTTGTTGATGTCCTCAAGCTCGAAGACTTCATCATAAGGCACGTTCGCTTCGGCCAGCAGCACGTTCATGTGGCCAGGCATGCGGCCCGCGACCGGGTGGATGGCATAGGAAACCTTGACGCCTTCCTTCTTCAGATGGTCGGCCATTTCCTTCAGCGCATGCTGCGCCTGGGAGACCGCCATGCCGTAGCCGGGGACGATGATGACCGAGCCCGCATTCTTCATGATGAAGGCCGCGTCGTCGGCCGAGCCCTGCTTCACCGGGCGCGTCTCGACCTTGCCGCCAGCCGCCGCCGACGACGTTTCGGCGCCGAAGCCGCCGAGGATGACGCTGATGAAGGAGCGGTTCATGCCCTTGCACATGATGTAGCTGAGGATGGCGCCCGACGAGCCCACCAGCGCGCCCGTGATGATGAGCGCGAGGTTGCCCAGCGTGAAGCCGATGCCGGCAGCCGCCCAGCCCGAATAGGAGTTCAGCATCGACACGACGACGGGCATGTCCGCGCCGCCGATCGGGATGATGATGAGGAAGCCGAACACGAAGGAGATCAGCGTGATCGCCAGGAAGAGTTCGGTGGACTGGTTCGCCGGGTCGGCGACGATATAGGCGACGCCGCCGACGATGAGCGCGGCGAGCAGCGCGTTGATGAGATGGCGGCCCGGAAGCAGGATCGGGGCACCCGACATGTTTCCGTTGAGCTTCGCGAAGGCGATGATCGAGCCCGAGAAGGTGATCGCGCCGATGGCGACGCCGAGCGACATCTCGACGAGGTTGCCCGCATGGATGGCGCCCGGCGCGCCGATGCCATAGGCCGTGGGCGAGAAGAAGGCTGCCCAGGCGACCAGCACGGCAGCAAGGCCGACCAGCGAGTGGAAGAAGGCGACGAGCTGCGGCATCGCGGTCATGGCGATGCGGCGGGCGACGACCGCGCCGATGCCGCCGCCGATGATGATGCCGACGATGACGAGCGCCCAGGTCGTCTGGTTCTGCGCCTGAAGCAGGGCCAGCGTGGTCACGATGGCGATCGTCATGCCGATCATGCCATAGCGGTTGCCCTGACGGGACGTTTCAGGCG
This sequence comes from Parvibaculum sp., assembly GCF_049671045.1. Taxonomy (GTDB): domain Bacteria; phylum Pseudomonadota; class Alphaproteobacteria; order Parvibaculales; family Parvibaculaceae; genus Parvibaculum. Next base: position 32,843 of record NZ_JBATUH010000068.1, on the reverse strand, counting down.
ACGACAGGCCGCGCAGCGCCAGGATGAACAGGACGCCCGAGACGAGATAAAGCAGGGCCGAAATATTGGCTGACATGTGCGTGGCCCCTCAGCGATCTTTTTTCTTGTACATGGCGAGCATGCGTTGCGTGACGAGGAAGCCGCCGAAAATGTTGACGGCGGCCAGGATCACGGAGACGAAGCCGAGGCCCGTGGTGAGCCAGCCGCCCTCGCCCGCCTGCGTGAGGTCGATGCCGACGGCGATGAGCGCGCCGACGATGATGACCGACGAAATGGCGTTGGTGACCGACATGAGCGGTGTGTGAAGCGCGGGCGTCACGCTCCAGACCACGTAGTAACCGACGAAGATCGCGAGCACGAAGATCGCGAGCCGGAAGACGATGGGGTCAATGACTGCGGCTTCCATCTCAGTTTCCTCCCTCGCGCAATGACGGATGAACGACCTGCCCGTCCTTGGTCAGGCAGGTGCCGGTGATGATCTCATCTTCCCAGTTGATGTTGAGCGACTTCGTTTCCTTGTCGATCAGGGGCGTGATGAAGTTCAAGAGGTTCTTGGCATAGAGCGCGGACGAGTCGACCGAGAGCTGACCGGCCACGTTGAGTTCGCCGATGATCGTCACGCCGTGCTTCTGCACGGTCTTGCCGGCTTCGGTCAGCGGGCAGTTGCCGCCGCGCTCCGCCGCCAGATCGACGATGATCGAGCCCGGCTTCATCGTCTTGACCATGTCCTCGGTGACGAGAACCGGCGCGGGACGGCCCGGAATGAGCGCCGTCGTGATGACGATGTCCTGCTTCTTGATGTGCTCGGCGACAAGCTCGGCCTGACGGCGCTTGTAATCCTCGCTCATCTCCTTGGCGTAGCCGCCCGCGGCATCACCCGATTCTTCCGATTCCACCATCACGAAGGTGCCGCCGAGGCTTTCGACCTGTTCCTTCGTCGTCGAGCGCACGTCGGTCGCGGAGACGATGCAGCCGAGGCGCTTCGCCGTCGCGATGGCCTGCAGGCCGGCGACGCCGACGCCCATGATGAAGGTGCGGGCGGGCGCGATGGTGCCGGCCGCCGTCATCATCATCGGCATGGCGCGCGTGAAGGCCGCCGCGGCATTGATGACCGCCTTGTAGCCCGCGAGGTTCGACTGCGAGGACAGCACGTCCATCGACTGCGCGCGCGTGATGCGCGGCATGAATTCCATCGCGAAAGCATCGATGCCCGCATCCGCATATTTCCGGATGCGCGCATGGTCGCCATAGGGATTGAGGATCGCCGCCAGCAGCGCGCCCTTCTTGAAGAGGCCGATTTCCTCGTCGAGAGGGCTGCGCACCTTGAAGACGATATCGGCGTCCTTCAGGGCCTCCGCCTCGCTCGAAGCGATTTTGGCGCCTGCCTCCTGAAAGGCCGCGTCGGAGAAGTTCGCCAGGGCGCCTGCTCCGCTTTCGACCGTTACATCAAGACCGAGCGCGACGAGCTTCTTCACGGTTTCGGGGGAAGCCGCGACCCGCGTCTCGCCGTCCTGCCGCTCTCTGGGGATCGCGAGTTTCATGTGGATTCTGCCTGTCCGATGGCGTTGGCGGAGGGCGATACCCGCCACCTACGCTAGATTAGAATTGTTCAAAGGTAATTCATGCGGGCTGTCTGTCAACCCGCACGCATCGAGACCGCCTGAACGACGGGGTCAGAGCAGGAAGATCGCCATGCCGACCAGCACGACGATGAGGATGGCGGCGGACCATTTGGCGCCGCTGAGGAAGCCCTCATAGGTCGCGACGTGATCTTCCGCGTCCATATTCGCGTTCCACTCCGACCGGGTTATTTCCTGAGCCATTTTCCTGCCCCTAACCGTGAATTCATGTGGCGTAATTTGGGCGGACTATAACAAAGCGCGGGCTGACGGCAAGGTCGGGAACGTCCTCAATCCACACACGAATCGGGAAATGGCCTGCCCAGAATTGAATAGGTGGCCGCCGCCGCCGGGACCGCGCTCACGCCTGCCACAGCTTTTCCGGCGTGCCGAGCGTGCTACGGGTGTCCGGGCGGCATGCCTTCAGGTCGCGAAAGGCACGCGCGCGATCAGATCGCCGCGGCGCGTCGGCTTGGAATGCTCCCAGTCGACGAGCAGCGTCCGCAGCGCCGCCACGAAAGCGAGCGGCTGGTCGAGCATGATGTGATGATGGGCGAGCGGAATCTCGACGACGGGCGCCGCGCGGCCGAGCAGCGTGAACATGTAGTCACCGATTTCCGGCGGCACGAGGCCCGAGAACTCGCCGCGCATGATGGCGATGCGGCAGCGCGTGGCGGCAAGGCGCGCGCTCATGTCGCCGATGTCGAAGCGCTGCCAGATCGCGGGATCGAATTTCCACGTCCAGCCCGTGCCGCCATCGGGGTTCGGCACCTGCTTGAGCGAATGGCGCGCGATGTAATCGAGAATGTAGCGGTTGGCGCAGGGCTGCGGCGGCGCGAGGCGAAAGCGGCCGAGCGCGGCTTCGATGGTCGGGTAGATGCGGTGCTGCCTCACCGCATGATCGGGCGGACCGCTCGGCCGTCCGGGCGGATTGACCGGGCTGTCGACGATGACCGTTCCGGAAAGCCGGTCGCCATAAAGCGAGCCCGTGACGATGGTGACGAAGCCGCCGAAGGAATGGCCGACGATGATCGGCGACTCGTCATTGCGGAAGAAGCCCGCATGTTCGCAAACGGCCATCTGCTCCTCGGCGAAGACCTCGAGCGAATAGCTGTCGCGCCAGCCCGAATCTCCCATGCCGGAAATGTCGATCGCCGCCACCGAATATTCTCGGGCGAGGAGGGGCGCGATGAAGGACCACCAGCGCGCATGGGCGCCATTGCCATGCACGAGAAGGAGGCCCGGCTTCGACGGGTCGCCCCAGTGGAGATAGTGAACATCCGTGCCTTCGACCTTGACGAAGCGGCTCTCCGGCTCGATGGCCAGCGCGCGCTCGAACCAGCGCGGCGGCGTGTCGATGAACGGTCCGAGTTCCGGGTCCGGCTCCTTGTCGAAGGGTTCGTTCATCCTGGTCGCTCCACCTTGGCGGGCCTGTCACCCAGCGCCTTGAAGACGCCGGTTCCCGTCATGATAACGCGATCTCCGCACCAGATGCGCCCCTGAACGGTGATGAAATCATCTTCCATTCCGGTCACGACGCCCGTGCCCTCGATCCATTCGCCGACCTTCGCGGCGGACATGAAATCGGTCAGCAGGCGCACCGTCACCCAATAGCGATGCGTCGTCATCGTCACCGCATGGCCGAAAGCCATGTCGGCAAACGCCATCAGCATGCCGCCATGGCAGTTGCCCATGCCGTTCGTGTGATGCTCCTGAACGAAAAAGGCGCGGGCATAGCTGCCATCGGCGCCGATCTTCTCGTAGAGCGGCCCGATCTGCCGTCCGAAGCCGCTGAACCAGTTCATCGGCGCATAGCCGTCAGGGAGGGAAATGGAGGATTCTTCGAGAAGGTCGTCGGTCATCTGGATACTCGGTCAGGCGCGCCATTGCGGCTTGGGTACTCCGGCCTTCTTTAACGCGGCGCTCTGACGCTTATCAAGGCGCGCGGCATCGAAATTCTCGATGGTTTCGTTGAAGAGCCGGTGGAAATTGAGTTCCGCGCCGAGATGCAGGAAGACCCCGCCAAGCCCGATCGCCGCGCGGTCCATGAAGACGAATTCGCGCGGCGGCGTCACGGGCCCGAGCTTCCTCAGCGCCTGATGGACCTGGAACGCCTCCTTGCGGCCATATTCGGCGGCGCTCACGCCATCGGCGACCGAGCGCACCCGGTCGTCGAGCATCGGCGCATAGATGAACCTCGCCCAGACATTGAGCACATCGATGAGTTCGTTCGAGAGCGTGCCGAAGCCCCAGCGCGCATAGGCCGCCGCCGCCCTGTCGCGATCGTCCGCCTCGAGCGCGCGGTAAAGCTCCACCACGCCTTCCACGAAACCCGCCGGAAAGATGCGGATGCAGCCATAGTCGAGGAGATTGATGCCGAGGTCGCGCCGCACCGTGTAGTTGCCGAGATGCGGGTCGCCATGAATGACGCCGTAATGGCTGAAGGGAAACCACCAGGCGGCGAACATGGCTTCAGCGATCCGGTTGCGCTCATCGAGCGGATGATCGCGGAAATTCAGCAACGGCTCGCCCTCGAGCCAGCTCATCGTCAGAAGGCGCCTCGTCGAAAGCTCCTCGATTACCTCGGGCACGGCGATGCGGGGCTCGCTGGCGAAGATCGCGGCATAGAGGCGGATATGCGCGGCCTCGCGCGCATAGTCGAGTTCTTCGTGAAGACGTTCGCGGATCTCGGCATAGATTTCGCGGGTGTCGATGGCCGGGTCGATGCGGCGATGGATCGAGAAGACGATGCCGAGCTGGTTGAGATCCGCATCGACCGCCGACTGCATGTCGGGATATTGGAGCTTCACGGCGAGCTTCCGCCCGTCGGGTCCGGTCGCCCGGTGGACCTGGCCGAGCGAGGCGGCGGCCGCGGCCTCGCGCTCGAACGCATGGTAGCGGCTCTCCCACCCCGCCCCGAGTTCGGCGCGCATGCGCCGCCGGACGAAGGGCCAGCCCATGGGCGGCGCCGAGGACTGAAGCTCGGCAAGCTCGACGGCGAATTCCGCCGGCACCACATCGGGGACGGTCGCGAGCATCTGGGCGACCTTCATGATCGGTCCCTTGAGCCCGCCCAGCGCCGCCTTGAGTTCGCGCGCGGTGCGATCATTGTCCGGCGTCATGCCGAGCAGGCGCTGTCCGGCGAATTTCGCGGCGAGCCCGCCGACGCCCGCGCCCACCTGGGCGTAGCGCTTCACGCGCTGCCCGAGCCGGTTGGCCTCATCGTCGGGTTCGCGGCCGCTCACTCCATCCGCTCCAGCTCGTCGATCAGCCCACGGATGACCGAAAGGCCCTTGTCCCAGAAATCAGGCTGGCTCGCATCGAGGCCGAAAGGCGCGAGCAGCTCCTTGTGGCGCAGCGTGCCGCCGGCGGCGAGCATGGCAAGGTAGCGGTCGGCGAACCCTTCCTGCGCCTGCTCATAGACGGCGTAAAGCGAGTTCACGAGGCAATCGCCGAAGGCATAGGCATAGACATAGAACGGCGCATGGATGAAGTGCGAGATGTAGCACCAGTAAGTCTCGTACCCCTCGGCGAAATGAAAGGCGGGGCCGAGGCTCTCGGCCTGAACGTCGAGCCAGATGCGGCCGATATCGGCGGCCGTCAGCTCTCCCTCGCGCCGCGCGGAATGAAGCCGCCGCTCGAAAGTGTAGAAGGCGATCTGGCGCACGACGGTGTTGAGCATGTCCTCGACCTTGGCCGCAATCATTGCCTTGCGGCGCCTCGGGTCGGACGTGTTCGCCAGCAGCTTGCGGAAGGTGAGCATCTCGCCGAACACGCTTGCCGTTTCAGCGAGCGTCAGCGGCGTGTCGGCCATGAGCGCGCCCTGACGGGCGGCGAGCACCTGATGCACCCCATGCCCAAGCTCATGGGCAAGCGTCATGACATCGCGCGTCTTGCCCTGATAATTGACGAGCACGAAGGGATGCGAGCTCGGCACGGTCGGATGCGCGAAGGCGCCGGTCGCCTTGCCGGGCCGGAGCGGCGCGTCGATCCAGCCCCTCTCGAAAAAGCGATTGGCGATGTCGGCCATATCGGGCGCGAAGCCGCGATAGGCGGAAAGCACCGTCTCCTTCGCTTCGGGCCAGGTGACTATGCGATCGTCCGTCTCAGGCAGCGGCGCGTTGCGGTCCCAATATTCGAGGCGCTCGAGCCCGAGCCAGCGCGCCTTCAGCCGGTAATAGCGGTGCGAGAGTTCGGGATAGGAACGCTGCACCGCATCGACCAGCGCCGCCACGACCTCGGCCTCGACGCGGTTGGCGATGTGGCGCGCATCGGCGATGTCCTTGAAGCCGCGCCAGCGATCCTCGATCTCCTTGTCCTTTGCGAGCGTGTTGGTGACGAGGGTGAAGGTGGCGATGTTCTCGGAGAAGGTCCTGGCCAGCGCCTCGGCCGCGGATTTGCGCCGCGCGGGGGCCTTGTCGGACAGCAGGTTCAGCGCGGCCTCCACCGTCAGCGTTTCGCCATCGACATTGAAGGTGAGGCGTGACAGCGTCTCGTCGAAGAGGCGGTTCCAGGCCGCGCGGCCGGACACGCTCTTTTCATGCAGCAGCGTTTCGAGATCGTCCGCAAGCTGATAGGGCCGCATGTCGCGCAAGTCGCGCAGCCAGGGCTGATAGTGCGAAAGGCCGGGCTCATCGATCGCGGATGAAAGCACCGCCTCGTCGAGGCGGTTGAGCTCGAGCGTGAAGAAGAGCAGGTCCGTCGAAATCCGCGTCACGCGCTCCTGCATGTCGCCATAGAACTTCGCATGGACCGGATTTGTGTTGTCGGTCGCATAGAGCAGCCCCGCATAGGACATGACCCGGCCGAGAATGTCCTCCAGCGCCTCATAGGTGCGGATCGCCTCGGCGAGCGCTTCGCCGCCATTCGTCTCGCGAACGAGCTGATCGAGCTTGCCGCGATAGCGCTCGGCGAAGCTCCGCGCCGTCTCGGCCGCACGCGACAGATCGCGGCCGATCTCCGGCGCGTCAGGAGAGGAATAGAGATCGCTGAGGTCCCATACCGGCAATTCGCCGAGCGCCGCCTTCGGCGCGGCCGCTGCCTCCGCCAGGGCGGCGCGAGGGGCGGACGAAACATTGCAAGGCGCGAACGGCATGGGCGGTCTCCGCAATTCGGGGGTGCTCAGCCCTATATCGCGCGTGGACCGGCGCCAATCAACCGGGCCCCCTCCAAAAAGCAGAAGCCCCGGCGTTTCCGCCGGGGCTTCCCGATCTTTATGGCGTCAAGGCTTACTTGACCACCGAGATGACCGCGCGGCGGTTCAGCGGCTCGCGCACGCCGTCGCCGGTCTTCACGGCGAGGTTCCGCTTGCCGTCCGACGTGGCGCTGGCAACTTCCTTGCCGTTCGCCTTGATGGCGTTGGCAACGGAGTTGGCGCGGCGCTGGCCGAGAGCATCGTTATAGGCGTTGCTGCCGACCGTGTCGGTGTGGCCGACCACAGCGAAGGTCGAGGCCGACGACTTGGCGATCTCCTGGATCACAGCCTGCGCTTCGGGCGTCAGGTTGTACTTGTTGAAGCCGAAGTAGATCGTCCACGGACCCGCAGCGACAACCGCCTTGGCTTCGCAAGCCGTCAGCGCTTCGTAGAAGGCCGCCTTTTCAGCCTTCACGCGCTCCGGCTGCACCGGGCCGCCTTCGCCGCCGAGCCACGAGCCGTTCACGCCGAGCTTGTTGTCGCTCGCCTGCTCGACCCAGCCGTCATAGTAGCGCTGCGCCTTGGCGCACTTGCAGGCGCGGTCCGCGTCGGTGCGGCCGCCATTGTCGAGGGCGGCGAGAAGCTTCGCGCGCGCATCCTGCAGTTCCGGCAGGTCGCTGGCGAGGACGCCGCGCGTCGCCGGATCCCACGGCAGGACCGTCTCGCCGGCAGCCGCGGCGCGGCCCTTCTCGACGATCGTTGCGGTATCGACCCAGTTGCAGTCGACATAGGCTTCAGAGGTCGCCCTCTCCTGGTACTCACGCGCCAGGCATGCGTTGAACGAATCGCCGCTGATCGTTTCATGCAGATACGATTCAGCAGTCCAGGTGCCGCAACCAGCCAGCACCAAGAAGGTCCCCAACGCTATAAGCCGGGATATGATTTTCATCCCAATCTCCGTCGTTATTGTGCTCAACCGCCCGACGTCGTGACGGGTGGCCCGGACCCCACCGGTAATCCCTAATCTAATCTCTTCGCATGGAACTTGAGGAACCATCAATGGCATTTGCCGGAATTGCTTAAGTTCGCCCCGTAAAGTTACACGATGGCAACACTATTCCGGATGCGTCATGATTGCCCGGCGTAGTACCCAGGTTGAGTCTAATACCTCTGTATGAGTGGAAATAAGGCCCGGGGAGAAAGTCCGCAGTTTAAGATGGTCTTTACCAATCCGCCCCAATATGGGCCATCCAGACCGCGACCCAGGCGGCGAAAGTAAATCCGAGGCGACCCTATGACACAGGCCATCCTGATTGTGGACGACGACCCGGCGCAGCGCCGCATTCTCGAAGAGGTCGTCAGCAGGGACGGATACCGCGCCGTTCCCGTCGATGGCGGTGCGGCGGCGCTGGCCTATCTCGAAGGCCCCTCGGGCAGCGAAATTTCCCTCGTGATTCTCGATCTCGTCATGCCGGGCATTGATGGCATGGAGGTGCTGCGGCGCGTCCATCCCGCCAAGCCCAACCTGCCGGTCATCGTGCTGACGGCCCATGGCGGCATCGAGACGGTCGTCAATGTGATGCGCGAGGGCGCGACCGACTTCGTCATCAAGCCGGTGAGCCCCGAGCGGCTCCATGTCTCGATGCGGAACGCGCTCAAGGTTAACGCGCTCACGGGTGAAATCTCCCGTTTACAGAAGAAACAGAGCGGTCGGCTGACATTCGGCGATCTGATCGCGCGTAGCCCCGCGATGGATCAGGTCAAGCGGCTCGGCAAGCGGGCGGCGCAGTCGAACATCCCGATTCTGATCGAAGGCGAATCCGGCGTCGGCAAGGAGCTGATCGCCAGCGCCATTCAGGGCGAGAGCGAGCGCGCGGGCAAGCCCTTCGTCACCGTCAATTGCGGCGCCATCCCCGAAAATCTCGTGGAGAGCATTCTCTTCGGCCATGAGAAGGGCGCGTTCACCGGCGCCACCGACAAGCATGCCGGCAAGTTCCAGGAAGCCTCCGGCGGCACCCTCTTCCTCGATGAAATCGGCGAGCTTCCGCTCGACATGCAGGTGAAGCTGCTGCGCGCGCTCCAGCAGGGCGAGGTCGATCCCGTCGGCTCGAAGAAGCCCGTCAAGGTCGACATCCGCCTCATCTCGGCGACCAATCGCGACCTTCTCCAGATGGTGAAGGACGGCCGTTTCCGCGAGGACCTCTACTACCGGCTCAACGTCTTCCCGATCCATGTGCCGCCGCTGCGCGAGCGCAAGGACGACATTCCCGATCTCGTCGCGCATTTCATCCGCAAGCTCGCTGCGGAAGAAGGAAAGCCCGTCGTCGGCATTTCCCGCGAAGCCCAGTCGATGCTCTGCGCCTTCGACTGGCCGGGCAATGTGCGCCAGCTGGAGAACACGGTTTTCCGCGCCATCGTTCTTTGCGACGGAGAAATGCTTCAGGTTTCCGACTTCCCGCAGATCGCGAGCCTCGTCGAAGGCTATGCGGCCGCCATCGCGCATCCGCAGCCGGCGCCGCAGCCCTCCTACCAGCCGCAGCAGCCGGCGGCCGAACGTCAGGAGCGGGCGCCCATGCGCGAACAGCGCCACACGCTCGCCGATTTCGCGCGGTCGAATTTCTCGGACGGCATCGCGGTGACGGACGAGGCCGGCAATGTCCGCAAGCTCGAGGACATCGAGGCCGAGATGATCCGCCTCGCCATCGAGAAATATAAGGGTCACATGACGGAAGTCGCCCGGCGCCTGGGCATCGGCCGCTCGACGCTCTACCGCAAGGTCCGCGATCTCGGCCTCGAGGTCCGCGAAAGCTGAGGCGGTTCCCGGCCCCAATTTCCTGTAGCTAGCGAACGGCGCGGATGAAAATCCGCGCCGTTCCGCCATTTCCGGGTGGCCATTGATCCGCCCGCTCGATCAGTGCTATTCCCTCCCCCGTTCGACCCCGGGCGGAACCGGGACCGCCCTCTTGGCATCTGGTCAATTCGGCGTCTGGTCAATGGAACCCATCCGGGGAGCGCCCGCGAGAATGAGACCCCTTCCATGAAGCTGGTTTCCGTTCCCTATGCGCTCGGCCTCGCAGTCGCGGCCCTGCTCACGGTGATGATCTGGAAGTTCCTGGGAGCGCCCGTCGAAATGGTCGACGCGCCTGCCGGCAAGGTGCATTGCGTCAGCTACACGCCCTATCGCGGCGCCGAAACGCCGTTCGACGAGAGCTTTCTGGCCGATCCCGCGCGCATCGATGCGGACCTCGCGCTGCTTTCGGGCATGACCGATTGCGTCCGCACCTACAGCGTCGACCAGCGGCTCGATGCGGTGGTGCCGATCGCCGAAAAATACGGCCTCAAGGTTCTGCTCGGCATCTGGATCGGCCGCGACGACGCGCGCAACCAGAAGCAGATCGAACATGCGATCGAGGTCGCGAAGGCGCACCCCAAGGCGATCAAGGCGATCATCGTCGGCAATGAGGTTCTGCTGCGCGGCGAACAGCCGCCCGAGGAATTGATCCGTTATCTGACCGAAGTGAAAAAGGCGACCGGCATGCCGGTCACCTACGCCGATGTCACGGATTTCTGGGTCAAGGCGCCGATCGAGCTTTCGCAGGCCGTCGATTTCGTCACCATTCACATCCTGCCCTATTGGGAGAACAATCCCACTTCCGCGAAGCATGGCGTCGACTATCTGAAAAGCGTGCTCGGCGAGGTGGCGCCGATGTTTCCGGGCAAGAGCATCTTCATCGGCGAGACGGGCTTTCCGAGCGCGGGACGCGAACGCGCGGAAGCGATACCCTCGATCGTCTCCCAGGCGCTCTATCTGCGCGAGCTTGCCGCCTACGCGCAGAGCGTCGATCTCGACTACAATCTGATCGAGGCCTTCGACCAGCCCTGGAAGCGCGCGCTCGAAGGCACCGTTGGCGGGCATTGGGGTGTCTTCACGACCGATCGTGTGCAGAAATTCCCGTGGACGGGCCCCGTCTCGAACCATCCCCAATGGCGCCTCGAAGGTACGGTGAGCTTCGCGCTGTCCTTCCTCATTCTCGCCGTCATGGCGTGGCGCGGCGGCAAGCCCGATCCGCTTGGCGGGCTCGCGGCCGGTGTCGGCGCCGCCATCGCCGGCTCCAGCCTGCTGCTGCAGGTCGAACATTCATGGATCGCCTGGCGCACGCCGATTGAGGCGGGCGTCGAACTCTTCGTCCTCGCGCAATCGCTCGCCGTCATCTGCTTCGTTATCCCGGAACTGACCAAGGGACGAAACGGCATGGGGCCGCTTTCCATCGCGCAGACCATCGCATGGCTCCGCGCGCCCGATCGCGCAAGCCTCGGCCAGCCGCTCTTTCTTGGCCTCGTCCAGCTCTCGGTCGTCTTCTCCACGCTGGTGATCGCGCTCGGCTTCTGCTTCGATCAGCGTTACCGCGACTTTCCCCTCGCCGCCTTCGGGCTTGCGGCCGCAAGCCTCGCGCTCCTCGCGCTCAATCGCGGCGATCACAAGCGCCAGCCCGAGGGCCGCCACGAAGAGGTCATGTTCGCGACGCTGCTCGTCGTCACCGCCTGCATCACCGCCTTCAATGAAGGCGTGCAAAACATCGAGGCGCTGGTCTGGGTTTCATTCACGCTGCTGGTGGCGCTGCCCTGGTTCGGCGTGACGCGCGCCGCCTGGCGCTGCCTCTTCGCTAGATCCGGGGCAACCGCAAAAGCGTGAGCATGAGGCCGATGGCGGCATAGTCGGCATTGTAGAGCACGAGCCCCATCAGGCTCATGACGAGGCCGAGACGGATCGCCCAGAGCCAGCCAAAGGCGATGGCAAGAACGCCGCCCGCGAGCGCGAGCCAGCCCCACACCCAGTAGATATGCATGAGCACGACGCCCTCGCGCGGCGCGCACCACCAGGGAACGATGTCGGCGCTACAAGTGATGCCGATCCAGTGCGGCTCGATCAGCGCATAGCGCAGCACGAAGGCGACGGCGAGCGTCGCCACCGCCGCATGGATCCAGGACCTCACCCGCGCCCAGGGCCAGGCGGATTCAGCTGAAGCTTCGAGAGGATTCGGCACGGGACTTTCCACTGGCAATCTCCGTCGGCGATCGCGGAGATTATGGCCGCGCCCCCGAAGCCCGATATATCAGATCGGGCGGGCGCGATGAAGAGCGCCGGAGTGCGCCTACTCCACCATGCCGAGGGCGTGAAGATAGAGATCGAGAATCGCTTCCTGCTCCTGGCGCTCCGCCTTGTCCTGCTTGCGGATGCGGATCACCTGGCGAAGCGTCTTGGTGTCGAAGCCATTGGCCTTCGCTTCGGCATAGACTTCCTTGATGTCGGCAGCGGTCGCCGCCTTCTCTTCCTCAAGACGCTCGATGCGCTCGACAATGGTGCGCAGCTGATCCTGCGCGACGCCACCCGAATTCACAGGCATATTGCCGTCCGCCATGATGCGTTGCTCCACTTCCATCCATTCTCCGGTGAGTGCGGGACACTAGCGAGCTCGCGCCATCGCGGCAATATCCATGCGGGAGAAAGCTGTGGATATTGCCCGCGCCTAAATGTCCGGCTCGATAAAATCAGTCGGGGCTATGCGCCTTTTGCGCGGCCTCGAAGGCGGCGAGCTGTTCGGGCGTCGCTTCCTTCTGGAATTTCGACTTCCATTCGGCGAATGGCATTCCATAAACCGTTTCGCGCGCTTCATCGCGCGTCATCGAAATGCCTTTGGCTTCGGCCGCCTGCGCGTACCAGTCCGCAAGACAGTTCCTGCAGAAACCGCCATGGATCATGAGATCGATGTTCTGCACATCGGTGCGCTGGCGCAGATGAGCGATCAGCCGGCGAAAGGCCGCCGCTTCAAGCTCCGTCTCCAATGCCTTGTCCATCAACAAACTCCTGTCGCGATGTTTATCCGGGCTTCTGCCCATCTGTATGCGAGCCGTAATGGCGGACCACGCCGAGATCGGCGTTGCGCCGGGCATCGCGCAACAATGCCGCAAGCCGCGCGGCCCATTCGCGCTGTCCGGCCTCGTCGCAAATGAGATCCTGCCTGATCTCGACAAGCGCATGGGCGAGCCCGTTCATCGTGCCGTGTCTGTAGAGGCAATCGCCCTTGAGCCGCCCGGAATAAGGCTCGTTATCGCCGACGACGAGCCCCGGCTCCATGCGAAGCGCATCGAGCAGCATGAGCGGCAGCCTGTCGTCGCGATCCCACAATATGCCCGCATGCCAGGGCCGCGCGGCGCCGCGCCATGAGGGCGTGAAACTGTGGATCGAGACGATCACGGGCTGAACGCCGCGCCCGCGCGCCCGCGCGATCGCCGCCGAGATCGCCTCGTGATAGGGCAGATAGAAATGCAGCAGACGATGCTCGAACTCGACCGTATCATGCATGGGATCGACATCGCGATTGGCGGGCACGATCGCGCCATCGGAAAGTTTCATCACCAGCGTCGGATCGTCGGCGCCCCGGTTGAGATCGATGAGAAGGCGCGAATAACGCGCAAGCACGGCCGGCGCATCGAGATGGGCGGCGAGCAGGCGCGACACTTCGCCCGCGCCGATGTCATAGGCGATGTGGCGCTCGAACTCGGCTTCCGGCAGGCCGAGTGTTCCATAGCCTGCGGGCAGCGCGTTCGATGCGTGGTCGCAAACGATCAGAAACTCCGGATCGCCCCCGGGATTGACGAGATCGAATGATGCGGATTCGTTCGGGGAGATTTCCCCGTCACATGACATGGACTGCATGGTTGCATTATACCCAAGGGGTGCAACACAGAGAATGGTCCCTCCCCTTCCCATGACGCCAGGCTTTTCCGCCGAACGCGCCTTTCTGCTGAGCCTTTACGAGGCGGCGGTCAAATCGGCCCTGCCCGAAATCTGCCTCGGGCCCCATCTGCCGCCGCCACCGGCGGGCCGTCTCGTCATCTTCGCCATCGGCAAGGCCGCCGCTTCCATGGCGGCTGCCGCCGAAGCGCATTATGCGCGGCATGCGCCCGAAGCCACTACTTCAGGTCTTGCCATCACGCGCTACGGCCACGCCCGGCCGACGCGGCATGTCGAGATCGTCGAGGCGAGCCACCCGGTGCCCGACGCGGCGGGGCTTGCGGCGAGCGAGCGGATGCTCGCCATGGCGCGCACACTGGGGCCGGACGATCTCGCGCTCGTGCTCCTTTCGGGCGGCGGCTCGGCGCTCGCCACGCTTCCCGTCGAGGGCGTGAGCCTCGAAGACAAGCAGGCGCTGACGCGCGCATTGCTCGCCTCCGGCGCGCCGATTGCGGACATCAACTGCGTGCGCAAGCACCTCTCGCGGATCAAGGGCGGGCGCCTCGCCGAGGCGATCTCGCCGGCGCCGTTCGTCACCCTCGCCATTTCCGATGTGGCGGGCGACGATCCGAGCGTCATCGCATCGGGACCGACGGTTCCCGATCCAACGACGCGCGAGGATGCGCTCAACATTCTCGACCGTTTCGAGATCGAGCTTCCTCCGCACATCCGCGTGGCGCTCATCTCCGCGCCTGAAAGCCCGAAGCCCGGCGCCTCCGTCTTCCGCAATGCGCGCTACGAGATCGTGGCGAGCGGCGCCGGCGCGCTTCGCGCCGCTGCCGATCGCGCGGCGGCGCGAGGCTACGCCGTCACCGATCTCGGCGACCGGATCGAAGGCGAGGCCCGAGACATTGCAGCGGCCCATGCCCGCCTCGCGCTCGACGCACGCGCAAGGGGCGAGCGCTGTGTCATTCTCTCGGGCGGCGAAACGACCATCACGATCGAAGACCCGTCATGCGCGGGGCGCGGCGGCCGCAATCAGGAATATGCGCTGGCGCTCGGGCTCGCGCTTCAGGGTGCAGGCGGCATATCCGCGCTTGCGGCGGATACGGACGGCATAGATGGCGGCTGGGGCGCGAGCGACGATCCGGCGGGCGCGCTTTGGCTGCCCGACACGCTGGCGCGCGCCGAGGCGCTCGGCCTCGATCCGCGCGAGGCCCTCCGCGCCCATGATTCCGGGGGCTTTTTCGACCGTCTCGGCGATTTGCTGCGAACGGGCCCCAGTTTCACCAATGTGAATGATTTTCGAGTCATACTGATCGAGGGGGAGCAAACATGAGGAGAGCCACCCGGTGATGCGTCGGCGTAACGTCAAGATCATAGCCACCCTTGGACCGGCATCGAACGTCAAGGAGAAAATCCGCGAGCTGTTCAATGCGGGCGCCGATGTGTTCCGGCTCAATATGAGCCACCTGAACCATGAGGGCCTGACCCGCCTTCATGCGCTGATCCGCGAGGTCGAGGCCGAGGAAGGACGCCCCGTCGGCATTCTGGTGGACCTCCAGGGGCCGAAGCTCAGGGTCGGCGAGATCGCGGATGGCGCGGCGATGCTCGAAAAGGGCGCGCGCTTCCGGCTCGATCTCGATCCGGCGCCGGGAGACGCGACACGCGCGCCCCTGCCCCATCCCGTAATCTTCGCGGCGGTCGAGGTCGGCCAGTCGCTGCTGCTCGACGACGGCAAGATCCGCCTGCGCGTGACCCGGACGGGCGCCGACTTCGCGGAAACGGAAGTGATCGTCGGCGGGCGGCTCACCAATCGCAAGGGAGTCAACGTGCCGGAGACGGTGCTGCCGCTCAAGGCGCTCACCGACAAGGACGTCGCCGATTTCGAGAAGGCGCTCGAACTCGGCGTTGACTGGGTGGCGCTCTCCTTCATTCAGCGCCCGGACGATATCGCCGAGGCGCGCAAGATCGCGCGCGGGCGCGTCGCCGTTCTCGGCAAGATCGAGAAGCCGCAGGCGCTCATCCATCTCGACGAGATCATCGACATCTCGGACGCGGTGATGGTCGCGCGTGGCGATCTCGGCGTGGAGTTGCCGCTCGAGGAAGTGCCGGGCTGGCAGAAGCGGATCACGCGCTCGGCGCGGCGCGCGGGCAAGCCCGTTGTCATCGCGACGCAGATGCTCGAATCGATGATCGCCTCGCCCGTGCCGACGCGCGCGGAGGTCTCCGACGTCGCCACCGCCGTCTTCGAGGGCGCTGATGCGATCATGCTTTCGGCGGAATCGGCGGCGGGCCAATATCCAGTCGAGGCGGTGCGCATGATGAATCGCGTCGCGGAATCGGTCGAGGCGGACCCGACCTATCCCGGCATCATCTATTCGCAGCGGACCGAGCCCGAGGCGACGGGCGCCGATGCGATCAGCGCCGCCGCCCATTCGGTCGCCGACACGCTCAAGGCGGCGGCCATCGTCTGCTGGACGAACTCCGGCTCGACGGGGCTTCGCGCCGCGCGCGAGCGCCCGCTCTTTCCCATCGTTGCCCTGACGCCGATCCCCGCCACGGCGCGCCGTCTCGCGCTCGTCTGGGGCCTCCATTGCGTGCTGACCGAGGATGCGCACGATCTCGACGACATCGCCGAGCGCGCCTGCCGCATCGCCTTTCAGGAAGGCTTCGCGCAGCCCGGCCAGCGCATCATCGTCACGGCGGGATTGCCGCTCGGCACGCCGGGGGCGACCAACATGCTGCGCGTCGCCTTTGTCGGTCGCAAGGGAAGCGCCGCCGACTGAACAGCGTCAGCGAAGCGGCGCGCCGGGCTCGACCACATGCGTGCCCGCGCGGGGAGCCTCTCCCCGCGCGAGGCGCGAGAGCGCGTCGATCACGATATCGGGCCGCACATGATGCGGCATGTGGCCGACACCGACGAGCTTGATCATCTCCGAGCCCGCAATCGCTTCATGAAGCGCATAGGAATGGAGCTTCGCCCAGACGGTGCGGTCGCGATTGCCGGTGACGATGATCGTCGGCACACGGATTTCTCCATATCGCCCGCTCTGCGCGCGGAGAAAGCCGCGCAGGCGGCGGGTGTCGGCGCTGTTGGCGCGAAAATGGCGCGGTCTGAAGAGAAGCGGCAGGCCGATCCGCTCGGCATATCGCGGCGGCACGGGATCGGGCGCGAAATTGTTGCGTATGCCCGCCTCCATCAGCATGAGCCCGCCCGGCACCATCAGCACATGGAGGAAGAGCGAGCCGACAAGCGGCATGGCGATGATCCTGTGATACCAGGCATCCGCGCCCTCCCAGACATGGGTGGCGCCTGAAAGAACGAGAAGGCCCGAAAGATCGTCGGGAAAGCGGAGCGCGTAAGCGGCCGCGAGTGCGCCGCCCCAGCTATGGCCGAGAAGCACGGGCCGTTCGACACCGAGCCTCATCAGCGCTTCATGGAGGAGGCGCGCCTGCTCGGCCGGATCGGAGGCGTCCTCGCCGCCCGGCCTTTCGCTCCAGCCATGGCCGGGCCGGTCGAAGGCGATGACGCGATGCCGCTTCGACAGTTCCGGCATGATGCTCTCGACCATGTCGCCGAGATTGCCGCTCGCCCCGTGAACGAGAACGATGGGCGCCGCATCGGCCGAGGCCGCGCCCATTTCGACATAATGTATGCGGACGCCTTCAACCTCGACGAAGCCGCCTCTCGGCGGAAAGCGGCCTGCAACCCGCGCCGCATACCATGCCGAATAAAATGCGAGTGCCAGAAGCCCCGCCGCGATCGCTGCCAGAAGGACGTCCATGGACCGTCAGATGCCCCGCCCCTCGACCTCGATCGAGAGGGATTTCTCCGCCTGCTCCGCGCCATCGAGCCACGGATTGATCTTGAGGGCGCGGCGATAGAGATCGAGAGCGCCCTTCTTGTCGCCGAGATCGCGCAGCATGACGGCGAGCCCGCCCATGGCGCCGAAATGGCGCGGCTCGAGCTTCAGCACCCGCTCGATGTCCTTCAGCGCGGAGGCGTAATCGTCCTTGAGGTAGTGAATGGCGGCGCGCTTGTCCCAGCCCTCGACGAAATCCGGCGCCATCGCCACGACTTCGTTGAAGTAGAAAAGCGCGCGGTCGTAATCCTTCTCCGCAAAGGCATCGAGCCCGCGCCCCATCAGCAGATCGACGCTCGGGCTGCCGGAATACATCCAGACGCGAAAGATCGCCGTGCTGACCGCCTTGGCCTCGTCGGCGCTCTTGGCGCGGGCAAGATCGGTGAAGAGCGTGTCGAGCACCACGGCGCGAAGCTTGGGATCGTCCATGCCGGCTTCCGGCAGCTCCGGCGCGCCGGGCGTTGGTGCCGCCAATGAAACGCTTCCTGCGCAGATGAGGAACTGCGCAGCCAACAGCATGCTTAGAAGGAAGCGACCGGCCATGGCGGAAGCATATGCGCAGGCGAAGTCCGGGCCAAGCCCGGCCGCAAGAGTTCGTGCGGCTCAGCCGTTCATGTCGCGGCGGGTGCAGCCCTCGAACTCGACGATGAAGTCAGGCCCGAAAACACGCGACGGCGTCTGGAAGCCCGGCACCGCCCTGCCGGCCAGCGTGCGGCGCATGATCTCGAGGCTCGTCATGGCGGTGAGCGTATAGCCCTCGGGCGTCCGCAGCCGCGACACGATCCTGTCTCCGGCCTCGTTCACCGCCTCGCCGACAAGGACGGCAAAGCCCTCGCGCCGCTCGGCATCGGTCGGTCCTTCGGGCTGACTTTCGATGGCGCCCTTGAGCCGGCGCTGCATGAAGCCCGTGCTCGCGAACCAGCGGCCGATGGCGCCGAGCGACGCCATGCGCTCCAGTTCCGGGCTCGCCTCGAAATAGACCGTGATGTTCGGAATGCCGGTCGAATGATATGCGGTCGCCACATCGCCCCAGCCGACGGCAATGGCGGGCTTCGGCCCCTGCCCGAAATCGACCTCGCGGCGCGGCGGCGAACCGAGCGCGACGATCTCGCCGTCGCGGCGGACCCGCGTTCCCTTGCCGATGCTTTCAACGCCGGTCTTGGCCGTTCCGCGCGACATCCGCCCGAGGCCGGATATGGCAAGCGTCAGCTCGACCGCATCGGGCATGCGCGCCTTCATATGGGCCGCGAGACAGTCGCTCGGCACGACATCGAAGCCAACGCCGGGCATGACCATGATGCCCGCCTCGCGCGCTTCGGCATCGGCGGCGGCGCAAGCCTCGAAGACATCGATCTCGCCGGTAATGTCGAGGTAATGCGTTCTCGTGCTGATGCAGGCCTCGCGCATGGGCTGCGAGGTGTGCGCGAAGGGACCGGCGATATGGAGCACCGCATCGACCTGGGAGAGCGCCGCCGTGAGCGCCTGCCTGTCATTGAGGCCGAAGGCCTGATATTCGAAACCGTGCTGGCCGGCGACGGATTTGAGCCGCGCCTCGTTGCGCCCGGCGAGAAGCGGGCGCATGCCCAGTGCCCTTGCGGTCCGCGCGACGAGCTTCCCCGTATAGCCGGTCGCGCCGTAGATCATGAACTTGCCGCTCATTTCCCCTCCGTTGCTCCGCCTCCCGACAATCGGTCGACTATAGCGCCTTTCGGGGGCCCTCGCCCATGACCGGCCCGTCAGCCCGGGCCCGACCTCCGGTCCATCCGCTCTCAGAGCGTCGAAGACGCGCGCCTCACGCTACCAGCCCGCGGCCCACGAGATCGGCGCGCAAGCCCTCCGCATCGGTGAAGTGGTGGGTGTGGAAGCCGAGCGCCGCCGCCGCATCGACGTTGCGCCGCGAATCGTCGATGAAGAGCGCCCGCGAGGGCTCAAGGCCGGTCCGGCCGATCAGGATTTCATAGATTCGCGGATCGGGCTTGATGACGCCCTCCTCGCCCGACACCACCACCTCTTCGAGTAGCGCGAGTTCGGGAAAGCGGACGCAAAGCTCGGGATAGACGGGCGCCGGCATGTTGGTGAGGCCATGGAGGCGGTGCCCCCGCGCCTTCAGCGCGGTAATGAGCGCCGACGTGCCGGGAACGGGACCGGGAATCATCTCCTGAAACCCTGTCCGCCAGAGGTCGATCAGCGCCGCCGCGCCGGGATGGAGCGCCTTGAGGCAGGCGGCGTTCTCCTCGAAGGAGACGCCATAATCATGCGCGAGATGCCATTCGAGCGTGCAGACGGTGGCGAGGAAGTGCTCCATCTCCGCCTCGGAGGCGAAATGGCGACGGTAGAGATGGCGCGGGTCCCACTGGAAGAGCACATTGCCGAGATCGAAGACCACGGTGTCGATCTGCGCCATCACGGCCTCCCGAAACAAAAAGGCCGCGCCCTGCGGCACGGCCTTTTCGTGAATGAAGAGTGCGGGCCCGAAGCCACGCGGACGGCTCCGCCGATCAGCCCTGGCGGGCCTTGTAGCGGGGATTCGTCTTGTTGATGATGTAGATACGCCCCTTGCGCCGGACGAGACGGTTGTCGCGGTGGCGAGTACGCAGCGATTTCAAGGAGTTACGAATCTTCATGACGAAACCTTCGGGGCCAGAATTCAACGGGCTGGGCGTTGGCCGGAAAGCCTCGCCATCGGCATTTCGGGCCGGACAGCCTTGGAGTTGGCGCGGAAACTAAGGGGCAGACCCCGCCCTGTCAACCAGACTCTGGATCGGCTTCGCCCGGGTCTTTTCCCCGCCCACAAAACAGTTTACATCACCGGCCATACAGAAAATGGCACTGGCGTCACTTTCGATGCCACAGATATCCCCGACGGTATGTAAATGGCGTTCGACAAGCCCACTCCTTCAGAACCTCCGGTCCGCACGCTCCCCGATGAGGATGTGATGCGGCATCGTCCGCAGTGGTTCCGGGAGGCGCTGGCGGCGCCGCGCGAGAGCCGCCGCGTGACGGTCGACGGCGCGCGCATCCACTATCTGCGCTGGGGCAATGACGATCCAAAACGGCCGGGCGTGCTGTTCGTCCATGGCAACGGCGCCCATGCGGAGTGGTTTTCCTTCATCGCGCCCCTTCTGACCAACCGCTACAACGTCGCCGCCATGGACCTTGGCGGCATGGGCGACAGCGACTGGCGCGAGCGCTATTCGCGCGAGAGCTTCGCGGATGAGATCGGCGCGGTCGCCTTCGATGCGGGCCTCGGGCCGAAGCCCGTGGTCGTCGGCCATTCCTTCGGCGGCTTCGTGACGCTCATGGCGGGCAAGTATCATGGCGAGCGGCTGGGCGGCATCATCCTCGCCGACTTCACGGTCCGCGCGCCCGAGGAGCGCCATGAATGGTTCCTCGACAATCAGCGCCGGCCGACGCGCATCTATCCCAATTTCGAGACGGCGCGAGCGCGCTTCCGCCTGGCGCCGCTCCAGCCCTGCGCCAATGGCTTCATCATCGACTTTATCGGCGATCTCAGCCTGCGCGAGGTGAAGCGCGGCGAGAATCCCGGCCGCCGCCATTCGGACGAGGCCGGCTGGACGTGGAAGTTCGACGCCGAACTCTTCAACGGGCTGCGGATGGGCGACGATCACGCCGACATCTACAAGAACCTCGCCTGCAAGGGCGCGACCATGCTCGGCCTCGAGAGCAAGGACTACAATCCCTCGACCGTGGACTATCTGCGAAAGCTTTCGCCCGAGAAGCCTGTCTTCACGATCCCCGGCGCGCAGCACCACATCATGCTCGACCAGCCGCATGCCTTCGCTGCGGCCGTCGCGACGCTGATGGCGCAATGGGAAGCGGAAGGGGCGCTTGGCTGACCTCGAAGGCTAGAGAGGGACGAAGGTCCCGCTCTCATCGGTCAGATTCGCTCCGCCCGCGTCAGACGCCGGCTTCAGATAACGGTAGACCGTCGCGCCCAGAATGCCGTCGGGCGTTTCGCCATCCGCCGCGAGCGGCAGGATGATGCGCTCGCCGACGACGATCCGGCCGGCATGGGCGAAGACGGCGCCCGTCCCGTGGAAATAGCAGGGCATGAGCACGACCTGGCGGTGGCGGGCGACGATGGCCTCGCCGCCCCGGTTCCTGAAGAATTCCTCCGCCGTCTTGCCACGCAGGCTCTCGCCGAACGCCTCGACGATCTCCTCGCCCGCAAGGCGCCCGACGAAAAGGTCCGCCTCGCGGTCATATTTCCACGACCAGACGATGGGGAGCTGGCGCACGATCGCGCCCGGCCTGATGTCCGGCCAGCCCGGCATCCGGCGCTGGCCGCGAGCCTCGTTCCAATGGATCGCGACGGCGCGCAACGCGCCCTCCGAGACACCGCTCAGCAACTGTTCGAATGACAATCGAGCCCCCCGCCCTTCCGACCGGGGGCGGACCATAACGGGAAAATATTGCGCAGGTCTTATAAATTCCCGCGCCCGGCTTCCCCTGCCCGGCTTCCCCCCGTCCGCCTTACTGGAAGCCGAGCCCCTCCTCCTCGTCCTCGAAATCCTCCGCCGGCTGCGTCAGCCCGCGCATGGTCGGGTGGAAGACCGCGAAGGCGAGAACCAGAAGCACGAGCAGCCCGCCGACGATGAACGGCGCCTGATGCATGAAGCCGTAAAGCGGAATGCCGATGAAGGGATTGAGAATCATGCCGGTCGCCGAGGTGCCGCTGATGAGGCCCGCCATCGCGCCCTGATCGCGCCGGGAAACGGAGAGCGAGGCGCCCGCCTGCAAGCCGGGGCGGAGCAGGCCGAAGCCGAGGCCGCTCAGGGTCAGCGCCGCGACGAGAAGCCCGTATGAATTGCCGATGATGAGGCCCGCGAAGGAAAAGAGCATCGTCACCGAACCCCAGCGCAGCAGGAACTGCACCGACAGGTTGAAGCGCTGGATGAGGCCGATCTGGGCGAACAGCGTCGCCATGGCCATAGCCATGAGGCCGATGCTCACCATCTGCATGGCCTCATCCCCGCTCAGCTTCAGCACGTCCATGAAATAGAACGCGCAGAGCTGCATCACGATCGCCTGGGCGAAGCTCAGGATAACGCTGATGACGACCCAGGGAAGCGCCTTCTTGTCGTACCAGCGAAGGCCCGCGCGCCGGCTCTGCTTCTCGCTCACATGAAACGAGGGGCGCGTGCGCTCCGGCAGAAAGAACCAGATGAGGCCGGCGCTGACAAAGGCGAGCGCCGCCACGGCGAAAAACGGGGCGACGACATGGAGCTGCGCGAAGGCGGCGGCAACGCCCGGCCCGATCGCGGTGCCGAGGCCGAAGGCGGCGCCGAGCGAGGCGACGCCCGCCGCGCGCTCCGAGCGCGTCGTGCGGTCGGCGACATAGGCTTGCGCCGCCGACCCGTTGCCCGAGCCGAACCCTCCGAAGATCGCACGCGAGAGCATGAGAAGCGGAAAGGTGATGACGAGAGGCAGCCAGCCCCAGAGGCCGATCAGCACCACGACGGCAAAGAGCGCGGTCGAGATGGCGAAGGCCAGAAGCCCCACGAGCATGATGGGCTTTCGCCCGACGACGTCGCTGCGCCGCCCCCAGAAGGGGCTGGTGACGACCCAGAGAAAGGCCGACAACGAATAGATCATCGTCGTCTCGAACTCGCCCATGCCAAGCCTGCGGGCGATGGGCGGCAGCACGGCATAGACGAGCGTCTGGCCCATGCCGCCGGCCAGCTGACAGAGGAAGAGGACGCGAAAGGCGCGCTGCCGCTCGGCTGGCGTGGTTATTCTCGGCTCCGGCTCCAACTCCGGGCTCGCCATCACTGCAACGGGCTCGTCTTTATTCTGGATCGACATGCATGTTCCGGATCGACAAGGGGCCTCTGCCGAACCTCAATCGGGCCCCCTCATTTACGTGAATCGCGAGGGGCCGCCAATCCCTGCCCATCACATAATTGTGCGAGCGCCGCCCGCGACATCGCTTGCCAATCCGGAATACGTGCCTAACCTCCGCATATCGATATTTTGCCCATTGGAGACTGACGATGGATCTGGCCT
This sequence comes from Parvibaculum sp., assembly GCF_049671045.1. Lineage (GTDB taxonomy): Bacteria > Pseudomonadota > Alphaproteobacteria > Parvibaculales > Parvibaculaceae > Parvibaculum. The sequence goes on along the minus strand of NZ_JBATUH010000068.1, from coordinate 9,461 downwards.
TGAGCGCGCGGGACGCAGCCTTCCGCGACGAGGTGCGCCGCTTTCTCGACGAGAAGCTGACGCCGAAACTTCGCGCGACCGGCAAGCTCATGACCAGCGTCTATGCCGACTACGAAACGACCATGACCTGGCACCGCGCCCTTCACGCGAAGGGCTGGGTCGCGCCGGCCTGGCCGGTCGAATATGGAGGCTGCGACTGGTCGGTGATGCAGCACTACATCTTCGCCAGCGAATTGTCGGCGGCTGGCGCGCCACCGCTTTCGCCCATGGGGGTCGGCATGTGCGGGCCGGTGCTGATCGGCCACGGCACGGCGGAGCAGAAAGCCTTCTACCTGCCGCGCATCCTCTCGGGCGCGGATTTCTGGTGTCAGGGCTATTCGGAGCCGGGCTCGGGCTCCGACCTCGCCTCGCTCCAGATGAGCGCCGTCGACATGGGCGATCATTTCCTCTGCAACGGCTCGAAGATCTGGACGACGCATGCGAACTACGCCAACCGCATTTTCAATCTCGTCCGCACCTCGAAGGAAGACATTCCCCAGCGCGGCATCACCTTCCTGCTGATCGACATGGAGACGGCCGGCGTCAAGGTCGAGCCGCTGGTCATGCTGTCGGGCGAGCACATCCAGAACCAGGTCTTCTTCACCGATGTGAAGGTTCCGAAGGCCAATGTCGTCGGCAAGGTCGGCGATGGCTGGACGGTGGCAAAATATCTGATGCAGTTCGAGCGCGGCGGCCATGCCTATGCGCCGGGCCTCGCCACGCGGCTCGAGCGCATCCGCGCCATGGCGCGGGCGGAGCGCGGATCGGACGGCGCGCGCCTGATCGACGATGCGGCTTTCGCGGCGAAGATCGCGGCGGCGGGCGTCGAGATCACGGGCCTCGAATTCACCGAGCACCGCATCATGTCGGCACTCTCGAATGGCGAGGCGCCGGGAGCCGAATCCTCGCTGCTCAAGACGCGCGGCACGGAAATCTCTCAACTCCTCACCGAGCTTGCGCTCGAGGCCGCCGCCCATTATGCCCTGCCCTACCAGCCGCATGCGACACGCCCCGGCGGTCCCGTGCCGGGCTTCACCGCCCCGAGCGACAACCGAACGCCGGTCGGCCCGGAGCATAGCTGGCCCGTCACGGCAAAATATCTCAACGATCGCGCCGGCTCGATCTATGCGGGCACGAACGAAATCCAGCGCAACATCATGGCGAAAGCCGTTCTCGGACTTTGAGGCCCCTGTTCCATGCATATCGACGACGCGCTCACGGCGCGTAAATCCATTCGCGCTTTCAGGCCCGATCCCGTTCCCCTTTCGCTCGTGACGGAAATTCTGGAAATCGCCTCGCGCGCGCCCTCCGGCACGAACATCCAGCCCTGGAAGGTCCATGTCGTCGCGGGTGAGACGAGACTGCGCCTCGAAGCGGAAGTGCTCGCCCATCGCGAGACGCAGCCGGCCGATGAAGGTGCCGAATTCCCGCGCACATCGAAGCGTAAGGAGCCCTACATCACGCGCATGCGCACACTCGGCAAGGAGATGTATTCGCTGCTCGGAATCCCGAAGGGCGACAAGGAGGCGAACTGGCGGCAATGGGGCCGCAACTACCAGTTCTTCGACGCGCCGGTCGGCCTCATCTTCACGCTCGACAAGGATCTCGATGCGATGAGCTTCATCGACATCGGTATCCTCATGCAGTCGATCATGCTCGCGGCGAAGGCGCGCGGCCTCGACACCTGCGCGCAAGGCGCGTGGAACAATTACTGGTCGGTGACGCGCCGCGTGCTCGGCGTGCCGGAGGACGAGTACATCATCTGCGGAATGTCGCTCGGTTATGCCGACGAGAGCGCGCCGGTGAACACGCTCGTCGCCGAGCGGGAGCCGCTTTCAGACTTCGTGACCTTTCACGGCTTCGATTGATCTCAGCGCTGGCCGATGCGGTGCGTCTGAAGCGTCCGCGCTTTGGGGATCGTGCGGAGCTTGCCGGACGGGGGCGCCGCCTCCTCCGGCGGACCGAACATGAAGAGCATGAGGCCGGCGGGCGTGGCGATGATCGGCACCGGATCTGAAAGTCCGCCCGCGATCTGTCCCACGGCAAGCTCGCCCGCCATGCCGGCCGCGCTCTGCGGCGCGGCGGCGGGCCCTGCCGCAAGGGCAACGCCGCCCAGGCCGAGCCCGAGGGCCAGCGCGGCGGCGAACGATGCTTGACGGATGAGGCTCATCTGCGCTCCGGGTCTGCTCCCGGAGAGATATAGCCATTCCAGTCCCTCGATCAAGCTGGCCATTTCCACGCATGCGGCTGTTCATCCGGCAACCTTGCCAAGCGATGATGCGCCGCTATTCTCGTCGGCACTGAAATCCGAAATTCTCCGAGGAGGTCGAGACATGGCGGAATATGCCCGCCCACTTCCTCAGCCGACGCCCGAGACCCGGCACTTCTGGGACGGATGCAAGGCTGGGGAGCTGCGCCTTCAGCGCTGCAAGGATTGCTCGCACAGATATTTCCCGCCGCGCCCCTTCTGCCCGTCCTGCTCGTCGCGCAATGTCGAGATCTTCACGGCATCGGGCAAGGCGACGCTCTACAGCTACATCATCAATCACCGGCCCCGCCCCGATTTCGGCGAGGCGCCGCACTCGATCGCGGTCGTCACGCTGGCGGAAGGGCCGCGCATGATGACCAATATCGTGGATTGTCCGCAGACGCCGGAAGCTCTCCAGCTCGACATGCCCCTCGAAGTGACCTTCGAGAAGGTGAATGAAGAGATCAGCCTTCCGAAGTTCAGGCCGGCGAAGGGATAGGCCATGAAGCAGAAGTCAGTTGCGGTCGTCGGCGCTGCCGAAACGACCGAGATGGGAAAGATTCCGAACACGTCGCAGCTCATGCTTCACGCCGACGCGGCGCTCAACGCGATGCGCGATGCGGGCCTCACCGCGAAGGATATCGACGGTATCGCCACCGCCGGCGACAGCCCCGTCGAGATCGCGCAATATCTCGGCATCACGCCGACATGGGTCGACGGCACGAGCGTCGGCGGCTGCTCCTTCATGCTGCATGTCCGCCATGCGGCGGCGGCCATCAATGAGGGGCTTTGCAGCACCGTTCTCATCACGCATGCGGAATCGGGCCGCTCGCGCGTCGGCGCGCGGCGCATGAGCCGCGATCCGGCAAGCCAGATGGGGCAGTTCGAGGTGCCCTATGGCATCACCAACCCGCCGACCATGTTCACCATTCCGGCGCTGCGCTACATGAAGACCTATGGCGTGACGGAGGAAGACGTGGCCATGGTCGCGGTCATCCAGCGCGAATGGGCGGCGAAAAACCCCCGCGCCTCGTTCCGCGATCCGATCACGGTCGACGACGTTCTCAATTCCAGGATGATCGCCTGGCCGTTCCGGCTTCTCATGTGCTGCCTCGTCACCGATGGCGGCGGCGCGCTCATCCTGACGAGCGCCGAGCGGGCGAAGGATTTTCCGCAGAAGCCGGTCTATATCCTCGGCACGGGCGAGAGCTGCGAAACGCCGATGATCAGCCAGATGGAGGACTTCACGACTTCCAGGGCGTTCCGCGTTTCCGGCAGCAAGGCGTTCGCCGAGGCGGGCATCACGCACAAGGATGTCGATCATCTGATGATCTATGACGCCTTCGCGCATCTGCCGATCTACGGGCTCGAGGATCTCGGCTTCTGCGAGCGCGGCGAAGGCGCGGCCTTCATCCGCGAGCGCAACACGGCGCCGGGCGGCAAGCTGCCGCTCAACACCAATGGCGGCGGCCTCTCCTACATGCATTCGGGCATGTATGGCATGTACGCGCTGCAGGAAAGCGTGCGGCAGATGCGAGGCATCGCGCCGGCGCAGGTGCCGGGCGCGAAAATCTCCATCGCCCACGGCGTCGGCGGCATGTTCGCCTCTTCCGGCACCATCGTCTTCTCGAACGAGGCGCCATAAGGCGGAGAGGCCATCATGAACCTGGCGAAACCAAGGATCGATGTTGGCCTCTTCACCAACCATCCCGAGGCGATGCTCGATTTCTATCAAAGTGAGATCGGGCTTCCCTTCGACCACACGCTGCCGCTCGGACAGGGGCTCGTGCAGCACCGGCACGATCTCCTCGGCTCGGTGCTCAAGATCAACAGCTCGCGCGCGCCCCTGCCCGACGGCGCGCCTTCCGGCTACCGCGAGCTTCTCATCGCGCGCGAGGGCCTTTCCGGGCCGCGAAACCTCGCCGACCCGGACGGCAACAGGGTGACGCTGGTGCCGCCCGGCACTTTCGGCATCACCCGCATCGGCGTCAAACTCGCGGTGCGCGACGCGGCGGCGCATAGGCGCTTCTATGCCATCGCTCTCGGCCTTCCCGATGTGCCCGAGGCAGGCGGCAATTCATTCTACTGGGGCGACAGCGTCGTCATGTTCGAGGAGACGGCCGATGCGCCGGCCGATGCGGCCCTCGAAGGCACGGGCTTTCGCTATCTGACCGTGCAGGTCTGGAAGACTGACGAGGAACACCGGGGCGTGCTCGCGCGGGGCGGCCGCGAGGGCCGGGCGCCGCAGACGCTCGGCAAGGTCGCGCGCATCTCCTTCGTCCGCGATCCCGACGGCAACTGGATCGAGATTTCGCAGCGTGCCTCCCTCACCGGCTCTCTCGACTAGGCCCGCACTTCGGATAGACTGAGAGCCAACAAGGAACCAGAAAGCTCAACCCGGAGGCTCGGATGATCAAGGTCTATCACGCACCCAATACGCGCTCGGTGCGCATCGTCTGGCTTCTGGAGGAGCTGGGCCTTCCCTACGAGCTGAAGACCCTCGCCTTCAATCCGAAGGATCTGCAATCGGAAGAATATCTGGCGATCCATCCCTATGGCCAGGTTCCCTCGATCGACGAGGACGGGCTCATTCTCAACGAGTCCGGCGCCATCACCCAGTACATCCTTGCAAAATACGGCAAGGGGCGGCTCGAGCCCAAGGCCGGAACGCCGGAGCATGCGCGCTTCCTCTACTGGCTGCATTTCGCCGAGGCGACCTTCATGCCGCCGCTCGGCAATATCGCGCAGCACGCCTTCATCCGCCCCGAGGCGGAGCGCATCCCGCAGCTCGTCATGGAATCGCAGGCGAAGGCGAAGAAGGTGCTGAGCGTTCTCGACCGCGAGCTGGCGGGCAAGCCGTTCATCTGCGGCAACGACTTCACTGCGGCCGACACGATGCTCGGCTACAACCTGCTGCTCAGCAAGATGTTCGGCCTGCTGAGCGACGATTATCCCAATGTCGTCGCTTATTTCGGCCGTCTGGCGGCGCGCCCTGGCTTCCAGAAGGCGACGGCGAAATAAGGCCGAAGGCACGGAGACGAAGATGACCTACAATAAAATCCAGGTGAACCGCATTTCCGGCGCGCTCGGCGCCGAGATCACGGGCGTCGATCTTTCCGCCGACCTCGACAACGAAACCTTCGACGACATTCACCGGGCGTTTCTCGACCATCAGGTCATCTTCTTCCGCGATCAGCATCTGACGCATGAGCAGCACAAGGCCTTCGGCCGCCGCTTCGGCACGCTCAACATCCACCCTTACGTGAAGGGAATGGACGGGCATCCCGAGATCATGCAGATCGTCAAGGAGCCGGACGACAAGGTGAATTTCGGCGGCGGATGGCACACCGACATGTCGTTTCTCGAGGAGCCCGCGCTCGGCTCGATCCTCTATGCCAAGGAGGTTCCGCCCTATGGCGGCGACACGCTCTGGGCGAACCAGTATCTCGCCTATGAGACGCTCTCCGACGGCATGAAGAAGATGCTCGACGGGCTCAAGGCCGTGCACACCGCCAAGGGCGAATATAGCGAGCGCGGACATTCGGCGCAGAAGCGCAAGTCGATGGAAGTTACGACGGCGGGCGATGACGTGCCTTCGTTCGAGCATCCGGTCGTGCGCACACACCCCGGAACGGGCCGCAAGGCGCTTTACGTCAATCCCGCCTTCACCGAGCGATTTGTGGGCATGACGAGGCGCGAGAGCGCACCGCTTCTGCGCTTCCTTTTCGAGCATTGCACGCAGGAAGGTTTCACCTGCCGCTTCCGCTGGACGCCGAACGCGCTCGCCTTCTGGGACAATCGCTGTACGCAGCATTTCGCGCTCAACGATTATCACGGCCATCGCCGCCACATGGAGCGCGTGACGGTTAACGGCGACCGTCCGTTCTAAGAAAAGACGGCCTTTCCGGGAAGAGAGCGGGCTTTTGTCCGCTTTCGTCTTTGAAACCCGCGTTTCGGTGTGCATCATGCACGCATCGATGCATTTGGACGCGCGCCGCTGATTGCAGCCGCGCAAAACTGATCGGAGCCGCGAGGCTTCCCGGGGGGTCGAGATGAATGTGAAGTCGATGAGGCGCGGGGGGGTCTGCGCCGCCTTTCTGGTGTCCATCGTTCTTGCAGCCACGGCGCGCGCCGAGGCGCCCGGGCTTCCGGGGCCGGAGAATGCCGACGCGCGCGGGCTCGCCATCGCGCAGGAGAACGACAAGCGCGATATCGGCTGGGGCGACGCCAGGGCGGACATGAAGATGGTGCTGACCAATGCCTCCGGCGAGACGAGCGAGCGCGTGCTGCGCTTCACCATGCTCGAAAATCCCGACGGTAATGACGGCCATTGGAGCCTCATGGTCTTCGACAAGCCGGCCGATATCGAGGGAACGGCCCTTCTCACCTACTCCCATGTGAAACAGGCCGACGAGCAATGGCTCTATCTGCCGACGGTGAAGCGCGTGAAGCGCATCTCCTCGTCCAACAAGTCGGGGCCCTTCGTCGGCAGCGAATTCGCCTTCGAGGATTTCTCCACGCAGCAGATCGGAAAATTCGCCTACAAATGGCTGAAGGACGAGGCATGCGGAGATCGCACCTGCCATGTGGTCGAGCGCACGCCGCAATATGAGGATTCCGGCTATACGCGCGAAATCGTCTGGGTCGATACGACGGACTATCAGTTCCGCAAGATCGACTATTACGACCGCAAGGACGCGCTTTTGAAGACGCTCACCTATCAGGACTACAAGCTCTATGAGGGCAAGTTCTGGCGTCCCGGCGAGCTCGACATGGTGAACCACGTCACGAAAAAGACGACGCGCCTCATCTGGCTCGGATACAGCTTCCACACCGGCCTGACGCAGAGCGACTTCACCACGGCAAGCCTCGAGCGGGCGCGGTGAGGCACCGGCGGGCGATCAGATGACAAGGACTGGCGACATGGGCATGACGGGGCGCGCCCTTCCTCTCAGGCGTTGGCTAGCCGCGACGGGGTTCTGTCTCGCCGCGAGCATGGCGGCGCTCAATGCGGCGCATGCGGATGATTTCACCCTCCGTGGCTCGATCGAGCCCGAGATCCGCGCCTTCACGCAGGCCGCCAGCAATTCGCGCCAGACGGATAGCGATCTTTCGATCGCGGGCGAGATCACCGCGAAATATTTCTGGGACGGCGGCAATCAGTCTCTTGTCTTCACGCCGTTTGGACGCCTCGATCAGCGCGACAGCCGGCGTACCCATTGGGACCTGCGCGAAGCACGCTACGCCAGGGTCATGGGCGACTGGGAGTTTCGCGCCGGTTTCGACAAGGTCTTCTGGGGCGTGACGGAGGCCGTGCACCTCGTCGATGTCGTCAATCAGACCGACCTCCTCGAAGACCCGATCAAGCAGGAGGCGCGGCTAGGTCAGCCCATGGTGCGGCTGCGCACCACGCAGAACTTCGGCACGGTCGACGTCTTCGTTCTTCCCTGGTTCCGCGAGCGGACATTCGCCGGCCCGAACGGCCGGCCGGCTTTCGACATTCCCGTCGATCCGAGCCTCACACGCTATGAAAGCTCGCGGCAGCAACGCCATGTCGACGGCGCGGTGCGCTACTCCAACCACTTCGGGGATATCGATCTGGGGGTCGCCTATTTTCAGGGCACGAACCGCGAGCCGATCCTGACGCCTGCATTGAGCAAGGATGGCGACCTCGTGCTTGCGCCCTTCTATGCGCAGATGAAGCAGGCGTCGCTCGACGTGCAGGCGACGAAGGGCGCCTGGCTCTACAAATTCGAGGGCTTTTGGCGGCGCGAACTCGGCCGGGAATATGAAGCCGCGACGGGCGGCATCGAATATACGCTCTACGGTATTCTCGGTACGGATAATGACCTCGGGCTCGTCGCCGAATATGCGCTCGACAGCCGGGGCATGACGGCGCGCAACCCCTATCAGAACGATGGCTTCCTCGCGCTGCGCTGGACGGCGAATGACGCCGCATCGACGAGCCTCCTCGGCGGAGCGGTGATGGACGCCTCGACCGGCGCGCTCGGCCTGCGCTTCAAGGGCGAACGCCGCCTCGGCGATGACTACAGGCTCTCGCTCGAAGCCTATTTCTTCGGCAATGTGCCGCGCCGGGATCCGGTTTACAGCATCGCCGATGACGACTATGTGCAGCTTCGCATAGCCCGTTATTTCTGAGGCATTTCCGCTCACCGACAAGGGTCGACTCCGGGCATGCCGATTGCGCAGATCCTGACTTTCATGACCGAGCTTGGCGATCAGGCCGTGATCCTGCCCTTCGCGGCGACCGTCGCCATCGCGCTTGCGGCAGCGGGCGCGCGCCGGGAAGCGCTTCTCTGGTGCGTCGCCATTTTCGTTCCGCTCTTCGCCACGCTTGTCGCCAAGATTGTCTTCGTCCCTTGCGGGCACCTCCTTCCTGGCCTCGGCATCCGCAGCCCGAGCGGCCATGCGGCGGCGGCGATCGCCGCCTATGGAGGCTTTGCCGTGCTCTGGGCGAAATTCGCCGACGATCGCCGATTGCAGGCGCTTTTCATCTCGACGGCGTTTCTCGCCAGCATCGGCGTCGCCGTGTCGCGCGTCTATCTCGGCGCGCATTCCCTGTCCGAGGTGCTGATCGGCAGCGCCATCGGGCTTTCGGCCCCGGCGCTTCTCTGGCGCATGGGTCCGCCGGCTGACGCACTTTCCCCCCGGCCGCGGCTCGTCTTTCTCCTTCTGCTCCTGCCGCTCGCCCTCGCCTTCCTGCTTCGCGGCAGGACGCTGTCCGTCGAAGGACACATCGCCGCCTTTGCGATCCGCCTCATGTCCGCCTTCGGCGTTTGCGGCTGACCAGCTCCGCCCACTCTCTGCGGTTTGACAGGCCGCGCCCGGCTTCTATAGTGCCCACGCTCGATGGTTCCCGAGGAGGCGGATTCGCCTTCAAGGGAGGCAAGAGGGAACAGGGTGAGGCGTGACACGGCGCCAATTCCCTGGCTGCCCCCGCAACTGTAAGCGGCGAGGCCCGGTTCCACACAGCCACTGATACCGGCCGGCAACGGCCAAAGATCGGGAAGGCGGAACGGTGCCCACGACCCGCGAGCCAGGAGACCTGCCGTCAAGCGCGTCATCTGCCGGTGGCCGGGGTGTGCCAGCCGGGCGGCAAGACCGCATGATGACGCGACAGGTTTCGTCCGCGTCCGCCTGCCGCGTCTGTCCC
>NZ_JBATUH010000067.1:0-1976 GCF_049671045.1 Parvibaculum sp. | reverse complement strand
TCGAGGCCTCGTCGAAGAAGATCGCCGACATCATCAGCGTCATCGACGGCATCGCCTTCCAGACCAACATCCTGGCCTTGAACGCGGCGGTGGAAGCCGCACGCGCCGGCGAGCAGGGCCGCGGCTTTGCCGTGGTCGCCTCGGAAGTGCGTACCCTCGCCCAGCGTTCGGCGGGCGCCGCCAAGGAGATCAAGGACCTGATCGAGAACTCGGTCGGCAAGGTCTCCGAGGGCTCGCAGCTGGTGCACCAGGCCGGTACGACCATGGGTGAGATCGTCACCTCGGTGCAACGGGTGACCGACATCATGGCCGAGATCTCCGCCGCCTCGCAGGAGCAGAGCGCCGGCATCGAGCAGGTCAACCAGACCGTGATGCAGATGGACGAGACCACCCAGCAGAACGCCGCCCTGGTGGAGGAAGCCACCGCCGCGGCGCGTTCGATGGAGGAGCAGGCCAGCCTGCTGGCGGGCGCGGTGGCGGAATTCCGGACCCATGCCATCGCGGCCGTGCCAGGCGCCCGCAAGGCATCCCCGCGCTCCGCGGCCCAACCCACGCCACCGCGTCCAAAGGCATCTCTCCGGTCCCGCGAGACGGCAACCGCCGAGGTGGGCGACTGGCAGGAGTTCTGATCCGCGCCGCCCTTGTCCAGGGGCGGAGTTCCTGTAGCAAGCGTTGTTCCCGAAGTCTTCCGTTATCCCTTGATCGATGAAGGTTGAATCCCGAATGACCCCATGATGCCGGCCCGATCCACCATGGTTTCAAGCGCGACCTGCCAGAGAAACCGGTGCCGACGCCGCCATCGACAGCAAACCCAAACCCAAACCAAAGGAATGACATGGATACGTTGAGGAATCTGAAGGTTGGTTCGCGGCTGGCTATCGGCTTCGGACTGGTGCTGCTGCTCATCGCCGCGATCCTGGCCGTTGTTCTGTATGGAAACAGGCTCAAGTCGGATCAGTTCCAGTACCTGACCAACGTCAACATGGTGAAGATGCGCCTGTTGAACGACATGCTCGACATCAACAACGCCGTCATCCGCGATCGCCGGCTGATGCTGCTCAAGCGCGGCGACGGCTTCGCGCAGGACCAGGCGCAGCTCCACACGCTCGCCGGCAGGTACGACGAGATCTGGCAGCGGTACGTCAAGATTCCCCGCGATGCCGTCGGCGACCGCATGGTCGCCGAGATCGAAGCAGCGCGCAGTGCCGCCTCCGCATCGACCAAGGCGCTGGACGGTTTCATGGAAGCCGGCGATTTCGACGCTGCGGTCCAGGTCCTGCTCACCGAACAGGCATCCCGCGCCATCGCCTGGAACGACACCTTGTCGGCCCTGCTCAAGCACCAGGAAGTACTGACCCGCAAGAGCAGCGACGAATACAACGCCATCGAGAGCTGGACCGGCAAGTTGTCGCTCGGCATCGGCCTGCTGAGCCTCGTGCTCGGCGCACTGCTGGCCCTGCTGATCACCCGCAGCCTGACCCGGCCGCTGGGCATCGCGGTAGGTGTGGCCAACGGCATCGCCGGCGGTCGCCTGGACAACAGCATCGACGTGTCCGGCAAGGACGAAGTCGCCGATCTGCTGCGCGCCATGCAGCACATGCAGCGCCAGGTGCAGTCGGTCATCGCCGCGCAGGGTGAGATGGCCCGGCAGCACGAGGCCGGCACCATCAGCTACCGCATCGACGCCTCGCCTTTCGCCGGCGATTACCGGCGCATGATCGAGGAAAGCAATGCGCTGGTGGGCCAGCACATCGACGTGAAGCTGCGGGTCATCGAGGTCATGAAGCGCTATGCGCGCGGCGACCTGTCGGTGGACATGGACCGCCTGCCCGGGGAGAAGGCCGCCATCACCCAGGCGATGGACGAAACCAAGGCCAGCCTGTCGGCGATCAATGCCGAGATCAAGCGCCTGGCCGGTGCCGCGGCGGCGGGCGATTTCAGCCTGCGCGGCGACGAGGACCGCTTCGAGCACGACT